>CAZVPF010000118.1:0-1510 GCA_964628195.1 uncultured Pirellulales bacterium | reverse complement strand
TTTTTTAAATATAATTGGCTCAACTTTTTAGGAGCCATTCATAATGATAGGTAAAAAACAACAATCTGAACCGAAACTCTTTTATCATGGTATTTCGCTGGATCGTCGAATCGGCCAAGATTATCCTCTGCGTCGCATCCGCAATACGGTAGACTTTGATTTTGTCCGCGAACGGGTGGTCGGGCTTTACGGAACTACCGGCAATCCTTCTGTTGATCCGGCCGTCATCCTCAAGTTGATGTTCCTGCTGTTTTATGAAAATATCAAGTCCGAACGGGCCTTGATGGATCAATTGCCTCTGCGTCTGGACTGGCTGTGGTTTTGCGGCTACGACCTGGACGATGCAACGCCCAACCACAGTGTCCTGTCCAAGGCCCGCCGCCGCTGGGGTCTCGAGGTATTCACGGAGTTTTTCCAGAATATTCTCGAACAATGCATTCAGGCCGGCCTTGTCGATGGTCACACCATTCATCTGGATTCAAGCATGATTGATGCCAATGCCGGCAAAGACACATTACAGGTTCAATTGCGCCTGGTTGGCAGCGATCTTTACGAACGGTTGGAACAAGATAGTGAGCCTGAACCTCTTGAACAGAAAGCCAGCCCGGTCGATCCGGATGCTCGGTTAGGCAAAAAATACAGCCAGACCACGTTGGGTTATAAGGACCATCGCACGGTTGACGATAAAAAGGGCATTATTACCTCTACCACCACGACAGCAGCCAATGTCAATGACAACCATGTCTTAGCCGATTGCATTGAGGCCCATGAAGCCAATACTGGCCGGAACGTTCAAACAGCGGTCGCCGATAAGATATACGGGACATTGGATAATTATGAGTATCTGTACGAAAGAGGCTGTACAGCCTGTATTCCGCATCAGAAGCACGGCCGGATTGAAGCCGGTAAATTCTCACATGACCAATTCACCTATGACAAGAAGCAGGACTGTTTTATCTGTCCGGCCGGACAGCGATTGGAACGCTATGACCGCCAGCGTCCACGTGACGGCATCGGGTGGCGTTATCGTGCGGCTCGCTCAATCTGCGAAGCCTGTTGCTTTTTTTCACAGTGTGTTTCATCTAAAACCTGTGGTCGTCAGGTGGTTCGCAATGTTCGAGCCCAGTACCGGAAGTGGGCTGATGAGAGCCTTTCGCCATCGGAACGCAAACGCCTGATGGCGCACCGCAGAGCCAAAGCGGAAGGGTCATTTGCTGATGCAGCCAATAATCATGGATTCAAGCGTGCACGATGGCGTGGACTGGCCATGGTTGAGATTCAGAATGTGCTGATTGCTGCAACACAGAATCTTCGTAAGCTGCTGCGGGCAAGAAAACCGTACAAACAAACCAGAGTGGCTCTATTTCAGATAAAAACAGCCATCACATGGAAAATCATGCGACTATGGCCACTAAAATTCGCAGAATTATCGAATCTGTCGATGATAAAAGAGTTTTGAACTTGTAAAAGAGCAATATGTTAAATTTTTACCAACTTGGGCAACACGCCC
>CAZVPF010000117.1:1407-1705 GCA_964628195.1 uncultured Pirellulales bacterium | reverse complement strand
CAAGTGCTTGTAAATATGCACAATACACCTTGTTTTTCCTGTTAATATCCTCATCAAAAATAACAGTAGTTACTGTTCCAATTTCAAGGTAATGGAATCTTACTTCTTTGTCCTGGTTTTCAATACCATACTCAATTAGCTGGTTAAAGCATTTCGCAGCATTTACATTATCGCCAAGCTTCTTTAGGGCAAGTCCGCGATAGAAAATATAGTCCGGCTTGGATACGGCTGCCAACGAAAGCGCCGGGTAAATCCGCATGTCGCAGTCAATGGCATCCCGGTAATACTGCTCGGCTTT
>CAZVPF010000117.1:0-1397 GCA_964628195.1 uncultured Pirellulales bacterium | reverse complement strand
CTTTTTGCCTCTCTCCTTTCAGTTCACAAGCCAGGCCGGAAAAATACTTCAGGTCATTGTCGGTTGCGCTGCAAAGTTTTTCTTCGCCAAAATTATCTGGAAAAAGCATTGCCTGTTCAAAGAAGTTCAATGCTTTTTCACCATCACCGTCGGATAATGCTGCGGAGCCGAGAGCAATTTTGGCTATAACATATTGCTCACCAATAAGACCTTCCTTGCATTCCCATGGGTGAAATGTATAAGCCTCCATCAGTTCAACAGCATCTTCATATCTTCTACAAAGATTTACTGCAGTGACGTGGTCCAATTTCAAATCATCACGTTTTGTGATTAATTTTTTGTGTTTTTCCAGGAACTTCAGTCGCTCCTGCGGAGAGGCACCGCTATTGATATATAATTCGTTGAGTTCTGCGATGAATCTTGCATTTTCAGGTTCAAGTTTGACAGCTTTTTCCATGTATTGTCTTGCTGTTTCGTGATCGTTGAGTTTGTTAAATGTTCCAACGGCCAGGTTTCTCCAGGCACCACCGAAAGACTTATTCTTTTCTACGCTTTTCCGCCAATGTTTCATCGCCTTTTGGTATTGCCTTTTATCATATAACAGGTTGCCCAGCAAATAGTTTGCCTTATAATCATCTGTAGTTTCAATTGCGAATTGCAGGGCGGCAATATCCTCCAGCCGGTTGGGGAAAAAGGGTGTAAGCGGCATATCTTCAGCCTTTTTCAGGAATTTAGCTGATTGTGAATTATCCCTCTCTTTTAAATAATATGCCTGGTGATAATAAACCATTGGATCATTGGCATCTTCGAGCAGTGACAAAAGGTCATATGCCTCATCCGTTAAGCCGATTTTTGCATAGTCGATGGCCAAATTTATAAATGGATGATCATCTTTTCGAGTTATTTCAAATATATTTTCAAGTGTTTCCTTGTCTTGCTTAAGCAGATATTTTTCGTAAAGCATCCAAATGTCTATTGGATCTTCCTGAAGCCATCTTTCTATGCTTGCGAGGGCTTGTTTTTCATTTCCAAGCTTGCGGTTTAATACTGCCGCCAGATGGCGAGCCTTCCTGTTCAGTGCATTTACTGCAATTGATTTTTTTATAAACTCCTCAGCTTTTACATAATTCTTTTTTCTGCATTCGAGCCTGGAAAGTGCAAAATAACCCATGCTTTGCCAGGGACCATTCCACACCGATTTATAATAATGCTTATAAGCATTTTCATAGTCACCGAGATATTCGTTGCATAATCCAAGAAGAAAACTTATTTCACCGTCATATGGATTAAAGTTCAGCATTGTAAACTTTTTCCACGATATTTCGAGGTATTTGAGAGCCGTCTTAAAATCACCTCTTCGGAGCATCAGCCTGCCCATTGCCATGTTGCATCGGCTA
>CAZVPF010000116.1:0-1714 GCA_964628195.1 uncultured Pirellulales bacterium | reverse complement strand
GACAGTTATCGCCCGGCCTGGGAGTTATTTGTAAATAAGAATACAATTGCACATTGTGAATGTTGTCCGGATCTTCGGTCGAAAGCATATCGGCCATGACATTATTATAAATACTGTTTCTTCCTTTCGTAGTTATCGCGGTGCGTACGCAGTGGTAAATAAGGTTTTCATAAACCTCCACACCGTGCTGATTTCCGTCACAGCGGATCGCCGCCTGGGCTCCCTCGTCAACAATGTCGTGGAAATAATTTCGTCGAATGATATTGCCCGCCGGGCAGAAACGAATATAGACCCCGTTGCCATCGCCAAGAACCTGCATGACATTATGTACATTGTTGTTCTCGATGATGTTGTTTCGGGTATGAATATAAGGTTCGATCTGATCCCATGTGTATGTCCCGGCGCCTCCAACCTCCGCCCAGCGGATAGTGCGCGACACCTCTCGATTGTCCGAATTGGCGGGGAGGAAGTGGTTTGTATAGGCTCCGGTCATTGCTATGCCGTTATAGGGCATATCGTAAATATGGTTATAGGATATAATATTGTCACGACTCTGGAAAATAATGACCGCATGAGACTGCCAGTATAAAAGCCCGCAGCGATGTATTTCATTGTTATAAACAAGATGCTCCATATTCCTGTCCTGTGTTCCCGGCCCGAATCCGCAAAGCACCACGCCCGAGCCGCCAAGCTCGGTGAATTCATTATGCGCGATTGTTATTCTTTTGCAATGCTGGTCGAGCCTTACTCCGGCCCCGCCGCTGTTTTGAAAACGGCATTTAAGCACCTGGCAACTCTCGGCGTGACGAAAACGAAGCATCGCATTGGCCTGATCGTAAAATTCCCAATCATGCTGAATACTTGCTTCATCCGCGGTAACTGTATGCCTTTCACCGTGCTCGAAAATAAGCTGTCTGAAAGATATGTTCCTGACATATTGGCCATAGGCGCTGCCTTCAACGCGAATGATATCCTTTGTCGCAGGAGCCCAAATCGTTTCAGGAAAACAGCCTCTCGGCCATAAATATATTTTCCCCTCGGCTGTGTTAACGACCCATTCGCCAGGCGAGTCGAGTCCTTCGATAGTGTTCTCTATCCACGCTGTTTCGTCAGGCTGGGGCCAGTGAGTGAACCGCTGTTTAACCAGCGAATATGAGCCCTCAATAGAAGTCGTAACAATACAGTTTGTTTCATCGACAGATGCGACCGGGAGGATGTTCATCACCCAGGGCATATCTGGGCGAATTATTCACTCAATATCCTGGAGATTTGACCAGTTTTTGATACCGGCACCGGCTGGATAGTACAATTCCGTTTTCGATGCTTCCGGGTCATCGTAATTCTTCTCAGGCTGAAAACCGGCCATCCTCGCTCTGGGCAGGTGACCAATTTCATCATACAGACATTTAATATTACCCAGCCCCGGCGGTATGTCTGCGACCCATAACTTTCCTTCTGCTGCAGCGGGCAGGTTCGCAGGCGCTTCGCCTGGTTGAACTACCGTCCACCCTTTGACTTCCTTACCTGCTGAAAGTACAGGCGTTTCTCCTGTCCAGCCGGTAATAATCAGTTTGAAGTTGTAATCGAGGGAATCCCGCCAGTCGAATACGATGGCCTGATCTATGAAGTATCTTCCGCCGCGGAGGTAAATTATAAAATCCTGATAAGGCTCGGTTTGGGCAAGGTTCCGCACCGCGTCACGGGCTTTGGAGAT
>CAZVPF010000115.1:0-1770 GCA_964628195.1 uncultured Pirellulales bacterium | reverse complement strand
CAACTTCAGGCAGGATAAACAGGTGGATGGTGATAGGTCCCTTCATCACAAGTGAAAAAGACCGGGAGTTTATACCTGTTGATGCCGCGGACCCGAACAAGACCTACAAACAAAATGTGCGGGAACTGAAGTGGAAATCCTGGTATACCGACGGCGAATCACTCGATAAGTATCAATTCGAAAAATTTGTTGGCAATGAGGATTTTAATCTTTATTACCTCTGTAACCATCTTTATCTTAGAAGTCAAACAGAAGTTTGCCTTACATTCGATACAAACTGTATGTGCTGCTGGTATATAAACGGCCGAAAAGAGTATGAATTTAACAGCAGCATAGGCGAAGAAAAATCTTTTAACTGTACACTGAAAAGAGGCTGGAACTTTGTTTTGGTTAAGTGTCTAAACCAATCAGCAGGTGAGTTTAAGGCTTGTTTTGAAGCAGCTGTTACTGACTCCAGCGGCGAAGAGATAGATTTATTGCTCGTAAAGAACGGTTTCCTGCTGCCGGATGACACCGAAACGCATATGTTTGGAAAAAATCCTTCTGATACGGACCAAGCCATAAGAATAGCCGGCACAGACGATTATCAAAGAAGCAGGCCAGACATTGTCTTTTATGTTCCCAAAGAAGGCGACAAATACAACGACGGTGATAACGAGCATTTTTTGGTTACAGTTTCACCTAAAAGCGGTGATTTAGTCGCTATATGGACACAGGGTCTTCAGGAGTCTTACGGTGACAACCACATTATGCTTAAGCGAAGCAGTGACGGCGGCATGAAGTGGTCGGAACCTCAATACGTTACAGGCACCACTTTAAACGGTAATGAAACACAGGCAAGCTGGGCGGTTCCTGTCTTTGCAAAAACAGGGCGTCTTTATTGCTTCTATACTAAATCCAGGGCGGGAACACCGTCTGGAATATCCGGCGTCATGGGAACCATGCAAAGTGACGATGAAGGCCGAAGCTGGCGACACGGACCTGATATAGTGATTCCCGCTGCACGTAAGAAGTACGGCGACCCTGATTCTCCGACTGATGGAGTATTCATCGCATGGCAGAAGCCGATAAGGGATCGGCAGGGTAGGCAGCTTCTCGGTTATACTGTCTGGAAGAATGAACGTGGACGTTGTTATTTTATGCGTTTTGATAATATTGATGAAAGTCCCGATGCCGAAAATCTGAAAATTACCTGGCTGCCCGATGACAACAAGCCGCTTGAAATGCCTGTTTATCTCGCCAAACGTGAGTGCAGCGAGCCATCTCCGGCTCTGCTGCCGGATGGCAGGCTGTTTGCAACAATGCGAACACTCACCGGGCATATCTGGTACAGCGTCTCTGAAGATGATGGACATACATGGCGCGATCCGCAGGAGTTGAGATATAAAGACGCCGGTGAAAAAATTAAGCACCCGCTTTCATGCTGCCCGGTTTATGCCCTCAAAAATGGCAGATATATCCTGCTCCACTGCAACAATAACCTCTTCGCCGAAAGACACTATCGAGGTGAAGAACTTCCCGTCGGCATGAACATGTTCACACACCGCAGACCGTTGTTCATTTCGGTTGGTAATTTTATGCCGGATCCGTATCAACCCTTATGGTTCGAGAAGCCGAGGCAGATTCTGGACAACGAGGGCGTTATTGTCGGACCTAAAGCAACAAATGAAATAGGCACTTATCCGAGTCTGACAGAGTCAAATGGCAAACGCATTTTGTGGTATCCCGATAGAAAATATTATCTGCTTGGCAAATATCTTACTGACGAAA
>CAZVPF010000114.1:0-1803 GCA_964628195.1 uncultured Pirellulales bacterium | reverse complement strand
TGTCGTTAGGAGAAATTATGTTTTTTAACAGTTTAAATGGGAAATGTCAGTTTATATAACGCTTTGTAAGACAATAGTTTACGTGAGTTTTGCGGTTTTTGGCAAAAAATGCCGCTAAAACCCGAAAAGTCCTTGACGTGCTTATGTTAAATAGCTATAATGTTATCGGTAACTTGTTTGTTTTTCAGCCATTGCCTTGCGTAGGGGCAATAAAGTTTATGTATGTATAATTAACAAGATTTATTAATTTTTTAGATGGAGGTGTGAAGATGAAAAAGTTTTTATTGGTTTCATGTTTTATTTCTATGATCGTTCCTGCGTTTGCAGATAACGTTACATGGAATGGCGGTATCGGCGACTGGAACGACAGCGGCAACTGGGATTTAGGAATTCCTGACTCTGCAGATTCTGCTTATGTTAAATCAGGTGAAGCCTGGGTTACCAATACAGTGCCTCTGGTAAACGATATCAGACCGACTACAGGGGGAATGATTCGTGTAAAAGATGGCGGCTCGCTTACCAGTAACCAGGCCAAGATCGGAGCTAACGGCGGCAATGGAACCCTCTTCATCGAGGGAGGCAATTACAGCCATGTCGGCGCAAATCAGAACTTTGAAGTCGGCAAGACAAGTGGTAAAACGGACTACGTAATTCAGACCGGCGGAATGGTGACCATGACTTCCGGACGTATCGAACTAGGTGACGATGCCGGAACATCGGGCATTTACTCAATTTCTGGTGGAACACTTCAGCCGAATTGCACCATTCAGTATTCCATTGGTGACGACGCCTACGGCGAACTGAACATTTCCGATAATGCAAATGTTTATTTTGACGGCTGGCTCCAGACAATTTTAGGAGTCCAGGCAACCGGAAGCGGCAGGATAAATATCTCCGGCGGAACTACGCAATTTGAACGTGATATTATTACAGGTAATGGAACAGCTTATTTCAAGGTTGAAGGTTCAGGCTCAGCCGGGGATTACATCAAAGTTGACCGCCAGTTCAAGCTTGACCGCGGATTATCCAGCACTGTGGAATTTGTTCTGGACAGTGGTGGTGTAATGCCTATTCAAACAGGTGTAAACGGATGGGGCGGCGCAACAAACATTGGGTTCTTTATAGATTCAGATACCGACCTGATTCTTGATACCCTTGGTGACATCGGCGCTTCTTTTGGTGATACGTTCATTCTCGCCACCGGCCCTGTCGTTCAGATTACCGGTGCCAACATAATTGATAATTCTGCCCTTTATGATTTTGAACTGGATATCATAAGTGACTACACACCTGGATATGATGCTCTGCAGCTGACTATAGTTCCAGAACCTGCTACGCTGGTTCTTTTGGGTATAGGCGGTATATTGTTACGCAAAAGAGGTTAAGGATTGTAAGTTCAAAAATTGTTCGAATACAATAGGTGCGGCTCCATCTTAAGCCGCACCTTTTTTATTAACTGCACACGCAGAATGTTAGTATTAGAGGGACTAATGCTATGTCAAATATAAAGGGCAATTTTAATGAGCTGCAGTATATTGCGTCCGGCGGGGGTGTAAAGAACCATTGGCTGCATCGCTGAGTTCGCCTGCGGCAGCAGCCGCGATGGCCGGAGGCTGTGCTTTCATATCAGCATGGGTAAAAATGGACACATTATTTTTACGCCAGCATACAGATTTTTACCGCATGGGGTATGAGCTATATCATGTTTTTGTCTTTCGGTATTGCTTGTTTTCTATTCGTTGTTTCCTTTTTGTTTTGTTTTTAATAATGAGGTTGATTTTGCCGTCCGGACGGCGGCTGCCT
>CAZVPF010000113.1:0-1847 GCA_964628195.1 uncultured Pirellulales bacterium | reverse complement strand
ACTATACGCAAATCGGTTTCTTCGGCGGACAGTGACCCTGTAAAGGCACTGTCTGTTTCTTCGCTCGGAGAAGCGGTTGTGCCCGTTACTAAAGAAAGGCAAATAATCGGCGATTCAATACTTTTTTTCGACCCCCGCGGCCAGGAGTATGTCGAAAGGCTTAAATCCCAAATTGATGACAAAAATCTATATCAAATCAACGGCAATAAATGGAATAATCAGCACACCGCTACCAAGTTAATGTGGGTAAAAGATAATCAGCCCCAGCTTTATGATAAAGCAGACAAGTTTCTCCTTTGGGGCAGTTTTGTTGGATTTATGCTCGGCGGGGAGCCATGTGTCGATCTTTCACTTGCCAACCGCACATTGTTATTCGATATCGAAAAATGCAACTGGTCGGACCAACTGCTCTCTGTGATTGAAATAGATGCTTCAAAGCTTCCAGAAGTTGTAGAAAGCGGCACCGTAACAGGCAGGATATCCCCGGATATGGCCGAAGAATTGGGACTGGACAAGGATGTTGTTATCGTGGCAGGTGCACACGACCAGTGCGCCAACGCCCTTGGATGCGGTTCTATAGAACCCGGCCAGGCCATGTACGGAATGGGCACATTTTTGTGCGCTACCCCGGTGTATGGAAGCAGGCCGTCTTCTGAAGAAATGATTCGCATCGGCCTGAATACAGAGCATCACGTTCTTAAAGATAAATATGTTAGTTTTATTTATAACCAGGGAGGGTGCCTGGTTAAGTGGTTTCGCGATACTTTCGCCAGGGAAGACTGCAACCTCGCAAAGCAAAATAACGAAGATATATATAATAAACTTTTCTCTGAGCTTGAAGACAAACCTTCGAGCGTGGTAGTTTTACCTTATTTTTCAGCCACCGGCCCCCCTGATTTTTTGACGGATTCTTCAGGATTGATCGGGGGTCTCAAGCTTGATACAAGCCGAGATGAAATCCTCAAGGGCATTCTTGAAGGGACAGCTTATTACCTTCTCGAATCGATAAATAATCTTTCGAAAACAGGTTTTGAGATAAACGAATACAGGGCTGTGGGCGGCGGTTCCAAATCCGACCTCTGGCTTCAGTTAACGGCTGATATACTTAAAAAACCTTTGACCCGTTTGAAAATAAATGAAGCAGGCACACTTGGTGCCGCGATAATTGCAGGTAAAGGTGCCGGTTTGTTTTCGTCTCTTCCGGAAGGTGTTAAAGAAATGGTCAATACCGAAAGAGTTTTTGAGCCGGATCAAAAACAATCTGAACTATATTCCAGGAACTATCAAAAATATCTGGAGTTTAAAGATATGGCTAAACTAAATAATGCATTGTCTTAAAAAGCAGCTTCGATTAATCAGATATTTATAAAAGTGATGGCCAGCCGATAAATTGGCGGATACTTGTAAAAGATATTGATAGGCTTCACAGCTTGGTTTTCTTTATCCCGGACCAAAAAAGCGTGATACAGGCAAAAGAATGAAATAATCAAACTTTACTGGATAATATTTATTTATTCAGCTTTAGAGACAACGGCTGCCACTTATCATAGCCTTTCATACTTTCATTCTTTAATTTATCACGATATTCAGTCGGGGTGAAACCAAAAAACTCTTTGTACTTCTTTGCAAAATGAGAAAGATGCTGAAAACCGCATTTGTATGTAATAGCTTTTATCTGCAAGTCTGTTTCACGAACGAGTTCCTCCGCCTGGTACATGCGCAGTTCATGGAGTTTTTCACCAATTGTTTTGCCCGTAATCTTTTTGTAGTGCCTCGTAAGGTTCCTTCTGCTTACATGTGCATTTCTTGCAATGTCGTCCAGGAGGAGCGGCTGGGCAAGATTGTCC
>CAZVPF010000112.1:0-1875 GCA_964628195.1 uncultured Pirellulales bacterium | reverse complement strand
AAGGGATGCTATCTTTAATGGATTTTGGGTTACAAGCTTTCCCTTATGGGTCTCAATCTCAATATTATTACAGACAGCTTCACGGTAGACGGGGTTCCATGTATTTTCATGTTTTTCAAGGAATTCTTTTAGGTTCTCGTTGGGGCCGTAATAGTCAGACGCGAACTGGGGGAAAACCGCAAATACAAGTTCACATTCTACGTAATCGCCGGGCAAAAGTTTTTCTACAGAAATCGGGGGAGAAATTTCAAAATTAGCGCTTTTGATTCTATCCTCGGTTCCAAAAACACTGTAGCATGGATATTTGACATTTCGGCCGCCCAGCTTTGCTTTCCATGAACGAATTATCAGCCCCCTGTTTGCAAGCGCGCCGCCTCGGTCCTCGTATTTATTCTTTTTTGCGCCATGTATAGAAAACCATGAATTTTTACCGACAATTGGTTTGCCTTTAATGGAATAATTGAGGCCGCCTCTTTCTGGTTGCCATTCTTTCAGAAGCCCGTTTTCATTGCCTGCAGCCATGTTCTCAAAGAGGTTAATATTGTATCTGTCGGCGCCCATCTGATAAAAGGCCAATCTTGCGAAGGTGACAGGTTTTAAGACATCGTATCTGAACTTATGCCAGTTGCGGTTTATATCGTCAGTCCTTGCGGTCATGGCAGTCATTCGACAGGAGATGGCCCGGTCGCTTGTAAAACCGTGATAAGTGACCTTTGTAAGGTTTGGCCCTATCATGTCGTATTCGGACTTTACCGCAATTACAGGCTGCTGTTTTCCTTCTTCGCTTTCATATATTAAAAAATTGCCGCCGCCTACATTGTTGGTCCAACTCCATTTGGTTTTTTTTCTGGTGTCCATGGACCAAACCATAAGAGGTCTTACATCGTCAATGAATGACCTGAAAAGGCCGACCTCGGGATCGTAAGTTATGCTCTCTCCCCAGTTGCCGATAGCTACCTGATCCCAAAGCTGATGGCCGCCGTATCCGGCAAGAGAAAGCTGAGCATGAGACACCGAGGGGATACTCCCCCATACCCCATTAATTAAACGGTACTGCCAATGATACTCCTTGCCGGGTTCAATGCTGACCACCGTATAAGCATGAAACCAGGAGCCCTCATAAAGTGTTTTCTCATTCGGATATTTATGCCAGTTTTTGGAAATTTGCAGATCGATCCCTAAGGGGCAACCCTGTGTATCGGTCAACGTCGGGGTAACTCCCACCAAGGCAGGCGATTTGTCTGTTTCATGAGTACGGAAATAAAGCCTTCCCTTTTTTAATTTATTGGTGGAGTTTTTCAAAGTCAGTTTGAAAATTTCGGGCTCAGCGGGAGGGGGTATTTTTTTTAAACTGCCTGGAGGAATATTTATAATATAAGCGCCATAAAAATCGTCATATTCTGCATGTGAACCATTTTGGTTCGGGTTCGTGACAGAAATATCTAGTCCTTCACCTTGAGTTTTGCTGAAATCGACAACAGCACTGAGTTTTTCGGGTTTACCGGTTGAAATGAGCTGTTTTTTCGTATGCTGTGAAACTATATTCTTACCGCCGGCGGACAAAACAAGGTCGATCTCAACGTTTTTCAAAATCTCTTGTGGTGTTAACTCAAGGATTATGCAGCAGCGTTCGGGCCAGGCGATAACTTCTATCCGCCCCTGGGCTTTCAGCTTATTGCCTTTTGAATCTTCAAAGTTTAAGTAGTTTACATCAAAATGCTGCAAATATTTTCCACTTTGGATGATACGCTGCGGCACATATTTATACTCCGGTTTTTTATCTGTACCGCTTTGGCCGATACATAAGTACTTAGCGCCATCGACTTTGACAGTAAGCCCTAATTCAGCTTTGTCGAGAGACATTACCAGGGTGTT
>CAZVPF010000111.1:0-1949 GCA_964628195.1 uncultured Pirellulales bacterium | reverse complement strand
GGTGAATTTTCGTCCATGCAAACCAACCGCAGATTTACTTGTAAAGTAATGGACGGGTTAGAGACAAAAATTACAACTTTTGTTTATAAAGGAAAACATAAATTGCTTGCCGTCAAATAAACCGCGGCAAACCTAAAGTCGCAAGCAAGACAAAGCCGGTCCGTATAGAAAAATTCAAGCCGGAAAAGAAATGGTGATACAAACCAAAGGCAAATTACTTCTCAGCGGGCTTGACGGCAGAGCCTCTGCGATTTACATCATGACTTAATGGATAACAAATTTCCTATGTCTGGTTCTTATGCCAAAATTATGAGAAGCGATATTACTGTATATTTTCTTAACAACTATTTTTAAGCATTTTGCCATGTATTCAGGAATTCAAGCGGCTTGCGTTTTTTCCATGTACCTCTTGTAAAGTCAGGTATCTCAGCGGGGGCACTGTTATTGGCAACAGAGCGCTCGGAAACCTCTGCGACAGCACTCCATGCAGCGGCATCATATACATCGATATCAGGTTTTGCACCTCTTAGAAGGGCATGGACCAGCTGGTACTGTTCGAGAAAATCCATCCCGCCGTGGCCAATGCCTTTTATGTTCTTTTGTTGTACCATTTCCCACAGGGGATGCTCAAATTTCTCGTAATACGGTTGGGCAGTTTCCCACTTATGCGTGGGACTCCTTCCCTCGATATGAACGCGAGGTTCAGGATACTTACGCATTATTCCCTTAGTGCCCTGTAAGAGAATCTTACGGCTGTAGGGACGGGGCAGGTTGGTGTCATGGCCTATGACAATAGTCCTGCCTTTATCTGTCTTAATCAACGAGGTGTTTACATCGCCGAGTTTGAAATCTCGTTTCCGCCACGGATTATCCGGGTCGAGATGTTCTTCAGCATATTCCTGAAGGCCCATGGATGGACTGCTCATTGAGACAAGATAGTTCATTTTATCGCCGCGATTTATATCGAGGCACTGTGCTATTGGTCCAAGGCCATGAGTGGGATATAAATTGCCGTTACGCTTGACGGAATGTTCCGTTCTCCACAGGGCCTCTCCGCCCTTTGCGAATTTTACTTCTCTAAGGTCATGCATGTATCCGCATTCAGCATGAACAAGGCCGCCAAGCAGGCCCTTCTTCGCTACCTGGAACATCATCATCTCAAACCTGTCGTAACAGCAGTTTTCGAGCATCACGCAGTGACGTCTATATTTTTCGGCAGTTTCGACTAATTTCCAGCATTCTTCAATTGTCACAGCCGCAGGGACTTCGGTTGCGGCGTGCTTGCCGTTTTCCATAGCAGATACGCAAACCGGTACGTGCCACTTCCAGGGTGTTGCTGTCATTACAATGTCAACATCTTCTTTTTCACAAAGTCTTTCAAAATCTCTCGGACCCCTTGAATAGCCTGCGGGCCTTGGAAACCCCTTATCTGTAACCCATTGCTGAATCTTTTCGACCTTTTCAGGAACAATATCGCATACCGCTGTGATTTGCGCCCCTTTTATATTCAGGAGATTTATTATATGGTTCGACCCCATGCCTCCTACGCCGACAAAACCGATTTTTACGACATCCAAAGGTTTTTGATCGACCTGAGGCAATTGAGAAACAGGCTGTCTTGAATGTTTCTGAGCCTTGGCCCTGACCGGGCTGTTAGTTAATGCAAGACCAACCCCAGCAGCAGCTCCTGCAGCCAAAAAGTTTCTTCTATCCATTTTATTCACAGTCAAATCCTTTCGGTAAATATATTGCTGATCTATTATTGCAAAATAAACCTTCTTTTTTTTATGCTGTCGTTTTGGGTGTCAAGTTTTAAGTTAAAAGTTACTGACCAGCTTTTGCTGACAGGATCATAATTAGACTGATATCTCGAATTATCCATGATATCGACTTTGCCTGAGGCGGTAATTAAATCCCGTATTTCCCAAGTAAAATCGTGCAAAGAAGTA
>CAZVPF010000110.1:0-1981 GCA_964628195.1 uncultured Pirellulales bacterium | reverse complement strand
ATTATATAGCTTTTTCTTTAATAAAATTGCTCAGAACATCGATTATGTAATCACAATGCGGCTTTGCGAGGTCCTGGTGAACTCCGATATGAAGCCCGTTTTCACCTATATATTCCGCATTGGGAAATTCACCTGTTTTATGACCCAGGTAATCGAAACCGCGGCATTGTGTCGGTATCGAGCTGAACAGGGTCCGCGTGTCTATGCCTTTTGCTTCCATAAAAGCGGTAAGCTCCTCGCGGCCAAAAGGCGCCTCCGGGCTTACGACCAACGGCAGTGCGTGCGGGCCAAGCTCCTCGTAAGGCTCCTTGCTGATCGTATAAATAAACGGCCTGAACTGCTCGACTGCCTCGATCAGGTAATACAAATTCGCCCTTCTCTTTTCGAGTATCTCGTCATAATCACGCAGGCTGCCAAGCCCGACCGCCGCCTCCAGTTCGTTCATCTTGCAGGAAAAACCTATCCGCTCGAAAATGAATCTTATATCATGGTTGCTGCCGTGCTCAAACCGCCTCTTACAATAAGCAGAATCCGTATTCAGCACACAGCTTTTACATTTACAAGCCCTGCCGTGACTGCGAAGAGAACGCAAAATACCTGCCGTTTCCGGGTCGTCAGTGGTAACTATACCCCCCTCGATAGTGGTGATTATATGCGCCACGTAAAGACTGTACGCCGCCATATTGCCCAGCGTCCCGACATTACGCCCCTTGTAAACCGCACCATGCGCCTCCGCCGCGTCCTCAATGACATACAGACCGTGCCTTTCCGCGATCTCGTTTATTTTGTCCATCTCCGCCGGCTTGCCCATAAGATGAACAGGCAAAAGCGCCCTCGTTCTTTCCGTAATTGCCGATTCTATCGCTTCAGGGTTAATGTTAAGCGTCTCGGGCTGCACATCCACGAAAACAGGCTTAAACCCCGCATTAAGAACAGCGTTACCCGTGGCGACAAAAGAAAGCGCCGGAAGGATGATCTCATCGTTTCGCCTCGCCCCGTAATCGTAAAGAACCGCAAGGGCGACAGCCAGCGCATCGGTGCCGCTGCTAACAGCCACCGCGTGACCGCTGCCGACAAGACGGGCAAACTCTTGCTCGAACTCACTAACCAATCTCCCGCTCGAAAGGCGGTTGCTGTTCAAGGCGTTTTCTATCAGTTCCCGGGAATAATCGCTCACGGATATCGTCCCGAACGGAATTCTCATATCCAAACTGCTTTTACTCATTTTAAAGTCCTTTGTCTCTTTCTGAGAGTATCGGGTTATCAACGGGCCAGAAGATGTTGAACTTCGGATCGTTCCATAAATAGGTGAACTGCTTGCTGCGGTCGTAATAAGTTGTCTGTTTATAGCTGAATACCGCTTTCTCACTCAAAACGAAATAACCGTTGCCGTAGCCCGGCGGAACAAGAACCTGGTTATAAGCTGTGTCGGTCAGTATGAAGGATTGCCACCTGCCGAACTGCTCCGATTCTTTATTGCAATTGACGACCACGAAATAAATCTTGCCATGCAGACACGAAAGCAGTTTGTGCGTCACCGTATCGCCATGTATCCCCCGAAGAACGTTTTTGGAGGACACCGAAACATCATCCTGTATAAAATCCAGGTCAATACCGGCTTGTTTGTAAATTTTATCGTTGTAGGTCTCCACGTAATGACCGCGAAAATCCTCAAAAACATAAGGCTTTATGTGCAAAACCCCGTCAAGTTCAGTCTGCTCGATTTTTATCATATCAAAACCACCTTCTGTGTCCTGTATTCTGTTTCCTATTTTCTATTTTCTATGTTCTATGTTCTATGTTCTGTTTTCTGTGTTCTGTGTTCTGTTTCCTGTGTTCTAATTATTCGTTTTCTTTATTATCGCAGTAAGCATCTTGCTTATTTCCTCAATATCACAACACACTTTCTCAGGTATAACATCTTTAAAATAATTAAGCCTTTTTGATATCTCGATTTGTGTATAAAGTTCGTTACAGGAAC
>CAZVPF010000109.1:0-2073 GCA_964628195.1 uncultured Pirellulales bacterium | reverse complement strand
GAGCTTATTTCAGATGGTTTAGCCGAAGGTGTGGTCCGCGCCGAATACTGCGGTCTGCCGTCACAGATACGCATAGACTGGTTCAATCCATACAAAGGCATCGTGGACCTAAAGACCTGTGATGACCTTACCTGGTTCGAGTCTGATGCCCGCAGGTACAATTACCACCACCAGATGGCCTTCTACCAGTCGGTGCTGAAAGAAGCGACAGATAGATATGTACCGGTATATATCATCGCCATCGAGAAGAAAGAGCCCTTCCGCTGCGGTGTGTGGAAGGTCACCGATATCTGCCTGGCAAATGCCAGAAGCGATAACGAGCAGGCCATAGAATCGCTTAAACAATGCCGGGCGGATAATAACTGGCCCACAGGCTATGAGCATCTCCGCATGCTCGATGTTGCATAACTCTTTGGCCCGGATGGTCAGCGGCAGGTCACAGATACAGACGGCCCGCCATCCGGGCATATTTGAAAATATCAATGTTAACTTAAACAGCGAGGTATATTTATGTCAATTTTTGAGAAAGTATTAAACGAGACAGACATGCGGGCACCGAAGGGTATCGTTTACGGTCCAGCGGGACTGGGCAAGACCACGTATGGTGCGGGCGCAGATAAGGCAATCATTGTCGACTGCGAGAACGGAGCTTCGCATGTAAAATGCGACCGGACACCGTATCTTTCCAGCTGGGATGCGATACGGATGTGGCTCGATGAACTTGCATCCGGTCAGCACGACTATCACACAGTGGTAATCGACTCTATCGACTGGCTTCTCCGCAGGGTCGAAGAGAAGGTTGCCGGTGTGGCAGGTGATGACAACAAGATGAGTAATACCCTCAACCGCTCTCACGGCGGTTACGGCAACGGCAAACAGGTCCTTCGCAATTACGTCTATCAGTATCTTCTTCCCACACTGGATGCCATCGTAAACCGAGGTGTCTCTGTTTTGCTTTTAGCCCACAGCTCGCGGCAGACCATAACCAATATCGATGGCATCGCCTTCGAGAAATCCACACCTGAAATCCATCCGGACCTTATGAACACGATGGTCGAGTGGTCGGATTTTGTCGGCGCTGCCCGAATGGATAACGGCCATCGTCAACTGGTCCTCAACGAGACCTCTCAGCTTCTGGCAAAGAACCGCTACGGGATAACCGAGACGCTTCCATTGGATTGGAACGCTCTTGTAACTGCAATCAATAACTCTAACTAAGTATAAGGAGACAAAATCAATGGCAACACTTAACTTTAATGCCCAGGAAGTTGACCCTAATGTAGGGTTCGATCCGGTCCCGGCGGACAAGTACATAGCCGCCATCACCAAATCCGAGATCAAGCCGACCAAAAACGGTACAGGCAGTTATCTCGAGCTGGAGTTTACCATCATCGAAGGTCAGTACAAGGACCGCAAGGTCTGGGACAGGCTGTGCCTGGACCATCCCAACAAGCAGACGGTAAAGATCGCGCGGGGCAATCTCTCTGCTATCTGCCATGCAGTCGGTGTGATGCAGCCCCAGGACTCGGCTCAGCTTCATAACCTGCCGCTGCAGATAAAGGTTGTCTGCAAGAAACGAGATGACACCGGCGAGATAACCAACGAGGTCAAGGGTTACTCGGCCCGGGGAACATCTGTCCCCGCTGGTCCCCAGGCGCCGGTAACTGATGCCACACCGCCCTGGAGGAGGAATTAGTCTATGAACGCCAAGGCCAAGGGCAGCCGCATGGAGTATAAGACCATCCATCTGCTGGAGTCGGCTGGCTATAAGTGCATGCGTTCGGCGGCATCGCTGGGTCCGTTCGATGTAATAGCAGCCAACCGGCTGGGGATAAGGTTTATCCAGGTAAAGGCGAACGCATGGCCCGGACCGGTGGAACGTGAGGGCTTAAAGGCGGCAGCAAATAACCTGCCGCCCAATGCCCTCATAGAATGCTGGAGGTGGGATGACTATGCGAAAAACCCGTTAATCAAACAGATATCAGAATTTTAACTGAAAGGAATAGTTATGGGATTTGTATTTACAGCGGCAATAGCGTTTATCGTAGGACTCTTGTTCGGTGCGGCTATCAC
>CAZVPF010000108.1:0-2101 GCA_964628195.1 uncultured Pirellulales bacterium | reverse complement strand
ATTGAAAAGTGGCGTAACCGAAAGATCGATGGCAAATATCCGTACGTTTATCTTGACAGAATCTGCCTGAAACGCACCTGGAGCGGTGAAGTACGCAATGTATCGGTATCGATAAATTGTGAGTCATGACGCGTCGCCGAGCTGAAACGAAAATACTTTGGGGCCAGGGAGTGACGGCCCTGTGATGAGACGTCTGCGTTTTGCATTTCGAGAAGCTTAAGATGTGTTTTTTGGCGGTTTGGTCCCGGATGCAGCCTGGGGTGAGTATGGGCTTTTAGTTGCCTTGGAGCCAGTTTGCGGCAAAGATGTAGAAATCATGTATGTCCACAGTTCCACTGGCATTTATATCCGCCGGGTTGGAGTCGGTTTCGTTTCGGATCATGGGATAAGTTCGTCCGTGAAGAATAAACCAAGTATTTGCGAAATCCCAGCCGGTAAAGCTTGCGCTTTGCATCATCTGTGGGTAGGAGAGTGCAGTTCCGAGGGGATTGTTCGGTACGGCGATGTCCAGATAATAGCTGTTGGTAACTGTGCCCGTCGTGGAAATGTCACCGATGAGTCCGCCGCCGCGGGTATTGGCTTTGACCGTTCCGCTCGAATAGCAGTTCAGGATTGAGCCGTTTCTTTGGGGGTCGCTTGGAAGGAAATTCGACCCGACAAAACCTGCGACGGCATTGTTGCCGTTAACACTTACCTGTGCATAGCAGTTTGAAATTGTGCCCATATTAGTCCCGCTAAAGCCCCCGGCATTGTCATAGCCCCGGAGATGGCCTTTTGCGCAGCAGTTGGAAATTACACCATCATTTACGCCGGTGAATCCACCGCTGTATTGTTGTGTAGAGAGAACCGAACCAATAAAATAACATTCGGATATATTGTCGTTAGAAGCGCCCGCAAGTCCGCCGGTATACATCGTTCCGCTGACTGAGCCAGTGGCGAAGCTTTGTTGCACAGTTCCACTTTCATGGGAGCCGAGCAGCCCGCCTGTCGCTACCTCTCCGGTGACATCACATTTTGAATAACAGGATTGAATGTTTCCGTTGTTGCTTCCTATAAGCCCGCCGCAGCTATTTGAGCCGTTAATGGTTGCGTTGGAGTGGCAGTTACTCACAGGTCCGCCGCTACTCACGCCGATGAGGCCGCCGGAGCCAATTGCACCGTTGACGCTTCCTTGAAAATAGCAACCGTTTACCGAGCCTTGATCGTTGTGTCCGATGAGTCCTCCGGTGTAATTATTACCCTTAATCTCTCCGCCGGCATGGCAGTTGGTAACCGAGCCTGCTTCATTGGAAGATATGAGCCCGCCGGTGGGAAAGTCGGTGGTTGATAAAATGCCTGCAGAGTAACAATCAGTTACGTCGGCCCTGTTGATACTGATAAGACCGCTGATGTAAGCGTCGCCGGTTATGTTATAATTTATGGCGTGACAGTTTGTGATTGTTCCTTCATTTATAATCGCCATAGCAGCGACAACGCGGCCTGTTAGTGTCACGTTTTCGAGTCCGAGATTGGTGATTTGACCGGTGGAACCGATCTTGCCAAAAAGGGCAAAGCTTTCGTTTGTACCATTGAAATAGATATTTCGGATTATATGATTATTGCCGTTCAATGAACCTGTGAATTCACTTGTTTCATCGAGCGCGACGGGCATAATGCCGACGCCGTTCAAATCGAGATCGCAGGTTAATTCAAAATGTTTTGCCCAGTCAAAGTTTGAGCCGGACAGTTCATGCCAGTCCGCGATGGAGCTGATCTTGTAGGGATCGTTCGATGTGCCCGCGCCGCCAGAGTATTTCTCTCCAAAAGTTGATACAGTGATTATTGCAAGCAGTGATATCCCGATAATAACCCTATTTGTAATCATTTTACCGTTTCCTCATTCAAAACTGCCGATAGACCGGCGACCAACCTGTACACACCAAACACAGGCGCATGGCTTTTGGATGATACATCCGGAAAGAATTGCAACCGCCTATAGTGGTTTAATCATATCAACTTTCGCTATTAAATGCAAGAGTTTTCTTTCATTGTATTTGCAAAAATGCATCAATTTCGGAGTCGTTTGAAGGGTGGAAAGGAAAAGGGGCTGATTTTTTATTCA
>CAZVPF010000107.1:0-2166 GCA_964628195.1 uncultured Pirellulales bacterium | reverse complement strand
GGTGCGTTATCGAAGCCCATTGCAAGTGAATATTCGCCCAGGGTCATGGGCTGACCTGCAGAGTTGACATAATCAAGCAGCGTCATCCATTTTTCCCATCGTCCTAATCGACCATATTATTCTCGCGGTTGATACCACTCGGCGCAGAAGCACAAGGCTCCAGCCTCGGGGTGTCGTTACAGTACCTGGTGGACCACTCGACCTCTTCGATCAGCCATGTGTTAAGTCCGCCAACCTGTGTTATCGATTGCAGGTAATCAGCATAAGCAGCAAAGCCGTGGTTTTCCGGGTCCACCTGTAAATCCGCACTTGCGTGATACATGCCGAAGCTGTCGAACTGCTCATGGTGTGAACCTTCCGGTGTAAACTTTGCGCTGTTTTCTTCAAAAATACTTGCACTGAAGCCAGCGAAATAGAGTCTTGAAGCGGCATCCCTGCTGACAGTGTCCGAAGCGTTGAAAGGCGGGGAATAGCTTATGAGCGGATTTGCTGCGTTAGTCCAGTCGATCTTCGGACTTGTTGCGGGGTCGGCTCCTGCGTCCTGTATCCACCAGTCGCTGTAATCACCAAGCAAGGTACGGTTGCCTATACGCAGCAGCTGAAACATCTCTTCTACCGTAAAGCCGCACGTTTCGCATGAGAAATAATTCAGAGTCGGGTCGTCCGCCCAGTCCCCCAGGGGTGTGTTGTTGTCATGGTAAGTACCGTGCTGACCTATTTCCAGATTGGGATTGTCAAGACGCGCGTTTATCCAGCGGATCGGGTCATCATCGCCGTAAGCGTACCAAATCCTTCTTGGTATTACCACAAGTGATATAGGCGTATCCTTACCGCCGGGCAGGTCCGATGGAACCTGGTAACCAGCCGTCGCCGGGTCGTCACCGACTCCATTGTAGCTGAAGTTTTTGTTGAGTTCCCATTCGGCAGGTGTAAGTATCGCGCCGTCAGTCATAGTCTGCGTAAACTCGTTCTGGAAAACTCTTCCCAGTGCGTCAATTCTAAGTATAAAGTGCGTATCGCTCTGCGACCACTTTGCCTTTGCCAGTTTCGCTTTATTAAACAGATTCGGGTCGACTGGCCCGTCGTAAATTCCGTCACCGTCAGAGTCTGTATTGTTCAGCGGATCGGAAACGTCTCCCCTGCCGTCGTTATCAGTGTCGAGCTGATTACTATTGGCAACGAAGGGGCTGTTGTCGTTTACGTCCAAAATGCCGTCATTATCATCATCGTCATCGGCAGGGTCGCCCAGACCGTCCTGGTCGTTATCAAGCTGATCGAGATAATTAATCCCACCGTCGTCATTCAAATCAAGTCTTGGGGCGTTTGGAGTAAGCGGCGCGTTATCGTAAAGATCTATGATATTATCACCGTCGGTGTCGGCCCTGTCGGTGATCAGACCGGTAACGTCAGCTTCGAAGTTACCAAAAGCGGCATCAAGAAAATTATCCTCCGAAGAATTCAAATGCCCGATCGCGATTCCCCTTGCGTCGGTTCCCTGTGCCCCGATAAGTCCTGCATAAATAAACTGCGGAGCTCCGCCGGAGTCGTTTCCAATGTTCAGCCACAGGTCCACCGTGCCGTCCCATGTTCCCGCGCTTCCGCCTACGATAAAATCATTCATTCCATCGCCGTTGAGGTCGCCGCATGTTATTGAAAGCTGTGGTGCAAAGGTGTCCTGTGCCCGTGCAAAAGCGTAAGGACGTGTGCCATTGCTTATATTGTCATAGCGAACCGGCGAGAAAGCACCCGTACCGTCATTAAGATAGACATAAACATAGCACGCTATATCGGTAACCATTAAGTCCTCATCGCCGTCGCCGTCCATGTCAGCCAGGTCAAGCCCGTATGCGTCGATATTCGACTGAGACTCCGGGGGATAATAAGGCGGTTGCTCCGGTTGAGGATTAAAATTTGTATCCTCACCTGAAATAAGTGTCTCGCCCGAGGACCAGACAGGCTGATTTGAAGCATTATTGCCCTGGTTCCTGAAAAGTATTACATCGGCCCGTAAATTATCCGAAACAGTGATATCGCTGGCGATAATATCTATATCGTTGTCTCCGTCCACGTCACCTGCAGTTACTTCGCAGCTTGATGTGCCGACATCACCCACAAGCAAACCGACCTGCGGAAAACCTGTCGATTGAAATGTTCCGTCGCCGTTGC
>CAZVPF010000106.1:0-2209 GCA_964628195.1 uncultured Pirellulales bacterium | reverse complement strand
TCACCGCGGCGGTCATCAAAAACCAGCTTTCTGCCGTCTTGTTCCCACCGGATCGGTATGAAACAAAATTCACCTTTTTCGTAACCGTACCCGTCGCCTGCATCTTCATATATTTCAAATTCACCGTCACAGCCGTCATGTATTCTGAGCTGCCATTCTGCGCAGGGCTTTTCGCCGGTATGCTGAACGGAAGGCCCCAGGGGCAATATGCTGCCTGCTTTGACAAAAACCGGAATAGTCTCAATAGGGGCGTCAGTCTGGATAATCTGCCCTCCCTCGAAACGGCGGTGCGTCCAGAAGTCGTACCAGTCCGAGCCTGCGGGCAGGTACACGCTGCGTTCTTTCGGCACATCTTGCAGGGCTTTACTGCCGGAGGTGTAGTACATCGGTTCGGTAACGGGGCAGACCATAAGTGCAGGTCCCAGCATGAACTGGTCGCCGATTTCAAGGACATTTTTATCATGCAGGAAGTCAAAGGCAAGGTGCCTGAGCATTGTATAGTCCTTGTGAGTTTCCCAACCGGCGAGGCTGTATATATACGGCAGCAGACGGTATCGAAGCTCTATCATCCTGACGATGGTGTCGTAGAATACTTCGCCTTTTCCGCCGAATTGCCACACTTCACGCGGTGCATCAGTTCCGTGACTTCGCATCATCGGCAAAAATACACCAAGCTGCAGCCAGCGGGTATATAATTCACGGTATCCGAGATCGGAACAGCCGCCGGAGAAGTCTCCCGCCCGGAACCAGAAGTCGTCGTCTTTGAGGAAAAATCCGCCAATATCCATCGTCCATTTCGGATTGCCCGTTAGGGTGAAATTCAATCCCTCGGCGATTTGCCTTTGCAGTGTGGACCAGTTTGCGGAAATATCGCCGGACCATGTTATTGCTCCGTAACGCTGCTGGCCCGGGCTGCCCGAGCGTGTGAGGTTCACAACCCGCCGGGCTGGATCGTATTTACGCTGGTTTTCGTATATGCCCCGGGAATGATAAATTGAATAGCCGCACATTTTTTCCGCAGGAATGAATTGGCGGATATAATGCGTGTTAAGATCATAACGGATAAGCGGGTCGGGCTTTATGCTGCCTTTGCGTTCGGCCTCGATCGGTTCGGTGCAGTCGCACCACCACGCGTCGATGCCGTATTTGTAAAGGCCCTCCTTCGCCTGCTTCCAATAAAGGTCCCTTGCTTTGGGGTCGAAGGGGTTGTAAGTCATATTGTCACCCAGCAGGCAGCCGTTTTCGGCCATTTCGTCCCGGTCCGTGCAGTCGTCGCCCTGCATATTCGGCCAGATCGATATCATCAGTTTGACATCCATTTCATGCAGGCCGTCGGCGAGGGCCTTTGGGTCGGGGAACCGAAGGTTGTCGAATTTTTTATATCCCCAGTTTCCTTCCGGCCAGTACTGCCAGTCCTGTACTACACAGTCAAGCCCTATGCCGCGGCGGCGGTATTCTTCGGCTACGTTCAGCAGTTCCTGCTGATTATTGTAGCGCTCTTTTGACTGGATGTACCCGTACGTCCAGCGAGGCAGCATGGTACAGCCGCCGGTAAGTTTTCTTATTTGCGATATTATCCGGTCGAACTGCGGGCCAAAAATAAAGTAATAATCCAGCTCATGGTCATACTGCATCCAGAAGTAGCTGCCGAAAGCGTCATCACGAAACAGTCCCGGCGAGAAACTGTTGACCAGCACCGCATAGCCCCGCGAGGAGACCAGCACAGGCATAACGACTTTCATATTAAGCTGGGTCAGAAGCTGCATTTTGCCGCGGTAGTTGCAGATACCCTCCTCATGCTGTCCAAGGCCGTAAAGTGCCTCGCCCTCGGAAAACTCAAAGCCAAGTCTCGTTGTGTACGCTTTGCGGTCCGCATTAAGATCAACGATCTGTTCGATCCTGGCCTTTTCACCGTCGGCGGTTTGTTCGGCGGATGAAATTACTTCACCCTGTCGAAGGACTCTCGGTACATCCACTTCTTCGAGCATCCTTCCATTTTTATCCGGTTCTTTAACAAGCAGATTGCCCTCACTGTCGAACCATCTTATCGCCCCGGTAACGCGTGATAATCCAACCGAGAGATCGGCTGTATTGATAAAATAGTTTCCGTCTTTTTCTTCGAGCCGCCAATCCGGATTGCTGTGATTCCGGGGCAGAACCAATCGTTCAATGTTATCGGCAAAAGTTTCTGAAGCTGTTTGTGTTATGC
>CAZVPF010000105.1:0-2387 GCA_964628195.1 uncultured Pirellulales bacterium | reverse complement strand
TGACCGGCTTGGTTGAGGTCTCTTCGGTGACCGTTCTTACAGTTCCGGTCTGTAAAAGATTGTCGATTATTTCTTCACGTTCACGGGATGACAATGAACGAGTCTTCCGATAGAGCCTGGTCCGGGTAATCTTGCCTCCTTCCTTCTCGATAATCCTTATTACCTTCTTTTGCTTCTCATCGAAATGGCCATCCGATACCCACTGCTCGGCAATGAACATCATGTGTTTGGTGATATGTTCTGTTATTGCGCACGACCATGAAGCAGCGTTTTTGGTTATCTTTGGATTGTCGGGGTTCTCGCTGCAGGCATAGATAATGGCCAGTCTGCACGCTTTCTCTTCTGTCCTTGCCCAAAGTGAGCTGTATATATCACGTGCCGTTAATCGCTCATCTACTCGTTCTGCGAGGTCATTGAATATCTCCAGTGCTTGCGGCGTGGTCTGTAGTTCCACCGGGTCGGGATATTCGTTCTGGAGATTACCTGTTGGATGGAACTGGTGCCACCATTTGCATCTTTCGATTATTCTTTCGGGGATACCGCCCTGTTTTTTCCTCTGGCGTTTGGGCATATCCTCGGTACTGAATACCAGAAGCCTTGAATAGAACCCATCAGTTAGGCTCTCTGCGGTTATTCCCTGGTACAGGCTTGCCGGTACGGTGGTCGCGTAAAGGCCGACACAGGGATAATAGATGGTCTTGTTCTTATTGCGGTCTGCGTAGGCTTTACCCTTATAGACACTATCAGCTAAGCTGTAGAACTTCATAAACCCCGATATGACGTTATACAGGTGCGGCGCTTTTTTCGGATCGCCTATGGTCCTTAAGAACCTGCCGAACTCATCTAACTGAAACAGTATTGCCGGGTTCGCTTCTACCGCCGATATAAGCCCGGCATCGCTTGCCAGGTCATCGGTCCCCTCGTAATCGGACATACCGGCCATCTCGAGTATATCTCTGTTTACTTTCCTGGCCTTGTCCTTACCGGAACCGGCCTGACCTACACCGATGACATAGAGGTTGGTCCTGTTGCCCAGCAGGTCACGGACCTTTCGTCCGGCCAGTACCGCCTGGAGCTGCAAAGCGCCTGCCAGTGCCAGGACAGGCTGCGGTCTTATCGCGGTTTCGAGATTAAAGTCCATAACCTCATTTACCAATCCGGGAACATTAACAAGCTCATCAGGTATCGGGCCGGGGTCTATTATTGCCGGTGCGGTTTTTTCAATGTCGTACATCTGGTCATAGTGGTTCTCGGCCACAGCGACAGAGACCTCATCAGGCTGGTACCGGCAGATACTTTTGGCAATCTTTGTCACCTCATCTTCATCTAACGGCGGTTGGCAGCGAATCTGGTTGGTAACCGAGATAGCCGCCATTACTTCGGCCTCTGTCATACCTACCCTGCGCATCGAACCGGCGAGTGAGGCAAGGCTCTGGTTGCGGTATCCTTCGGGTATGGCATTACCATCGGCACTGGGGTGGTATTGAGGTTCAGGGCTGTCGATGAGATTGATAAGCCACTGGGGCATATCTGCTATAGCTTCATAGTCAAAGTCCTCTGTCCCATCCCAGAAGTAGTTATTACCGCTCTGGTGGCCGCTTGGCGGAAGTATTACATAACCGCCATCGGCCTTTATATCGATACCCGGCGATATTTTACCGCTGCTGTTTTTGACCGTACCGCCCGGGTGCCTGAAATAATAATGCATCCCGCCGCCACCGGTTATACAGGTAAGGGTATCGGGCAGTTTGCCGTATTTGGCGGTAAGTTCATCAAGGTTATAATTGCCCCCGTGCCTGGGGTCAATATCGACAACGATGATGCCCGTATCTTTACCTGTGGGCATTCCGATAGCGGCATCGGGGAATTTATTCCACCAGGCCTTAATCTGCTCGATGTTAGCAGAGGCATCCTTAAAGCCGTTTATAGTAAACGGCGCTTTTGCTTTTCTGTCACCGGTATCCCTGGTAAGGCACGGAAATACCCCAATCCCACGCTGTGCGTAACCAACGGCTGCATCTAACATATGGTTGTAACTTGTCATAAATTTTCCTGTCAAAACGGTATCTCATCTTCGGCCCAGGCATATTCCGGCAGTTCAGTATCATCTCTTTCTGCGCTTTCATCGTAGACAGAAGGGACCGGGCCGAGGACATAGTCGGTTATCCGGTCGAAAGGCTCTCCGGAGACGCTGCGGACGGTAATCTTTTCAGGCTCTGCCAGCATGCCGTTGAGGGCCATGTTAAGCGCCTCGGCTACGGTATCGGGAACCGGTTCATTGCTCCTTTGTCGCCACCAGTGCTCGGCTTTGCTGCGGGCGTAACCTGTATGCCCGAGGTCCGCGAGCACCTGATCGACGCGATGAACGACGGCGATCCCGTCCCCCC
>CAZVPF010000104.1:0-2508 GCA_964628195.1 uncultured Pirellulales bacterium | reverse complement strand
CTGTGTTATCCCTACGGGATAAAATGTGGGTGGGCGGGAATCAGTTTATAGGTTATAGGGGATAGGAAATAGAACACAGAAGACAGGAATCAGGAAACAGGAATCAGGCAATAGGAATCAGGCAATAGAGGGTGTGTGGTTGGTGTTGAAACATGGGGGCGTTATTGCAGTTCGGGGGGATGGTTTTTTGCTTTTGGGAAAATGCTTGATAAGTAGAGGCCTTTGGTGTATATTGTGAGCGTTTGGTGAGGTCTGGGCATTTCTTTACAGGCAGTAAATCGGGCAGCACGATTTGGATGTTGGTATATTCTAACGGTTTGTAAGTTGTTGTAGCTCTTTGGGAAAATTATTGTGATTATGCTGGAAAATGTGTGTTTGTCATAGTTACGTAACTGGTCAATCCATCATAGCGGTATATTAAGGTAGATATATAAATATTATTATGGAGTTTCAAGAAAAATAAAGATGTTAGATTCCTTAATGAATCCTCAAATAGCTTATGACGCCCTGGGCAGGAGGATTCAGCTTGTCGACACGGCGGATACTGTCACGACCAGGTATTATTATGACGGGGATCGGGTCCTGCTGGACCAGGAGGATGCAGGCTCCGGGTTTGCCGATGCCCGTTGCTTTGTTTACGGCAATTATATTGATGAAATGCTGGTGATGGTGGACGATCTCGAGACAACGCCTGTTGACCACTACGCCGGCCATGACCATTTATACAGTGTCGTCGTCCTGTTCAGCGATGCAGGCACTGTCCTCGAACGCTATGAATACGATGCCTACGGCAGGCCCACTGTTTATAACAGCGATTTTACGCAGACTTATGATGTATCGCAGCAGGGCAACCCGTACCTGTTCACCGGCAGAAGGCTTGACGCCCTCGACGATGCCGCACTGACTGTCTACTACTACCGGGCAAGACACTTCGACCCACAAACCGGCAGGTTTATGCAAAGAGACCCGCTGGGTGTTGTGCCGAATGCTCAAAAGCCGAATAGGTTCAGTCCTGTAACTCAATACAGGGATGGAATTAATTTATATGAGTATGTGAAGAGCAATCCGGTAAATTATGTTGATGGGTATGGGTTAGCTTGTGGCTGGCAAATTGCAAAATGCAGAAGAGCAATAATTCATTTCGATATAGACATAAGTGTTTTAACAAGCACCATATCTTCTGAACCAACTCATTATGCAAGTAGCATAGAAGATCTTGAAACAACAACAGTATCAGTTTCTTTTTATCACCACGATGTAAGATTAAGAGCTTATGAAAAACCATATTGCCATGGTCCTATTGAAGAGGAATATACTAAAGGTTTCTTTGCAAGAAGTCCAAGAAATGCAGTATTAGCATATTTATTTGAAACATTAACAGGTTTAGGTACGGGCACAGTTGAAGGTATAGTTGAAGACAGGGGAGTAGGCGAAGAATGTGTGACAAAATGTGTTAGTCGTTTTGAATATATGAAAGTCAAAGATCGTTTTTCAGGTTATGAACCTCGGCTCTATCACCTTACTCGACATAATTGCCAGCACTGGGCACATTATGTTTTAACTGGAGAGCTCATGCCTGCTGGCACGAGAGGGTCATTGTTATTTTGATTTATAAAATAAAGGATTAAAGATGACTAAATGGCACAAAAAAAGACTTAGCATCATATCTTTTCTTATTTTTTTACTGCTTGTATATGGCTATCTAATAGTACGTTATAAACAAGAGTGGGCTAATAATAGTAGTGGCTTAAATATAATAGTTATTAGCTGGGCATTCTTTTTAGCCACATTTTTTGCTGTTATTGTTCATTTTTTACTCTTTCATTCACTTTGTTTTATTTATAAGCATCTACACTTATTTTTTAATATAAATTTGAATGCTCCTTTTACAGCAAAGACAAAGTCTCGATCTCCAGAAACTAAAAGGGAGCCTTGTATTTTTAACATCAAGAAAAGTTTTTCAGCGAACATTGCCAAAAAGTTTGTGTTATTAATACCATTTCTTATTATAGGTTTAATTATTTATTGGCTGTATACTGTTTCGGTTAAAAACATAGATGATAATTTAGTGGAATTTGTGAAGTACAGAAAAGAGTGGTTGCAAATGTTTTTTGGAGGTGTATTTTTATTTACCTCACTTGTGATAGGTTTGATTTACTTAATATTTCATTCAATCTCTGTTTTTTCTTCTAAGTCAAATAACGTTCAAAATAATTAAATTTATGTTACGAATAATAAACAAAGGTTGGTTTGTGTTCGGTAACGGCGTAGATGAGGTTCTGGCGATGTTCACGCCTGAAAAGAGCTATGATGCCAACGATGTTGACGACTTTATGGACTTCGTGGAGTGCTGGCTGTGCAGTTCGGCAAGCGGCGGCTGGGCAGGCTGCTCGGTGTTCGATGCCAACGATACGGACAGCATAAATTACGGGGACTGGGCTTATTATGTTGATGAATGGAACCTGCCTTCAATGCAGGAGACGAGGTGGTACTACCTGCATGATGCAC
>CAZVPF010000103.1:0-2523 GCA_964628195.1 uncultured Pirellulales bacterium | reverse complement strand
CCATTCACTTATCCACTCGTTAAATCCCACCTGGTACTCGACACGCATGGTGGGCCTGTCATCGGGACCGGCGTTTCGTTTAATATGGTAGATATATGAAACAGACTTGACCTCGTATTCGTTGATCTGGACCTGCCCTGAGAGGACACTTGCGGTACTGGCCTGTTTTTCGTGGTTGATATCCCTGTCGGACTCGAAAATAAATCCGCACTGCGGACATTGTGAATACGCTGCATGGATAAGCTCATGGCATTCGGGACATTCCTTTACAGGGCTGTCGCCAGCGGATGATTTGTTTCCTTTGGAATTTATCCTGATATCATCTACCGGGCCGTGACGGACAATATTGCCCCCGAAATCCAGGACAAGGCAGTCATCCTTGGACTCATGGAGCCTAAAGCCCCTGCCTATTACCTGCGCGTAGAGTCCGGGCGAGGCTGTGGGCCTGACCATGGCGATACAGTCTATATTCGGGGCATCGAAACCTGTGGTAAGGACATTAACGTTGCAGAGGTATTTGAGTTCGCCGCTTTTGAACCGCTCGATAGTATCGGCCCTGTCAAAAGGCAGGGTCTGGCCGCATACAAAGCCGCATTCTTTTTTATACTTTTCCCAGAGAACCCGCTGGATGTGCATACCATGATTGACGCCGGATGCGAATATAAGCACGCTTTTCCTGTCGGCCGCAAGCTTGACTATCTCACCGCATGCTGCCTGGACAAGCTGTTCATCGTCCATGAGCTGCTCGACTTGAGAAGATATGAACTCACCGCCCTTTATATGAAGCCCGGATGTGTCAACCTTGTACCTGGTGGCTTTGCTCCTAAGAGGACAGAGATACCCCTGGACGATAAGCTCTTTTACACCTGCCTCATAGCATATCTCGTTAAGGATATTGTCCGGCCCGCAGATAAGACCCGATTCCATTCTAAAAGGCGTGGCAGTCATGCCGATTATCCGAAGATGGGGACTGACCGTCTTTGCATCCCGGAAAAACTGCTGGTATCTGCTCTCGCTGTTGGGACTTATTAAATGGGCCTCATCTACTATTACCAGGTCAAAGGGCCCAAGCTCACATGCCCGCTTGTATATGGACTGGATGGTAGCGGCAATGACGGGATGGTCCGTATCGCGCCGTTTCAGGCCCGCTGAATATATGCCCACAAGGTCCTGGTCAAGATAAGCCATCACCTTACCGGCGTTCTGCTCGACCAGTTCCTTTACGTGGGTCACTATTAGAACCCTTCCATCCCAGAGGTCTACTGCATCTCTGCATATCTGGGAAAGTACATGCGTTTTGCCGCCGCCTGTTGGAATCACGACACACGGATTGCCATCTTTATTTCTAAGGTAGTCGTAAACGGCATCAACCGCCTGTTTTTGATATGGTCGTAATGTAAACATATTTTATTCTAAATTAAGTTTGACAAATCAATTTCCGATACGTATAATAGGAAGTAAATAGTACGTGCAAGGAGCTTTGCAATGCCCAAACTGACATTAAGCATAGATAGCGGAACCGTCAAAAAGGCCAAGAAACTGGCTAAAGATAACAATACATCGGTCTCGGCCATGTTCTCCCGCTTCGTCCAGTTCATGTCATCTACCGATAAGAGCCAACTCAAAGCCGGTCCCCTTACCCGCAAGGCCACCGGCTCGGTACCTCCTGCCGGTAAGGATTACAAAGATGCACTCTCAGATGCCCTGACCGAAAAACACGGGTTATAGCTATGAATATATTCATCGATACTAATGTCCTCCTTGATGTCCTGAACAACAGAAAACCTTTTTATAAAGACAGTGCAGCCATATGGACCCTCGCGGAGAAGGCCCAGATAAATGGCTATATTTCCGCTATTAATTTCAATAACATCTATTACATCAGCCGCAAACACTCAACACCGGCTGCTGTTAAAAAGACCCTTACACTGCTTCGCGACATTTTTAAGATAGTCCCTCTGGATGAGCAGATAGTCGGACAGGCAATAGATTCACAGTTCAAGGACTTTGAAGATGCCATCCAGTACTTCAGTGCCCAAAGAGTAAATGCCGAATGCATCATCTCGCGCAACCTGAGCCACTATAAAAAAAGCGATATTGCAGTGATGACACCTTCACAGTTCCTTGCCTCCAAATTTATGTAATATTACCATGTCACACAAGTAGTCAAAACCGCAGCGGCCAGCCAGTAGACTGCCCGGCGCCAGTCACCGGCAGGCACGTAACCGACCGCTGCGAATACATCCAGGATTATCAAAATAGTTGGAAACAGCTTCTCAAAACGCATTGATTACCCTTCGGAAGCAATGTCTTTGATTTTGCACCTAAGTGTGCGGCTGATGGTATCTGCCTTCTCGGTTACCTGGCCGATCTCGCCCTGGGTCTTTTTAAGCGATTCGAGATGTGCCATCGCCCTGCTGTTAAGCGAGTCTATCTCGGTATTGGCATCGCTCTTTTTGCAGTCCTCGGTGATAGCCGCACCGAACAAGAGTCCTACGATAAACGCTATTGCCGCTGTAAATA
>CAZVPF010000102.1:0-2614 GCA_964628195.1 uncultured Pirellulales bacterium | reverse complement strand
CCAATTATATTTAAAAAAAGAAATAATGTAAAGAATGAGTTGGGCAACACGCCCTTGAGACCTGGGGCCTGGGTGTTGAGGTGTAAAAATGGATTTACTCGAGAAGGCAAACAGCTGGCTGCAGGAAAAGCGAATACAGCATCTCTCGCAGAATGCACTGTATATCCGGGGTGTTGAGCAGCTCATGGTAAATGTCACGCCGGGCCGGACCGACTACCAGGTCGAGGACCAGGCGGGCATGACAGTCAAGGCGGCCTCGATAGATTTTATCGTGGCCGCCGATGAACTGCTGTTTGCAGATGGCAGTGATAAGCCCGCAGCCGGTGATAAGATAAGGGTTACCCGCGGCGATGTGATTACTACCTACGAGGTAATGGACCTGGGCCCCCAGGGCTGCTGGCGGTACTGCGACAGTTTCAATACCACCATCCGTATCCATACCAGGGAGATTTTAACTGAGAGGATAGAGTAATGTGCGGCAAATCCACACAATACGAAAAATACTGCAGAGATGAATTTGCCGAGCTTCACAAAAAGCTCGACCGGCTGGACACCGCCATCAGGGGCAACGGCAGGCTGGGTATCATTACCCGTATCGACAGGCTCGAACGGACCGAGGCGGTAAGAAATAAACTTTTGTGGCTTATCGCAGGTTCATCTATTACAGCGGCTATGAGTCTTTTGGTCGCTGTGATTGTTCAGATAATCAAGTTGTAGGAGAGAAAATCAATGCCAGATTGTGTAGATATTGCATCCGCTGTGGCCGAGCAGCTTAATGCCGGAGACTTTTCGGCAGAATTTACCGCCCAGAGGCTTTTGATGCCGGACTTTGAACTTTCAGAGCTTGTTGAGCTGAAGGTATCCGTGGTCCCGAGGGCGCTTGAGTTTAGTCCGTTCTCACGTCAGCATACCCAGTACGAATACTCGGTGGATATCGGTATCCAGAAAAAAATAGACGCCGATATCGAGACCGAGCTTCCCGCGCTTCTGGCACTGGTCGAGGAGATAGTTACTTACCTCAGGAAGCGTAAGCTTACCCTGGTTCCCGAAGCTGTCTGGCTTAAAACGGTCAACGATCCGGTCTACTCTCGCGAGCATTTATCTTATCAGCGCACATTTACCAGCGTTGTCACCATCACTTACAGGACAGTCAAATGAACAATACCATTATAAGAAATGTCTCGGTCACAGGTACATATGCGCCGGTTACTTCGCAAAGGACTGTCGCTACTGTTACTGTCACCAGCGCAATTTCCAACGGAAGCGCTGTATATCTTAAGGGCGATACCGGTGATGATGTAGCCATCTGGCCGGGCGAGTGGCATATATTTAAGAGCATAAACCTCGCCGAGCTTAAGGTAAAGGGCACATCAGGCGATGTGGTTACTGTAATAGGGGGGACCTGGTAGATGCCTTTCCATTTCAAATACATGCTTCCCAAGACCGGTCAAAAAAGCGCCTACTGGCACAAGGATGATGGCTATATCGAGGCCGGTTGGGACAGGACCCAGCGTTATATCATACGGGCCTTCGGCGGTATCCAGATGGTAATAGACAGGGCAACTTCTCTTATGTGGCCCAGGGACTACAGCGATACCGGCTGGAACCCTTACCTGACAGGCAGCGGTCTTAACTGGTACGAAGCGCTTGATGCGGTGGAAAATACCATAAATGCCGGGTATTTCGGAGGGTTTAATGACTGGCGCTGCGCCAATGCATATGAAGGGACATCGATATTACCGTTTGATGACAACAAGCCCTTTATGAATTATCCGTGGTTTGCATGGCTGTCGACAACTTTTGGCTGGGACCCTGTAAAGGCCAATATGTTCCCGAAAATGAATGACAACATAGGCAACAATGACAAGGTTGCCACTACAAAAACCTCCAGTGTATACGGAACCATTGAAATGTATCCTATTTTTTGCAGGGACCATCATGGCTAAGAGTTTCGATAAACAGATAGATAAGGACAGATGCGTAGTAAGTTATGAGGGCCGGTTGGTGGCGGAGTTTACCGAAAGCAAGATAGATGAACTTATCGGTTATTACACCGATGAGAAGGCCGAGCTGAATAGAAGGCTAAATGAGCTAAAGAGTATTAAATCACAGATGGATATCAAAAAGGCGCAGGCAAAACAGCTATGATAAGGTTAAAGACTAAAATAGTTTTCTTTGACTCTAAGAAGGTCAAGTCCTCTGTGGACAGGACGACACGCGCGGTACTGAGCAGGTTCGGCGCTTTTGTAAGAAGGTCAGCCCGTCAGAGTATCCGCAAAAGGAAAAGGCCATCGAGGCCCGGCCAGCCGCCGAGTAACCGGATGGGGCTATTGAAAAGATTTATATTCTTCGGTTACGAGATGGATACTAAATCAGTTGTCATCGGCCCGGCTAAGCTTAACCGCTCAAGTAATGCCCCGCAGGTACTCGAGCACGGAGGTAAAACAAAGGTAACTACAGGCAAGGAAACTAAACGAGTCAATATCGCGGCAAGGCCGTTTATGGCGCCTGCCTTTGATAAGGAAAAGGATAAATTACCCAATATGTGGAAGGACAGCGTTCATTAGGCTTCGGGCTCCCGGGCGTGTTGCCCAAGTTGGTAAAAATTTAACAT
>CAZVPF010000101.1:0-2724 GCA_964628195.1 uncultured Pirellulales bacterium | reverse complement strand
TGGATGTCGTTAGGAGAAATTATGTTTTTTAACAGTTTAAATGGGAAATGTCAGACAAAACTGTAACCCGACTCAGAATACGGATTTGTCGGCCGTGAGTTGAGGCTGTCGGCCAGGTCCTCGGCGTCCCTGCTTATTCCGTTATACTGCGCCGAATCCCAGAGAGTATACCTGCAAGTAACCATAGGTTTTCCGTCGAACCAGAGAATATCACCATCGTACCTCGCATAATCTCCGTTTACATCAAAATAGAACATACCCCGTATATTATCCAGCCTGCTGTACATATGAGCATACGGGTAGTAACTGCTGTATGTCATGGACCGAGGGTACCATTTGTCCGCGATAACGCACGTCCTGAGGTTCGCTTTCTCAATAAGCTGCTCGGTCTTTCGCGTGTGGTTCTCCAGGTCCGGAAAATAAGAAGAATACATATAACCAAGGCCCGAACACGCTGCCGTAAAGCTGTCGTTCTCCGTGGCGTTGCGGTACCACCACTGCACCACTGTCGGGGCAAGCTCGTAAAGACTCGCCGGCATACCCCAGCCCATCGGGAAGTGTCCCCTGTTGACGTACCCGAAATAATTCGGGCTAACGTGCCAGCCGTTGTTGCCAAGCTCGGTTCCGATGTTGTCCATGTCACTCATCATAAAGCAGACATAATGCACATTCGACTCCGGGGTATAAACATTGTCGTCTATCTTCTGCTCTAGGGTAAGCCCCGGGTACTTCTGGCCCATCACGGCAAGAGTTGAAAGATTCGACACCGCTGCCGTCGCCCCGGTATAAAGGCTGTATTCGCTGTGAAACTGCGTCGCGGCAAGCTCTCCGGGCGCCGATGGATCGTCCCATCCCCAACAGTGCGAATTGTCTATAACCTGTTCAAGCACCTCCGCGGTTCGGATTGAACTGCTGCCCCACCACCACAACAGCTTCTTCGCTATGCCCATGTCACGTATGTAATATGCGCTCGCGTCCTGGCCGATATAGGGGTTCTTGATCATTATCCCGTTTTTGTCGAACTGGTCCCCGTAGTTCTGGTATACCCACCAGCAATCCTTACCGCGAACGTCTATCAGCTTGGGCAGATTAAGCGGATCGGCGGCACCGTAACTATTGATAATGTCACTCTCGATATCCACGTCAACCATCACCGCCTGCATTATTCCCGCCAGCGAACTTGCCGCAAGCATTGACTGCTCATCGTCGATGTCGTAAAGAATATAACCGGTGATGTGCGAACGGAAAGTATTAAGGTAGAAATAAAGCGAATTGCTCTCCCGCATGGTAAGACCGTGAACATTCAAAAGATCGTCAAGGTACGTTGTCTCGCTGTCCCGGATATATATCTGCGGTGCGGTCTGCGCGACAACACCCTGAAGCGACTGGATCATAAGAAATTCTCTCGGGTCGCTTAGGCGGGTTTTGTTTATAACATACAGTTTGCCTGGCGCCGTCCCGGTAAGCCCAAGCGGATAAAGCTCGCGATATACGAAAATGTCGTCGAACAGAAATTGCCCCGCAGCACCGCCATCGTCATTCATATTTACAACAATTCTTATATCCATCTCAACGGTACCAGCAGGTGCGAAAGCCTGGTCGTCGGCGCTGACCCATTGATTGCTGGTTGTGCTCAGCTCAAAGTTATTACCGCCGACTTTGTTTCCGCCGGCGTCGTAAAACCTGAACATGACATAACTGCTGCTGGCTCCTATAACCGCCCCGGGCAGAGACTTGAAACTGTAGCCGATTTTAAGGTTCTGCTGGGCGTCGACAGGCATCCGAACAGTTCGGATCTGGGCCCGCGTAGTCGTTGCAGGGATGAGCCTGAAACTCTTTGTACCCGCTGATGCCGAATCATTGAATATATCGGCGTTGGTGTAGGTCCAGCCGGTAAAACTCTCCTCAGCATAGGGATTGCTCACAAGATTAAAGTGTTCGTTGAATTGCGCACCGAAACAAATCGAGCAATATAACAGGACAAACAGGACCGACTGCCTAAAGAACATTTCAGACTCCAAATAAACTGAATACTAACGTTTCTTTATATTATTCGGTATTTCTACTTATAAGGTTTGATCAAAAAAGGGGCACAATTTACTATATTCAATTGCGCCCCATAAGTCAATTCTCAGGGCAAAAACCGCCCTGATCACTTCATAAACACTTATTTCCTCTTGCGAATGAAAAATGCACCAAGACCAAGAAGACCCATAGTCATAGGCTCAGGAACTACTGTTAATGTTGTCGTATTTGATACGTCGCAATACTCCAGTTTCCAGTTAGCTGTCCCAGTTGTACCGTCATAGGGATTAACGAACTTATTACCACCCAAACGGTTGCCTATCCAAAGTGTTTCGTCGCCGCCAACAGTGAACTTACCGCCGACATCCATAAATAAAGTGCCGCTGCCCCAATTTGCTTTTTGTATATAGGCAACATTTACAGTGCCGCTGTCGGTGATGTTCAGTTCACCTGAATAAAACTGAAGTCCGCCACTGACATTGATAGTTCCACCTGATATGTCGATAACTGCTTGACCTAATGTATTTTTACCAATTTGCAGCAGCTGACCAACATTTACAGTTCCGCCTGTCATCTCGAACCAGCCGGAATCTGTTGCTAAACCAGCGGCGTCTACAGAAAAACGACCAGCTGTTGTCAATGTGTTACCAGTCATAACCAGCTTTGCCCCGGTTACGTCGTAACCGCTTATTACAACAG
>CAZVPF010000100.1:0-3170 GCA_964628195.1 uncultured Pirellulales bacterium | reverse complement strand
CAAAGTGACATCGCCCTCGAACCACCGTGCCAGATGGTGCACTTACAGCCTCGCATACCGGCGTTGTATTCGTCCAGGCCCACAGTCTGGCCGTTGTCGTTCATGAAGACGATTATGGTATTATCCTCGATATCAATTTCCTTAAGTTTTTTCATAAGCCTGCCTACGTTCCAGTCGATATTTGCGATCATGCCAAGAAAGATTGCAATATCATCACGCACCTTGCCTCTATACGGTTCGATGAACTCCTCCGGGGCAACCAGCGGTGTGTGCGGCGAATACGTCGCAAGGTAGCAGAAGAAGGGCCTGTCTTTATTGTCATCGCAAAATTTCATGGCCTCATCGAACAGCACATCTTCACGGAAACCCTCACTTGGCTCGTTCACACCGTTACGCTTAACCCCGGCATCGAAGTTGCTGGATGTATGAATATCCCGCGGGATTACCGAAAGGTCAAAACCTCTTTCATGAGGCCAGTACCCTTTATCGTATCCAAGATGCCACTTACCGAAATGTGCTGTTGCATAACCAGCCCGTTTGAGAAGCTCCGGCAGCACCATAGCCTTAATATTCAAATGCTCTCTCGGCTGGAGAGTATGAGTCACGCCGTTTTTGAACTCATGCATTCCTGTCAAAAGCGCCGCCCTTGTCGGGGAGCAGCAGGGACTTACGTAAAAGTTAGTAAACCTGACGCTCTCGTCGTATATTTTGTCAATATTAGGAGTCTTCAGCTCGGGATGTCCATGTCTGCCAAGGTCACCATAGCCCTGGTCGTCGGTAAGAATGAAGATAACATTCGGTTTGCGTTTCAAGCTTTCGCTGTTATTGCCTGCTGCGGAGGGTTGACAACTCAGCAGCCCCGGGGCCGCTGAAACAATGCAAGCCGTTTTAAGAAAAGTTCTTCTGCTGATGGTATTCATTTATCCTGCCTTTCGTAGAAAACCGCAATTAGTAATCAATGGTAATGTATTTAACACATGCTCATCATAACTTCACATAAACCCGAATAAATACCATTTTGCGGATTATTCTTATATTTTTGAGACAAATTTCTTGTCGAAAAAAGCAATCTTATTTATCATATTAACACAGATATGAAAGAGATACCTAAAATAATATTATTGATCCCTGAGGTTGTTTCGTACGGCAGGGGCCTATTGAGGGGAATTGCGCGTTATTCGAGGCTTCACGGACCTTGGGCCTTTTTTAGTGAAAGAGGCGAGCCAAGCAGGATGATTTCACTGCTCAAGAACTGGGGTGCAAATGGCATAATAACGTATATTCCCGATGGTAAAAACCCGCAAAATATCATACCAGCAGGTATGCCCGCAATTATTCTGGCTCTTAATAGCCAGGTTGAGGGATATCCGAATATCATGGGCAACTGGGAGAATGACGGAATAACCGCTGCGGAATATTTCTTAAACCGAGGGTTCAAAAATTTCGCATATTGCAGTTACAGCAATCTTGAATGGCCGAGGGTAAGGGGCAAGTCTTTTCAAAACAGGATTAACCGCGAAGGTTATGATGTGATATTGTATGAGCACCCCTTTTTATCGATCCATAAACACTGGGAAAAAGAACAGGACCATCTCGCGAAGTGGCTGGAATCTCTGCCCAAACCCGTTGCCGTTTTGGCATGTAATGATGACCGCGGCAAGCATGTTCTCGAGGCCTGCAAAATTGCCGACTTGTGCGTACCCGAGCAGGTTGCCGTCTTGGGAATAGACAACGATGAAACGATCTGTGAACTTACTCAGCCGCCCCTCTCAAGCATTGCGGTAAATACTGAGCGTGCCGGTTATGAAGCAGCCGAACTGATGGATAAAATGTTAAAAGGCTACAAGCCCAAAAATGATGAAAACATTTATGTACAGACACTCCAGGTTGTCACCAGGCAGTCCACAGATATACTCGCAATTGATGACGAGGTAGTAGCCAGGGCTATTCGTTATATCCGCAATAATTCGAAACGGCCTCTGCAGGTTGACGATGTAGCCGAGGCTGTCGCTGTTTCCCGAAGGGGCCTTGAAAGAAGGTTTAATTCGCATCTCGGAAACTCAATACACCATGAAATACGACAGGCCAGAATTAGGGAAATATGTAATTTACTGCTTGAAACAAACCTCAATATTTCTCAAATTTCTCAGCACCTCGGATTCCCGGAAATACCGCACATGACCCGATTTTTTACACGGGAAATCGGGGCAAGCCCGATGGAATATCGGAAAAAACACCTTGGAGATCTTCATACATAATAAAGACTCCGGTTGTCTGCTTTATGGGTTAAGTGTCGCAATAATATAAATTATATTCGCAAAATGACATCGATTTAATTCTTTATATTCTCTAAAATATAATGACTAAGTATAAATACCCCCTTTACTGAGGGGGTTATATTTTGGAGTTCAATGATATATGTCACTGATTCAAAAAGCTAAAGAAGATATATTCCTGAAAAGAAAGTTCGGGATTTTCGTGCATTGGGGCTTGTACTCCCTGCTCGGAGGTGTATGGAAGGGCGAAAAAACCCCTTATATCGGCGAATGGATAATGAAACGCTGCCGCATACCAGTTAAAGAATATGAGCAGCTCGCCGCAGAGTTTAACCCTGAAGATTTTGACCCCGACTTGTGGATAGACATCGTAGCAAGGGCTGGAGCTCGGTATTTTGTCTTCACCGCCAAGCATCATGACGGATTTGCTATGTACCACTCGAAAAGCGATAAGTTTAATATTATTGATGCATCTGGATTTAAATATGACCCTGTAGAAGAACTTGCGCGTGCCTGCGCAAAAAGGGATATAAAATTCTGTCTGTATTATTCGCAGGACCAGGACTGGCACCACGAACATGGGACAGGCAATGACTGGGACTATGACGAATCTGAAAAAGATTTTGCAATATATTTCGAGCGAAAAGTCAAGCCTCAGGTTACCGAGCTTCTCACACAATATGGACCGATCGGGTTGATATGGTTCGACACCCCGGTGCAAATATCACGTCAACACAGCCAGGAATTGTTCGACCTTGTGCATAGACTCCAGCCGGCCTGTCTCGTTAACGGCAGGCTCGGTCACGGTATAGGTGACTACGCGCAGACGGAGGACAATGACCTGCCTGCCGGTGTATCGAAATTATGCGCGAGAGTATTCGTGCTCGCCGCGGG
>CAZVPF010000099.1:0-3226 GCA_964628195.1 uncultured Pirellulales bacterium | reverse complement strand
CTATACTATCAAAATCTTACTTCTTTGCACGATTTTACTTGGGAAATACGGGGTAAAAGTGAATTTATCATAAGTTAATATGAAAACATTAGATTCGCTTTTTGTTAAGCCGAGCTTTAATGAATAAGGGATAAGAATTACGGACATGACAGACAGGGCATTTCTTTGTTTTGAAGTTATTCCATTTGATTTGGCTTAAATCGTATACATATGAACGTTTTGCCTGTATTTGTTTGTGTCGCTTTCTTTTTCCCGCGGATGCTGCCTTTTTACAGGAGAAAAAGAATGGATATTAAGAAACTTTATGTTGTTTTGTATTTTCTGGTTATTTGCGGGGTGGTTTTGGGTGGTTCGAGCTGGTCGCTCAAGCCGACACCTGATGAGGCCATTGAGATGCTTAAGGATGGCAACGGCCGATTTGTATCGGGCAGTTCGATCCATCCGAACACGGATATTTTCCGTCTTTACCAGGCGGGCACAGAGAGCCAGGGCAACCATGCCTATGCGACGGTGATAACCTGTTCGGATTCTCGTGTTCCTGTGGAGCGGTTGTTTGACGCGGGTGTGATGGATATTTTCGTTATTCGTGTTGCGGGCAATGTCTGCGATACGGATGAGATAGGCTCGATCGAGTACGGTCTTGCGCATGTTAATACGCCGATTCTTGTTGTGCTTGGGCATACTCAGTGCGGTGCGGTGACGGCGGTTACCAATGCCGTTGAGGGGCACGGTCATGCACTGGAGCGTAATATTCCCGAGCTGGTTGACAATATTGTTCCGGCGGTTAAAAGGGCCAAGGCGGCGAACCCGGGGCTGGAGGGCAAGGAGCTTGTTCCTTACGGTGTTCGGGAGAATATATGGCAGGGTATTGAGGATTTGTTTATTGCCAGTCCGTCGACGCGTCAGCTTGTCAAGAGCGGAAAGGTCAAGGTTGTGGGGGCGGTTTATGATGTCGGTTCGGGTAAGGTTGAATGGCTTGATGAATCGCGGACGACTCAGATACTTGCGCAGGTTGAGCTTGATCCGGACAGGGCGATGAACGCGATGGCGGATGGGCACGGTGAAAGCTCACACGGCAGGAGCGGGGGGCATGTTGACAGGGCGGCGATTGAAGAGTATGAGCAGGAGATAAAGGTCGCGAAGAAGGACCCGGCGAAGGCTATAGAGTTTCTTAAGAAGGGCAATGCGCGGTTTGTGAGCGGCAGTGCTATAAAGCCTCACCAGGATTCGAGACGGCTGGCGCAGGCGGGCAGTGAGAACCAGGGTGACCACGCAGTGGCGACGGTTATCACCTGTTCGGATTCTCGTGTTCCTGTTGAGCAGCTTTTTGATGTGGGTATTATGGATACGTTTATTATTCGTGTTGCGGGCAATGTCTGCGATACGGACGAGATAGGTTCGATCGAATACGGGCTTGCACATGTGAATACGCCGGTTCTTGTTGTGCTTGGGCATACTCAGTGCGGCGCGGTGACGGCGGTGACTCACGCGGTTCACGGTAAGGGCCATGCGCTGGAGCGGAATATACCGCCGCTGGTGGATAATATTCAGCCGGCTGTTGAGAGGGCGATCGAGCAGCACGGCCATGTTCACGGTGATGATGTTATACCTTATGCAATCGAGGAAAACGTTTGGCAGAGTATCGAGGACCTTTTCCTTGCGAGCCCGTCGACAAGGCAGCTTGTTGAAAGCGGCAAGGCCAAGGTTGTCGGGGCGATATACAACGTTGGGACCGGTGAAGTAAAGTGGCTGGACGAACGCAAGAGCGAGCAGATACTGGCTGGGGTGAACCGCAACCCTGCGCGGGCTTTGAACGCTATGGCGAGCACAGGGGGGGGGCATGGCGGACATGACAGTCACGGGCCCGGTTCTCACGGTTCGGGACATAAGGCTGTGGAGGTTCACGCCAAGGAAGTTACGCTTATCGAGCCTGCGACGCTGCGGAAGCTTGACGAGGCACGCAGCAGGGCAATTCAAACGGCGAGTGTAACGCTTGACGCCGAGACAGGCGGAATCCTTTGGAAGCTGCTGTCGGTGCTGGGAGTGTTTGCGCTTGTTGGTGCCGGTGCATGGCGGAGCGGTTTGTTCAAGAAGATGGGTATCGCAGGCAAGCTTTACACGAGCTTCGGGGTTATTGTTTTTCTTGCGGTTCTGACAGGCGCAGGCGGATACTATTTTCTTGACTCGGTGAACAAGAAGGTTCAGCTTGAGGTCGCAGGTTTCGAGCTGGATATGATGGCAGATGAGATAGAATCGAAAGTTAACGAGTTTCTTCTTTACGGCATCGAGGACAAGCAGCGCGGTGAGCAATGCGTTGAAACGGTTAAGGGACTTGTGCAAAATTTCAAGCACGACCAGGAGCATATTAAATCTTTCGCTCTTGACGAAGAGGCGATTGAAGTGGTTGACAGTGTTGCTGCAAACTTCGCAAGTTTCTCTGTTAAGTTTGACAACCTTGTTGAAAAGTTCCATGAGGTGGAAGCGTATAAGGTCAATCTTGACCAGATTGCAAAGCAGGTAACCCAAAAGCTTGAAGAGGCGATACACAGGCACGAGAGTGAACTTGAGGAGCTTGAAGCACAAGGGGCGGATATGGGCAAGATCAGCGTTCAGACCGAGCTTGTCAAGCTGCTAACAGAGTGTGAGGCTTTAGAGCTGAAGATAGCGCGCGAAGAGGTTGAGTTCATGCTTGATAAGAAGCTGGAGCGTATTACGCATATTGAGCATAATCTCGGAGAGCTTTTCGGAACCCTTGAGGCGGTGAAGAAAGTTATACCGCTGGCTGCTTTGAACGAAGAAGAGAAACGTAAGGACCTGAAGATCATTGATGATGTACATGAGGCTTTTGTTAAGTTCGAGAAAGAAGCAGCAGGAATCATTAAAGACGAGCTTATCGTAGCGGGCGACGTTGTGAGCACCAGCGAGCTGCTTGAAGGCATTAAGGCAAGGGCAGAGGCATTTGCCGCGATGGCATCTGCGGAGGCAAATCACATGAAAGCACAGGCCAATACGGCATCGGTTCTGCTTATAGTTATGTCGGTGGTTCTTGGCAGCGCGCTTTCAATAATGATCGTTCGGGCCATTGTCAAACCTGTCAAGAGAATTATAAGCTCCCTTAACGAAGGTGCCGAACAGGTTGCTTCGGCGTCGGGCCAGGTGTCGCAGGCTTCGCAGAGTCTTGCAGAAGGCGCGACCGAGCAGGCAGCGGGTCTTGAGGAGACATCAT
>CAZVPF010000098.1:0-3482 GCA_964628195.1 uncultured Pirellulales bacterium | reverse complement strand
ACGACGACCCGCAACGTTACGGCCCGCCCCACAAAGACGGAAAAATCGGTTTTCGCCAGATGGCACCAACGATAGGCTGTTATAAAAACTTTCATGTTTGGGCTTTACAGTGATAAATACAAAACGGTAACTAAAAGAACTTATAAAAATATCTAAGAAAGAAAAATATGATGAAGTTTAAGGTTTTATTACTGCTTATTTGTTTTGTTTTTCTGCAGTCATTCATTTTCGGGGCTGCTTCAATTGATGTTTATAAAGAGGTGCTTAAGCTTGAACCGGTTGGGTACTGGCCGGCCGATGAAGGTTCAGGTAAAGTGTTGCTCGACCGTTCGGGCGGAAGAAATCACGGGCGGATTTATTCGGTGCCGTGGCATGAAGGTTTTCTCGATTTTGACTGCGACACTTACCAGTGGGTGCAGGTGCCGTTCAAAAAGGAATACGGTTCAAAATCATTTTCAATGGGCGGGTGGGTTTACAGTACACTTGACCGCAGAATTCCGACAGACCGGGATAAAAATTACCTTTTTGGAGCGCTTCTTATAGGCCAGCCTTTCAAGCAGCAGTCCAATTCAAAACTTAAATGGGCGATCTGGGGCGACAGGCTTGATACGGACGGTGCTATGCTTCGCTTTGGTCTTCCCGGCGATAACGGGTTGTCCACGGTCGAGGTTGTCAGCGGTCAAAAAGCAGATGCTGTGGGTTCGGTGAAAGAAAAAACGGGTATAGCGTCCGGAAAATGGCAGCACCTTTTTTACACTTACGACAAAACCGGAACGGGCAGTATTTATATTAACGGCAAACATGTGTGCGCCCGGGAGAATGTTCCATACAAACCCGCCGAGACTCCGCTGGTTTTAGGCGGCGGAAGATGGGGCACATTTAACCTTGGCGGGACGATATCGCTTGACGGGTCATTAAGGCATATAGTTTTCTTCGACAGGGCCCTGGATAATAGTGAAGTTGAGGCGTTGTGCGATTTGACCCGGCCGGATGAAGAGCCTGCCAGTGTTGAGCATAAACCAAAACAGCAGGATATAACTTACAGAGTTGACGAACTTACTGCGAGAGTGAGGGATGAAAATCTCGACGAATTCAGCCGCGGACAAGCCGCCCTGAAACTCGCTGAAAAAGGATCCCAGGCCTCAGAGGCTCTGCCGGTGCTGATCGAAGTTCTGAAACAGATAGATAAAGACGGCTCCCATTTACCAAAGGTTGAAGAGTTTCTGAGAAACGCGGTGATAAGGGCTCTTTTGGATATAGGCAAAAACGATCACAGGGCACTGGAAATCCTTACCGAGGCTTTCGTGGAACCTTTATTCGCTTCAATTGATACTTCCGGGATGTACCTGCGTAAATGCCGGGTACTTGTAAAACGCGGCTCAGGGCTGGAGGCTTTAGAGGTGTATAAAAAATATATGGCTTCTTTGCCGCCGCTGCCGAGGCTCGAAGGATGGGGCTCTTCCCAGAGAGCCGCTCAACTTGACGAGATTTGCCGTTATCTGCCACTCAATGAGGAATACTATAATAAATATCTCAGCAAGGGCCTGCCGTTTGCCGACGCCCATTATAACGCCTACAACCAGATTGATACACGCGATGGGTTTACTTACACCACGGTCGTGGAGAGGGTTTCATATGCAGAAGTATTGAATGAGTTTGAAAAAGAGCTGGAAGACAGAACCAATGACCGCCCGGATCCAGAAGGAAAATGGTCGAGGGTGAAAATAGTGAAAATATCCCCCTCGGGCAGGCGGAAAGAGGCCTTTCTCGAAGGCGACTGGTTTATCTTCGACGCTCGTGATGAAAAAATGGACGGCTGGGCGATAGTGCTCGATAACTCCGGTTACATTCACTTGCTCGGTGGTCAGCATAACTCTCCGAACAAGGGCAATTACATCCCCGGAAGCTGGGAGAGGCTCGGCATTTCCGAAGGCCACAGCAGCCCGCAAATCATGTACTGGGTTTCAGGCAGACCGGGCGATATTGACGATTTTGAGTTTACCGGGCAAAAGAACAACCCTCGAAGCGTGACCGGCTGGATGAACTATATGAATTTTGCCCGCAGTCGTGAAGGACGACTTTTCCTATATGGCCGGGGGCAGGTATGGACATGGGCAATGCTCCGCTATGATGAAAGCAGCCGACGCTGGACACAGATAAGCGGAAGCGCCTCTAATATGCTTGAGCGTGCTCAGCGCGAGAACCCCCAGTGGGTTGCGTCGCTTGGACATACGGTTCCGTATTATGGCCCGGGCGACGGGTTGGTTTCGGCATGGCAGCCGGGAGCGTATAATTTCTGCCGCGCATGGTCCGGGCATGTCAGGGGTGTAAGTTTCGATCTGTCAGGCCGAATGCACCTTGAAATGCCTATACTTGGTGTCGGTGAAGATGGGGAAATGACAAGCGGGCCGATTTATGCCTATTCCGACGATCTTGGCAGGACCTTTCATGCAGCGGACGGCAGGGAATTAAAGCTGCCTTTAACGGTAAATCCTATCCCGAGTCATAATGCTGACATTAATGCCGGAACCTTCAAAAAATATTTTGATTTATGGGTTTCGCTTATTAGAGAATACTAATCTCATATAATGACTGCTAATACACCTTCAAGATTTGATTCGATTTTCTTTTCTGATAACTGCAGCTCTTAAAGGTAGCTCTGTTATGAGCTAAGGCCCATCGATCAGACATTTTGCCGTAAAAAACTTGTATAATAAACCTGAGATCCAACCCGACCGACCCGAAAATGACGCACTTTGAGAAAACCAGCAATTTGACAACAACAAAGAAACTCTTAAGCTGTTTTATAAAAAAGAGTTATAACCGTCCCCGTCAGGATTCGAACCTGAAACCTTTGGCTCCGGAGAACGGGCTATGGCTCATAAATATATTGAAAACAAGGACTTATAGCCTTTTTTGTGGGTCAAAATGAGGTTTTCAACGGGTTGACAAGTCGCTGAGCAAATGATAAACAAGTCACCATCAAGTGACGACTGACCCACTCAGTGACCCACTGTTTTTTACGGACGTTTACGTATGTTTTTGATTTTACTCCGTAAATGATGCAATGGCCAGAAAAATTATAACCTTTGGCTTTATTAGCCCAAGGATTGTTTTTTTTGTTAATACTATAAGCAAATGCGCTCAATGTGTGCATCACATTCGATGACCGTTATTACCTCACTGGCAAGTAACTGCCGACAATTTGTTAGTGCAAGCTGAGTATGATCTTGGCGAAGGGATTTGAATCCTTACGGCCACCTCGCACACATCCTTTCAGAACGAGGACAAAAGTGCAACAGAAATCGCACAAAGTCTTGCAAATACAGACATTCACGAAAAATCACAAAATGCCGATTCTGGACAAAAGCTTGCACTTCCAGAACACACTTCGGACACATTTTTACACTCAAAGTGTGCAATATGCGTGCACAAGAATATTTCAAACGATCTCAAGGAGATCATAGAATGCTGGCCGAAAT
>CAZVPF010000097.1:0-4139 GCA_964628195.1 uncultured Pirellulales bacterium | reverse complement strand
GGCTGAATTGTCCGCTGCCTGACAAGCAGCGCAGCCGAACCCGTAAAAACCTCTAGCCACCCATTCTTGCCACAGGAACTGCTGATCCCGAGTTAGGGTCGGTTTAACGGATTGTTTTTGGCTTTTTTTGTGCTTAAATTCGTACATTTGATGTCAGTACCTCGCAGTACTCTGCGGTACTTTTTACGAGTTAGACTTTCCACAAATGTAGAATCATTGTCAGCAGGTGACAGGACTTGCCTCTATCTGCCAGCAGTCAATGGTTCCTTCCTGGGCATTATGGACCTGATAGCATAGAAACGTGTCACGCTGTTAGACACAGTTTGTTTTATCTGCCGGTTTTTATACAAAACGCGAAGTAACATTATCTCAGCCCTCACGGAACATTGAAAACCTAACGGCCAAACCGTCCATATGGCCGGAGGGACCAGATCATTGAACGCCGGAAGCAGCTAAAAGCAAAAACGATCCTTGAAAGAAAAAGAGTCAATGGTAAAATGACGGAAACCAGAGCCGAATGTGTCTCTTAAAATTAAGCTGTTTTTATCTCATTTTTGCTGAAGATATACACCATTTATCATCTACACGTACTGCACCAGTCAAAGACTGGGGGTTTGCAATAATATTCAGTCCTGAACCATCAAAGGCCAGTTTTGAGCCCTGTAACACAGCAGCTCCGATCAACTTCCCGTGCTCCTTAATAAACACAGCTAACTTTGCGTCAGTTGCAATACCCAATTTTTTCAACCCGGCACCGGGACGATTGACTATAAGATAATCAATATCACCCATTTTTACCTGGACAATTTTGGTTTCATTAATTTCTGTCTCGGAGATGAACGGATCTTTATGGGAAGCGTCTACCGGCACTATAGTAGTCAAAAAGCCACAATTCTTAACCGGCATTGCGGTTGATCTTATTAACCTGTAGGAAGGAACGTCAGGGTCGGATGTCCCCCACTTAGCAAAATCATATTTTAAAGGCTTATTTGCAACCGAATAAATAAAGAGGTTGTTCTTTCCTGTTGAACTTACAAATTTATCCCCGTCTGCAGTAAGCGGCCCCTTACAGGTAAAATTAATCTCCATCATTTCCGGCTTTTTTGCTTCGACATCGTCATAAAGAACAAAAACACCAGGCCTTAAAAATATTATATGTCGCTGGAATTTCTTCGCCTGCGGATAAACTGCTGCAGCATCAGTAATAACCCAGTCTATACCCCCCTTTCTCCCGGGACAAACTTTCCCCGAGGTAGTTATAAAACCTTTATTGGAAGTATCATATATTTTGTCCCCGCCTGACAGTACCGCTTCGTTGGCTGACTGGCTTTGCTGAGAAAAAGTTAAAGTGTTATGGCAGAATGTCTCCTGGTATTGCCTGGCAAGAGGATTAAAATAATTCACCATACCGGGGTCCAGTATTAATTCTTCTCCATTATATTCAAGAATTATCGAAGCCCTGTCTTTGTGTCCATGCCCTACCACGTGTCGGATATTCGCCATGGCTAAAAGTGTGTCACCATACTTCCATCCATTCCTGAAAAAAGCCAACGGTTCATCCCAGAAAACCTTTGCCGGGGGCAGCTTTGGCTCCTCGGGCTCTACCGGGTCACTGTCGGCCAAAAGGATCATTGTCTGTACATCTTCTGAGTGTGCATCGGAATAACTCTCATTCCATAAGTACTGTGCCGCAGTGTCTTTGAGATATCTCGCGTAAAACGCCAGAACTACCCCCTGAACCCAATTCTTACCGCCATTATCACTCCAGGCCAAAGTTAGCGGTCTCTTATGAGATGTTGAACGGGTATGCTGGAAATAGTCCATGGCATTGACGAATGCAGGTGTTATCATATCCGTTACCGGGACATCTTCTGCCGCTGACATTGCCTTTAATGCGTCAATATAAAGCAGAAGCGCATAATCTCCATAACCTGCACCTTCCCTTAAAACACCATCTTCACTGTAAGGGCCATCTTTGCCGAAATCCTTCAAAAACTTCAGGGTCCAGTTATACATCTCCTCATAGACTTTGTCATTGTCCTTCAAAAATGCTGCCTGCATAAATAAAGGCGTTGCAAACCATGCCCCCTGGTTGAATTTTACGTAAAAATCCCTGTAGTGACGGATCTTATCATAGAGAATATAAACACCTTTATCCGCAAAAGCCTGCTCTACAATCTTGCGTTCCTCAGGACTGAAGCAATGGTATAACATATCAAACGCAACTGCTGTTCCAAAACCCGTGTCTCCTACATGATATGGGATATTCATATAACCCGCAAATCCCCTGGGATACCAGTCAGTAAAGCTGTCAGAATAAGGCAGAAGGTCACCTATCTGCGGACGATTTACACTGCCTGTTCCCTCCGCACGCCATTGTTCGCTTACTGCTGCACGAAGAATCCAACGTCTTGCCGCAATTGCATATTTTTCTTCGCCGGTAATTAGATGAGTAACAGCCACCTGTGGAGCAAAAACCCTCATACCTGCGCCCATCAGCCCCTTGGGCTGCCCAAGGCCGCCGCCATAAATTCTCGTACCGACTTTTCTGTCCACCAATTCTGTGGCAATTGCAAGATCGGCCTGTTCTTTGATTGTTTTAAATATCCTTCCCGCAGCAGTATTAGAATCCAAAGCCTGCTTTCGAAGTTCGGGAAGGTTTTCTCTTCGTATCATTAATCCTATCGGAAGACTCTCTGTCAAAGGATCGCCAACAGGGGTATTGGACTCGACCCGCTTATCTTTGAATGGAAACATCGGAACTTTACGTTTTACAAATTCCTGATCAGGGAAATTGTTCGTGTAGGAACCCGGCCATATCTGGTCAGCCGGACCCTTGCGGATATTAACTTCAACAAGGGGCGCATGATCAAGATCCGTCGGTTTCCTTAACAGAAGGTAAAACAAACCCATCGTTATCTTTCTGGCGGTATACTCACTGGCCGGAGATTCCCTGATACTTAGTCGGACCGCATCTAATCTTTTCGCACTATTCAGGTCATTTCCAAAAGTATACCACCCGTCTTTCCACCCCCCCCTATAAAGCTCTATTTCCCTCCCGCCGTCAACTATGGCTGTGGCGCTGAGAATACTGTCCTTATCCCACATCATTTTTCCGAGTATCTGTGAATAGGGTTTAAGGTCAATATTGAACTTCCTAACCATCGTCAATCTGCCCGGCTCTTTTTTTTGCATATAGGAAAATTCTGTCCAGGGCCATGGCCTGGTCACAAGAAGTTCATCTGGCTGGATAGTGGAATGTTTTTCTACGATGCTCCACAATTCCGGCCTTGCCATTATCTCATGCCAGCCCATATCAATTACCACATCACTTTCATTGACAGGCCAGACCGGCTCATCTTCCGACAACCTGTAATTAGAAACTGTGAAAATAGTCGGCCAGAGCCCCGGCTCTTGACATTTCAGTCTTACAGCATGAACATCACTGTATCTTGATTTATCCTTTTCAGGTTTAAAATTTGCCAGCCAAAGGTGCATTTTATTATCACCCACCCAGTCGGTCGCAAAAACCGTCCGGCCCAGCACCTCGTCATCCGCTCCTAAAATATCAATCGCTATACGGGCCCCTGTCTGCTTTTTACTTGATATGGGCAGAGTAAAAGTCTTGAAATTTCGCCAATCCTCTCCTCCGATTTTAAACCGAAGCTCCTGTTGTTCAGCATGCCACTTTTGCGGAAAAGCAGCAGTTCTTGAAAAATCCTGACCATTAACTGTAAAAACAGATAAATGAATGATTAAGAAGAAAAAAAAGTTTGAAGAGTTCAATGTCGGCTCCTACCTGAAATAATCTAAATCTTCGATCTCTATGGCTTAGTAATTCATCTCAAACTGAAATGGATTTTTAACCCGTTATCAAAAAATATCGAATACAACAAACTTTAACCGTAAAACCTGCAACTGTTTACTCTTAAAAACCATTGCAGAATAGATATTAAATTTTGAATTGTCCGGTCTGCATACATTAGCCTGTTTATGACATAGACTTATTAAATTCCCATAACAATTTTTGATCCGAAAACTCCCAGCCTGGTTCCGATATTTCAGGCTCGATCATCTGCATTTCCGATTCGATCATTTTTGTCGATTCGTCCCAGTCTTTAATTCCGCTTACCGCATCG
>CAZVPF010000096.1:0-4284 GCA_964628195.1 uncultured Pirellulales bacterium | reverse complement strand
ATGCCCGTATCTGCTCGGGCGTTAAATCCGCAGCCACATGGACCGGGACCTTCTTTAGCTCAAGCTCTTTCGCGGCCTTCCACCTTGTGTGGCCGCATACGATGACACCATCGGTATCGACCACAATCGGCTGACGAAAACCGAACTGCTTTAACGACTTTGCCACCGCCTCGATGGCGTTGTCATTTATCCGCGGGTTATTGTCATAGGGGCTGACAGAATCGATGTCACGAAGCTGAACGGTAAGATTTTTTGTAGTCATATAACTTTTCTCCCTTGGAACGAGTAATTATCTTTTAGGTTTATATGGACGGTAAGGATAGAGAGGGCAGTTGGTTGCCGGACAGAGGGTAATTTCTTTCGGCTGCCAGCAGGTGCAGTCCAGGCACTTAGCCTTTACCGCACAGACCCTGCTGTTACCTTTCATTGCCTTGAGGTAATTTCCTCTGAACTTGTCAGGTATGTCCCGTGCATATTTTTCATACTTGATTACAGCAGAATCGGTTGTTTTTCTCTCGTCATCGCTTGTTTTAATTGCCGTTGTCATAAATGCCGTCTCCCTTCAAAAAAGTGCTTATAATCGCTGTTTCAAAAAAGGCTTTTTTCAACCTATGTCATTGTACCCCTTTGGTTAGTTCGTTAATTATCCCGCCACTGAGAGGGTAGTTTTATGCGTTAAGGGGGCTTTAAGATACCCCTTTCAAACACATCTGCAGGACACCATTGTTTTGCAGTGCATGACATGTTTGGTGTCATGTTCTCTGGGCATTTCCGCATCATAAGTCCTCCTGAATTAGCGGTTTCCAAAAACCGGACAGCGCAAAGAAACTGTGCCTATCCAGGCGATGCGTTCCCGGCCTATCAGGTCCACAATTTTGCCGGAAGTACCTAAATTCCCCTTATATAACGCGCGCGTGCATATTACGCGCGCGGGGGGAATTGGGGAAAAAAGGGAAAGAAGTTTATATATTATTATTTTATATAGACTTACGTTCAAAACTTCTTTCACCCTTCTTTCACTTCTTTCACCTTTGCTCTTAAATCTTCTGCGGATAAACGACAAAAATCCGAACCGTACTTCATTTTTCCGCACTTCTTTCACCTTCTTTCACCCCCTAAAAAGTGAAAGAAGTTTTACTCGGCTTTTATTGAATACAGGGTCTTGACTCTTCCCCTGGTCTGGGCCGAACCTAAGAATATTTCCTCTCGCTGAAGCAGCGTGGTTATAAGTTCATTGAATTCCCTGGACTTTAGCTTTGATTTTCTAAGCAGTACGCTGTGGTCTATACTCCCGCCTTCTTTTCTGATGATACGCAATACCTTTTTACAGATGGCATCGAAGTCGTTTTCACTTACATGCTCGGTTACCATAAACAGCATTCGCTTAGCCTGGTGGATAATAAAATCCCTTGCCCACATGACTGCTTTTTCATCTATTTGGGGGTTTTTATAGTCAGCGCTTATTGCGTATATAAGAGCAAGCTTACGTGTCATCTGACGGACACGGGACCATATGGCACATGCGGCTATATCGTTATTTTCATTTGCCTTGTTCTGCTCGTGACGTGCCATTTGCCGCACTTCTTTAATTAGTTCTACGGCCCTGTCCGACATTGCGACAACAGCAGGTTCGGGATTGAAATCAGCGATATTGCCGTTTGATGGATTAAATTGTGACCACCAGAGGGCGGTTTCGATTATCCGTTCGGGCAGTTTTACTATTGCCGGTTCCTGGTCTTCGACCTCATCGGCGGCATCGACCGAGATTGTCCTTGCCAGAAAGCCATCGGTCAGCATCTTTTCAGAAAGCGCAGAATAGTAATGCGAAGGTATCGCTGTGCCCATCATGGTAAGCGATGGCTGATGGACTACCTGGCCCTGCTTGCCCGCCTTGCACCTGGTGACATAATCCTGGTCGGAGCATGAGAACAGTTCCTTAAACCGGTCTGTCAGTCCTTCGTACCTGCCATCCGATGAGTTTTTTATCTGCAGCATCAGGCCATCCATCTCATCGGTAAGTGCCAGTATAGACGGTGACTCGAGCAGTTTATCTTCCAGTGCCTCACCCGATGCGAATTTGGTCACAAATGCCCTGCTCATGTGCATATACTCGAGCACTTTTTTACTTACCTTGCGCGGGAACTCCTTACCGCTTCCGCTCGGCGCTAGCGCTGCCAGGTATATATTGGTCCTGTTATCCGCGGCATCTCTTACTTTGCGCGCACCCAGAAACGACTGAATTGCAAGAGCACCGCAAAATGACATGGCCACATTTCGGGTAGGAGCATTTTCTATACAGTAGTCCATTATCTCGGATACCGTTCCGGGTATCCTCAGCATCTCCAGCGGTATCGGCCCGGGGTCTTTGATTTGGGCGTTGCAGTGGTCATTAGCGATATCACATATCCCGGATATGTCGATATTGCCGTAATCTGGTTCTGTCCGGCCGTAGCCGAGGTTTGAAAGCTCGCTCGCTGCCCTGGTATAATCGCCGCCGCATTCGAGCATTGTATAAACACTAAAGGGCGTATATGCCTTACCCGGCTCGAAGGGTGGTGCGTTGGAGCTGAAGATATAGAACAGATTATCTGACGTTCTCAAGGTTGCAGACCAGCCTTTGTTCTTGCCGGGCCTTCGCCAGCGCTGGTTCTCGCCTGATGTATGTGCCAGCTGCCAGCCATGGGCCTGCAGCAGTGAAGCGATATCACCGCGATCATTGTAGTCATCACCGGGCCGGGTATTGTCGGATGCTGATGGCGGCGGTGTTGATACAGCTTGCGGGATGTACTCGTTTAATGACCATGCCGTTTCAAGAAGTGATTCCCTCTGCTCGGCGGTCAGGATGGGCACATTAACCAGCTCGCCCTGCATAATCTCGTAACCGGGCGTAGGCGCGCAGAGAAACAGCCCCCCTTCTCCCCTGGTCTCTATTAGTGTCCGGAGCTTGCCTTCTTTTCTCTGGGCAAGTTTCAGATTGCCGCAGATTTTATCACTGCACCTGTAAATTACATGCCAGCCGCCCGATGGTGTCTGCTCTATTACCAGCTTATCGCGAAGCTGCGGCTCGATTAGGGCATACCATTTATCGAAAAGCTCACCGCCGTTATCGAAATCCATTATCTCAAGATTGCCCGATACAGCGCCAGTGATAACACAAAGACCCCGGTGCGGATTTGAAAACCATGCCCTTACTTCCTGTTCTGTGGGCAGTCTCTGCTGGTAATGTTTCCAGGAGCCGATAGATGGCCGCTTCTGGTCAGGTATTGCGGGAACTGCGCTTAAACCGCTGTTTAGATAATCTTCTGCTGCCTTTTGTAAATTAGTATTTGACATCGGCACCTAATGTTAGTACAATGTAATTACTGCAAATATTTGGAGATAAAAAATGCTTGTTAATCTCATAAAAATAGGTAATTCCAAGGGTATAAGGCTGCCCAAGGCAATAATAGACCAGCTGAATCTCGAAGACCAACTGGACCTTGAAGTTGAAAATGAAGCTATAGTTATTAGACCCGCAAAACAGCCCCGAAGCGGCTGGGCCGGGGCAGCAGCCCAATGCCATAACGCAGGCGAGGACTCGCTCGATGACTGGGATACGGTTGCTTGTGAATTTCCTGAGGATATCGAATGAAGCGGTTTGAGGTCTGGCTGGTAAATCTTGACCCAACTATAGGCAGTGAAATCAAAAAGACCAGACCTGCGGTCATTGTAAGCCCCGATGAACTTAATGAACATCTGGGGACCGTGGTGGTGGTCCCTCTGACTACCGGCAGAAGCTACCCCTTCCGGGTGTCTACCAAAGTTAAGGGCAAAGCCGGAGTTGCCGCCCTGGACCAGGTCAGGACCGTAGATAAAAGACGGCTGGTTAAAAAGCTTGCCGTACTCGATAAGAATACCTCCCAGCTTGTTCTTGATGGCCTTATTGAAATGTTCAAACCTTAAAATGGTATATCTCCATCATCTGTGAATACATAATCAGGCAGCTCGCTGTCATCCCTCTCTGCGCTGTCATCGTAGACTTTAGGCCTGGGACCGAGCACATAATCGATAATCCTGTCGAACTTCCGGCCGGTTACTTTCCTTACGGTTATATTAGTTGACTCTGCCAGTGCGCCGTTATTTGCCAGCGTGACGGCCTCATCAATAGTTTCAGGTACAGGTTCATCACTTCTCTGGCGCCACCAGTGCTCGGCTTTGCTGCGGGCGTAACCTGTATGCTCAAAGCAAATCCATTCACTTATCCACTCGTTAAATCCCACCTGGTACTCGACACGCATGGTGGGC
>CAZVPF010000095.1:0-4365 GCA_964628195.1 uncultured Pirellulales bacterium | reverse complement strand
AAGTGGCTGGGTTTGACGCGCTCATTGCCGGCTGGGTTTAAGCGCCGCTTGACACTGTTATGACTTTTGTAAACATTATAAGCCAAATAGTTATTGCTAAAGGAGGGCCTGGCGCTTTCGTGGGAACATTCGTAATGCCTGTGCTTGGGATACTAATTACAATATTTGTTGTAGTAATAAAAAAGATTTTAGTGAAAATTAGCAAGCCGACTAATATTAAGAATGATAGTAACTGATAATACCACGGGTTAATGTTTTTTTATGGGCCTTATTGATATGTTTTGCAATAACTTTATTAAACGAACATTATCCCAGTTGACTCACGTTAATCGCTGTTATGGTTTCTGTAAGCGGCAGGACAGTATCAGCCAGGCACACAACCGCACCATGGCCAACGGGCATGTTGAGTTTTTTAAGTGCTGTAAAGTGTCGAATATCATCCTTATTTGGCGCTGCCGACTTCTTGAACTCAATTGGAAAGACCTTGCCGTTTTGAACGATTAAAAGATCTATCTCACGCTGGTCATTATCACGGTAAAAATAGACTGGAGCAGTTTTTCCGTTATGCCAGCAGCTCTTTATTATTTCGGTCATCGCCCATGTCTCGAAACATGCTCCACTGGCAGCTCCTGCTTCGAGAGTTTCCGGAGTAGTCCACTGTGTCAAGTAGGCTGCTAAACCTGTATCCATAAAGTACAGCTTTGGAGTTTTGATCAGTCTCTTAGTTAAATTGCCATGATATGGTTGCAATAAAAACACCAGCCCGGATGCTTCCAAAACGCTCAACCATTTCTTGGCAGTATTGTGCGTTATGCCAGCGTCACGTCCAAGTTCCGAAATATTCAGAAGCTGGCCGGTACGAGCGGCAGCCCCTCGCAGGAACTTCATGAATGCCATTTCATCACCGACATTAACCAGCGATTTTACATCTCGCTGAAGATATGTCTGAACGTAACTGGAATAGAATAGATCGCGATCCATCTGTTCATCTGTAACGATTGCCGGAAAACTTCCCCGCCAAATACGCTCATATAACTGTTTGAGCCCAATCGGTTTTTTGGTGGCATAAGATTCCAGTGTGTCAGGCATAAAAGGTTGAGATTTCTGGGCACGGTTGATTAACTCTGTATAAGAGAAACCAAGCATTTGCAGGATGCCTACTCGCCCAGCAAGAGATTCCGATACACCTGCCATGAGATGAAATTGCTGTGAACCAGTCAGCCAGAAATCGCCTTTGTTTGCTCCTGAATCAACAGCCATCTTGATTAGGGGTAGAAGCTGTGGAGCATACTGAATCTCATCGATTAATACCGGAGCAGTGAAACGCTGCAGGAAAAGTTTAGGATCATCGATTGCAAGCTCACGAGCTTGTGGATCGTCCAAAGTTACGTAGGAGCGATTTTTGGCAGCGGAGTGCCGCAGGCACGTTGTTTTTCCAATCTGTCGTGGTCCAGTAATCAAAATGACTGGAAAATGCTTGCTGGCTCTTTGCAGAGCTCCGGTAATTGTTCTTTCAATGTACATTTCAAAACTCCGTACGATTTCGACTGTAACTCGAATATATACGAAAAACAGATAGCGTCAAATATATTTATCGTACGATTTAGACTTTGACTCGAATATATACGCTTTTTTGCAGGAAAATTGCATAAAATATGCTTATTTATTCAAAATATCACCGAAATTCAAGGACTTTTTTGAGGCCGTTTTCGAACCTGTTAACCGCCAGATTAATGCTTATATGACAACGACTTATCCTTCAATGCCCCGCACGTCCGTCAGAAAGCGAGTCAGGATCGCCTATCGATCCGAACTTGAGTGTATAGGCGAGATAAGAACCTATCTCGACACGGGCGATTTCTGGGCGTTTTAGAAAACAGAGAAGGAGGTGGTTAACAGGCAGAGAAAATATAAATTATTCAACTTTCCATTAATCATATTCTCCCCATTCTGCTCTTTTATCCCATTTTTTTACTTCCTGTTCATAAGTGCTTGCAAGCCCATCTAAAACAATAGCAGTGCGAGGCCATTTCGTTCGCACAGACGTTGATTATAAGTAAAACATACACGTAATACATAGGAAGCTGAAAATTTCCTCAAAACCAGGCTATGCCACACTGCGGCATAGAAAAACACCCCAAACCACACAAGGTTCAGAGTGTGAACCAACGCGGTTCACACCTCCTCGACGGCTACCGATAGCGGGCTGTTAACCCAAATCCGGCGGGATGCGAGTCGGCGGCCAAAGTGCGGTACGTTTTGAAAAGATAGAATCGTTCGCCACATGATTTGCCCGAAGATGCTGCGATTATGGCAACCAATGATACGAATTATTTCACTCTCAGTTAAGGATTAACCATAATGAATGAGTTGTAATTGTCATTCGATTTAAGGCTATTGATTACATGTCTCATCGTAGGGATTGTCGCAGCAAAGCCAATCGAGAGCGATCTGAGCAAGGCCTGAAAGATCAGTATAATTGCTTGCAAACAGTGAGAAATCTTCAAGATCAACATAACAATCCTCGCTCAAATCCCCCGCCAGACTCTGGTTGCATGTATACACATAAAACGTACCAGTCTGGCCATAAACAACGTGATTGTTGTTAGCATCGGCAAGCCGCAAGTCATATTCTCCCTCCGGCAATCCGGAAAGTTGACAAGCATTGTCAATCGATGGAACCGTTAGTATTGTTGTCCATATTTCGTCACTGGTATTTCTGACCTGCACATCCAGCATTGTTGCTATGGCGTTAAAAACCCAATGAATTTCAACCTGTTTGCCCAGGAGATATGCCTTGCCGGTAATATCATCAATCACTGCAGTATCCCGGGCAAATGAAACTACGGATATATCTCCGTTTTTGCTGCCGACAAAGACTGCTCGTGGTCCCTCACCCCAGTCAGCCACCACAGAATCATACCAGTAAACATCTGAAGTGAGAACAGTTTTTAATTGCTGTGTTACAAGATTAAACTCGAAAATCTCACCGGCAGGAGTTGCAAAAAGAGCCTCATCTGTACCGTCACCGTTGATGTCAAATGCTGCAACTGTGTATACAGTCTCCTCCTGCTGAGTAAGAATTACCTGAGGCACAAATGTATTTGTAGCTTGATTATAGCTGACTAAGGTGAGAGTATCATCGGCATTGTTTGCATACAGGATTTCGGGAACGTCAGTACTCGCATCAAATTGCCCTGTTGTAAAATACACTGTATCGCCATATTCAATTACAACTTCTGTATTATTGGTCAAAACACTTAGTCCTCTTTTACTGAAGTCGTAGGTCCAGTAAATAATATCCTGCACACCATCACCTGTCAGGTCTTCGGCTGCAATGGCAGTCAATTTATTACCTTCCCCATTGTTTGCCAGTGCTGTGCTTGTAAACGTCAGGGTCAAATCATCCCATTCGGCTTTGCCCAATTTACCGCGTGTATTAAAGTAAACAGTTTCACCTATTAATACCTGATCTGAAAAATAGGGATTATTTAGAGGAATATTGTAACTGCTGTTTATTTCGAAGTCGGAATCAAATTTAAGAAACTGCAAGTTTCCACCATAATTACCTTGGTCATGTCTGTTAATAATAAGTCTATTGCTTCCGTTGATATAGCCCACAAGCGGATGCATATTTCCGTTTCCACCTTGATAAATCTCGGTTCCCGTGTCCCATCCAGTTTGTGTCTGCTGAAAAGCTGCGGTTCTACCGGTTTTAAAGTCTTTATGCTTGCCGATAACCATATCGATTACACCATCGTTGTTGACATCGCCAAAACAGATATTTACTTCCAGGGCATCATCTGAAAATACCGGTGATTGATCCAGCAAGTACTGATAGCCTGCATTGGAAAAGGTTGAAATGAAAAGCATAATCAAAACACCCAACCCACTTGAATTACGTGTGATCACTGTTGATCCCCTTAATTTTTTCTCTTTTCATGTCTGGAATAAGACACATTATAATTACACATATTGTGTACTCACTATTTATAGTTTCTTTTACTATACGACTTATTTTGAAAAAATCAAGGGTTTCGATTTACCTGACACCCGTTGTTAACTCGCTGAATTGTCATGCTGTCACGAAAGAGCGGGGTTCATGATGGCGGTCTGTTAACTGAAATCCGGCGGGATGTATGCTCGCGGCCAAAGTGCGGTACGTTTTGAAAAGATAGAATCTTCGGCCACAGGATTTGCCCGAAGATTACGTTTTATTGGCAGCTCAAAGAAAACAGAGAGCGGTAGCATAGAACCGCCTCAAGCGACAAATCACCCGAAACCTGCGATTTTGGGCTAAATATGCGGATATTGAAAAGTGGCGTAACCGAAAGATCGATGGCAAATATCCGTACGTTTATCTTG
>CAZVPF010000094.1:0-4367 GCA_964628195.1 uncultured Pirellulales bacterium | reverse complement strand
CCATTCACTTATCCACTCGTTAAATCCCACCTGGTACTCGACACGCATGGTGGGCTTGTCATCGGGACCGGCGTTTCGTTTAATATGGTAGATATAGCTTACCGACTTGACTTCGTATTCGATATCTTCGCTCTGACCGGTAAGGATACCGGCGGTTGTTGCTGAGGCCTCGTGTTTATTGGATTGCGGTTTCGGGAATTCAAAACCGCATTCAGGACAGATTGCGTATGCGGCGTGGACTACCAGGTGACATTCCGGGCATTCCCTGGCAGGCGCCTGGCCATCGCTGGAGTTGGATTTATCTTTTATCTGCAGATCATCTACCGGGCCGTGGCGAAGGATATTGCCCCCGAAGTCCAGGACCAGGCAGTCCTCTTTAGAGGGATGGAGCCTGAAACCACGACCGCAGTTCCCAACCACTGCAATCTTACCTTTACGTCTTGTAACCAAAGTCCCCTTTTCGGTGGTCAAACACCATACCCATTCATTCTGTTCATAACTAACCGGACCAAGTTGGCATCGGTTCGGTATTAATTTGTTAGGATATTGTGATGTGCCTCCTATATATGCACGTTTTTGGTCTCTGACATGAAGAATCCATTGCGTCTGCGGATTTGCATTCCAATCATTGGGCATAGGTGTAAAGGTTTGAATATTGCAGCGAAAACCTCGTTCCACAGCTAATTGTTGAATTCTATCGGCTAATCTCTGGCGACAACCTACCGATATATCCATGGTTTTCTTTTGGTAAGATAAGCGAGATGGACGCTTGCCATTTGCTAAGTTCATTGCGGAAAGCAGAATTCTAAACTGCCGAACACTTAAACTGTTATAAATTGCCGGAACATCTTTATCGATCCACTGTTCAAGTTTTAACCAGCCATTTTTTCCGCTGTTAATACCTCGCGGCGTTCCGTAAGGAATGACAAATAATAGCCCTTTTTCATATTTAGATAATTTTCCATTACGATGCACAGGATATTCACGAAATCCGAAGTTGCAGGCATTAAGTACAGATCGAATCTCTTGGATGTACTTAACTGTGGATTGGGAGATATTTATAGTATTATTTAAACGATTATGATAACCATCCATCAAAAACCAGCCAAGAAAGGCAACTTGTGCATCTGAAAGTGGAGCTTCCTTTCTGTAATTATTACCATTTCCTGCTATAGGAATTAAATATGTTTCCCGCCTGTTTGCCGCTTCCTGAGCTGTCTGTAAAGACCAATAGAGCGTGCTCTGAGATTTACTCCGCACCACTAATTTATGTAAATTAGTCAGGCGAATATCAAGATGCGGTGCCCTTATTCCATACATAGATTCATGAGGTCGTAATGCTCTATGCACTTTATCTTGAGCTGGTACATATTCAATTTCTTCTGTTTCAAGATCGAATGCTGCTACCTCATCTCCTTTGGCGACTTCATGACAATACCGCCACCCGGAACGAGTGAGCACTTCTGTTTCCATATCCAGACACATTTGATAATAGAGTCCCGGACTCATTGTAGGTCTAAGCAGGACCACACAGTCGATATTGGGGGCATCGAAACCTGTGGTAAGGACATTTACGTTAACAAGATATTTGATGGGTCCTTTCTCGGAGCCGAAAAGGTCGCTTTTTACAGATTGGCCCTTGAAGCGGGCAAGTATCTCATCCCGCCTGCCCGATGGCGTCTGGCCGGTCACCATCTCCACTTCCATACCGCTTTTAGATGCGAGTACTCTTTTGACATGCCTGGCATGGTCAATACCGGCAGCGAAGATAAGGACATGGTTTCGGTCTTTGGTCTGTTCTATGATTTCGTTGCAGGCCGAATATACCAGCGATTCATCGTCCATAAGCTTCTCGACCTCGCCTGATATGAATTCACCGCCGCGAAGATGCAGAGCGGAGGTATCTACCTTGCGCTTGCCTGCCTTGCTTTTTAACGGGCAAAGGTAACCTGCTACAATAAGCTCTTTTACACCTGCCTCGAAACATATCTCGTTTAGAATATTTTCAGGCCCGCATATCATTCCTGTAGACATTCTGTAAGGTGTGGCCGTCAGGCCGATCACACGAAGATGGGGGCTTACTACGTGGGCATCTTTAAGAAAAGTGCGGTACATACCCTCACCGCTAGGCGGCAGCATGTGAGCTTCATCTATTATTACCAGATCGAAAGGGCCAAGCTCACATGCCCGTTTGTAAATGGACTGTATCGAGGCGGCAATGACGGGATGGTCCGTATCGCGCCGTTTCAGGCCCGCTGAATATATACCCACAAGGTCCTGGTCAAGATAGGCCATCACCTTACCGGCGTTCTGCTCGACCAGTTCCTTTACGTGGGTCACTATTAGAACCCTTCCATCCCAGAGGTCTACTGCATCTCTGCATATCTGGGAAAGTACATGCGTTTTGCCGCCGCCTGTTGGAATCACGACACACGGATTGCCATCTTTATTTCTAAGGTAGTCGTAAACGGCATCAACCGCCTGTTTTTGGTATGGTCGTAATGTAAACATATTTTATTCTAAATTGGGGTTGACAGTTGAACGATAAATGTATATACTGGTATATATACTAAACAATTTAAGGACATAGTTATGAATACAGCGAAACTGTTCAAAAACGGCAACAGCCAGGCGGTAAGGCTTCCTAAAGAATACCGGTTCGATGCCGATGAGATCGGCGTAAACAAAATAGGCAATATGGTAATTTTGTATCCCAAAGACAGCGCCTGGGACCTTTTCACCAGTTCCCTTACAGAGTTCACCGACGACTTTATGGCCGAACGCAGCCAGCCCAAAAAAGCCGATAAGAGAAAGCCGATATGAAATACATACTGGATACTAATATCTGTATCGAAGTTATACGCAAACATAGTAAACACCTTGTCTCCAAAATTGCCTCCCAGCCGTTGGGCACTCTCGGCATATCTTCGATTGTCATGGCAGAGCTTCAATATGGCGTTGCCAAAAGCAGCGATCCGGAAAAGAACCTCAAGGCACTGCTCAAGTTCTGCGCTCCGCTTGAGATATTGCCGTTCGATGACAATGCCGCCCTTAGTTATGGTACAGTTCGAGCTGGTCTCGAATCCAAAGGAATCCCGATAGGACCGTTAGATACTCTCATAGCCGCCCATGCCCTGGCCGCCGGAACAATACTGGTGACAAATAACACTCGTGAATTTAGACGCATAAAAGACCTCCACGTAGAAAACTGGACCCGCCGTTAATAGGTAACACAAAAAGTAAGGACCGCAGCGGCCAGCCAGTAGACTGCCCGGCGCCAGTCACCGACAGGCACATAACCGACCGCTGCGAATACATCCAGGATTATCAGAATAGTTGGGAACAGCTTCTCAAAGCTCATGACGTTCCTTTAGCTGCTTGGATTTATATAAGCCTTCAGTTCTTCAGCGAGCTTTTCGCAGAATTCAGTTCCGAGGGCATGGACAAGTGCCCTTGCCGCAGATCGGGTATCTCTGGGCAGACTTACCACCGCCTGGGATACCTGCGGATGTGCCGGCCGGACCGGCTTAAACGCATTAGGTGAAAGCTCACCGTATTGTTTACGTGGTTTCGGTTTACCGATTTTTTCTGTCTTCATGACAGCCATAGAACCATGCTTTGTCTTGTAAGCTACGTTTTGAGAGTTTTCTAACTGCGGAATTTCCGCAGTGAGACTTTTTCGATACTTGCGGACTGTACCTTCATCTACTTTGCATAACCTGGCAATCTCCCTGTTCGACCAAGGATTACCGTTGTTATTTTTGATGACAGCCTCATGGGTCAGCATAGTCTCGACGGCCTTGCGCTTGTCCTGGTTGGTCCTGCGCATACCGTGGTCGGCATTGGCACCAACCGAATAAAGGATGGCATCACGCAGGGTGCCTTCATGGATTTCGGCTTCTATGGTTTCAAGCCCTGCCTGCCTGTGGGCATGGTAGCGGTGGAAGCCATCGGCAAGCCAGTAGACTATGCCATCAAAAAACGCGACAACCGGCGGAAAGACAGCGCCTTGCCGAATATGCTGGGCATATTCAGCGATGGTCTCGTTACTAAGTTCAACCCTCGGCTGAGTACCGCCTTCTATATGTATCTCTGTAATCTGCAACTGCTGTTTGTTCATAGAAAAAACTCCTTTTGTTACTGTGAAGCGATTTCGGTAATCTTTGACTTAAGAGAACGGCTGATGGTATCTGCCTTCTCGGTTACCTGGCCGATCTCGCCCTGAGTCTTTTTAAGCGATTCGAGATGTGACATCGCCCTGCTGTTAAGTGAGTCGATCTCGGTATTAGCATCGCTCTTTTTGCAGTCCTCTGTGATAGCCGCACCGAACAAGAGTCCTACGATAAACGCTATTGCCGCTGTAAATA
>CAZVPF010000093.1:0-4552 GCA_964628195.1 uncultured Pirellulales bacterium | reverse complement strand
AGGCTCGGTTCGGATATATGCATGATAGGCGGTTTCGACCAGTTCCATTTCTTCAAGGACTGCACGCCGGAACAGACCAGGAGAAAGGTTCGGGATTGTTTTGAGCAGGCAGGCAGCGATGGAGCTTATATTATCTGCCCGTCGGACCACTTTTTCGACGCCGACCTCGAGCTCATCGAGGCCTTTGCCGATGAAGCTAAAAAGTGCACCTATTAGGTTGTCTCGAATTTTTGTTAGATTGCCGCGGGATACAGGGTGTCAATACTTTCCGTATTCGACAACCGTGTCGAACATTTCAACGACGTTCTCGACGGGGGTTTCTTCAAGTATCGTATCGTGGCTGGCGCCGGCGATATAACCGCCGCCGGGCATCATAATATCGAGCACCTCTTTTGTTTTTTCCCTTACCAGCTTTGTATCGCCTTCGATAAGCACATGATGTGAATCAATGGCGCCGTTAAAGACGATCTTGTCGCCAAACTGCTCCTTAAGAGCCTTGAGGTCCATGCCCCTGCAGGAAGGCTGGACGGCGTGGAAGCCATCGAGACCGACTTCGACAAACATTGGCATAAGCTCGAGGACGCCGCCGCAGCAGTGCATTTGCACTTTCAGCCCGTAAGAATGGCCCAAGTCTATGAGCCTTTTCAGGTGCGGCAGCATGAAACGGCGGAAAAGGTCCGGTCCTAGGAGCGGGCCTGTCTGCGAACCAAAGTCGTTACCAATAAAGAAAATGTCGATTACGTCAGCCGCGGCATCGAAGATGTTTTTGCTTACCTCGAAATAGTAATCCACCATATTTTTCAGCACAGCGTCAACGACATCCGGCTCGGAGTACATCTTCAGGTAAAGCTCTTCCATTCCCAGCAGGTCGATGGCGTCATGCCAGAAAGGCGACCAGTCACCGCCGAGGATCGCATATTCCGATGAATACTGCTGGGCGTTTTGTTTTATCTTGCTAACATCCATCCATGCCGGGTCGGGCCACGGGTAATCGTTAACCTGCTTGACAGTCGCATCCCTGAGGGGGTGAGTTAGGGGCTGGCCGTATCCAAGCCCGTCACGTTCAACGCCGAATACCGTCCTGTAAGTCGCATTTTCATGTTCGATTGCAAAATTCGGGCCTGCATACTCAGCCATAACCCGGCGGAAATCATCGTGAAACCGCTGGCTTAGCGCCTCATCCTCAAGCCCGAGCTGATCCTTGCACTTTTGCCAAAACTCCGGGGATGCTCCACACCAGCAAGGTACACGATCCGGTTTTTCATGCTCGAAAGCGGCCAGAACTCTTTGACGGGAATTCATAAATCAATCTCCACTATTTTAATATAACTGTCGCAAAATGGGAATTATCACCAGAATTGGGAAAATTACAAGGAAAAATAAGGGCATATATAAAAGCAGATTATCTATATTTGTTCATCAGTTGCTGTGATTTTACTCTTTTTTGAGCCTGGAGAATTTGAGAAAGGAAAAATTAGAAATTATCCGCAAGGGGATTGGTCATTTGTTAGCGAACGATGTCAGGTATGTTAAGGACGCGTCAGGTCTTTAGTTGGTTAATTCGCCACATGGGTGCTTCGAGTCCGCCTATTATTGTATAGACCCTTAAGGCCTCGCGTGTGTCTTCATAAATTCCCCTGTGGACCGTAGCGTCCCCGGTTACATCGGCAAGGACGTCGAATGCATAGTTGATGTTGTCTGCCAGGCCTGGTACGTCCCTGAACTGCTTTTGACCGCCTACAAAGACCGACCCGGCCAGGCGAGCGGTTTTGAGGTCGAAACCGTCAGCGAGGAGGGTTTTGGCGAGATTATCGCGGACTGCCGCCGATATGCTGAACCTGTCTTTGAGGCTGTCGACCCTCGTAAGTCCCATTATGGCACATCCTCCGGCTGAAATTATGCTGTAATAATCCGCATGATCGAAAGAGGTGTACTGGCTGGGCAGTGAGCTTAGCCGATTGAATACGTCAAACAGCACTCCTACGGTGCGGTTTATCGTCGGCCAGAAGTCCCGCACAGTCAGCCCGGGGTACATGGTGCTGATCTTTGCGTTATCAATAATAATAAGAGGCGAAATTTTTCCCATGGCAGCCATTTCCGCCAGATCAGCGGCGATTGCGTAAGCATTGGCGGCGATTTTGGGTGACTTGGCTTCGCCGATGGTGGGCAGTGTCATCATCGCTCCGACCGACCGTTCCGGGTTTGTAAAGCCCAGCCTTCTTACATAATTTTTGGCAAGTTCGATAAGGCCCTGGGCGCTTCCGCTTCCGGTTCCGCCACCGGCGCCGAAGCAGACCATTACGTGGTCGATATCGCTGCCGAATATTTTTTCCGTATTGTGCAGGATCTGCTGTTTATATAAATTTACTGCCTGTCCGCCTCGTTTCATATCCTTACCTGCCCCGCTGGTGCCTATATCCATCAGCAGCTTGTGATGCCGCGGCAGGTCGAGTGTGTCCAGATCAAGATGAGTAGTGTTGACCGCCAAAGTCTTGCGGTAACCGAGATTGTAAAATGTTTTGATTATTCTTCCGCCGCACTGGCCGCTGCCGAGCCATGCGAACTTTATAGAGCCGGTATGTTCGTCCCGGACACCTTTATGGTTTTTGGCAGCAACCTGGTATTCCTCAAGCTCAAGCCTCGGAACGAGGGGTTTGGCTAATGCAGCGGCGCTGCTGGTGGCGCTGCCGGTCTTACCCGACTTTTTTTTCAATTTGTTATTCTTTGCCGGTCGGGTTGGCTTTTTTGTGCTTTTTGAGGCAGAATTTTTTCGGGCCGAGGCACTGCCTTCGGCGCCTGCCTTGCCGGTCCGTCTTGTTTTTTTTGTAATCGTTTTAGGCATTTTAAGTCCCTTTTAACACCTTATTTCATGGTTTGAACTCGACATAAAGTGACCGGCTCATAATGAAATAATCCTTAAGAGGGCAAATTTCCGCTAATATTCTCTCAAGCTGTATAATCGTTAAAACCGTCAATTTGCTGTATTCAGGGGGAAATTCAGCTTTAGGGGCCCGATATCAGTACTGAAATCGAACAAATACCTTCAGGGCTTCCTTTCGGATGCGGGGCATTTTATTGAGGTTTTTCTAAAATGATGATTAATAAACAGCAGCGGGGTTGGGTGAGGTTTGCGGATTATCGGACAAAAAAAGCCCGCGGTTGATCCTGCAGCCGCGGGCTTGTAAAAATACGTCGCTAACCAATATTATTTGGGAGTTATGATCTGTTCGATCCTGTCCCTTGGGAAGTCAAGGCCGCCAATAATGGTGTAGACCCTGAGCGATTCCTTATTGTCCTCGTAGATTCCGCGGTGGATAGTGGCGTTGCCTGTTATGTCAGCGAGCACGTCAAATGCGAAGTTGATGTTATCCTGCAAGCCTGGAACCGAGGCCATCATCTGCTTGCCTCCAACCATAACGCAACCGGCAACCTTTGCGGTGGACAGATCGAAACCCTCTGAAAGCAGTGTCTTTTGAAGATTTCTTCGGACCGCTTCTGAAAGGGCGAACCTGTCTTTGAACTCGTTGACCTTTGTCAGGCCCATAATACAGCAACCGCCTGCACCGATGATGCTCTGATAATCAACGGGGTCGAACGCTGTGTACGGGCTGGAAAGTGCGCTTAGCTTGTTGAATACGTCGAACAGGCCTGCGACCGTGTCGTTTATGTTCTTCCAGTATTCCTTTACGGTCATGCCGGGGTACATGCTCGATATCTTTTCGTTGTCTATTATTACAAGCGGTGAGAGCAGGCCCTGCTCTGACATGTCTCCCAGTTCGTTTGCGACCTTGTAGGCGTTTTCGGCAATCTGCGGAGAAGCGGACTCACCGAGTGTGGGTATTGTCATCAACGCACCGACGGCCTTGCCGGGGTCTTCCTTGCCAATGGACCTTGCGTAGTTGCGGACTACATCCACGATGTCCTTTGCGCTTCCACCACCGGTTCCGCCGCCTGCACCGAAAGCTACCATTGCATGGTCGATCTCAGTACCGAACAACTGTCTACAGGTATGCAGAATATCCTGTTTGCTCTGGGATACAGCTTCTTTGCCTCGTGCCATTTCCTTGCCTGCACCCTTTTCACCGATGTCCATGAGGTACTTGTGCGATTCGGGTATTTCGAGCATGTTAAGATCGTGACGCGTTGTGTTGACAGCGAGCACTTTGCCGTATCCGAGATCGTAGAAAGCCTTTGCGAGCCTGCCGCCTGCCTGGCCGCTTCCGAGCCATGCGTATTTGGTCGAGCCGAAGAAACGGTCCACTGCGCCTGTCTCTATCAGCGATTCGGGCTCGAACTGTTCAAGCTCAAGTGTCGGGATGCCTTCCTTCTGTGAAGGTGCGGCCTTTGGCATAGCTTTTTTCTTAGCTGCGGTCTTCTTTTTGGAAACTTTTTTCTTTACCGCAGACTTTGCCTTTTTAACTGTCTTTTTCTTTGTTGCTGTTTTTTTCTTAACAGCTTTCTTGACGGTCTTTTTCTTCGCTGCAGCTTTGTTCTTAGTCGCCGTCTTCTTTTTGGTCGTAGCTTTTTGCTTTGGAGCGGCCTATTTCTTGAC
>CAZVPF010000092.1:0-4968 GCA_964628195.1 uncultured Pirellulales bacterium | reverse complement strand
TATGTTTTTTAACAGTTTAAATGGGAAATGTCAGTTGTTAAATGGGAAATGTCAGTAAAGATGTTGAACATTCTTATTCAATCGAGAGTTGAATTAATGGGTTTATGGGGGGCTCAGATTAATAATAACGAACAATTCGGCTGAAATATTAGGTGACTAAAACTTGACACTTATTAACATGTGTCAAGGAATTGTCTACTTAGGAGCTGTAATGGAAACCAAAGCTCAAAGGCTCGTTAATCGCTTCACTTCTTAAAATTCCATCTGCCATCCGACCCATTTCAATTTGCTCTAACATATGACGAGTGTGTTTTTTGAAATTCTTTAGATTTTTTTGCCCATAAATTTAAAAAATCTCTGCACTGCCGGAGTATCTAATAAATAGAGGCTCATGTTTTTTAAGGAAGTCAAAGCTTCATGTCGGACACAATGGAAAACACAATCGAACAAAACGCCCAGGGGCCTAAAAGCGCAAGCGGCGATGCCGGTTCGCTCGAGCAGCATTCACTAACCGACCAGATAGCCGCCGACAAGCACCTGAGCTCAAAAAAGGCAATGACAGGTAAAGGAATGGGCATCAAGCTTTTGAAGATTTCTCCCGGGGGCAGCGTGTAATGTGGCCTTTTAAGAGAAAGCCCAAAAAACTTCAGACAGTCTCTGTGCCGGTAAAACTTGCCGCACGTTACGATGCGGCCCAGACCACCCGTGAGAATATGCGTTACTGGGTAATGGCGGACGGTTTATCGGCAGACCAGGCCAACAGCGGTGATATCCGCAAGAAACTCCGCGAGAGATCGCGCTATGAGATAGCAAACAACTCCTATGCCAGGGGTATTATCCTGACTTTGGCAAATGACTGTGTGGGTACAGGGCCGAGATTGCAGGTCCTGACCGCAGATGGCCAACTGAACCGCCAGATCGAGACAGCATTTGCCAGGTGGTGCGAGCAGATACATCTTGCATCCAAGCTTCGGACGATGCGTATGGCCAAGGCTGGCGATGGCGAAGGTTTCGCTGTCCTTACGGGCAATGATAAACTTACCGGCAGTGTCAAGCTCGACTTCCAGTTAGTAGAGGCAGACCGTGTTACTACTCCTTTTGCCAGATGGCAGTTCGATGATACCGTAGATGGCATCGAGCTTGATAAATATTCCAATCCATATCGATATTACATACTCAACCGCCATCCCGGTGAGGGATTTAGCGGTATAAACGATTTTGAGACAGTCGATGCTGCAAGTGTTGTTCACTGGTATCGACCGGACAGACCCGGTCAGCACCGTGGGATTCCGGAGATAACCGCAGCACTTCCGTTATTTGCTCAGCTTCGAAGATACACCTTAGCTGTCCTGGCAGCCGCTGAGACTGCGGCAGATTTTGCGGCGGTACTGTTTACCGATGCCCCGGCAAATGGAGAGGCCGCTTCGGTAGAGCCTATGGATGTAGTCGAGCTTGAAAAACGGATGGCAACTGTCCTGCCCGATGGCTGGAAGCTTGGCCAGGTAAAGGCAGAGCAGCCTGCCACAGGTTACAGCGAGTTCAAAAAAGAAATCCTTAACGAGATAGCCCGCTGTCTGAATCTTCCCTATAACATCGCCGCGTGCAATTCATCGGGCTATAACTATGCTTCGGGGCGTCTGGACCATCAGACATACTATAGGAGCATCCGGGTAGAGCAGTCTGATATGGCCTCTGTGGTGCTCGATAAGCTGCTTAACGCATGGGTATCAGAGGCAATGCTATCGACAGAGTTTTCTGCGCTTCGGACATTAAGTTACCTGCCGCACCTGTGGTTCTTCGATGGCAACGAACACGTTGACCCTGCCAAGGAGGCCAACGCCCAGAAGATAAGGCTAAATTCCAATACCACCACACTTGCAGCGGAGTACGCCCGCCAGGGCAAGGACTGGGAGACAGAGCTTCACCAGCGTTCCAAAGAAAAAAAGTTAATGACCGAACTCGGTCTTGAGAACAATATCCAACCGGTAACCAGCAGTGAGGCAGAAGATGGAAAATAATTTACCCGAAAGTATCACATTTAAGTGCCCTTTAACAATCCAGGCAAAAGGTGACGACAAGTCGGTGCCGAGTTTTTCAATGGTGGCCTATACCGGCGGTGTCATGAAGATAGCGGGCTTCGGCCATCCGGTGGTAGTTGACCTGGAAGGTCTGGCCATCGAGAGAGAGAACCTTCCCATCCGCCTGGACCATAACCCGCGTCAGGGCGTGGGTCATACGGTAAGTGTCGGTATCGAAGATGGCAGGGTGGTGGCTGAAGGTCTTATCTCACGTGATACCAGCTGGGCAAGGGATGTGGCCAACAGCGGCTCGAAGGGTTTCCCCTGGCAGGCATCTATCGGCGCTGAGGTTATCGAGGCCGAGTTCATTCCCACCGGCAGCAAAGCGGAAGTTAACGGCAGGACCTTTGATGGTCCTTTGTATGTAATCAGAAGGTCAATTTTAAAGGAGATAAGTTTCGTGGACAGTGGAGCAGATACCAAGACAATCGCTAAAGTAGCGGCACAAGAAAACACCGACACCGATGTCAATGCACAGGAGAAAAGCAAAGAACAGGAGTTCAACAACGAAAAACCAAACCCCGAGCCGACACCGGAGAAGGTCGAGGCAAAAACCGAAGATGCCCCAGACCCTGTAGCCGAGATGCGCAGTAAGATCGCTGCAGAGACCAGGCGTATCCAGCAAATCCAGGCCGTTTGCGATGGCAAACACACCGATATCCAGTGCAGGGCAATCGAGCAGGGCTGGGATGTAAGCAGATGTGAACTTGAGGTCCTTCGGGCATCCCGTCCCAAGGCGCCTGCGGTTCACACCCAAAAGCCGAAGAATACACCCGATGTATTTGAGGCAGTAGCGCTCATGTCGGCAGGTGTGGGAGCAAATCGGCTCGAGGCGATGTACGAGGGCGCTGCCCTCGATGCGGCCGAGAAGCTTCGCGGTATAGGTATCCAGGAGTTCTGTGAACAAGCTGTCGGCATGCAGCTTCCGAGGTTCCGCAGGGATGCATCCGGCTGGCTGGCGGCGGCGTTCAGTACTACTACTCTGCCTAGAATACTCTCAAATATCGCCAACAAGATGCTGCTTGAAGGGTACAGCTATATCGAGGATGCATGGCGGAGGATATGCAAGATAGCCTCTGTAAACGACTTCAGGGAGCACAGCAGGTACCGGATGACCGGGACCTTTACCTTCGAGAAGGTCGGTGCTGATGGTGAGCTCAAGCACGGCAAACTCGATGAGGCCAGCTACGGCCAGAGGGCAAGTACTCACGGCATCATGTTCGCACTTACCCGCCAGATGATAATCAACGATGATATGGGCGCATTTACAGACATACCCCGCCAGATAGGTATGGGAGCTGCCGAGGCCATCGCAGATGCGGTGTGGGGACTTCTGCTCTCTAACCCATCCAGCTTCTTCTCGACAGGCAACAAGAACTATAAGACAGGCTCGGATACGGCTTTAAGTGTCGATGCCCTGACGGCGGCGGAGCTTCTGTTCGCTGAGCAGACCAGGCCGGGCGGAAGGCCTCTGGGTATCAACCCGGCACTTCTTCTGGTACCGGTAGCGCTGAGGGTTCCCGCCGATATGCTGATGAAGTCTGTTACGCTAAATGAGACCACCACCGCCAACAAGGGCAAACCATCGACCAACCCGCATGCCGGCAAGTTTGAGGTGGTCTCCAGCAGTTACCTGAGCAACACATCGTTTAGCGGCGCAAGCAGTAAGGCGTGGTATTTGTTCGCAGATCCCAATCGCCTGCCTGCACTTGAAGTGGCGTTTCTAAACGGTGTCGACCGTCCCACCGTCGAAAAGACCGATGCCGACTTCAATACACTGGGCATCCAGTTCAGGGGTTACATCGATTTCGGTGTAAGGGAGCAGGACCACAGGGGCGCTGTCAAGATGAAAGGCGAAGCGTAAGCGGCGGTACTTGAATTATTCGTAGTGTGACCACATACGAAGCACTTTGACAATTTTATTATCGGGCAGGACCTGGTAGACCAGGCGATGCTGAATATTTATCCGGCGAGAATAGGAACCGGAGAGGTTGCCTACGAGTTTTTCGTAGGGCGGCGGAGTCTGGAAAGGATTTTCTTTAAGGATGGCAATGAGTTTTTCGGCGTTGGGCCTTAGACCTGCTGCCGAGAGCTTCCTGGCATCTTTTTGGGCATGTTTTGTGAAAACTATCTTCCAGCTCACCAGTTCGGTTCCTCGGAGCATTTATCGACAGGTGTCTTCATCCCTTCGGTGATGCTCTCTGTCATGCCGGGAATGGACTGCAGGTAAAGGGTCTCCTGGATGGCCGCAAAGTCCTCTTCGGAGATCAGGATTCCCGAGCCGTGTTTGCTGGTTATGCAGATAGGCTCGTGCGAATCCTGCACCTGGCGGAGAAGCTTGTAAAGGTCTTTTCTTGCGTTTGTGGCGGTTATGGCCGTCATGTGACAGGTCCTTAAAAAAGATAGTTACTAAACCGTACGTAATAGCGTACAGAAAAGTTGCCTGAAAATCAACAAAAAACCGAATTTTAGGAGAAATTTATGGCACGTTTTATTCACGATGGAAAATCTATCGATTACACACCTTCTTCGGCGGTAACAGCGGGTGATGTCGTTGTCCAGGGTGAACTGGTAGGTATCGCCAAACTCGATATCGAGGCCGACCGGCAGGGCGCACTGGCAGTCGAGGGTGTCTTTGACCTTCCCAAAGCTACCGGTGTAAGTACCGCGATTACGGCAGGCGCGAAGGTCTACTGGGATGCGGGCGATTCTGTGGCCAAGACCGATGATGAGAGCGGCAGCAATAAGTACATCGGCAAGACTGTCGCCGCTGCCGGTGATGATGATGAAACTGTCCGTGTGAAACTGGATCAGTAAAGATGGGCTTGGGACTTGAGGGCGTGTTGCCCAAGTTGGTAAAAATTTAACATATTGCTCTTTTACAAGTTCA
>CAZVPF010000091.1:0-5071 GCA_964628195.1 uncultured Pirellulales bacterium | reverse complement strand
GACATTCCTTGAGAAATATATCCGATGGTTTCCCGTCGTAAATGAATGAAAAAGGGTATTGACTCGGCAGATAGGGAATGTCAGCGAATTTAACCTGGTCCAGATAAACATTTTTACCGCTTTTGAGGGTGATCTGCGCCATCGCCCAGTCAGCTTGATTCATCGCGGGATTCTCGCCTGCATTTATTACGATAAGCTCAAGCGTATTGACAGGCTCAAAATGCAGGTTGATTTTTTTCACTTCGTCTCTGCCGGTAATATTATCAGATTTGAATAATTCCCTGTCTTTTGTTTTGATTATGAAATAGACATTACCCCTTCCTTTTGTATGTCCCGGGCCGGTGTCGATTCCAATAAAACTGTTAAATCCGATAATAGGCTCGGAACAGTAGAGACGAATATAACTTTCCGCCCACACACCTACCCCGCGATCGAATTTACGGGAATTTATTTCCAGCCGATGCCCCCGGACGGATTCATTCACCTTGGGAATGGAAAAATCGGCCCTGACTACCTGCATAACAGGTTCATCAATTGGAGGCTTCCTGTAGGGAAAGTCAAGAAGTTTGTCCGTCCAGTCGTAGCCGTTATTGGCGGCGAATGAAAAGCTGCATAATAATACGACCGAAAAGCCGGTTATTATATTTAAAAGTAACTTCAATTCCGATGTCCTCATAAGGGCAAGCCTAAATACAATGGCATCACTGATCTAAGGTTCTTTTCAGAGAAGCCCGGTAATTTTCATATTCTATTCATTGGGATAAATCGCAATATCAATATACATTAATTCCGTAGTGAACTCTTCGGCAAGAGGGCCATCATTGAGCCTTACTCTTATGACATTTCTGCCGTCCTTAACTGATTTCGGTGAGACCTGGAAAGCGGAGTATTGCACAGGCTCACCGAGGAAACCTCCGTAAGGGTCCTCAAAAGGTTCGGATACATCGTCTGTGGGCTCAAGTTTCACTTCATTTATCCATACTTGCCAACCGAGCCCCGGGGTTCCCTCGCTGGTCATTAGCCGAACTCTGCCGTTTTTAACGCCGTTTTCCGGCAAAGCCATATCCAATTCAAAATAATGTTCGTCATGGTTTTTGAATATCTTGGGTAACTGAAACTGCCTGCCGTTATAGCCGGTTTTCCACCACCAGTTTATCCAGTAATGCTGGGGTTGTTTTTTCAGCCACTGCGGATTATCAAAATATTTAATCAATTCCCATGGAGGTTCGCCGGGATTATAAGTTCCGCCATGCAGTTGCCCATCCTTTCTGTTTCCCGGACGGGTATATATGAAGTTGAAAAGGCTGATGCCGTCTGCATTTCGCTGCCATGCGGTGTTGGCCATAGTTATATATTTTTGCGGAGTTGTAAAACGAACCGGGTATCCGTCTCCGCCCAATCCGGGTCTTCCCCATGATAGACATTTGTCGCGGGTTACACAATGAGTCATTTCAAATAAAATGCTTGTATTCGGTAACCATGAACGGAAAAGCTTTAGTTCATTCTCAACCTGGCTGCAATAGGAGGGGGATATATTTACAAAGTCAATTATACCCTGTTCATCGAGATAGCTCAAGTCGATACCCAGCCGTTTAAATTCATCAATCCGGTTTGGCACCCTGAGGCCAAGATATCTTCTTTTGCCCGGCTCAGAGGTTTCGTCAAGTATTGCCCTTGCCTGTTTAATAAACTTATGCATGATGCGTCGGCGTTGTGCGTATGCAGTTTGCTCGAGGTCGAAGAATGGGAAAAACCTCATAAAATCAAGCTCAAAACCTGCAAGTTCGTAATTTTCACAAAGTTCCCGAATTATGCCAAGCCTTTCATCGGGCACTGCCGGATACATCCAGTTAAGGCCGCGATAACCGAACACCGCTCCTTCTCTCGGATCAAGCCGGAGATGCTGATGTTCGTAAAAAAACTTTGACACCCATTCAGTATCCATACTTCCCACGCCATGTTCATCTTTGAGCCTGAGCGTAATAAGGGGATACATGTCATTTTTGCGGCACGTGTCTACGAAAACCTTTACCATGTCACCGCCGTTGATTATGTATCGGCCGTAGGAACTCGGTTTTTTTCCGGTCCTTTCCATAAACCACTGGTAATGATCCGGATATAAGTCGCTCTGCCACCAGGGCACACAGCCGTTTCCGGGGTTGAAAGCCACAGCTTCTATTCCCTTACCTGCCAGTTCCTCGATGGATTTTACGAGCAATTCTTCCTTGAAGCCCTCTCCGCGCTCTCGCCAGGGATGTACGCAGCTAAGCATATAGGTGCCGTCGTGATTGTAAAGAATTTCAAAAGGGACCTTCTGAGCCGAGAGGATCGGACATAGTACAATATAAACAATTGAAAAGAAAAAGGTGTTTCTATTCATAAGTGCTTCTCCTGAATATTATTTTGTTTTTTAATGTTAATTATGCTGACATTATTGAATAGCAAGATCAAGATAATATATGTCAAACCCGCCGGGGGATTTACAAGTTATCTGGATAATATTATTTCCATTTACAAGGTATGAGAAAGGCACGGTCCATGCCTTGTATTGCGCGGGCTCGCCCATTCCCGCAAGGAAAGGATGTTCGTAGGGTTCTGAGACATCAGAGGTCGCCGTGAGCGAGATCCCGTTTATCTTTGCATCGAAATCTGCATTTTCAAGGTTTTGAGAGGACATGATTCTCATTTTGCCTTCACTGCTCCAGCCGCCGGAAGGAGGCACCATTTGCATATTCAAAGTTACTGTTTCATTGTAATCGATGCCTGTCACCCTAAGCTGAGAGGGCGGTCCCTGGGGGGTGTCGGCAATTACATAATGCTGCGGCTTTACAGCTACCGCCTCGGGGTCTCTTAGTGTCTCGAACACCTCAAAAGGTGGTTCATTATCCCATGGCTCTGAGCTGTGTTTTCTGTAATAAACAAAATTAAAGGCACTGATCCCGTCCGCGCCGTTTGCATATGCCAGGTGGGCTGCGGTATAGAACTGCTGCGGTGTTGTTCTGCGATGAAGGAAATCTCCGTTAAGCCCTTGAGGGACATATCCTATAACGTAATGAACTTCAGAGTATATTTTGGAATTCGGAACAAGCTGCCTTGCAAGCCCTACGTCATTCTGCTGGACTGTATAGTAGCTGTTTGTCATGTTGAAAATGTCCACCCCCGCTTCGGCGAATTCCGGCATATTGATACCGAGCCTGTCCATGTCGTAAACCCTGTTGGGTATTCTTACGCAAAGAAGTCTGTGTTCATTCAAAGATGAGGATTGATCGATCATCTTTCGTACTCGTGATACATAATCATTCATAATTGAGCGTCTCTGTTCGGATGTTGTTTCGTCCTGGTTGAAATATTTGTCCCACCTCTTAAAATCCAGTTCAAGTCCGTCAATGTCATATTGACAGAGCTCTTCGAGAAACCTGAATATGTATTCACGAGGGCCTGGGAAAACCCAGTTATGTATACGATCGTAACCATTATTCAAATCCGGCCCGAGCCTGTACTGAGGGTTATCATAATAAAACTTACACAGAACATCGCATCGATGGGCGGGAGGCGGGTCGGCGTAGATGTACTGGAGATGATGCGTGTCATTCAGGCGGTGTGAGATAAAAGGCGAGAGGTTGTTTGCTCTGCATTGTTCGACAAATACCTGTACAATATCGCCTCCATAGTAGATATAATTCAGGAATTGGTTAGTTGAAGTTACACCGTAAGTGTCATAGTACCAGTCATAATGCTCTTCCATAGGAAGATGCTTGCTTTGCCAGAAGGGCACCCGCCCCAAACCCGGAGATAGAAAGTGGGCGTCAATTCCGGTATTGGCGGTTTCATCGACGGTCGCCCGGACCATTGATGAATTAAAATTCTGACCGGGCTGGTGATAGGGGGATATGCAGGACAATATGTTTGTTGTATCGTTGTTGAATAATATTGGAAGGTCAGGGTAAACTATATCGAGCAGGTATAGGTTCTCGGCAAGAACGGCGAAATCTGCAAGATCGACAGTTTCATTATAGTCAAAGTCTGCCAGCGGCTCGGCGGCTTCCAGCCAGTTGCGCATGAAAGCTTGCAGATCGTTACTGTCAACTTTCCTGTCAAAATTTATATCCCCGTCATTATGCCGGGCAACAGAAGGCATTGACCATTGGTAGTTGTTAAGGAGAGTGTCTTGAGAAATAATGTGGTCCCATACCCTCACTGCGGCGATATCACCGGAAAACCAGTATCTCGTGTCGTCGGAACCGCCGTAATAGGCTGCCGGGGAGTTATAGTCATCGATAGTGTGAAAACTGTCTCTTCCTCCGATAGCTGCTGCGGGGTCTCCTGTAAGAAAATTGTTTTCCGTGAAGTTGTCACAGTCGCCTCCGCAAAATGTGGTGGAAGGAAATTCAATGCCGTCTACATAAATCCTTTGGACAGGATCACCGCCTGTTGTACCGTCATAAGTAAGAACGACATGGAGCCAGTTGTGTGAAAAGGCTATCTGTTCGCTTGAGAGGTGATAGAGTTTCCTTACAGACTGGCTGTTGTCGCGCATACGTGATTCAAAATAAAATTTTGATGGGTCCGTCGAAGATCGGACATTCAGCCTGTATCCATTCGCAAAGGATTGGGTGGAAAAAATAAAGCCCCGTCCGTGATCAGGTTCTATACTTTGCTGCGGAACACGTATCCATGCCTCAATGGTGAAATCCTGATCATAATCAAAATACACATCATCGCCAAGGTTAGTCACCATTCCCCCTCCGCCGTGGTGGTCAGTTGTTCCATTGGTCGCCCGAAAACGATAGAAGGGCACAAGCCTGGCGTTATCTGAGGGGTGTACTTCATAATTAAGTTCAGGTGTGTTGTCAATTCCGCTTGCTGGATCGGTTACGTTCAGGAGGCGACCGCCGTCAAAGTTTCCACGGTATGGTCTCCAGAACATATCCGTTGAATAGCCCGGCTTGGAGGCATCGATCTCAAGGACCAGCCCGTTAAAATAAGAAGGGTTTTGCGGCTGGGCAAAAAGGGATATATTAACCCGTATTTCCCAAGTAAAATCGTGCAAAGAAGTAAGATTTTGATAGTA
>CAZVPF010000090.1:0-5083 GCA_964628195.1 uncultured Pirellulales bacterium | reverse complement strand
TTGCTGAAGATAATCTGCGTATGCTTGACCTCTTTTAATGGCCCATGAAGCAATGCGGCCGCAATATGCGAAGTTGCGAAACTTCTTTTCTAAAAAGAATTCAGCGGCCATTTTTCCAACCTGGTTTTCATCCGCAATTACATTAACCACCTTTTTCTTTCTTAAAAAGCTTGGATGATCGACGCCCATTATTGCGACGAGAGGGATCTTAACTTTGGATAGCCTGTCAGCCTGTTTTGATGTGTTTAATTGTGCGATTATGCCAGACGGTGCCCAGTCCTCTATCTTTTTAACAATATTATCCGTTATTTGAGACTGTCTGTACCAGTGCCACTCCTTGTTGGCGGAAGTGTACTGTATAATTCCCCGCAAAAACTGCCGATAGAAAGCATTGGCATAATCGATAAACAGTAGAACTTTCGGCAAATACATATTTAACTCCCGGGTTAAATTATACTTCCTTTGGAAATATAATTTGTACCAATACAAAGCATATTCTAGCTAAGGATGATCTTTGAATAGCTGATTTTTATAAATACAACAAAATTCCAGGTATTTGTCATATTGCATAATATAATTACATATATGTTTTTTGTCAACGGGGAATTTTCCTGCGAGCAAGATACCTTTCCTGTTTTTAGCAGTTTTTTAGATGACAACATGCGGTATAAATGTTTCCAAACAGAGGAACTTATTGATTATAACAAATACTTATGTCCGCTTGTCGCAAAGTGAAGATAATTAATACGCGAAATAACAACAGAATTGGGGGCTCAAGTGATTACAATAAAGCATAAGATTTACTACCGTTGATTGAGACACACAGCGACTGAACCAGGACTTAGCTGTTATAGAAAGACTCAGAATTGCGGACATTTAAGTACTTGTTTAGTTGCCCTTATTTACATATATTAACGACTGATAACGCAATTAAGGGCAAAAAAGGAAGAAAAGTGAAAGAATCATTAAAAAGAAATTCGTGCCGTAAGAAGCAGGTATACAATTTATCTGAATTGCCGTGGGAAGTAAGCGGCTATAACCCAAATGAATGGAAGTTGGAATATTTTGAGGCTCTTGGTGTTCATGTTATACCTGAAGTGCCGCCTGTCCCTGCGACTGTACCCGGTTCTGTTCAAAAGGCTTTGCTGGATGCGGGTGTGCTGCCTGACTGGAACATCGGTTTGAATGCAAAGCTTTGTGAATGGGTTGAAAACCGCCATTGGATATATGAAGCGGAGCTGCCCGATATATTATTCGCAAAAGGAGAAACCTTTCGTCTTAAATTTAAGGGTTTGGATCATTCGGGCTGGATATTTCTCAACGATAAAGAAATATCAAGATTCAATAATGCACATATTCATTATTCTTTCGACATAACAGACGCCCTTTCAGAGTCCAATAATATTCTGAAAATAGTTTTTGATTGTCCTCCTCGATGGCTTGGGCAATTCGGATATACCTCGGAAATAAAAGACTGGAAGCCCCGTTGGTATTATTTCTGGGACTGGACGTCAAGACTTGTACAAGTCGGAATCTGGGATGACATTTGTTTAGAAGTAACTGACCAGGCGGAAATAGAAAGCCTGCGAGTATATACTGATTATGAACCACAAAATAAACATGGATCGCTGAAAATAAAAAACCTCATTTCTGCGAAGGATGAGTGCCGCGTACATATCAAGTTATCCGATTCAAAAAATGTCATCAAAAGTGAAAATATCAACCCAGCGGATTTATCCGGGAACATTTTAGAATGGCATGATCTGAGTGTGCAGCCCTGGTGGCCGAACAATATGGGAAAACAGAATCTATACAATTTACAGGTGCAGATTCTTGATAAGGATGGATATATTATCGATTCTGCTGAACGCAAAATCGGCTTTAAGCGCATTGAGTGGGAACAATGCAAAAACGCCCCCAATGAATCCGAACCATGGATTTGCATTGTGAATGGAAAACGAACTTTTCTTCAGGGCGTGAACTGGACCCCCATCAGGCCCAATTTCGCAGACACGGGATACGAAGAATATGAAAAGAGAATCCGGCTTTACAGTGAACTGGGCTTTAACTCATTTCGCATATGGGGCGGCGGGTTTATGGAAAAAGATCATCTTTACGACCTTTGTGACGAATACGGGATGATGCTGTGGGTTGACTTCCCACTTTCAAATTCAGGTCTGAATGCATACGCACCAGATGATCCGCAGAGTATTAAGGATTTGTCAGAAACTGTTAATTGTTTTGTGTCTCGTCAACAATACCACACTTCTATAATACTATGGTGCGGTGGTAATGAGCTTAGAACAGGCGACAACCACAGCGGACTTGAACATCCACTGCTTAAAAGGTTTAGTGAAATTGTCAATGAATTGGACCCCGACACGCGTTTTTTACCTACTTCTCCCTACGGCCCCCGCTTTGATGCTGAAAAAGAATTATACGGCAAGGGTCTGCACTGGGATATTCACGGACCCTGGCGTCCTCTTGGCGAGCTGTCCAAGAATTGGTTCCCATACTGGCAGGGAGATGACTCGCTGTTTAGGTCAGAACTCGGATCACCCGCGCCCAGTTCGATAGATATAATAAATAAGTATAAAGGGGACTGCCAGAGCTTTCCGGCAAATGCAGATAATCTTTTCTGGAGGCGTCATCCCTGGTGGGTTGATTGGGAACAATTTATAAAAGAAGTTGGCAGACAACCTGATGGCCTGGAAGAGTTTGTTAACTGGGGCCAAAAGCGTCAATCTGACGCCCTGTGTTTTGCCGTGGAGGCATGTAAAGATCGTTTCCCGGAATGTGGCGGCATAATGATCTGGATCGGACATGATTGCTTCCCTTCTAACGCAAGCTGCTCAATTATTGACTTCGAGGGAAACCCTAAACCTGCTGCAATGGAGCTTTCCAAGATTCTCAAAAAATCTTATATATATCCTGATTCAAAACCTCAGCCCCCAGGCTTTGCAGTTCGGGAAATCCGAAAAAAGAAAAAGCCAACCCAGGAAGTGCTCAAAAAATAAATTGGGCACTTTTATTCTGAACAATAATAGTAATTAAGGAATAATATAAAATGTTTCCATTTGGAACCCAGTATTATCGTCCACCTACGCCAAAACCTGAAAAATGGAATACAGACTTCGAGCTCATGGAAAAAGTCGGATTCAATATTGTCCGCGGATGGGCAATGTGGGGTTGGGTTAATCCGAAAGAAGGTGTCTACGATTTTTCTGAACTTGAAAGGCTTTTTGAACTATGCCTTAAACACAATCTTAAGCTGATATTATTAATTAACCTTGAAAGCTCTCCGGCATGGCTTTACAGGAAGTTCCCGGAGACGCTTTACATGAATCGAGATGGTAAATCCGTTATACCACATACCGTTCACAATACCTGCTGCGGAGGCTTTCCCGGGCATTGTCTTGACTGGCCACAAATAAAAGCTTACGCTGTGGATTTTATCGAGAACCTTGTTAAATCATTCAAAGGCCATCCAGCCCTTTACGGCTGGGAGCCACATAACGAGCCCCTGCATGAGCCTGCAAGATATCATCAGGAAGTATACTGCTACTGCCCAAAAACTGTATCCAAATTTAAAGAGTGGCTGAAGGCAAAATATAAGGATATTGAAACTCTAAATGACAGGTGGCAGCGACGTTTTGGTGAATTTGAAGATGTTTTTCCGCCAATAGAACGCGGCAGTTATGCAGACTGGTTTGATTGGCGGATTTTTGGAATAGATAATCTGGTCGAGCATGAGTCATGGAGGGCAGGTGCAATTCGCAAAAATGATCCAGAGCACCCTGTGCTTATGCACACACGAGCAGCTCATGCCGGACGCAACATTGCCTGTGACTGCACTGATGACTGGAAACTGGCACAGCTGGTTGATAAATTCGGAAATGCTAATTTCCCCCAGGGTTCGATTCTGGCGGACCATATGTTCGCAGGAGATATATGCAGGTGTGCCGCTCAGGGAAAAGAGTTCTGGATGCATGAATTGCAATCAGGGCCATATTGTATCGGTTTGGATATTCCAGATGCAGATGTAATTACAGATAACCAGATAGCGTCATGGACCTGGGGATCAATCGCACAAGGCGCGAAAGGCGTCTTGTATTGGCAGTTTCGCACAGAGCAGTTCGGCGCCGAATACGGGTTCAACCTGGTTAATCTTGACGGAACACCAAATGAAAGATTGAATATAATTGAGCGTATCGGCAAATGTTTGCGAAAAAATGAACAGCTTTTCAAAGACCTTAAACCCGAAGCTGCAGAAGCAGCGATAGCATTTTCTCCTGTACACCCGATGATGAATTACCTGGCTGACGGTACGGTTGCCGCTTATTATGATTCGTACGTGGGTTTGAATCGGCTTTTATCTCATTCTGATATACCTGTAGATATCATTCGCGCTGATAGCCAAACAGTTGATGACGATTTCAGTAATTATAAGGTCATCTATATGCCCATGCCTTTATGGCTCGATGAAAAGACTGCTGAAAAATTTAAATCTTTTGTCCGAGAAGGAGGCATACTTGTTTGCGAGCCTTCCCTCGGATTCTTGGCCCCGGATTTCTTTTCCGCTGATGTTGTACCGGGCCTGGGGCTTGATAAAGTTTTTGGCTGTCGGCGAGAAATTATTGCAAATTATCGCGATTCACGGATACCCGTAAAGGTCGAGGAGTCAACCATATATTCAAGATTTCTGCGGGAAGTGCTGATACCCCATAATGCACATGTGTTAGGTCTTTACGATAACGGTGAGCCGGCTGTTGTGTTGAATACTTACGGCAAGGGAAAAGCTGTCTATCTCGGCACAAACCTTTTTATGGAATATGCGCATAATCCTCAGCCGCAAGTACGTGAGTTTTTCGAAAAATTCTGTCATGCCCAAATCAGGCGTTATGCAACTTCCAGTGCCGCTGAACAGACACTTGTCAAAGTGGGACATGCGGGCGACAGGACGCTTGTTTGCCTGTTTAACATGCTTAATAAAACTGTGGACACGAAATTGACTCTTAGAGAGAAAGTAAATTCGGCGGAAGATATTTTCAACGGAGGCACAATCAAATTCACGGTAAAAACA
>CAZVPF010000089.1:0-5320 GCA_964628195.1 uncultured Pirellulales bacterium | reverse complement strand
GCTGGGTTCAGACCGGCGTGAGCCAGGTCGGTCCCTATCTGCCGTGGGCGCAGGAATCTTGAGTGGATGTTTCCTTAGTACGAGAGGATTGGGAAGCACTGACCGCTGGTGTACCAGTTGTCCCGCTAGGGGCACCGCTGGGTAGCTATGTCGGGAAAGGATAACCGCTGAAAGCATCTAAGCGGGAAGCCAACCACAAGATGAGGATTCCACGGACTTTGTTCGGGAGAACCCTGGTAGACTACCAGGTTGATAGGCCGGGTGTGTAAGCGGCGAAATCCGTTCAGCTAACCGGTACTAACGTTCAATTACTTGACCATATCTATCATGGGTTGAGTTTCGCAATTGGTTTGTCTTACAAATGAGCAACATCGTTTCCACTATTTTTCTTTATTAAAGTAAATACTTCCGCCTCAATGGAGGCGTGTAACGAGTTTCCTGGTAACCTTACGGTCGGGGAAACGCCTGATCCCATCCCGAACTCAGAAGCTAAGCCCGACCGGCCGATGGTAGTCTTTGCGGGCGAGAGTAGGTGATTGCCAGGTCTAATAAGGGTCGGTTGTTAATTCAACCGGCCCTTTCCTTTTGCGCTGAAATAATTTTGCTTAATTTAACATTTCTGCCGATATAATCATTGCCAAATTGTCTGATTTTATTTATATTATCAGGTGTTCGGTACTTCCAAGCAGGTACCGGGGGGGGCACGAGTTCTAATCGCAAAAGGTTGTATTCATGGAAAGGTTGTGAAAATGAAACTGTACCCTGTTATTTTAGCTGCTGTTGTGTTGTCTTTGTTTACGTCTGCTTATGCAGGAAGCGTTTCCGGTCATGTATATGATGACCAGGGCCTGCCCCTCCAGGATGTATACGTGGAAGCTTATGACGAAAACAGCGGCAATTATTTCCAGGCGTATACCCTTTCGGACGGTTCTTATGTAATTCAGGGGATCACCGAAGGTTATTATACTATTGCCGCCTACGGCTCATGGAACGGCGGTTATATCGACCAGTACTACGACCATCAAAACACATGGGAAGGCTCCCAGAGATTGTATATTGATCAGGGCACAGCACTTACGGGCATTGACTTTGACCTTGTCAGCCAAATTTCCGTTTCAGGCAGAGTGGTGGACCAATTCGGTCAGCCGGTAAGCGATGTTATGGTGAATTGCTGGTCGCATAACTGGTGGTACGGCGGAAGTTATGAAACCGGCCCCGACGGAACATTCCAAATTTCGTCTTTGGCTCCGGACTTGTTTTATAAGATTATACTTGATCCCGCGGACGGCACAAACTACCGGATTAAGGTTATTCCGAATATTTACTTAACGGGCGATTATGACACAGGAGACCTGCTGCTCGAATCAGGCGGTTTGACCTTAACAGGCAGGGTCACTTCAAACAGCACCGCCCAGGGCCTTGCGGGTATTTGCGTAAATGTTTACTACCAGGATTTTGACTATTCAGTTGATACTTATACCGACCCAGACGGCTATTACTCTATCGACAATCTGTTTGAAGGCGATGTGCATGTAAGCGCGATCGTCTGGGATCCAAGCCCTTACGCAGGCAGGGGAACCGAATTTTATCTTGACAGCAATACCGTTCTGGATTTTGCTCTTCTCCAGGCTGCTTCGATCACCGGCCGGGTAATTGATGCCGACTCAGGCCTGCCCCTCTCAAATGTTAATGTGGAATACTGGAATGATAAGTATGAATACTGGAGTTCTTACAGCACAGAACCGAACGGCTTTTTCAAGCTGACAAATCTGCCCGAAGGTTTCGCGGATATCGAAATATACGATCCCTCGCACACCTACGCACCATACCTGACATGGCCTGCCAACAAAGTCTGCCTGAGTCAAGGCCAGAACATGTCCGGAAAATACATCGCTCTTGTCGAGGGCATAACCGTGCAGGGCAGGCTTCTGGACGCTTCCGGCTCCGGCATACCTTTTTACGATATTGAGTTCGACGGCAAATACGCCGAGGGCTGGCCGGAAACCGACACCGACGGCAATTATTCCTTCCTTGCCGTACCCGGCGAATACTCGGTAAAAATAGACACCGACGACGGGCTTACATGTATACCGGCCTATATAACGATAAACCCCGAAGATACGGTTGTCAACGTTCCGGACATCACCGCATACGACAGTTCCACAGGCCTGGCGATCAGCGGAACCGTTCAGAACCCATCCTCAGCGCCGTATAATATGGCTTTGCTGGCCGTTGCCTTCCCCGAAGACACACCTTTCGACCCTGATAGCGTTTACACGCTCTCTCCCGCGTCCAGCGCGTTTTTACCCGCACCGGGTGCTTTCACTATTGAAAGCCTCGACCCATCGGCCAACTACGACATCTACCTCGTCGCCTTCTCAACGGATGAATATGAAGATGACATAATCAGCATTCGAGACACAGTATACGGCGTATCGCCGGGCAGCACAGGCGTTTCGCTCACGTACCCCAGCGCCGGCGGCACCGTAGAAGGTTATATACAAAACCAAAACGGCGACCCGGTAAGCGGAGCAATGATCGGCATATTCGACTCAAACGGCCGAATGAAAGCATTCACCGGCACCGACTGCTCCGGCTATTATGAAATATTCAACGTCGCACCATCGGCGGGAAATTATGACGTTTACGCAATGCACCCGCGATACTCCACCAGTTTCGCTTCCGGTGTGTCCGTATCAGACTCGGCGCTGACAACGGTGCCGACTATCGCTCTCGGACCGTCAACCGTGATAGAATACTGCGACCTGGACGGCAGCGGCAGCGTTTCCGCAGGCGACCTACAGGCCCTCGGTCAAATGTGGCTTACAGAGCCCGGCTACGACCTGACCGGCCTGAGCAGCATTGCTGAAATGTGGCTGATGGAAGCCCTGTGGCTAAACTAAAGCCCTGACCCCCGCCGGGAAAAATAATGTGGCTTGAATGTGCTGCGTCTCGAACCCGAACGCATAAATACCGCGGGGCCCGGCATTTGTCTGTACCCCGCTAACTGCGCTGGTTTTCCTGCTGCTCCCTGCGTGTCGCTTCTTTCAGGATGCTCTTTTCCTTCCGCGAAAGGCTCTGGATACCCTCCCGGCTGACCTTGTCAAGTATCCGGTCAACTTCGCCCTGAAAATCCTTAACCTGCTGCTGCTTCTTCTGCCACTTCCCCGTCGAGCTTTTCACCTTATACCTGCCCAGCACAGGCCGGTAAAGCACGTAAACTGCACCGCTTATCATCCCCGCAAGGTGTGCCGCCTCGCCGCCGGCATTGGGCCCGCCCATCAAATTCAAAAAGCTCACGAAAAACATTATTATTGCCAGCACACCCAAAGGAAGCGGAAAAATCCCGAAAACATAAACCCGCATCGCCGGGAACATTATCGCGCACGCAGCCATCATCCCGTATATCGCGCCCGACGCTCCCACCATCGGCCCAGCCGCCAGCATCCCGAAACCCACCAGCAGCGGGTAAACGATTCCGCCCATCGCCCCGCAAACAAGATAAAAAACGCAAAACCGCTTACTGCCCCACATCCGCTCCAGCATAGGCCCGAAAAAGAACAGTATCAGCATATTGAAAAAGATATGGAAAAACCCAGCGTGCAGAAACTGGTAACTGACCAGCCGCCACGCCTGCAGCGCATACGCCAGGTTCTTCGGATACACCGAAAACCACTCTACAAAAAACTCCGCAATCGGCCCGATAAGCGCAAAAGGCACAAAAACAGCCGCGTTAATGATCAAAAGCCACTTAACAACCGGCGTCAGCGGCGGCAAAACGAACCGCACTTCCGGCCCGCGGTGCTCCTGAGTATAATTCCTGTCGTAAATTCCCATAATATCGCCTAAAATTCTTTATAATACCAACGGAACACCTATAATATCGGGCAAATACGCCCTGTGTTCAATCAGAAAATGCCCTAATATGGATAAATTCGACTACCTGACCAAAACGCTCGACTCACTGGCCGCCCAAAACCTCCGCCGAACCCTAACCCCCGTCCTCTCGGCCCAGGGCCCGGTTATCACCACAAACGACCCAAATTGCCCACAAAAAATCCTTTTCTGCTCGAATAACTACCTTTCCCTCGCCGCGGACCCGGCGATAAAATCCGCCGTCACCGCCGCAGTCGAAAAATACGGCTTCGGCTCGGCCGCCTCAAGGCTAATCTCGGGCACAATGGCCCCGCACCTCGCCGTAGAGTCAGCATTCGCCGATTTCCTCCAAAAGCCCGCCGCCTTGCTCCTGCCGTCCGGCTGGACCGCCAACCAGGCCCTGCTCACCGCTCTGCCCGGCCCGGAGGACCTGGTCCTTATCGACAAACTCGACCACGCCTCGATAATCGACGCCGTAAAGGCCTCACCGGCGAAGTTTCGCACCTACCGCCACGACCAGCCCAACCGCCTCGAAAAACTGCTCGCCCGCTCAACCGCCAAACGCAGGTTCATCGTCACAGAGTCCGTCTTCTCGATGTCGGGCCGCACCGCTGATCTGCAAATGCTCGTCGACATAAAGAACAAACACGGCGCGATTCTCATCCTCGACCAGGCCCACTGCATCGGCTGCCTCGGGCAATCCGGCAGGGGGCTTGCCGAGCTGACCGGCCTAACCGACCAGGTCGATATCATCGTCGCCCCACTTGGAAAAGCCTTCGCCGCAAACGGCGCCGTAATAGCAGGGCCCCAAAACCTTATCGACCTGCTGATAAACACCGCCCGCCCGTTTATCTACACAACCGCGCCCTCGCCCGTACTGTGCGAAGCGATCCTCGCCGCACTGGAAATCGTAAAAACCCAGCCCCGGCGCAGAGACGCACTCGAACAAAACGCGAAACTAATGCGAAACCTGCTCAGCGAAGCCGGCCATAACACCGCCGGCTCGAAAACACACATAATCCCCCTGATTTTAGGCACCAGCGAAAAAGCTATGGAAGTCTCAAAAAAACTTTATGAAAGCGGCTTCTTTGTCTCTGCCATCCGCCCGCCGACAGTACCAAAAAACACCGCCCGTCTGAGAATATCGCTGCAGTCTGCGCATACAAAAAAGCAGATAGAATCATTCGCAGACTGTATCTGTTCATAACAGGAAAGAGCAAGCAGCTTTCAGGCATAGAATGTCTATGCTTTCATATCAGCATGGGTAAAAATGAACGAAATATTTTTACGCCAGCATACAGATTTTTACCGCAGGGGGGTATGAGCTATGTCATGTTTTTGTCTTTCGGTATTGCTTGTTTTCTATTCGTTGTTTCCTTTTGTTTTGTTTTTACTAATGAGGTTGATTTTGCCGTCCGGACGGCGGCTGCCTGTGCGGTTGTTG
>CAZVPF010000088.1:0-5406 GCA_964628195.1 uncultured Pirellulales bacterium | reverse complement strand
ACTGGTATCATTACAACGGCTTGGGAAGCGTTGTCGCTCTTTCAAAATATAATACTCAGGCTCAGCAGGCCGAGATAGTCGAACGTTACAAATACGACGAGTTCGGCAATACCACCGTTACGCTCAACGGCAATACAGGCAATCCTTACCGCTGCACAGCCAGCGGCATCTATGACAAACGCATATTTCCCAGCATAATCACTTTTTCCACCCTCCTCTGCTCTTTATAGAAACGGCCCAAAGTCGGCAAATCCATAAGCCCTTGTGGTTAAAGGTTTTACGCCGCGAGCCGGCACTGATCTAAAGTTTGAAAGTTGTTCGTCTCGGGGAGCCTCATCGCGAAAATAAAACACCGCCCCCGTCTCCCAATCCTGCATACATGTTTCACACCAACGCCCCCGCCTTTCTGTGTTCTGATTCCTGATTCCTGCCCAATCCCCGCACCCGAGTTTCACCAGAACGCACCCGAACTCTATTGCCTATTGCCTGATTCCTGTGTTCTGTGTTCTGTTTCCTGTGTTCTGTTTCCTGTGTTCTGTTTCCTATTGCCTAATCCCTTTCTCCTCTCACCTCTCTACTTTCTACTCTCTACTTTCTACTCTCTACTTTCTACTCTCTATTTTCTACTCTCTAAAACGCCTCTCGGGTCAACCAGCTTGCCCTCAACTGCGCTTGCCGCCGCCGTCGCCGGGCTGGCGAGATAAACACCGCTTTTCGGGTGCCCCATCCTGCCCACAAAGTTCCTGTTGGTCGTGCTAACACACTTCTCGCCCTCTGCGAGTATGCCCATAAACCCGCCAAGGCACGCCCCGCACGTCGGCGCGCTTATCACGCACCCCGCGTCATAAAAAATCTCCGCAAGACCCTCGTCGATGCACTGCTTCCATATCTCCGGCGTCGCCGGCACGATTATCGTCCGTATCGCAACCTGCCTGCCCTTCATTATCTGCGCCGCAATCCGAAAATCCTCTATCCTGCCGTTCGTGCAGCTGCCGATATACGCCTGGTCCATCTCCTCGCCCGCCGCCTCGCTTATCTTCGCCGTATTGCTCGGCAAGCTCGGCCGCGCAACCGTCGGCTCAAGCGAAGAGCAGTCCACCGTATGCACCGCGTCATATTCGGCGTCCGGGTCCGAGTGAAAAACTTCGTAATCGGCCTTGTCTTTCAAATGCTCGTCAAGGTAAGCCTTTGTCGTATCGTCAAACGGCATTATCCCGTTCTTGCCCCCGGCCTCGATAGCCATATTCGTTATCGTCATCCGCGCTTCCATCGACATATCCTCAAGCGCAGGGCCCGTAAACTCCATCGCCTTGTAAAGCGCACCGTCGGTCCCTATCCTGCCTATAACGTCAAGCACAACATCCTTGCTGTAAACACCCCTGCCCAGCCTGCCGTTAAGCACAAACTTAATGCTGCCCGGCACCTTGAACCAGAGCTGTCCCGTCGCGATAGCCGCCGCAAGGTCCGTCGAGCCTATCCCCGTGCTGAACGCGGCGAACGCACCGTAAGTGCAAGTATGCGAATCACCGCCCACGATAACCTCGCCCGGCCGGATATGCCCCTGCTCGGGCAAAAGCGCATGACACACCCCGGCTCTTCCGAGCTTGTAATAATTCTTTATGCCCTTTTCCTTCGCCCACGTATCCAGCCGTTTGTGCAGCTCGGCGCTCTTGATGTCTTTCGCCGGCTGAAAGTGGTCAGGAGTTACAACAACAGAATCCGGGTTATGAACCCTGTCAATACCGTGCTCTTTCAGCATCGAAATTGCAGGCGGTGTCGTAACGTCATGACACATTATCACGTCGATCTTCGCGTTTACAAGATCGCCCGGCGAAACACTGTCCCTGCCCGCTGCTTTGGCGAGTATCTTTTCAGTTATTGTCATAGGCATAAGCTGCTCCTTTATAAATCCGCTTTTGTTTCCTGTTCGTTGTTACCCGGCGCCGACGCCATCTTGTTAATCGCGTCAACGTAGGCCTTGGCGCTTGCTTCTATAATATCCGTCGAAACGCCCCTGCCGATAAACGTCCTGCCGGCATCGTCTTTAATGCGCACCGACGCCTCGCCCAGCGCCTCCTTACCGCCCGTTACCGCCCGGATCGAGTAATTCTCCAGCACAGGCGACATACCCGTCGCGTCTCGTATCGCCACATAAGCAGCGTCCACAGGCCCGTCACCGCATGCGGCCTTTTCGATAATTTCCTCGCCCGCTTTTACACGAACGCTCGCCGTAGGCAGCGTGCCCGTCCCGCACGCAACGTGAAGATACTGAAGCTGGTAAACCTGCTCGGCCCCGCGAACCTCGTCGCTGATGATCGCCGCGATATCCTCGTCGAAAACCTCTTTCTTCTTGTCGGCAATCTCCAAAAACTTCTCGAACGCCTTGCTGAGCTCGTCCTCGTTGAGCCTGTAACCAAGCGATGCGCAGCGGTCCTTAAAGCCCGCTCTTCCGCTGTGCCTGCCGAGCACCATCCGAGAACCCGAAAGCCCGATAGACTCCGGCGTCATTATCTCGTAAGTGTCCCGCTTCTTGAGTATTCCGTCAACGTGAATCCCCGACTCGTGCGCAAAAGCGTTCGCGCCTACTATCGCCTTGTTCGGCTGAATGGCAAAACCCGTAAGCTGCGAAACAAGCTGGCTCGTCCTGTGTATCTCGGTAGTGTTTATGTTGGTCGTCACGCCCTCGAAAAAGTCCTGGCGGGTCTTAATCGCCATGACAACCTCTTCCATCGCCGCGTTGCCCGCGCGCTCGCCGATACCGTTTATCGTGCACTCGATCTGCCTTGCCCCGTTGCGAACACCCGCAAGCGAGTTGGCCGCGGCCTGGCCGAGATCGTTATGACAGTGCGTGCTGATAACCGCCTTTTCGATTCCCTTTACGTTTTCTTTAAGCTGGTGGATTATCTGCCCGTACTCGTAGGGAAGCACGTAACCAACCGTATCCGGTATGTTGAGCGTAGTCGCACCGGCCTCGATAACCGCTGAAAGTATCTCGTAAAGAAACTCAAGCTCGCTCCTGCAAGCGTCCTCCGGCGAGAACTCTATATCGTCGGTGTAATTCCCGCAGTGCTTTACCGCCGCCACTGCCATCTTGAGAACCTCGGCTGGCTTCTTGCGGAGCTTGTGCTCCATGTGTATCGGGCTTGTCGCGATAAAAGTATGTATCCTTCGCCTCGGCGCAGGCTCAAGAGCCTTGCCCGCCGCGTCGATATCCTTCTCGTTGGCACGAGCAAGGCCGCATATAACAGGCCCCTGCGTCTGCTCGGCAACAAGCCTGGTCGCCTCGAACTGAGCGGGCGAACTTACAGGAAACCCCGCCTCGATAACATCGATGTTGAGCTTGGAAAGCTGGTTTGCAATTTCCAGCTTCTCGGCGATTGTAAGCGAAGCGCCCGGCGACTGCTCGCCGTCTCTCAATGTCGTATCGAATATAAAAACTTTTTCCATTGCCATTTCCTTGTCTCCGATTATTCATCAGTTTGGGAGAAGTGCAGATTATGCGCCACAACGCGCACAATTTCCACATAAAATTAAAAAACGATAACTGGGTGGATATGTAAATAGAGTGTTTGCGCCTAAAGGCGCAGAAGAAGTGCCAAAACCGCCGATGCGGCAAAACGACAACAAATTGTTTCGGTCCTGAACTTCATGAGATTATCATATCGAAAAAATCCGCCCGGGGCAATATAATTTTTTTAAAAAAGCATGGATTCATATTTCCGGACACTTGCGATATTTAATAGTATGTTACTGTGAATATTTTACGAACAAACACCCTCTCAGGCGGTTATAATTTTAAAGAAAAATTATGAAATATTAATGGAAATTATTAAAAAATATGAAAAATAAGGCAAAAAATTGGTCATATTTGATATCAATACTATCAATTTGCGTACTTTTGGTCTCTTGCGAAAGTGACGATACTGCACTCGTTTCCAACCCCCAAACCAAAGAAAACCACCATATCCAATCTTGTGCAGATTTTGCACAATTGGAGGAAGGCAGCTTTGAAATGGCTAATAATGACTATGAAATAAACAAATCCGAACAGCAGTGGAAAGAGCAGTTAACCCCCGAACAATACAATATATTGCGCAAAAAAGGCACAGAACCCGCATTTACGGGCCAATACTTCCAGCACAAGGGCGATGGGGTCTACCTCTGCGCCGGATGCGGCCAGCCCCTTTTCGATTCCAAAACAAAATTCGACTCCGGAACCGGCTGGCCCAGCTTCTGGGCGCCCGCAGACTCGGATAACATCGAAGAACAGACCGACACGAGCCTTTTCATGAAACGCACCGAGGTTTTGTGCAGCAAATGCGGCGGCCACCTCGGCCACGTTTTCAACGACGGCCCAAAGCCCACGGGATTGCGTTACTGCATTAATTCGGCGTCGCTGAATTTTAATGAAAAACCCTCTGGCAGTGCTGAAAATGAGGCTGATGAGGAGAAATAAGCCAAATTGAATCAGGGTGTTTTCGAATTATTTGCGTGACTTAGACAGTAGTTTTATGTTATTATAAACAGCACTTGGCACCAGGGACGGGGGTTTGTTTCTTAGAGGGAAATTTTTTAGCAATCAATCTTTCGGAGAGGGTATGCTGTGAAAATTAAATACTTACAGTTTAATTTTTTGGTCGCGGTTGCGGTTATTTGCAGTGTTTTGCCGGTTTTTGGTGAGGACTGCACTTTTGATGACCGTTTCGAGGATAACGACGCGATAGAATTTGCAACCCCGCTCATTTTGCCCGCTGATGAGGGTATACTTATAAGCAACTATCTTGATTACGATTTTTACACGTTCGAGGTTTGCGCCGGCGGGACGCTTTACATTGACTGTTTTTTCACTCACGCCGATGGTGATATTGATATTTCACTGTTGAAACTTGACGGTACGCAGTTGGCCATATCGAGTTCTTCAACGGATAACGAGCAGATAGTTTACAATGTGACAACTAATGAGACTCTTGCAGTAATGGTTCGGATGTACAGCTACCAGCAGTGCAACACTTACAGGCTGAGGGTCGGCATGAACTGCCCGGAGAACGAGGAGATATGTTATGACGGTGTTGACAATGACGGTGACGGCGATGTCGACTGCGACGACTACGGGTGTGTTTACATGGAGCCGGATTATTTCGGCATTACATCGCCTTATGGCGGTGAAGTGGTTTCGGGGGTGGTTGTGATTGAAGGCAGCGCCGATGACAATGAAAAGCTGACGGATAATTTTTATTACACGATACATTACGGCCCTGCAGGCGGGGGGACCTTTAGTGTTATCGATCCTTACACCCCAGTCTACACGGTGCCGGTGATAAATGACTATATGGGTATGTGGGATACTACCGCTCTGGGCGTGCCGGACGGTGAATACCGTCTTGAGTTTCACTTTTACGGTTCGTG
>CAZVPF010000087.1:0-5647 GCA_964628195.1 uncultured Pirellulales bacterium | reverse complement strand
TTTAATTATACTCGCTTTGTATGCGCTCGTACTTGTTGCTATGGGTTTTTATTATATGAAAAAGACCCGCACGGCCGAGCAATTTATGGTAGCTGGACGAAACATCCCCTCTTGGGCAGCAGGCCTGGCTATTATGAGTGCATATACCAGCAGCATCTCATATATTGCAGTCCCGGGTATGGCTTATGAGATGAACTGGCATCCATTTGTTTTTGCCCTGTGTATTCCACCGGTGGCTTATGTTGTCTGTAAATATGTAATTCCGTATTATAGAGAGAATAACGTAATATCGGTTTATCAGTTTCTTGAAAATCGTCTTGGGACTTGGGCCCGTACTTATGCGGCACTTTGTTTTGTCGTCTATATGATTGGTAGAGCTGCGGTCATTATATATCTGTCCAGCTTACTTCTGGCGACATTTGTCCCGGCATGGGATATCAGGTATATTATTTTAATTATGGGCACGGTTACCATTCTGTATACTCTTTTTGGGGGAATGGAGGCGGTGATATGGACAGATGTATTGCAGTCGGCGATAATGATTGGAGGGCTTATATTCGTGGTTTTCAATCTTTCTCAGCGAATGTTCGGCGAAGCCTGGCTGATTGAAAAAGCGATTGAACACAATAAGTTCAGCCTTGGAAGCATAAACCTTAGCGTGACCTCAAGGACTGTTTGGGTTATGGTCATTTACGGTATTACGGAAAATCTGAGAAATCTCATGGCCGATCAGAACTACGTTCAGAAATACAGTTCTGTAAAAGACCTTAAATCGGCAAGGCAGTCGGTATGGGTAAGTATGGCGATATACATTCCCCTCACTCCTGTATTTCTATTTGTCGGAACTGCCCTTTTTGTTGCATACAAGTACGGAGCTTTGACACTTCCCGAGCATATTACAAAAGGTGACGAAGTGTTTCCATACTATATTGCCACGCAGGTCCCGGTAGGGTTGCGGGGTTTGATGGTAGCGGCCATTATGGCGGCCGCTATGAGCACGGTCGATTCGGCACTTAACTGTTCTGCAACGGTGCTGTTTCTGGATTTTTACAAAAAGTTTTTTAAACCAGGTGTAACAGCCAAAGGAAGCATGAGCTTTCTTAGAGGCTCTACCATGGTCTGGGGAATTCTGGGAATCTTTTTTGCGCTTTTAATGATAACCGCAAGCAGTGCTCTTGAAGTGTGGTGGCAGATATCCGGTATTTTTGGAGGTGGAATTCTCGGCCTGTTCCTTCTGTCTCTTGCAAGGGTAAAACTTAAATTGTGGCAGGGACTCTCTGCCGTAGCTTTGAGTATTCTTATTATCGGCTGGGTTACTTTCGCCCGTAATTTGCCTGATGGCTGGCAGTGGGCACAAGCCGAAGTGGATCCAATACTGGCCGGAGCTTTTGGCATATTATTATTACTTGTTGTCGGTTTCTTTTTCAACTTTGTAAACAGCAGGACAAAATCATGACTATTCAAGTTGCTGATAAGAAAAAGCTTCATGAGGATTTCTGGCAGGGTAGAGGGCCGAGCCTGATCTTTATCCCTCCTGCGGATATTCCGCTCTATGATACTGACGACTATGAAAAGAGATTCTATAATCCGCTGCTTATGCTTAAATCCGAAATAGAACGTGCCAAACCTGTCCTTGAATGGCCTACAGACAGCATAGCCTGTGTCAGGCCTAATCTCGGTACTATTATTATGCCCGCAATCCTCGGCCAGAAATTTACAATCAGAAACGGGCAAATGCCCTGGGCCGGGGAGCATTTGTCTGTCTCTGAAATGATATATTCACTTGAGAATGTTGACATTAAAAATTCCGAAGTAATGCAGCTTGCAACTGATTTTTACACTAAGCTCAAAACAAGTGAAACAGAGATAAAGCCCTATCTGCCGGACACTCAGGGAGTTTTCGATATTCTCCACCTGCTGTCCGGCACGGATCTTTTTTATAAACTTGCAGATGATGAGCTTAGAGATGTAATTAAGCGAATACTCACTCTTGTCAGTGAGTTTTATGTTAAAGTTACTGAGTCTTTGAAACAAGCTTCAGGAGAGAATTGCAGCTCGATGGTTCACGGTCACGGGACCCCGCAGGGACTTTACTTTCCCCATGCCGGGATAAGACTTTCGGAAGATACCGCTACTTTGATTTCACCTCAAATGATTGATGAGTTTGTTTTACCGTATATGCGCACTGCCGCTGCGAAGTTTGGAAGTGCCTTTGTTCATTACTGCGGGAGGCATGAATATCTCTATGAGAAGATAGTAAACCTGGATTTCGTTTGCGCCATAGACCTGGGCAACCCCGAAATGTATGATACCCGCTGGCTTTTTGAGAAGTGTGCAGAAGTTGATACTGTTTTTTACGGCAAGATACAGCACGAGAATGGAGAGTCCTGGCGGGAATACATTGAACGAATTGCTGAGAGTGTAAAATCTACCGGCGTCCGTTGTGTGCTGAGACCGACCGTGTTCCCGAAAGAAAAAAAAGAATGTGAGCAAATGCGGGACATATGGCATGAAATGACTCTATAACGGAAAATATTTTTGCACTAAAACCGCTGTATGTATCCCCAAATTAGCTTGGAAAGTGTCCGATGAATCCGAAACAACGTTTTATTGCCGCCCTTCGCTGCCGAGAGGTTGACAGGGTTCCCGTCGTTCCTAAGATTTGGGTGGATTACGCGGCGAGGTACACTCACACCGACTTAAAGCAAATTATCCAGGATCCTTTATGTGCCAATTATACAATAGCAATGGCCGGGAAAAAACTGGGATTTGATGCTGTTAGGCTGTTTGCTTTCCCTGAAAAGAAGATAAAAGAAGAAAACGGGGAAGTTTTTGAATTGGATTCCAGGGGCAAAAAGATCGGCAGGATTGATACGCAGGGGGGACTTTCAACTTATTTATTTGACGATTCTTGCTATCGAATTGAAGACCCCCTTACAATTTCATACTGCCATAGTTGGACAACTTCAAGTCCACTGGTAAATACGATTGACCAGGCCCGCCGAATTGCCGTTCCCGATGCGAAAGTATTTGACCATCTCAACTGGGGTGTTAATTACAAAAAGGTTTACGAAAAATTCGGTGAGGACCTTTACCTGATCGGTAATCTTGACACCGCAACGATGTCATTCTATGTCACCTTTCGCGGCATTAACAATGCGATGACCGATATTATTATCAACCCGGGCCTTGTTCATGCGGTAATGCAGAAAGGTACTGAAATTGCAATATCCAGGGGAAAATACTGGCTCGATCAGGGTATAGAAGTATTGAGACTGAACGATTCAACAGGAAATATGTCTTTGATATCACCGGAACACTGGAAAGAATTCATTTTTCCATATATAAAGCAGGTTTGCGGTGAACTGCATAATTACAACGAAAATGCGCTGATATACTGTCACGTTTGTGGGAATGTGCTGCCTGTAATTGAATTGCTGGTGGAAACCGGCTTGGATTGCATTGGACCGCTCGACCCGCTCGGCAACTTCACTGTTAAAGAGGCCCGGGCCAAAGCAGGAGATTCGGTGTCACTTATGGGAGGGGTTAATACTTTAACCTTGCTCAATGGCACACCGACACAGGTAAAACAGGAGGCAAGGCAATGTATCTTGGGTGCCGGTAAGCAGGGGTATATTCTTGGAAGCGGCTGTGTCGTTCCCAGGAACTGCCCGGCAGAGAATTTAAGAGCTCTGGCAGAGGTTGCGAAGGAACTTTGATGAATTTTTTTGTGAGGTTAAAGGATGCGTAACAAAAGATACGAACTGCTTAAAGGAATTATTCCGCCCATGATAACACCGCTAATTGAGCGGGATAAACTCGATGTCGAAGGACTTGAAAAACTTGTGGAGCATATTATTGCCGGGGGTGTTCATGGGCTTTTTATACTTGGTACCACCGGTGAAGCTCCTGCTTTGAGCTATAATCTGCGCTATGAATTAGTGGAAAGAACGTCAAAACTTCTGAAACAAAGATTGCCTTTATTGGTTGGCATTACCGATACATCCTATACCGAAACAATTAAATTAGCTCAGTATTCCTATGAACAGGGCGCTTATGCTGTTGTTCTTGCTCCCCCTTATTATTTCAAGTCAGCTCAGGCCGAATTGCTTGAGTATCTGGATCATCTTGCCGGAGAACTGCCATTGCCCCTGTTTCTTTATAATATGCCGGGTACTACAAAAGTCCATATTGAACCGGATACGGTGATCAAGGCCGCTGAAAATGAAAAAATCATAGGACTAAAGGACAGTTCAATGAATATGATATATTTCCATAAACTGCGACATCTCTTTAGAAACGCAGAAGATTTTACTTTACTGGTGGGACCGGAAGAGCTTTTGGCCGAGAGTGTTCTTCTCGGTGGCCACGGAGGCGTCTGCGGCGGCGCAAATATCTTCCCTGCACTTTATGTCAATTTGTACGAAGCGGCCCGAAAGGGGGATATTAAAAAGGTTCTTCAACTTCATCAAAAAGTAATCCGAATCAGCATGACAATATATAGTACGGGAAAATACAGTTCGAGTGTATTGAAAGGTATTAAATGCTCTCTTGGACTAATGGGAATCTGCAATGATTTCATATCTGAGCCGTTCCACCGTTTTCGTAAAGCGGAAAGGAATAAGATTCAAGACCACCTAAATAAGATTACAGGAGATGTCTTCCTCAAAAATTCATCCGGGTGATTGAGAATAGAAAATTCGGTATTATTTGCTCTGTGAAAATTTAAAAGTGATGGATTGGATTCCAAGTTTCGGGAGGCCGAAGGTGAATTCTCAATAAATTTTGACGACCATCGCAGGGATTCTCTGTATCATCAATCCTAAGGCATATGATTTACGCAACGCGTATATAGATATGATGCAGGCCGCCGAGGACGGTACGGCTGACGATTTTGCCTTTCGTTTGCCGGGCCCGAGGGATGGGCGGGTCTTTACCAAGTGACATGTGCGTTCGGCTGGTATTGTAATACTCGACGTACTCAGAGAGAACGTTCATCAGATGCTTTTCATTGAACACGATGACATGATCCAGGCATTCCCGGCGAAGTTCCGCACCTACCGCTACGACCAGCCCGACCGCCTCGAAAAACTGCTCGCCCGCTCAACCGCCAAACGCAGGTTCATCGTCACGGAGTCCGTCTTCTCGATGTCGGGCCGCACCGCCGACCTGCAAATGCTCGTTGACATAAAGAACAAACACGGCGTGATCCTCATCCTCGACCAGGCCCACTGCATCAGCTGCCTCGGGCCAACCGGCAGGGGGCTTCCCGAGCAAGCCCGGCGCTAATTTTTTATGATTTAAATTATACTGCCGGATTATGCGGAAATTTGCCAAGTATCGCGCATGTTTTACAAAAAAAAATCGCCCCAAAAAAGAGTATATACTTCCAATTGCGCGTAAACGGAGAAAAAGCGGTTAAAGACTTGCAATTTTGCCGAAAATCGTTAGTCATTGTGGGCAAAGGGTTTACGTCGTTGCCAAAATTCCGGCGACCGATGCCTGTTAACCGCTAGCTCGTAGGTTCGAGCCCTGCTCGGGAGTTGTTTTTTCGTACCTTCTTGGCCCGTCGCAACACTGTTTTAAATGTACTGAATAAAAAATCAGCCCCTTTTCCTTTCCACCCTTCAAACGACTCCGAAATTGA
>CAZVPF010000086.1:0-6064 GCA_964628195.1 uncultured Pirellulales bacterium | reverse complement strand
TTTTTCAGGAGACTCCATTTATGGACAACAAACAAACCGGACCGCCCACATTTATTAACCTGCCAATCGACACCATCGAGGCCGAAGGTAATCTGCCTGTTTAATATAATGTTTTAAGCTGTGAATGATTTGTTGATATATCTAAGCAGAGAATTGTAAAACTCCCTATTCGCGTGTTTTTCCAGCCACGGGTAATGGCCGCATTTGGTGAACTCAATAAACTCAAGCCCCGGCATATACTGACGCAGGTTCTCGTATATCATCCGTCCCGGGTGCGGGTCATCCGCGCCGTGCAGCATAACCGCACCTGCGGTCACGGCCCTGAACCCCTGCGGATAAACTTCCGCTTTCTGCAGCGCAATCATATCCTCCCACGTCTGACGGAACCCGAGCGCGTCATAATACTCTATCGCGTAATCGACTTTCATCAGCTCATACGAATCAACATCCCGCATCATCGCGCCAAGCGCGGCAAGGGCCTTGTCGTTTTGCTCGTCTTCATTCTCCAGCGCATCAAGTCGTCTCCGCTGTCCCGGGCTCATCTTCGCCATGCGTCTTTGCGTCATAACCTCGCGTGACTCGCCGTCGAACGTCCCGCAGCCGATAAGCACAAGGCTTTCAACCCGACCTGTATATTTCGCCGCATAGCAAAGCCCAAGCATCGCCCCCCATGAATGCCCGATTATCACAGCCGGTCGATCGGGGCAAAAACGTTCCACCACCTCCGCCAGGTCCTCAATGTGCCTTTCCACCGTAAGAGGCTTCTCCGGGCTTCCCGAACGCTGAAAAGGCTCGACAGCCAAATAACCCTCACGCCCCAGCCGCTCGGCGACCGGTTTCATATATCCCGGTGCCCCCGGCCCGCCATGCAGAACGAAAACCGTCTTCTCGCCCGATCCATATTGCCTTGTCTTAATCATCAGCCTGCCCGTCCTGCAAAACAGCCAGGCCTAATCTATCGCGTAAATACCCTGCGGGCCGACACGCGAAATATTTATCGGCTTGAACCCGACATTGACCGCCGGTGAATCGTTCGGCATGGAAAAATCACCCGCCGACGGGTCGGCGAACATCGGGTCGGCGATGATGGAATTTCTGTCATGCCCCCTCTCCTGCTGCCACTTTTCAAAGCTCATCCCCGCGAACCGGATGTCCGTGTCTCGCCGGTCCCAGTAAACGTTCGAATCATAAACTGCGTCAACACCGTCGATAATGCTATCCTTAACAGCCTCGCCGTTGTGTCCCTCGGGCAGCTTATACCACTTCAGTCCGTGCTCTGCGAAACGGTCCATGTAAACAATATTGTTCGTAAAGTAGAACGAAGGCTTGCTGCCGTCGCGTGCATGATGAATTGCATAGGTCCCGCACGAAGCGAAAATATTGTTCCGCACGATGTTGTTATGCCCGTAATGATGCTGATAACCATAAACACCCGCGCGGTTGATAATATTGTTTTCCATCACGATCCTGCACGATGAGTAGTCCGTGTACAGCCCGTGCCCGTTCGGCACGTCCTCGATAAGGTTGTTGCGAATGACCGTGCCCGGCTGGTAACCAAGCGTATATATCCCGCCCCCGTCGTGCATCACCGTCATCACGTCGTGAATGTGGTTGAACTCTATCCGGCTGTTCCTCTGCGTTGTCGGAACGTCGTTCCACGTAAAGCCCGTCGACACGCCCGAGTAAGGTAAATCGTAAATCGCGTTATGTGCAAGCACGCTGTCTGTAACAAAAGCCTCCTGGTAACCCACACACCCGAAGAACACCTGCCCGCAGCGGTGGATGTTGTTATGCACGAATACATTTCCGCGAGGCGCATCCGAGCGGTCGTCCCAGTCCTCCTCGAAGAACCTACGCGGGATATCCGTCCCTTTGCTGCGAAAACCGTTTACGATGCCGTTGCCCCCGATGTCGTAAAACTCACAGCCGATCACTGTGTTTTCGTCGCAGCCCGCGCCCAGCGCCATTCCGCTGGTGCATGTATGAGCTATTTTACAGCGTTCGAACCGGCAGTTGTCGGCATGTTCCAGGTGCACCACAGCAGGAAGCATATACACGCTGTCGCGCTGATAAAAATATCCGTAACACCCGGCCTGCGTACCGTTATGCCCAGCCAGGGGAATCTGCCACTTTGCGTACTCAAAATCGAGTCCCTCGAAAATGAGGTTCTTGACAGGTCTTTCCTTTGTGCCCCTGATTATCAGAAACTTCTCGATCCGCGGGGCGATAAAGGTCATATCGTTCGGATTCTCACCGGCGGCGCCTACATAATAAACCATCCCGTTATCCCTGTCCAGGTACCACTCTCCGGGTACATCCAGAAACTCCCGTGCATGCTCGAAATACATTCGCGACAGGTCCTTGCGTACTTCGCAAAGCGGTGCGCCTACCCACCCAGCCGCGAACTCGGTTGTAAATGACATCTCGTCGCTTTCGCGTATTCGCTTCCTCGATATCGACCAGTGATGCAGCATCACCGCTTCGGCGTCTTTCTGCGCGAGGTTCTCGAACGGCAGTTTCTCTTCAATTTTGAACGTATGCTCAACGTCCCAGGTTTTCAGCGTGCCGGTGTCGGCAAATTTAATGTACCCATCATTCGGATACCTTGCCCGTGTCAGGCGCTTGCCGTTTGCGAACAATTGCCTGAAATACCAGCTGCCGTTGTGCACATCGGCTATATAGCTGTACCACAGACCGGGCTTTTCCTCTTTCCAGCCCGTTATCTCCATGCCGCCTGTAAAGACCACCTTTCCCAGCTGGGCCGCGACATACCTGACCTCAACACCTGCCCCGCTGTCGCGATTGTCGAACACTACCGGTCCGTCCAGAACATACTCGCCCGGCTGGAATAACACGGTTATACGCCCGCGAAAATCATCCGCGATTATTTCCCTTACCAGGTCCCTTGCCGCTGCAAGACCGCCCACAGGCCTTGACTTTGTACCCGGCCCGCTGTCATTGCCTTTCGGCGAAACATACACGGTTATCTCACTGCCGAGCCATGATTTCTCACCGCCGTGCTGTTGGGACGAACCGCACCCGCTGATAACAATTAGAAAAGTAATATAAAACGCAACCGCTAACCAATGGCGAAATCCCTTTACCATATCCATTCCCTTTCGTGTAAGTCAAAACCGATATCAAAAAGCTGTTAAAAAAAGCGCGACAATTAATTGCCGCGCCCTAAGATACCAGCTATGTCGAATTTATGCAAACGAAACCCAAAATTACATATAACTGTTCACCCCTTTTTCCGTTGCAAGCACGCGTATTCTGTCGTAGTGCATCTTGCCGTCGAGGTTGACCGTGTGAGTATAGGTCTTCTTCGCCTGAGGCCCTTCCTCCGGTTCGTACCTGTCCGAAGCGTGCAGTGTCGCCGGCCTTGTCTTGGTTATCAGTGTTTCGAGCAGCCGTCTTTCCATATCCGCCCGAACATCCGCATAAGCCTTATCGAAGTAGAGGTTTTTCAGTTCCCACGGGTCTTTGTCAATATTATAAAGCTCACCGAAACCATCCGGGTATTGGTTCTTGAACAACTCCTTCGGATATGTAACCAGCCTCCACGGCCCGTAACGCAGCGACTTGCTCCACGCGAACTCCGTCAGACCGGCCTTGTCGTTGATCCTGTCCGCCCCCTTGAGGTATTCGCCCAGGTCCTGCCCGTCCGCGGTCTGGAAAACAGGCATCCCCGCAAGCGAACATACTGTGGGCATCGTGTCGATGGTTTCCACAACATCATGAACAACGTGATTTGCCTTGATCTTGCCCGGCCATCTCCAGATCATCGGCACACGGGTGATAGCGTCTGCGCTTATGCCCGGGGCCTTTTCCATAACGTCGAACTCGCACGCGAAATCACCGTGGTCGCTTGAATACACAACGATGGTGTTATCCGACAAACCCGTACGGTCGAGGAAATCCACAAGTTCGCCCACCGCATGGTCGACGTGGCTGATGTTGCCGAGATAACCGTTGAGCTTGCGCAGCCTGCCCGCCTCGAAAGTCTTCGGCTCGAAAAGCGTCCAGTGTCCCTTCCGCCACGAGTTTGACATATTCTTAAGATTCGGCGCCTTGCCCTCAAGGTCCTTGTCGCAATTAGGCGGCAGAGTAAGTTTCGATTGATCATAAAGGTCCCAGAACTCCTTCGCCGGTGTATAACACTGGTGCGGCTTGGGCAAACTGATATGCACGAAGAACGGCTCTTCTTTCTGTACGCACTCGCTCATAAACTGGATGCCCTTCGTAACAGCCCAGCCTTCCTGCCCGTCACGGTAGCTGACCATTGAAGGCCTGCCCTCACAGGTCTGGGCGCCCTTTTTGCCGAACTCCTGCATTACCCCGTGATCCTCGAGTTTGGTCAGGTTGCGGTCGGCGAGGTACTTGGCGTACTCCTTGCTCTGCCCGCCTATGCTCGTCCCGCACGTATCGTGGAAACAGTCCGTGTCCTTCTCAACCCAGTTCGCAGGGCAGTGTATCTTGCCTATCGCCGCTGTCTTGTAACCCGCCGCCCGGAAGTGACTGAAAATTGTCGGCAGCCCCTTCGGATGCGGGCCGCTCAAACCGTAATACCCGTGGTTATGGCAGTACTGCCCCGATATGAACGACATCCTGCTCGGTGTGCAGATCGGGTTGGCCGTCGTGCAGGAGTCAAACCGCGTCCCCTGTTTTGCAAGCTTGTCAAAGTTGGGGGTCTTGACGTCTGGGTGATTCTTATGGCCCATACACTTTGCGTTGTGCTGGTCCGAAAGAATGAAAAGCACGTTTGGGCTCTTGCCGTATTTCGCTCTTGCCGGGTAGCTCGGCATAGACTCCACCGCTGATGCGGAATTATTGACGTTCATCGCACAAATGCTCGCCATTGCCGCCGAACTCTTCAAAAATGATCTTCTATCCATGTATAACCTCACAATCCTGAAATTAAATATTGATATAAGACGTCATAATTTTAATTCTTTACAATTACCAATATCCTACAATATTCTATTTTACAATTCAAGCTGCAAACCCCTTTTTTGCACAAAGCCGCGTTAGAGGTCCTGAAAAGATTGACAGTTTGTGCATTTGTTTTTAAGATACCCTTACTGACGCGTCAAAGGCACAAAGAGGTATATAAAGAGGTGTTATGTCTGAAAATCTTACTCCAAGGCTGACCATGAAAGGCATTTGCAAGCGTTTCGGGGCGACGATTGCGCTCCGGGATGTCGACCTTGAAATATACCCGGCCAGGGTGCACGCACTTATCGGAGAAAACGGCGCCGGCAAAAGCACGCTTATGAAAACTCTTTCCGGTGCATATATCCCCGACTCCGGAGCAATGACCCTTGAGGGCAAACCATACAACCCCGCCAATCCATTAACGGCCCGAAGGCAGGGTGTGGCGATGATATACCAGGAGCTCTCGCTCGCTCCGCACCTTAGCGTTCGTGAAAATATCGTGCTCGGCATGGAGCCGGTAAAAATGGGATTCCTCAGGCGTCGAACAGTAAACGAACTCGCCGAAACGGCCCTCGAACGGCTTGGCCATGACGACATTGACCCCGCCCGGCTGGTTTCACGGCTTTCCGTGGCCGAGCAGCAGATCGTCGAGATCGCCCGTGCCATGGCCGTAGGCTGCAAGGTCCTCGTCTTCGACGAACCGACAAGTTCGCTCACCGAAAAAGACGTCCGTATGCTCTTTGAGCTCATCCGAAAACTCAGGGAGCAGGGCATGGCCATAGTCTACATCTCGCACTTCCTTGAAGAAGTGCGTGAGATAGCTGACACCTTCACCGTTCTGCGGGACGGGCGGACAGTCGGCGGCGGCGCCATATCCGAAACAGACAACAGCAGGATAATCGAGATGATGGTCGGAAGACAGGTCGACCGGTTGTACCCGCGCTCGGAAAGAAAGCCCGGCCAAATCGTCCTTGAGGTCGAAAACCTTACCGGCGGCGAAAAACCGATAGGCGCGAGTTTTTCCCTCCGCCGCGGAGAGGTGCTCGGTATATCCGGGCTTGTCGGCGCCGGAAGAACCGAGCTTGTAAGGGCGCTTTTCGGCCTGGACCAGGTAAAAGCAGGCAACGTG
>CAZVPF010000085.1:0-6133 GCA_964628195.1 uncultured Pirellulales bacterium | reverse complement strand
AATAAATAACACTTTTATTATGCACAAATCGGCGGGGTTAATCAAGCTCATTACGTGCCAAAATTCGCTCATTTCGCGACAAAGAGGGCACGTCTTATAATAATTTAACTATTTATATAAAAAGAGCTTAGGACTTAAAACATTCTTTAAGAGTATCAATATATTACACGTTTACGGTTGTAATTGATTGTATTTACAAACGAAATGGGATACACTTTTCGTATGAGCGACACGAAAAACATTCTTATAATGCACTCCGACTCCCGCGGTGCGGAGAGGGGGTTTATTCTCGGCATTGCCAAATATGCCAACCTGAACACCAACTGGATACTCCAGAAAGAGGACCCGTTTTATCGAAGCACACGTATCAGCAGTTACAACTACCTTCTCAAAAACAAGTTTGACGGAGTTTTTATTGCAGGTGCACTATATGAGAAATTAAGAGATTATCTTGATTCTGACAAAACTCCGTTCGTCATTTCCGCGCATACTGAAGTCGTTGAGGGGGTTCCAAATGTAATTGGCGGCTGGCATCAAAGCGGTAAAATGGCGGCCCGGCACCTGGCGGCATGCGGCCTGAAAAATTTTGCTTTCTGCGGGTTTGATGAATTTTGCTGGTCGAGGGGCAGGAAAGACGGATTTATAAACACCGTGGAAAAAACCGGGTTTACAGTAAGAGCTCTCGATCTCAAGTCAAAGATAAAGGCCGGCTCGGCAAGCAGGGAGCACGCCAAGATCGTCAAATGGCTGAACAGCTTGACAAAACCTGTAGGGATTATGACCTGCAACGATGACCTGGGCAGAGAGGTTCTGGAAATTTGCAAAATTGAAAATATAAAGGTTCCCGATGAGGTCGCTATCATCGGCTCGGACAATGATGAACTTATATGCAATCTCTGTCACCCACCCTTGTCGAGCATCGCCATCAACAATGAAAAAGCGGGCTACGAAGCGGCTCGTCTGCTCGACAACATAATAAGGGAAAAAGAAAAAATGGGCGACAGAAATATCGAGCTCGAACCCCTGAGGCTCTTTGCGCGGCAGTCGACTAACACTTTGGCTGTCTCCGAACAGGACATCGTCGAAGCAATAAGGTACATCCGCAAAAACGCCCGCAACCCCATAAGGGTGCAGGATATTGCCGATGCCGTATACATTTCCCGGCGGGTGCTTCAGCGAAAGTTCAAGAAATATCTTAATCGGTCGATATATGACGAAATCAACAGGGCACGATACTCTCTCGTGGAGCAATTTCTGCTTGAAACGAATATGTCGATAAGCCAGATAGCCGAAAAGCTCAATTTTTCTGGAGAGCAGAACCTTGCGAGATTCTTCAAAAAGATGCGGGGAATAAGCCCAAACGAATTCCGCAATAAACAAGTCCCGAACAGCTGAATTTCAAACCAAGGTATATATACAGAAAGGAAAATATGTCTGCGTCTCATTGTATAAAATTTACTGCCGTATCTTTGATTGTTTTCTCTTCTATTTGTCTTGCCGAAACAGTCTACGACAAAGCGCAGAAAACAGATATCCCCGAATACATGCCGAAACTGAGTGACGTAAGTATGCGAACGCTCCACCCGCACAAAGGCAGCACGGTCGCCACGAACTCAATCATGGCAGCGGAGGCATTTCATGTTACACGCCTGGACTGGGTATATCCGCGTGACGACAAAGAATGGATGCAGGATGTTCGCAAAGCCGGGCTGAAACTTCAGCCCTCGCTCAACAGCACGCTGCCGGACGGACTGGATACCGAACTGACAACGAAGGGGCGCCAAGTGGATGTGCACGGCAAAAATATCACCGCGCCGTGGATGATATGGCCGAATATGTGGCTTGGCTGTGCCAATCAGCCCGAATACAAGAAAGTATGGCTTACACATGCAAAGTCTTACGTAGATAACGGTTATTATGTCTTCCACCAGGACGATTCACCAATGAACGGCGGGTCGATAGGCTTTCGCGAAAACAGCAACCCGGATAATCCGTACCACCACGCCCCAGGGTGTTTCTGCGAAGAATGCATATTCAAGTTTCACAGTTATCTGCTTGAGCATGACAAAAGCTGGCTGGACAGGTACGGCAGCAATAACTTCTGCAAGACCTTTTTAACAGCCGACTCAGATTTTACCGTGATACTCGTCAGCGGTTTTGAAACAACAGCTTCCGTTAAGACCTATATCTTAAATGGAGACTCCGTACTTGAAATATACAACAACGGTAAAGTTCAGTCGAAAAATAATACTGACCCGTTTTCCGTATCAGGCTGGGACGGGGACTTTTTGCTTCCGTTTGGGCCGGATAAAAACGACCCGGTTTACATAGCTGAAATAATGGTGATCGACCGGAAACTAAGCGACAGTGAGCGTGAGGGTGTGGAAAATTTTCTCGCCCGGAAACACAGCATCACCACCAGTAATCCTTCATTGCCGCATCTGCCTGAAGATTTTAAGCAATGCACCAAACTGTGGCTCAGTGCCGCCAGGCTAACGAAATATAAAGACGGTGACGCTGTAACACATTGGCCGGGCTTTGGAGATATGGACGGTTATTCCGCGGATATGAAATTGCAAAACGGCCGAAAGGCCGATGCGCCGACTTTCAAGTCTAACGGCCTGAGAGGTAAACCCGCGGTGTATTTCGACGGCAAGGACGACCTTATGGGCGTAAAGTGGTTCAATATGCGGGATTATGTATTGAATAATGTAAAGGACCAGGATGTCCACAACGCTGCGAAAGAGCTTTACGAATATTACGCAGAGTTTTCACGGCAAAGCACGAAAGATTTCTTTAAATCAGTCATGTCTGAACTCGAACAATACGCTGGAAGGGAAGTCTTCATATCTGTAAATACACTGCATTTTTACCACCAGGTCAAGCCGGTCGAACAATTTGATTTCGCCATCGGTGAACTCCACGAAAGCCGGGTCGTACCGGGATACCTTTATAACAGAATACGCGAGGCGACCAGGCTCGGTAAAAGACAGCTTTTTACAACCCCGGTTGTAAGTTCGGTTAGTAATATAAAGGACTGGGGCAGGGAGTTCCCGCAGTTGGAAATCATGACAAGAAAAGGCGTCGCGGCAAGTTACGCTCTCGGCGGGCACATGCAGGTGCCATGGGATCAGTTTCAGCCGCGTGGAAATGTACGGTTTTTCGGCGAGCCTGAAGACTATGCCTACCTTTTCAAGTTTGTCCGTGACAACGCAAAATATTTTGACGACTACCAGTCCGCTTACGTCGGCGGGTATGACCTTACCGACGATCACTGCTATAGCGAACCCCCTGTTTACACGCTGGGAGGCAGTACGGATGTCATCACATCGGTTCGCGCAAAGCCCGGCCAGTATGGGAGCGATGCGGTCATACACCTGGTCGAGTGGAATGGCTGGCCCAGACCTTTCAATCTTTTCATAAAAAACCGCTTTTTCAGCCGAACAGGAAAACTGAAAATTCGCATGTTGTTCAATGACAAACAGGAGGACAGGAACTATACGGTTGATATGAAAGACGGCATTACGGAAGTTTCGGTGCCGGCATTGGCACAATGGGCTATAGTTGTTGTGTCGCCTGAATAGTTTTAAGAATAATTCAAGCATGTATTTTATTACAAATGTTTTAAGGTGAAGTGAATGTCTTTTATATTTTCAAATCAGCAATGGAATAAGATAAGATCTGACAGTGATCTCTGGTGGCAGGGTAAGCTTGACCGGCCGCTGATCCAGGTCCGTCTTAATAAACGGCCTGATGTAAAAATGTTCAATTTTCAGTCTTTCTATCCCCTTGAAGTGCCGCCGGGGAAAATACTGGACGACTGGGAAATTCAACTCGATGCAACAGAGCACATGGGAGACGCCTTTCCGCGGGTCTGGCCGAACTTCGGGCCGGGTGTTATCGCCGCTTTTCTCGGGGCCGAGCTTAATAACGGCCAGGAAACTGTCTGGTTCGAACCGCAGCAGATCAAGCCGATCGGCGAGATTGATTTCTCATTCTCAACCGATAACAAATGGTACAGGCGGATCAGGGATATCATCGCTGCCGGACTTGACCGCTGGAAAGGTGGAGTTCAGATTGGTCTAACCGACCTGGGCGGCAATCTCGATATACTTGCCTCTTTTCGACCGGGCGAAAAACTGCTGCTCGATCTTTACGACAGCCCGGATGAAGTTGAGCGGCTGACTTGGAAGGCCCATGACATGTGGTGGAGATACTTCACCGAATTCGATAAACTTACCTCAGGCGTCAACCCCGGATGTTGCGCGTGGGCGGGCATCTTCTCCACACAGCCGCATTACATGCTTCAGTGCGACTTTTGCTATATGATCGGACCGGATATGTTCGAGAAGTTCGTGAAGCCCGAGCTTCAAAGTACGTGCGATAAACTAACGAATGCATTCTATCATCTCGACGGGCCGGGCCAGCTTGTTCACCTTGACAGCCTGCTCGAAATAGAGTCATTGAAAGGAGTTCAGTGGATACCCGGCGCAGGCTCGGCGGATGCAACCAACTGGCCAGAAGTTTATAAAAAAATATCTGAAGCCGGAAAAAAAATACAGATATTGTCGCCGCTTTCAGAAAAACCTTTCGATGAGACGCTCGATATCATAACCGACCAGATCGGCAGGGCCGACAATATTGTTTATCATATTTACGATGATATTTCCCAGCGAGACAGGGCTGAAAAACTGCTCGCGAAATACTGTTAATGTTGAAATGAACCGAGACGAAAAAGTGAACCCGAAACCGAACATAATACTGATAACAACCGACCAGCAAAGGTATGATACGGTCGGTCCGGACAGGCCCGATTTTCTCCGCACGCCGCATTATGACCACCTCTGCCGGGACGGCATAACTTTCACGAAAGCATACGCCGATTGTCCGTTATGTGTACCAGCCAGAACAAGCATCATGACTGGAAAATACGGGCTCAATCACGGCCTTTTGACAAACGGGCAAACTTCGAGCGTGATGGGGCATACCGAAACACTGCCTGCAGCGCTAAGGGCCGAAGGCTACCAAACCGCCGCTATCGGCAAAATGCATTTCGGCCCGGAACGTGTAAGACACGGTTTTGAGGAGATGATTCTTCCTGCCGATTATTATAATGAGATGGCCGGAAAGGGGCATCCCTTACAGCCCATGCGACACGGCCTGGGGCAGAACGAACTATATCCAACAATGGCCACTGTGCCAGAGAGCATGACGCTGACTTCCTGGATCGCCGAAAAGAGCCTTGAATATATACAGCAAAGGCGGGACCCTTCGAGACCTTACTTTCTGTGGTGCTCATTCAGCAAACCGCACCCCCCTCTTGACCCGCCCGAGCCTTACTATTCGATGTATCTCGATGAGAATATTCCCGCACCTATCAGTGCCGAGTGGGCCCAGGACGCTAACTGCCCAGTGGAGTTCATGCGGCTGCGCCAGCGGTTCTCCTACGACCTTGTGCCCGGATGCATTATCAAAAAAGCCCGCGCCGCTTATTACGGGCTTATAACACAGGTCGACTACAATATGGGCCGCATTTTCGCCGCCCTTCAGGACAAAGGCGAGTTTGACAATACGTTAATAATTTATACTTCGGATCACGGCGAATACCTCGGCGACTTCAAAACCGGCGCGAAACTTTATCCGCACGAGCCTTCGGCACATGTCCCTTTTGTAATTAAACTGCCCAAAAGCCGGCCAGGGAGGATTTCCGGCGAAACTATAGACAGCCTTGTAACACATGCAGATATAATGCCCACTCTGTTAAATGCCGCAGGAGGAAAACCGGGTGATAAAACAGACGGCATCGATCTGATCGACCTTGCATGCGGAAATGTGGCTCCCAGGCATTCGCTCGTTTTTTCAACTGCAGGAAGAGATGAAAACGAGAAACAATTTCTGAGGTTCCTCGCAATTACCGACGGCAGGTGGAAGTATATTTATTTCCCTGAAGGACCCGCAGAGCAGCTTTTTGATCTTGAAAGTGACCCGAAGGAAAAAACTAATCTTGCCTCACAGCAACAGCATCACAAGACTAAAAACAGGCTCAAGGAATGTCTTATTAAGCAAGAACACGTAAAACCCCATTTGGCAAATGGTCTACTGCCGCAGTTCGCTGTGAAAAATGACACAGAAA
>CAZVPF010000084.1:0-6608 GCA_964628195.1 uncultured Pirellulales bacterium | reverse complement strand
CCTTTTTCATTCATTTACGACGGGAAACCATCGGATATATTTCTCAAGGAATGTCAAAAAAGAACAACCGTTAAAAAGAACCGTGATTTTGAATCCAGAAACACTCAATGGCTGGCTTCCGACGGACTGAAGGTTTCGCTTGAAACCAGGCGATTTGAACGATTTCCCGCAGTTGAGTGGCTTTTATGGTTCGAAAATACTTCAGACAAGCCCACATCAATCATTGAGAACGTTCAGTCTATGGATATCGTATTGAATGAAGCTATAGACGGTGCAAGGAAGATCGGTCCGTATAAGACCGCAGTTCAGGATTATTATACGCTGCACAAAACAAAGGGTGACTGGGGTACGCACAACCCAATGCATTTTATGGCAGAATTATCAGAACTTAACTACCAAACAGATCTAAAAATGTCTGCGATGTCGGGCAGGCCTTCAAAAGACACCTTACCTTTTTTTAAGATAGACACAAAGGTCGGGGCATTGATAACAGCTATTGGCTGGTCGGGGCAATGGAATTGTTTTATAAACAGCCCTGACGGGCAACACCTCAGGATCAGAGCAGGCCTTGAAGACTGCCATTTCAGACTTCTGCCCGGTGAGAAGGTGCGTCTTGCAAGAATACTGGCCCTGAAGTGGAACGGTGACACCTGGGATGCCAACGCTAAATTCCGTAAATTGATCTATGAACATTACACAGCCAAGCTAAATAACGCCGCCCCTCTTCCAGGGGTGTGGGCGAATACATGGGCAATAGGAAGAACGCCCCTGAATGACTCAACCGCCGAGGGGCACATGGAAATGATCGAACAGTATGCCAGGCTGCCGAAAGTGAAATGGTTCATCACCGATGCCGGCTGGTACAAAGGAGGATTTGGAACAGGTGAAGGCGATTATATACCCAACCCTGAAAACTGGCCAAACGGTGTTGAACCTGCCGCCGCTGCGGCAAGCAGACACAATATCGGCTATGGACTCTGGTTTGACGTTGAAAAAGTATATGGCGGGACGGATTTTGCTTACGAGCATCCAAACTGGCTATTAGCTCGTGATAAGGGAGTTTTAACCGCAGAAGAACTTAAGCCTTTCGCAGCTTACCTGAGAAATCTTGGCAAACCGGAGGTGGTGGATAATCTTTGCAATATGGTCGGGGGATATTTGCAGATACAGGGGATGAAAGCTTATCGCCAGGATTTCAACTACGACCCCTTGAGTAACTGGAGGGCAAATGATAAACCGGATCGAAAAGGAATAACGGAAATTAAATACATAATGGGTCTCTATGATTTCTGGCAGCGCCTTGCAGATAGATATCCAGATGTTTTACGCGATCAATGCTCAAGCGGCGGAAGAAGAATTGACCTGGAAACAGTAAGACACATGCATGTACATCAAAAGTGTGACCTGAGCGGACACCCCGAAGCAGACCAGTCAAGCATTTGGGGACTCAGCCAGTACCTGCCCAATAACGTTTTTTCAACCATACAGAAATCGACTGATGATTACGGATATTTTTCAGCAGCTCCGGCAAGTATGGCCCTGGGCTGGAAAGTCTACAGAAAAAACTTCGATTTTCAAAAAGCTAAAAATTTGATAAATATACATGATCGCATAAAACATCTTCTCATAGACTCATGGTACCCTCTTACGAGACCGAATATAAATAACCAACTCTGGATTGCCTGTCAATATCACCGAACGGACCTTGACATGGGACTGGTCACAGCATATCGGAGAGATAAAAGCCCGTATCGTGCAATCGATGTAAATTTGCGAGAGATAAAGACCAATGCCATGTACGATCTTGAGTACATTGTATCCGGCAAAAACGAACGGTTAAACGGCAGCAGGCTTATGAACAATTACAGCATACAGATTGAAGACAAACCGGGTGTTGAGTTTATAATATATAAAGCTGCAAATTCACCTGATTAAAACAATAGGCAGATTCATGCCGTGGGATACGAACTCGTCTATTTATAGGCGGATTTGTTTTTGCCCTGTTCAATAAGGTCTTTGTTCAGCTTTTCCCAGTTACCCGGCAGGTCTTTATCTCCTACTTTATATTTTTTACGAAGCTTAACTATTTCCTCTTCAAGCATCTTTCTTACTTCGGCATATTTGGGGTCATCATAAACACTTTGCAATTCAAGAGGGTCTTTTTCAAGATCGAACATGTCATAACATGGTTCGTATATCTTGTCACCTTTGCTGCTGTTCCAGCGGCCCGAATAACAGATAAGCTTATGTTTTTTGGTCCTCACGCCGTATTGACTAATTCCTTCATAATAGGCGTAGAACATGGACTTCCGCCAGTCAGCAGGTTCGCCGCCTTGCAATACCGGCATCAGGCTCACCCCCTGCATATCCGCTGGAATGTTTGCACCGGCAAAATCCAGAAAAGTTTCCGCAAAGTCCAAATTAAGCGATATCGCTTTTGAAACAATATTTTCTTTAATACAGCCGGGATATCTTGCAATAAACGGTATCTTCAAAGACTCTTCATACATCATTCGCTTATCATGCCAACTGTGTTCACCAAGGAACATTCCGTTGTCGGATGTGTATATCACGAGGGTATCATCAAGAATGCCTTTATTCCTGAGGCAATCGAGCACTCTGCCGATGTTTCTGTCAATAGAATGAATACATCCGAGATAATGCTTCAGGTAATGCTGGTATGCCTTTGCTATGCCGTCGCTTTGACTTTCAATACCTGTGTTCTTAAAGGCCCTTTCCTCCGGCTTCCATCTTGCCATTCTTTTTGCAAGGGTGGGATATAATGTCGAACCTCGCTTTTGAATTATCCCGGCATGTCCTTCATGGTTGTCATAAAGTGTTGCCGGCTCGGGCAAACGCATATTTTCAAAGGTTTTTTCGTCTTCAGGGTCCATCCGCCAGGGTTCGTGAGGCGCTTTGTGATGGCACATCATAAAAAACGGCCTGGAACTGTCCCATTTGTTTTCAAGCCAGTCAATCGCGATATCGGTCGTGATATTTGTAACATAACCTTTTTGCTTTTTGGGTTTAAGCTCCATCTCCATAAAATCAGGGTCTATATATCTCCCCTGCCCGGGAAGTATGTTCCAGTAGTCAAAACCTTCAGGTTCTCCCCTTAAATGCCATTTGCCTATCATGGCAGTATTATATCCGGCCTGTCGCATCAATTCAGGAACCGTCTGCTGATTCGTGTCAAATTTTGTGTAATTAATCGGCTGACTGTTAAGATGGCTGTATTTACCGGTCAGTATCACGGCCCGACTCGGAGAGCATATGCTGTTGGTCACAAAACAGTTATCGAGCCTTACCCCTTCCCGTGCGATAAGGTCAATATTAGGAGTTCTAAATACCTTTGAGAGCACGCCTCCATAACAGCTTATTGCATTATAGGAGTGGTCGTCGGACATAATAAACATTATATTCGGCCGCTTCTTTTTGCTATTTTTAATGTTCGCCCCGGCGGGGATGCAACCTGTAATTAAAGCTGCAACACCGAATCCCGTAATAGATAAAAAATTTCGTCTATTGATAAGTTTACTCAATTGCGATATCCACAAAAACTATTTTAGCCGTATCGTATTTTATCTTGGGCACTGTAAGACTTATATCTATTATATTTTTTCCATCAATGACGATTTCATGCGGAACTACCCAGGCCCTGTGATGTGCGGCTGTGCCTAAAAGCGGCTTATATGGATTTTGGTAAGGTTCCGAAACATCGGCTGTGGGCACAAGTCTTTTCCCGTTAAAACTTGCCAGAAACTGTCCGTCTCCAATATCTTCGTTACATTGCATCCTCAGCCTGCCGTTCTTTTTCCACCCCCCTGCCGGCGGAGCCATATCCATTACAAAAGTCGCTGTTTGCCCCTCTTCTATCACAGCCGGCAACTGCCGGTCCAGTATCAAAGGCCGGTTACCCATTGAAACCTCACCTAATATATAATGCTGAGGCTGTTTCCTGAGCCATTGGGGATCATCGAATTTCTCATGAACATAAAAAGGCGGCTCATTAAAAGGCCCCCTTCCAGTCGCGCCATGTTCACGATAGTAAACAAAATTGAAGGTGCTTATTCCATCCAAACCGCGGGAATAGGCCAAGTGCGCACCGGTATAAAATTGCGTCGGCGTAGTTCTGCGGAAAGTAAAATTATCGTAGCCCATTGATTTATGATCCCTGCCAAGCTCGTTGACAAGTGTTCCTATGCGGGTTGTATGGCAAAACTCCACATAAACCGATTTATTCGGAACAAGTTTTTTGATTTTCGGGGCATCGTTCTGCTGCTCGGTAAAATAACTGTTGGCAAGATTGAACATGTCCACACCATTATCGGCCAAAACCTTAACATCTATACCGAGTTTCTCATGCCATTGAATGTCATAAGGAATTCTGACACAGAGCCAGCGATACCTGCCCTGCTTGTTGTCAAGAACCTCGCGTACATCTTTGATAAAACCCGTCATAATCTTTTGACGCTCTTGAGCAGTGGTTCGGTCGAGACGGAAGTACATCCAGTGACGCATAAAATCCAGTTCCAAACCGTCCAGGTCGTAGTTTTCTACCAGTTCCTTAATCAGGGAGAATTTATAATCTCGCACCTCGGGGTATTTCCAGTTGAGTATCCTCGAAAGCCACATCCTCTGGATATGCGGCTGAACACCCAGACGATACTGTGGATTTTCCACATAAAATCTGCAAAGCGCCGTCACGCCGGCTGCCCTGCCGCCTTTGGGCCGGGCAGCATTCTCAAGATGATGACAATCGTTCATTCTTGTCGAAATAAACGCTTTGCACCCATGCTTGTGACAACGATCAATGAAAACTTTTACCGGATCCCCTCCTTTGAGAATATATTCAATAACACGTTTTTGACCAAAATCAAAGTCAGTTATGAAATCCTCACCATAGCGATTCTTCCACCATCGGCGATGTTCTTCGATCGAATAAACATCACTTTGCCAAAACGGCACCCACATCGTATAGGGCTGAAGCAGCTGGACATCAATACCTACACCAGCCGCTTCATCGACCGAAGCCTTAAGCATCTCAGGTGTCCAATCAGCTCCTTCAGGGTGATAAGGACTGGTACAGCTTACGATATTTGAAAAATCGTTATTGTACAAAACCTTAAAAGGAGCCCTGGACCTTGCCGAGGCTGAGAAAGCAGCCAGCAGGACAAGAAGCAATTGAACTAATATTTTTTTTGGCATGGAATTTCTCTCTACTGAACGGCAATATCAACAAACACTATATATTTTTCTGTCGAACCCGAAGTCATTTCTATCTCTATCCTGTTTTTGCCGTCAACAAGTATTTCATGAGGGACAATCCAGGCATGATGCTGCTCGGGGAGGCCTAACAATTGCGGGTAAGGGTTTTCATAAGGTTCGCTTACATCAGCCGTTGGTTTCAGCTTTTCCCCGTTGATCACTGCCGACCATTGGCTTGAATTCAAAGACTGATCCGACTGAATCCGCAATTTACCATCCTTATTCCATCCACCAGCAGGAGGAGCCATATCCATATACCAAACGACCTTTTTGCCTTCAGAGAATTTCGGTGGTTTTTGAGAATTCTGAAGCATAGGGCTTGAGCCTGTATCATTTATCTTATAGGAATTGTTTGTCCGCCAGATATAATGCTGCGGTTTACGTGCGAGCCACTTCGGATCGTCAAGGTGCTCGAGTATTTCAAAAGGCGGTTCGTGAAAAGGCCCCCTTGCCTCTACGTTAGTTCCATGTTCACGATAATAAACAAAATTGAACAAACTCACTCCATCAAGGCCCCGTGAATAAGCAAGGTGCGCTGCTGTGTAATACTGGAGCGGAGTAGTACGTCTATATAATGTGCTGTCATACTTGCCGGGATTAAGTTTCCTGCCTATACGGGTCGTATGACACATTTCGAGGTAAACTGCGGCATCGGGCACCATTTTTCTTATCAGGGCCATGTCATTTTGCTGAATAGTAAAATATGACGCCGAGACATTTACCATATCCACCCCGGCTTGATACATCCGGGGAAGATCGATGCCAAGAGTATCGAAAAAGGCAACATAGCAGGGAATTCGCACGCACAGCCATCGATACTGCCCTGGTTTGGAATTGCGATCCAGGGCATGTCGAACCCTGCGGACAAAGTTTGTCATAATGTCGGCACGCTGCTGACTGGTGGTTTCATCCATACGGAAATAACCATGATGCCGCAGGTAATCCAGCTCAATACCATCTATGTCATAATTCTCGCAAACTTCCTCTATCAGCGAAAATTTATGATCGCGTACTTCAGGAATGGCCCAGTTCTGAAGGAGCTCGACTCTGCTGTAGGTCTGGTATTTACCTTTACCAATTATATACTCAGGATGCTCTACATAAAATTTTGAGGTGGTATGGGTCCCTGCTTTATTATTAGGCTTAAATGCATGTTCCTTGTGGTGCCCGTCATTTAAGCGAAAGGAAATGAAAGGTTTTACATTTATTTCACGGCAGTATCTAACAAAGTCGCTAAGCGGGTCCCCTCCCCTTAATAAGTAAAGATTTACATATTTCTCAGAACTGTCTATATCCTTGATTATGTCAACGCCGTAATACTCTTTCCACCATTTCCTGTG
>CAZVPF010000083.1:0-7012 GCA_964628195.1 uncultured Pirellulales bacterium | reverse complement strand
TCCGTCAAATTCCGGCAAAATGCGCCAATTCTGTCAAGGTTTCTGTCGAGGTGAGGTTTTGCCGAATTTCCCGATGTCCAACACGCACCTATTTCTACTCGAAAAATAACGGATGGGCTTTTGAATTATATAGTGCTGTTGGTATGAAATTGAATTTGCATTGGGCATGTGTTATAATTTGCGCTGAAAGGCATATTATGGTTAACAATTGATATAAACGGAATGCTTCCTGTTTACCTCAATATAGAGGAGATTGGTTTTCAACTTCGGTATTGTGGGATATGATTGAAGAAGATGTTTTTGAAATGCTCTTTTCAGCAAATCACGGCTTTCTGGATTTGACCAAACATCGGGCGTCAGATTTTCGTTTAGTTGTGAATACGGAAATGGGGCAGGTTAATAGTTATTAACATAATGCCCGAGTTGATGAAGTTACAGCAACTGTCGAAGACAATTTTAATCGCAAGACTGCCCGTGAATGCCTGGGTTTATTTATAATCAATCTTGTCCAGGTTAGGACGATATTGTAGAAAAGCTACATTTATGTTATTATTTTATTAAAGGTCTTTTATGCAAAGAATGCCGCATGTCCTTTTTTTAATTGACACTCGAATCAAGTTATCACATGAAATCCTTTTGGGTATTTCCCAATATGTAAAGCAGTCCGGTCCGTGGCTGATTGAGAAAGACCTTTCTAACTATATCTTTCAAGCCCCTTTATATAATAAGAAACGTTTAGAAAAAATGCATGTTGACGGCATAGTCTGTTTGAATCTGCCAATAAGTCAACATAGGTTAATCGAAAAATTTATTCATGAAACGAAAGTTCCCGTTCTCGCGAAAGGAACTAATGAAAACATAAAAGGAGCTATTAATATTGTCAGCGATAATAATTTAATTTCTTCTATGGCAGCCGAACATCTTAGATCGCTGGGCTTACAAAATTTTGCTTTTTATGGATTTGAAGGGCTGAAATGGTCTGCGGAGAGAAGGCAAGGATTTGTTTCCAACCTTTCAAAATTCGGATTTCAAGTCAATACATTTGAATCAAGCAATATAAAGAATGAAGGTTTTTTTGAAAGAAATTTAATTTTACTTTCACGTTGGCTTGAAGAACTTCCTAAACCGATTGGTATTATGGCATGCAACGATGATTTTGGAATGATGCTGCTGCAATGCTGTCATCAGTTAGGTATCAAAGTTCCCGAAGAAATAGCTGTTATAGGAGTAAATAATAATGAATGTATCTGTGAACTTTGCACTCCTTCATTGTCAAGTATAGCCCGCGATGCTCAAAGAGCTGGATTCGATGGCGCTTCTTTACTCGATTCTGTTATGAAAGAAAACTTAAATAACCCAAAAGAGGTTGAAATCAAATCCACCCATATAGTATCAAGGCGATCTACAGATTTTATGGCAGTTACCAATTCACATGTATTAGATGCATTGCATTTTATTAAAAAAAATATTGCCTATGACATTACTGTCAACGATGTTGTTGATCAAGTAATGATTTCCCGTCGTAATTTAGATGATAAATTTGTCAAATCAATTGGCAGAACCGTGCACCTTGAGATTACAAGGTTGCGTATTGAAAAAATTTGTGAACTTTTACGAACCACTAATATGCCATTATCAAAGATTGCTTATGAATGTCACTTTAGTGACTCTGCCCAATTAGGGGGGTATTTTTTTCGTCATAAAGGTATATCTCCGGGCAAATATCGTCAGCAGTACACCAATGCTTAGTTTTATTTGGCGTAACCTGAAAATATAAGCCAAAGCTTCTATATTTTACAAATCTTTTGCCATATATGGCATTTCTTTTGTGTTATTCATTTATCAAAATATAAAAAGAAGTCGTATGCTATTTAGCACGATTTGAAATTTTCGGCAAATGTTTTAAAAAGGAAAATTATGGAAATATACGACAATTTGAATCCAGACGTCCAGGCCACCAAAGTAGAGCCTTTGCCTCCTGAATCATTTGATTTCGAGGCTTATGAAAATCATGAAGCTAAATTATCTCCTTTTTGCTTGTCATTTCACGAGTGTAAAGCTGGTATTGCAGTTTATAGAAGATTCCGTGTTAAAGAAGTATTTTCATACGGCTGTCGTGATATGGAGAGATCGCTTAAACTTCAACTCGGGGCATTGCAAAAAAGTCTGGTTTATAAAACCGATATACCTAATTTTCTTGAGCCTTGGTATGGAATCGGAATAGCAGCGAGTGCATTCGATGCGGAATATCATTGGCTTGAAGGTCAAGCACCAGTTATAAAACCTATTTTTAACAGTGTAAAGGAGGCTTTGTCCTATCCGGTTAAGCAGATATCAAAAACTAATATCGGGCGATATACTTTAAATACCATAGAGTACTTTTTAGATAAGACTAAAGGCAGATTGCCTATATCGCTTACAGATGTACAATCACCCCTTAATGTAGTTGCTGACATGATAGGTATTAATACCTTCCTTATGGATCTTATGGACGACCCTGATTCTGTTCGAAAACTATTACTGAAAACAGCTATTGTGATAAAAGAATTTATTGATGAGCAGCTTGAACTCATAGGTTCCAATCTTGTAAAGCCCGGTCATGGATTTGCGTCAAGCCGTTTTTTTGAAGGATTGGGAATGAGTGATGACTACATGCTTATGCTTTCACCTTCTCAATATAAACAAGTAGCCATGCCCGCAATGCTTAAAATGGCAGAATCTTTCTCCGGTCCAGTTTTTCACTCCTGTGGAAATTGGACACATTTAGCAACAACTATACGTAGTATTCCCGGTTTGAAGATGGCTGATGGTGCATTTGGGGGCTGCACAGACCCTTCGCCTAATGATGCTGAAGAAATGGCAAATGTTTTTGAGGGGACGGGAATAACACTGAATGCTCGAATTGTTGGCAATCCTGAAATAATTCTTAAAAATTTCAAGCTCCTTTGGCGTAAAGATATGAAACTGATTCTTGTAACATATTGCGATCGCCCTGAAGAACAAGAATATGTTTATAAAAAGATACATGATTTAGTCAAGACCGGGGCTGAGGATATTCAATCACAAATTAATGAGATAAAGCCTCAAAAATTAACTAAACACGCTGACTCTCTTACGGCCGGGAATAAATAAACGCCCTCTTAAATTGTATCACTTATTTTATATAAGAAAGAAAATGTAGATTTTGCTGAAAAAAAGTTGAAAATATTATTCAATCAAATCGATTAAATTATGTTTAGTTGCTACGAGTTCAATTTGTAATTTGAAAGTCGAAATAATGATTGTATTTGATATAATCTTCTATGGCAATGGTACAAGGATATTTTAGATGTATGGACTATCAATTATTGATTTGCTTGTAATAGTATTTTATTTTGTCGTAATAATTTTTATCGGCATCTGGTCGATGAGAAGGATTTCAAATCAGGAGGATTATTTTCTCGCTGGCCGCCGTTTTGGTAAATTCATTCAGACCTTTGCTGCTTTTGGGCAGGGAACCTCCGCTGATACTTGTGTAGGCGTTACGATGGCTACGTATTCAAATGGTGCTGGCGGTATCTGGGCTTCTTTGCTTTATCTTTTTGCCACCCCGTTATACTGGATGGTAATGCCCTGGATGAGACGACTGAGGTTGCTGACCCTTGGAGACTTTTTTGAAGAAAGATATGGTTCCAAAAAAATGGCGGCAGTTTATGCTGTAATAGGTTCAATCGGCATGATGGCAATTATTTCTGTCGGTTTTAGTGCAATGACAAAAACTGTTTTGGCGCTTGCCCCCAAACAGGTCAGTGAATTAACAGAAGAACAGGCGGCAGAATACAAACTTGCCGAAGAACTTGACAAACTAAGTTCGAAAAATTATTCTTCTCTTGCTGATGTCGAAAAAGATCGATTGGCGGAATTGGCACATAGAAATCCTTCCAAATTCTTTTCCCACATTAATCAAAATGTTCTCATTTGGATCGTATGCTTTATTGTTATTATTTATGCAGTTTTGGGAGGGCTGGAAGCAGCTTTTCTTACTGACACAATTCAAGGTGTATTTATAATAATTCTTTCGTTAGCGCTTATTCCATTCGGCTGGGCAAAAATCAATTCAATATATGGCGGTTCCACACCGCTGGATGCCATGCAGACTGTACACGCAGAGTTGCCGGAGTCTTTATTCCAAGTATTCGGTTCACCTGCTTCAATGGATTTTACATGGTATTATATTATAGCACTCTCAGTTATGGCTACAATTAATGTCGTAATACAGCCTAATTCATTAGTGGCAACAGGTTCGGCTAAAGGTGAATATGAGTGTCGATTTGGCTTTGTTACAGGCAACTTTATGAAACGTGTGGTTACTGTTTTCTGGGGTTTTTTCGCATTAATTGCTATCGTTTTATATCATGACATTGTTCGTAACCCTGATTTAGTATGGGGCTATGCAACGCTGGATTTGCTGGGACCCTTGAATATTGGCCTTGTCGGATTGATGATCGCCTGTTTAATGGCCGCCCTAATGAGCACGGCTGACTGTTTAATGATAACCTGTTCAAGTTTATTAACACATAATTTGTATCGCTTAATCATGCCTAATAAAAACGAAGCTCATTATGTATTAGTTGGTCGGGTCATTGGTGCAGTTGTTGTGATCGGCGGTGCTTTGATAGCTATTCAGTTTGATACTATCCTGCAGATTCTGAAGTTTATGTGGGAACTGAATGTAATGGTAGCTGCAAGTTTTTGGCTCGGGATGAAATGGCGAAAAGCTAATAAGTTCGGTGCATGGACCTCAATAATTTTGACGAGTATTTTATTTTTTGTGCTGCCTTTGGTTATTCCGCAGATTTGGTCTTCACTAAGAACGGATAAGTATCTATTGAAAACGACTCAGGCCGAAACAATTACTTTTGAAAACACTGCGCGGTATATGGATGTCGAACAGAGAGAAAAAGACATACTGGTGTGGCAGAAATTGCCGGAGGAACAAAGGTTGCTTTCGTCGAGGCCGGAATCATTGCAGGTAGGTGAAAAATTTCAGAAAACAATTATTCTTCCCAGCCGTTCGATTTTTTGGACTAAAGGCCTGTTGGTTTCTGAAAATGGCCAGCACATTGGAAAAGGAATGCTAAATCTGGAACTTATATTTATTGATAAATTAGGTTTTGATCTTTCTCGGAATCGTTATGCACTGAATGAGACAATAAGAATTGTCGTCCGAACTTTTACTCCGTTTTTAATACTAATTATCGTTTCTATGTTTACTAAACCTGACGAAAAAGCGAGGCTTGATCGCTTTTTTACGAAAATGAAAATTACTGTAAATACCGATCCCCTGGAAGATCGGCAGAAATTATCTGAGGCTTATAAGAACCCGGAACTTTTTGAACAAAGGAAGTTATTTCCCGGCTCAAACTGGGAGTTATATAAATGGAATAAAACCGATATCATCGGCTTTTTGTCTTCCATACTTGGAGTAGTCGGCGTTTTACTCCTTCTGTTTTTCCTGCTTTCTTTTGGTGCATGATTTACCGCGCGGGTATCTTGAGATGAAATAAAATGAAGCCACATTACTTTTTGGACAGGAAAATTCATATGAAGACTAATAAAATTTTCAATTATCTTTATATTATATTCTTATGTTTATTTTTTTTACCGGGCAATATTACACATGCCCAGTCTGGTCGCCAAAAGCTCATGGAACTTTTAAAATACGATCAAGAAAACGGAAACAAACCTGTCGGCGGAATTAGTGAATGGTTTACGTGGTTTGTCGCTTATGATGTTATGCCTCCTGAAGATTCAAAAAAGCTTCTTAAAGACATAATCGATATGCATATCGAGAATGATATTGATTTCATAATCTGGAACGCAGGCAGGTCGACGATAGCATATCAGTCAGAATTAGCAAATACTACACGTTACTGCGAACTGGATACCACAATAGGAGGTAAGGACTGGTCTTTCGTAGCCAGAGTTATCGAGGATGTTTGCCCAATCAGTTTCGCGGTGGATTATTGTCACGAAAAGAAGATTCCCATAATGGGAAGATTGACCATGAACCGAAATTATGGCAAAAAGACTCACATGGGGCTAATCAGCAAGTTTGCAGTAGAGCACCCGGAGTACTATGAAAAAAGCAAGTTGGGCAAAACTGTCAAGCAAAAGCTTTGCTATGCTATAGCTGAAGTGAGAAAAGAGCGTCTTGACATTGTCTTAGAAATTCAACGAAAAGGAGTGGATGCGTTAGTTCTGGATTACTGCCGGCAGATTCCGATATTACTTTATCATAAAACTGTGGTTGAGCCATTTATTAGCAAGGTCGGTATTGACCCCAGGGTTATCAACTCGGATAATAAAGAGGATTATCGCGTTTGGTTCCAACATAGAGCAGATATTTTGACTTCATTCATGCAGGAACTAAGAGGTAAAGTTAGAAAACAGGAAGAAGAGATAGGTAAATCTTGTCCTGTAATTGCAAGAATACCCGACAGTGCCGAGTGGCTTTTACTGGCTTATGGTATAGATATTGAAAGGTGGATGCAGGAAGATCTTATAGACGGTATTATGTTAAGTCCTTTCCCTATAACAAAAGAAGACCCAAAACTGCACACCAATTATCTCGTGCAGTTATCACGATGCTACCGCAAGTACTGTATGGGGGGAATAGGAAGCAAAAACCTGAAGGTAAGTGGAAAGTTTAATAACGACGGTTTCTATGATCCTCAACCAGTGTATGAACTGGCGCATAAACAGTATGAGGCTGGCGTTGATGCGATGACGGTATATCAAACTGACCAGTTGCTTCATCTTGAGTATCTGAAAGATTTTTTTAAGAATATTGATTCGACTATAAAAGTTGAGTATTTCACGAAAAATCTCCCCGAGCCGACTTTTCCGGAAAGCTATCCAATAGGCCTGGATTGGCATACAAAATTACCTATTTTTCAATATGGACTCAGAGTAAGTGTGTCAATTTGCGGGTTAAAACCAGCCAGTAATTTGCAGGTTAAAACCAGCCACC
>CAZVPF010000082.1:0-7358 GCA_964628195.1 uncultured Pirellulales bacterium | reverse complement strand
GAAGCCGGCAGCTTTTGCAAGGCCGAATATACAGGCATATGAAAAACACGTTAAAACATCCGGCAGCTATGCAGAAGAAGTATTCACTTATGGGGATAAGGACATAATCGCCGGTTTGACGTGGCGACATTACGGCAACACCATATATATTTTCCAAATTGACTATAACAAAGAGGGCTTCGCAGAAAGCTATCTAAGCCCGTTTGAACCCTGAACTTTAGGTAATCATGAATAAACTCTACAGATGCTTCTTTATCATCTGCTGCATTTTATGCGGCAATGTACTTTGTTGCGCCCAGGTCGATCAAGACTTTAACGGATTGAACTGGGTATGGTATCCGGGAAATACAAATGCTTCGGTTTCCGCTGATCCGGGCAAATATTATTTCAGGCATTCATTCGGGGTCCCGCTAAACAACGACCTTTTGAGAGCCTTTCTCCTCGTCGCGGTCGACAACTCCTGCATAGTGCATCTTAACGGAGAAGAATGCGGTTTTGCCAATCAATGGGGAGCAATCGAAAGAATACCTTTGAAAAGACATATCAGACCCGGCAATAATTTAATAGCGATAGAAGCAGAAAACGCCGGCCCCGGTTTATCGCCAGCAGGCATTATCGGCAAAATTGTGATACAGTATAAAAACGCTGAAAGTGAAATCATACCAATTGACAATAAATGGAAAACGTCAGGCGACTATCAAAAACAATGGAAACAACATTCATTTGATGACGCAGATTGGAAAAAAGCAGAGGCGGTCAGCCCGTTTGGTCTTGGCCCCTGGGGCAGAATAGGTCAAGAACAGCAAGCTGTTCCAAAAGACTTTCCCGCTTTTTCTGTGCCCGGACACGACGAAGAACTGAAACTCTTAAGACACCTGTTTTACTCTTTTTACGGAACGGGTACCGGCGGCACGCTCTGGGACGGCTGGATAGTCAAATCGACAATATGGCCGGGCGGCAAATCCGCTGAAATGATAAGAAGGAACCACTCAAAAATGCTCGCCTCAAGAATAATGGACGATGAAGGCTATGTTTCATGCCACCAGCATAAAGGGCTTGCTCACAATCTCGGATGGCCTTTCCCGCTCTGGACTCAAAGCGGCGGCATCGGATGGCATTTTTCAGTATTCGGTTTACCATACGGCAGTTTGTTTGGAGTTCATAAATCAACCTCAACAGACGGTTGGGACTTCGATAATGTAAAAGAACACAGTATCAATAACGATGGACTGAGGCTTGCGTTAGGGGCAAACTCTGCCGCAGTGACTACGCCAAAGTTCAGTATAGACAGTTTTATTTCACCTTTCATCGCCCTGGAATGGGAAAGCGGGAATTTGAACCGTTCGGCTGTGTGCTCTCTCGAATGGACCACTGATAAAGACACCCATTTTTCCAAAGACAGGAGAATATATTTTAATGTCCCCGATCCGGATTCACCGGACAGCTTTACGATGATACCGGTGTATAAATTGTCCGCCTGGAAAGGTAAGATTACACAGTTGAGATTTCGCTTTGAGGACATAGAAAGTTCGTCAATAATAATTAAAAAGATATACACCTCTGTTGACAGCAGACATAACATTAACAACTTCTGTTATCTGCAGGGTTGTTTGGATTATCTTAACTGGACCGGGGATATGGTTTTTCTTCGCGAAAATATCCAGAAAATGCGGCATGCCCTTAAATATTCCCTGCATGAGTTCCAGGTCGAGAAATACAAATGCGTCTGCACACCGTGGGTCGGTCATGACGGCAGAAGCGGCATTGAAAAAGACAAAGAGGGAAATAAAACAATTCATCCAGGCCGCGGTATAGGTAACAATTACTGGGATCTGCTTCCAGCCGGCGGCAGGGACACAACAGCCACGATTTATCTTTACGACGTCCTTACCGGCATGGCGGAACTGGAAAAAGCGATCAAGGCAAATCCGCAATGGAACATCCCTTCAGGACACCTTTCCTTTAACCCTGATTATCTATTAACGCTTTCGCGGGAAATTAAAGAATATTCGAACCGGGCATTGTGGAACAGGCAAACCGGGCGTTATTATATGGCGACCGATATAGACGGCAAAAGCTATGACTATGGTTTTACCTTTCTCAATCTCGAGGCAGTTTATTATGACTTTGCAACCGATTCACAGGCACGTTCAATTCTTGACTGGATTTCAGGCAAAAGGATGGTTCCGGATGACACATCGCAAGGTCGGGACATCTATCACTGGGTATTTTCACAAAGAAGCACGACTAAAAGAAACCTGGATTATTATTCATTTGTCTGGCCTGAGCCTGAAAACATCGAGTGGGGTCAGCAGGTCCAGGATGGCGGTGCAGTTCTCGGTTTTTCATATTTTGACATAATGTCTCGATTGAAAGTTTACGGTCCTGATAATGCATGGCAGAGATTGAAACAAATTATCGAGTGGTATAAAGAGGTTCGGGGCGAAGGTGGATTTCGTGAGTATTATTCAAAACCCGGCAGAGGCAGTCTTCAGGGCGGCGGAACAGCCGGGGGACTCGGCATCGACGAAGAATTTGCCGAGAGCGTACTGGTTCCACAGGTTATGATATACGGATTTATGGGAATCGAGCCGCACCTGGACAGGCTTAGTGTTAAACCGAAATTGCCCGATGACTGGCCGAGTTTGAAAATAGGAAATATTTATTATAACGGCAGTGTATTTGACCTGACTGCGAATAAAAACTCTCTCTTAATCGCTCTAAAGGAAACCTGTAATAATACTATGACCGTCGAGCTTACACCGGGAAACTGGAAAAAAATTTATTATGACCCCCAAGGTGATAAAAAGTTTGAACACAATATAAAAACAGATAAATCAGCGCCAACAACCGTATTAACTTTTAATAAAGGCTGTTCGATTAAATTCATACGCTCTAATTCTGATTAATATTCATAAACCTATGGAAAAAGAACCGGATTTTTCACATCTGCCAGAAGGCCGCGGCCAAAAGCCTCCAGAAGAACCGAAAGCCTCCGACAAGGTGCCATTAAAAAGTAAGGTCATGTGGGGCATGGGCGGAGCATGTGACAATTTTATCATGAACGGTGTTAACGCACTTGTCTTGCCTATTTATAATGTAGGCTTTGGGCTGGATGTTTTTTTGGTAGGCGCAGCACAGGCAATTCCCCGATTCATTGACGCGGTAACTGACCCCTTAATGGGAAATATCTCGGACAATACAAGATCAAAATGGGGTCGCAGAAGACCGTATATTTTTATTGGTGCGATAATTTCCGCATTGCTTTTCATCTTTTTATGGACACCGCCGCTTGAGACTGCTCAGCATAATGTCTTTATTTATCTGCTGGTCGGACTTGTGCTTTATTATCTCGCCTATACTGTATTTATCGTGCCGTATACCGCGTTAGGCTATGAGATGACGACCGATTACAACGAGAGGACCCGGGTTGTCATTTGGCGGCAATACATCGGCATTGCATGCGGTTTGGCTGTGCCCTGGCTGTACAAAATGTGTTTTATTTTTGACTCCTCACCCGGCAGTGAAACAACCGGGGTAAGATACGTTTCCTATTTCGTGGCTTTTATAATACTTTTTACAGGTATCCTGCCCGCTGTCTTCTGCAAAGAAAAAACGACGACACAAAATCAAAGCAAGATCAAGATCGCGAGGGCTTTCTTATATACATTGAAAAACAAGGCCTTCCTTCTATTGATGGCCTCCAACCTTATAATAAAAATTGGGATATTCATGGCCGGTCCTTTCAATCTTTACCTGAACATTTATTACGTTTGTAACGGTGACAGGGCTTTCGCAGCCACAATCGCTGGCCTCTGCGGGACTTTATTGACGGCTATGGGGCTTCTCGGCTTACCTATAGCAACCCGGCTGTCGGTGCGCTTCGGGAAAAGAAAAGCCGTCATTGGAACATTGGCCTTTTCAATGCTCGGCTATTTGAGCTTATGGTTTTTGCTGACTCCGGATTATCCATATTTGCAACTTATACCGGCAATTATGGTGGGGCTTTCTCTTAACGGCTCATGGCTGCTGATTATGTCGATGCTTGGTGATGTTTGTGACGAAGACGAATATGTTACAGGCCTAAGACGCGAAGGCATGTATAGTTCCGTTTTCACTTTCAGTGATAAAATGGGCTTTTCTCTCATTACGCTCTTGAGCGGCCTTGTAATAAAACTTTCCGGCTTTAGCGAGGAACTTGAATTTCAAACAGAGTCCACTATTTTTAATATGCGGGTAATGTATATTGCATTACAGGCTATCGGTTTATTTCTCGGGATGGTATTTATATATTTTTATCCGCTTTCACGTCAGCGCTGTGAGGCGATTCATGAAGAATTGGAAACCAGGAAAAACAATCAAGCGGAGCAAGGCTTATGAACATTAAAAGAAGGCGATTCTTGAAATTAATCGGATACTCCGCAGCCGTGATCTGCACAGGCTGTACGGGCGTAAAAAAAAGAACTGCCGGCTCAGGCAAGAAACCCAATGTGGTTCTGGTGGTTTCGGACGACCAGAGACAGGACATGCTCTCGTGCATGGGAAACAAGTATACTAATACCCCAAATTTTGACAGGCTCGCCAACGAGGGCATGATCTTTGAAAATGCTTTTTGCACTTCCGGGGTTTGTTCGCCTTCAAGAAGTTCTTTCCTTACCGGCAAACATCCCCACCAGGCTGGTTCACCTATGATCGTATGGACAAATCACACCTTTCTAAACAATGAAAAAACTATTGCCTGGTATTTGAATAAAAAAGGCTACCAGACAGGCCATGTCGGAAAATGGCACCTTGGCCAGGGTGATATGCCCAAGCCCGGCTATGATTACTGGGCAGGCTTCAAGTTTCTCGGGCATATCAACGACCCTGTTATAACAATAAACGGCAAACCCGAAAAATTCAAAGGTTTCTGCGATGATGTTCTTGCGAACATAGCAGCAGATTACATTAAAAATGCCTCCAAAGGCGATGACCCTTTCTTCTTGTTCGTCGGTCTGAAGTCACCACACCTGCCTTTTGCATATCCGCCACGATATGAAAACTTCCTCGAAAATGTAAAAATCCCCAAACCGGACACCTACAATGAGGATTATTCCGAGACCGGCAAGCCCGCGTTCATGAAAGATAACTTGATCAGGATAGAGCAATTCAAGGGCGGAGGCATCCCGTACTTCGGATCGTGGGATAAATACATTAAATCATACTATCGATCTTCGCAGGCACTGGACGATGCAATGGGTGTCATTTTGCACGCTCTTGACCAGGCGGGAGTATCCGATGAAACGCTTGTCATATACAGCAGCGACCAGGGTTACACACTTGGCGAACACGGCAATACCGAAAAGCACTATGCATATGAAGAAGTGATCAGGATACCAATGCTCGTTCGCTGGCCGCAGGTTGTTAAGCCCGCCGTAAGGCGAAAGGAACTGGCCCTGAATATCGATGTAATGCCTACAATACTCGATGCCGCCGGGATCGCTGTCCCCCGCGATGTTGCGGGCAAAAGCTGGATGCCCCTGCTTGCAAGCCCTGAAGCAAATGCAAATAACTGGAGAGACGCCTTCCTCTTCAGGCAGGAAAGCCCCGGATCAGCCATACCCGGCCAGATTGCTGTACGCACCGAACGTTACAAATTAATAACCTATCAATCTTTCCCTGACATGGAATTGTATGATCTAAAAAAGGACCCGCATGAAATACACAATCTCGTATACGATCCCGATTACATAAACATCCTGACTTCAATGCAAAGAAAACTTGAGACACTCAAGAAAAAGTATGATTTAAGGCCATATATTGATTATCCGCTTAAAAGCATATATTTAATGAAAATTCCCGAAAAAACTCCGCAGGCGAAGATTGACTATTATATCAAAAACCTTACAAATTTTGGAACTCCATTTATTTACGAAAACAACACTTATAAATGGCAAAAGTTTGACACCCCAACCCCCGGCCATTTCGATCTGCCTGAAGAATTAATTGGATGTGAACATTTACTGGCAGGCTATAATATTCATGTTAAGGGCGAAAGGGACCCATACACCAGACTGCATGGACCAGCTTGTGAAGCTGTGGGCTACTCAAATGGGGAAAAGCTTTGGAGTACTGAAATAAAAGTGCTGAACCCTTTCAATCCGCCGCTCCGGCCAGGAAAGAATATTATTGTGCTTTCAATAAAGCCTCCTGAAAACGGAAAAATAATACTAAAGGTGAACGCACCTGAAAATACTATTAACTTGCAATAAGTATTTCTTAATATATATAAAGCAGTAAATACTGTCACAAAGACCGGATTAAAAAAGGGCAGGTCAAAATGAATCTCCTCCTTATGTAGACAGCATTGCCCCAAAGTACACAAAGTACAGATTGTTTCCCGTCAGCAGAAGTGGCACAGGTTGGTTGCTTGAGTTAAGAGACAGGTTGATGGATTCTTCCCCATGGGGGAGAACTTGAAATCGATGTTTCGGCTCCTATAATTAGAGAATTAATCTGACTATAGGAGTACTTAAAATGGCAAATTCCAAGAATGTTGTCGCCCAGATCAAAAAGGCCACCCGCCGCAAGTTCAGTGCCAATGAAAAGATTCGCATTGTCCTTGTAGGGCTGCGTGGTGAAGTTCCCATTTCGGAGTTGTGTCGGCGAGAAGGGATCGCTACTTCGGTCTATGTAAACGGCGGAGCAAAATTGTCCCCGAACCTACGACCTAGCGGTTAACAGGCATCGGTCGCCGGAATTTTGGCAACGACGTAAACCCTTTGCCCACAGTGACTAACGAATTTCGGCAAAATTGCAAGTTTTTAACCGCTTTTTACCCGTTTGCACCCCATTGCGAGTATATACTCTTTTTTGGAATGAGTACTTGATCGGAAACATCTTTAAACTTTGGCGTAAATTGGCGAGATTGCAGGCAATCCAACCCGCTTAGAACCTTAAAAATATTCGTCCATCCCCTCATGCAGCCCTCCGGTATGTTTTCAAAAGGCCGCCCAATCTCTTGTGACAAATTATTTTTCCTTCACCCTTGGGAGGCGGAGAAATTATTTCATTGTCCAGGCCTTGATGCGCGCGATCATGATGATAATGATCCACGTATTCATTTACTACATATCTTAAATGACGCTCGCCGAATATAAGCATCCTGTCCAAACATTCCGATTTTATGCTCCTGATAAAACGTTCAACAAATGGCGACATATTCGGCGCCATCGCCTGAGTTCTGACGGGTTTGATTCCACCGGTCTCCAGGATTGATAGGAATTGGTGTGTAAAAAGCGGGTCCCTGTCTTGGATAAGATACTTCGTAACCGTTCACAGTTTTTAACAGATTAATGATGGATATTTTTTAGTGCTCC
>CAZVPF010000081.1:0-7746 GCA_964628195.1 uncultured Pirellulales bacterium | reverse complement strand
TATAATAGAAACTGGGAAGGGTGTGAAAAAGTTTGGATGAATTTAGCGAATGTTATTGGGAATTTATGATTTTGGGGATTTTGTAGTGGTCGTAAATAACTTTAACTGCTTTTTCCGTCATTTCCTTTGGTCTTTTGGCAATGTAGTTTTTGGTTTGTCCTGTTGCAACCTGATGCCCTAATAAAGCCTTGATCTGAATATCTGAAATACCCATTTCTGCACAAATAGTGGAAGTAGTATCCCTAAGATGTTCATATTTGACTGATTTATCAATACCCAATCGTTTTACGATAGCTGCCATCTTATTTCTTATAGATTGAGCCTTATAATTTGTTCCAAAGTTAGAAATAATTGCGTATTTTGAGTGTTTATTATTTTCTTCCCAATAGACTTTGAGTGCATCACAGGTTTCTTGCCATAAATAAGCAAATTTTATTACACCTGTCTTCTCTCTTATCATCTTTAAAACTCTCTTTTCTAAATCAATATCAACTTTCAAAAGATCCTGAATATCTTTAGGATACATAGCACAATTTAAGCTGAGCAAAAGCATTGCGGTCCATTGCAAATCATTTCGTTCAATGCAATGTCTTAGGATTTTATGGTAATTTTCAATAGAAATTGGAGTTGCTTCAGATTTAGGTATGCCATTTAAGTTTCTATTTATTGGTTTAAATAATTTTTTGAAATAACCAATGAGTATCTCTTCTAATTTTTTTCTATTCATATACCCTTCATTTGTCTCATCAAGGGTGTATTTTATTATCGTTTTAACTTGAGTAAATCTCTTGTTGTACCACACGTTACCGTACTTATTTTTCCTCATTTTTGATGTCAGGTAGTCCTTATATTTTTTAACATCAGATTTTTCAATATCGTTAATGTATTGTTTTTGGACAACTTTGCAAAATTCTTTCCACCAATTTTTTGCATCAATTTTTGTCTTTTTAGAAAGAGGCTTATCTTCCTTTTCCAAGTAAGGCTTCAACATCTCAGATAGTTTGATTTTGACTGGTGCTTTTATATCCTCCAGATATGTAAATTCTTCAATTCCACTTAATCTTGCAACTTTATATTTGTCTTTTTTTAGCAGCACTAAAAAGGCGTTTATTATTTCTTCATCACTTATGAAGTAATCTTGCCTAGCTAATCTATTTTGGTCTACAGAAAATCGTTTTAATCGGTTATTGTCTTCAAAAGTAGCGTAATCTGATTTACGACTTTCAAATAATTGCAAAGCCTCTTCTTCTGTCAAATTATTGTAAATAAGATAGCAGTTGTTTTGTAATATTAGAGGCTTGTAAGCTCCATGATTATGATTTTTGATTCTTAGCAATATTTTTTCTGTTGAAAAGTCTATATCTTCAACGTTATGGTCTTTTCTAATTTGAGCTTCATTAGCCTCAATAATCTTTTTAATTTTCCTCCAGTCCTTTTTTACATGCAGAGGGATTATGTTTATTTCTTGTTTTTGTCGTTCAATATCAAAATGAATGAGGTTTGACTTGTTCTTTTCTAAGGTTTCATCTATGAGTTTTTGGTATGCTTTGATTATTTTTCTCTTGTATCTGTTGCTGGCTACTTTATCGCTTCCACGCCACAAAATATAGGTTTGGTTGGTTTTGTCCTCCTGAACCCTGATAATGGTCCCATCAAGATTGCGAAACAGTTCCTCGCCATTTTCATCTAAGACTGGTTTCCTTTTTCGCCCCATATATATCTTCCCAATACTTACTATTTATTATATTTTTGTGGATTACTTGAAAAGAATTATACAAAACAAAAAAAATAAATCTAAGGAAAAATCTAAAAAACACCCAAAAAACTGCCAATAATGGGACATTATGCCCCTTCGAGTCCCACCTCCGGTAATGCTAAATCGTTGTTAATAAAGCACTTACAAAACTCAAAAATTGGCATAAATCCAACGATATAAATTATTTTAGCGCCTTATAACCAATTCTTTCCCACGACTGGCCCACTCAGTGACCCACTGTTTTTTTACGGACGTTTACATCTGTTTGGTTCACTATGATTGTCACGGATTTGATATATTATTCCTTTCAAACACATTTTCAGGTTCCGCGAGGCCTGCTTTGACATCAGTTAGAATTTGCCGGGCCGTGTTACCCTGGACCACAGCTCCGTCAACTCCGCCCTTTATTATAAGGTCGCCGGTATGATGTGTGTTACCCCTGTGTATTAAGCCTCTTGAGATAGGGCCCTTATAAACCTGCCTGTAACCCCATATATCTTTGTCCTTGATATAATCGGGGTCCGTAAAGCCTGTCATGTCCTTCAATTGATATGGGTAAGGTTCTTTTCTGAAACTTTCACCGTAGATTACACCGTCCTGAGTATACTCGTAGGTCATCGAGCCTATATCGCCGGAACCGGATAAGATGTTGTCCCGGAATTGATTGTACCAGTCGGGCATGAGACCGTTATATACCTGCCCTGCGTAGGTTACAACTCCGGCATTTCTTACGTATTTATTCGAGTCAACAATATTCTCCAGTCCCCCTCCCCAGAACTGGAAAACACCGCAGTCGCGATACCGGTTTTTCTCAAATATCAGTCGGCCGTGAAATTTTGCGATTGAGACGCGCGACGTTTCGTCCGGTCTCACATCCCAGGGCCTGTCGAGTTTGAGCTTTCTTCCCTTTGAGCCGTGCTGTAAAATCCTGTATTGACCGGCTCCTTTCCCGTCGAGTATATACAATCCCGCTCCCTGCCAGTAGTTGAGGTCAGGCCATCTTTCGCCGAATTTGGGCGGGTGCTCAGTTTCTTCTTTCAGCCATGTTGTGCAGGCGTCGACTTTTTCAATCTTTCCGTAATAGATGCCGAGCGGATAATGGCTGTCAGTTGTCATTACCTCGGAGTCTGCAAGCATTGAGTAACGGGACTTGTTATCGGCTACGTAGAAGTTTCGTACCGCGGTGTTGAGGTAGTAATTTTTTTTACTGCTTTGATGATAGAACGGCTGGATCACAAAACTGCCGTCGCCCGGGTCATAAGGCGGATAATCTTCCTCGGGCTCGACAACGGTATGATGTGTTCCTATAAAGGTTCCGCCGGTAATATCATTTTCCGTAAAGACCAGGTCCTGCACGCCATTGATATAAATCGATGCCCTGAAAGAAGAGAGCACCTCGTTGTTATTAACATATACACCCTGTGCTCTTTCAAGAAATATACCTATTGCCTCCCATACCGCGGGGTTTGTCATTATAACGCAATCCGAAATCTCAATGTTCTTTCCGCTCAACCTCAATGCCGCGCTTCTGTCGCCATAATTTCCTTTATCGCCCAGCCATATCCTTTCGGTATAATTTTCCCTGACCTGTTCGGGTGTAAAATATCTTTTTGTTTTCGGTGAAACAGGGTCCATTCGTATATTCAAACGTCTGAAATAAGCGTTTCCCCGGTCCTCCAATCGCTTTCCCTTTACCGCAATGCCGTTGAGGTGGTTTCCTACGTAAAGCGTCATATCCTCCACGCCGAAATTAATTGTGCCTGTTATCAGTGCGTGTAAAGGCTTTTCATGGTCGGACCAGTTTAGAATTGTCATGTCGGGTCCCTGCCCGCGAAGTCTAACGTTGGGGGGCAGTTCGAGTGTTTTACTTAAGAAAAAATGCCCTATGGGTATGTCAATGATGCCGCCGCCTTCCCTGGCGACATCTTTAATCGCCCTTGCAAATATACTGTCGTTTTCAGGATCGACATGGCACATTTTTTCATACACAATCGAAAAAGGGCTGCCGGTTCGGCCGAAGTCTTTTTTGTCTGCGGGCACGTAGTCCATAATGTCATAGACGGTATCACTGCTGAAAGGAGAAGAGGATATCTCGATGTTTTGAGCTTGTGACCAATTCATCCGGCCGCCGAGGCCATTGTGCACATAGAGGTCGTAGTTCCCTATTTTCACATTACCCGGAACTATGAATTTAACGGAATATATCGAGCCTTCCACAAATTTCAGTTTTACAAAGCTTCCGTCGTCGGCACGGAGAAACGCTTTGGCTTTATCATCAAAATTTAGGCACAGGCCACTTATAATAATCCACTTGCCCGGCTGGGTAGAACCTGTTCCGAGTGTGCCCTGTGTCCACCATATTTGCGGGGAGTTTATTATTTTGATGCCCGAGGTTTGGTCATTTCTTGAAATACGCATTGCGTAAGCCATGTATTTATTCTTACCCTTATAGGGAAGCATGAAAACGGTGGAGCTGCCTGCGGGTTTTATGGACTTTACCGGCTTGAAGTCAAGCCTGGAGTAATCGGGCCTGCTTGATGGGGCAGAAGGTGTTTGGTTATTTAATTCGGCGATTTCGATCTTCGCATCTGAATCTAAATTGTACCCCTGCAGATAAACAGCTTCATTTGTTTTGACCGGTTCGCTTAACCAGTAGCAGACCGCTGCTGAGCCTGATAGTTTTGTGTTCGACTCCAATGCCTGGGTTGTACAGCCTGCGACAGCAAAAAACAATATAAATAGATATTTAAGGGCTGTTTTTCTCATTTTAACGCTGCCTTTCCTTAAATTATTCAAAATATATATAAAAAACCTCTCTGATAGGTTCAAAAAACGATAAAACAAGTGGTTTTTACTTAAATATAAGTATTTTATAAGTAGCATTTTTTGGCTAATTAACCACTTTTAGCTTATTTTAATGCATTTTGCAAAAACAATATTGAGAAAAAAATTTATTTATAATTGCATTATAAGCAGTCTTTAAGTAATATGATTTTAGTATGTAAACGTATTAAGAGGAAAAACTCTTATGTCAATGATACAGGTGGCAAAAGCTGCGGGTGTTTCACAGGCGACGGTCTCATACGTCATCAACGGCAAAGGCGGTGTTTCACCGGGGACGGCAAAAAGAGTTGAGATGGCAATGAAAAAACTCAACTATGTGCCCAAGCCGCTGGCTGATCGGAGGGGTCCCAAAAAGGTCGACCTCAACGGATTGAAATACGGCTGTATGGGCGTTATTTTCTATGGTAAACACGCGAACATGGTGAATTATCCTTTTTATGCCCGCCTGGTACATGCTGTTGAAGATGAGCTGTCGGCAAGAAATCTCTCGATGATGATGCTGCGACTGGAAAGTTCGGAGCAGATAGCTGATTCATATCACAAGATGGACGGTGCGATAGTATGCGGGCCCGAAGAGAATTTCCCACGTATTGCCGGCCTGCCTTTGGTGCGTGTTTTCGGGCACCCTGATGTATTCGATGAACCTGTCTGTGACCATATTGAGCCTGACAATGAGAGGATAGGTGTTATGGCTGCCGGTTACCTTACCTCAAGAGGCCATAAAAGGGTTGGTTTTTTAAATCCGATCCTGCCGACGATGAGGCATTTATCTGTGGAGGCCCGTCAGAGGTCGTTTATCGATTACTGTTCAAGATCGTGTAATATTGAATGTGAGGTTTATGACGTTCCTTTCCTTGAAAGAACCCCTCAAGGCAGGCTTTACGAGTACCATGAAATACCGGTGCTCGAAGAATTCCTTGTTGAGTTTTGTGCAAACAGGGACCGTCCGACAGGGCTTTTCATTCCTATAGACGCCAATTTAGTAATCATACAGAAGAGTCTTCGGGACAAAGGAGTCATTCCCGGAAAGGACATAGAGCTGATAGGCTGTAACAATGAAATCCCGCTGCTCGAAGGGCTGGACCCGCGGCCTGCGACGATAGATATAAATGCCGAGCAGATAGCAAAGTGCGTGGTTGAGAGGCTTTTATACCGGGTAGGTGAGAAAGAGCAATCCCATGATGTCATTCAGATAAGTGTGCAGCCTAAGCTGATCAAGGCAGGGTATGGAGTAAAGGAGCGATGGTAACGCTCAGGCGTATAAAACTATTATTATTTTAAGAGAGGAGTTTATGATGAAAAAGTTTTTAATGTTTATGGCAATTTTGGTGGCGGCAAGTGCGGTAAATGCAGGTTATGTCGAGGACTTTGAGGATTTCGACCTTGGGGGCATTGACGGTCAGGACGGTTGGAGCGATACTGCGCCTGACGATTATATCATCGCCGGCAGTGTTACCAGCGGGCTTTACACAGGAGGCCAGGCGGTATCGATTTCAGCTCACAACGTATGGTTAAACAGGCTATCGGAAAAAGTTTCTGTCGATCCGGGCGCAGGTCCGATCGAGATGAGCGTTGACGTACAGATATCGCACAAGTCGGGGCTGCATATTGGAATGAGAGCCGGCACACCGGATTACGGACCCACTTTTGGCATTGACGTAGATACGGCGGATAATAACACGCTGAAATTTATGTACAGGGATGTTGCGACAGTTGGTATGGGGGCAACTCATTACGGCTCTGCCGTAAGCGCCGCCGATGGGGACTGGATCCGAATTACAGAGTCTTATGACACCGTTTTACAGCAGTTGACATTAACAGCGCATAATCTCACGACCGACACGGCAATGACAACGGGTATTACAAACGTAAGCCCGGGGGCGTGGAGCGTTACTGAGGCGGGCATCTGGTTCAGACACCTGGCTCGTATTTCCGGCGGGCAGGTTATGTTCGACAATATTAATATTGTCCCTGAACCGGCGACAGCACTTCTGTTATGTCTTGGCGGGGCAACGGTTCTACGCAGAAAAAATTAAAACCTGAGTAAAGTCGACTAATAAAGTTATGCGGCTATTTTTATTCGGAAAGGATATGATTATGAAGAAACATGTATTGACAATACTGGCATTTCTTTTGTGCATTGCTGTTTGTGCATCAGCGGGGCAGTATCGAGAGAACTTCGAGGGCTTTTATGTTCAAAGTCCGCTCGAAATTGTTCCTTACGGCAGCAACTGGGAGGTTAACAGCAACTTTGATGTGGTGGCAACAGCCAGCAGCGGCAGTTACTACGGCGGGTACGCCCTGGTGAGAAATTCTGCAACTGACAGCACCACAGCGGTGGTCCCCAACGGAATAGATTTCGGCCTGGCCAAAGACGGAGATGGAATCGAGTACGGTTTTGATATCCAGATGAACTCGCTTGATCCGGGTGATTACAGGATGTTTCTGAGGACCGCCAGCACACTGAGCGTTTCCTGCGGCACCCAGGGGGATAAAATAATTATCCGCGACAGGCCCGGCGAATGGGGCGGAACAGTGATCGAGGGAACTACGGGTTTGAGTTCTTATTACCAGGTCGGCGACTGGCTGAATTTCAGGATCGTCCTGACCGGCGCCAACTGGGACACGGCGACAGTTTACGTTGAAAACCTCACGACAGGTGTAAGCATTCCTTCGGGGATTACGAACGTGGCTGTTGATGAAAACAAATCGCTGGCTTGGGACAGGCTGAATGTAAGGACGGCAAATCAAGCGGGACATGTTATAGATAATGTCTATGTCAAGGATTATTACGCGGGTCAGACGGAGTATTACGCAATCGAGCCGTCACCGCTGCCCGGAGCAGAAGGTATTTCGGTTGACGGTGTGCAGCTTTCATGGGCCGCGGACCCGGCTGCCTCTTCAAGCAGGGTTTACTTCGGCAGCAATCCATACGATCTTACAATGATCGCCGATACGACAGACCAAACCCTTCTCGTTACCGATGCGAATTTGTATGACACAAGGTATCACTGGGTGGTCAACCAGGTAGTGGGCGGCCAGGAATACCCGGGTTATGTATGGAGCTTTACAACAGAAAAAGACGCCGGAGGCAGAGTTATTGCTTATGATGGTTTCGATTATGACGCAGGCCAGGCACTTTCAAG
>CAZVPF010000080.1:0-7945 GCA_964628195.1 uncultured Pirellulales bacterium | reverse complement strand
AACTTGTAAAAGAGCAATATGTTAAATTTTTACCAACTTGGGCAACACGCCCTATTGCCTATATCCTATAACCTATATCCTATAACCTATAACCTATACCCTATAACCTATAACCTATATCCTATAACTTACCTATCCAGCTTCTTAACAATGGCCATCAACATTCTGCTTATCTCGTCAATATCATCACGTATCTGCTCATATTCCATAATGTTTAAAAATTCAAGCCTGTATGACACCTCAACTTGTGTTTCAAGCTCATTACAGGAACCTATCGACATTTTCAAAAAACGCTGATAATCAACCCTGGCCCTTCTGCCATGACCTTCGGAAATGTTACTTGGGATAGAAACAGCCGCCCTCCTCATTTGCTTCACCAAACCATACTTTTCGTTATCTGGAAAAGATCTTGTGAGTTCATAAACTCTCACTACGAGTTCCACGCCTTTCTGCCAAACTATCAAGTCCCTGAACGAATTTATTTTCTCACTCATTCCAATACACCTAAATCCTATATCCTGTAACCTATACCCTATAACCTATATCCTATAACCTATATCCTATATACCCCCTCCAGTATTCCAATGTATCCTCCAGCGTTTTCGCAAAACTGATCTCCGGCTCCCAGCCGGTTTCATTCTTAAATTTATCAATGCACGGTATCTGCAAAGTTACATCCGAAGGACGCAGGCGCTTCGGGTCCACTTCAACTTTAATATTGTCCGCCGTCGAAAGTTCGATAAGCCTGTCCAGCATCTCACCGATCTTCATCGTCTCATTGCCGCCGATATTATAAACCTCGCCCGGCCTGCATTTCTCCACGAGTAGCCAGTACGCCCTCACCGCGTCACGCACATCCGAAAAAGTCCGAACGCTCTCAAGGTTGCCGACCTTGATAACAGGCTCCTGCCTGCCGGCCTCGATCTCCGCCACCTGTTTGGCAAAATTGCTCACAACAAAAACCTCGCCGCGCCTCGGACCAGTATGCGTGAACATCCTCGTGCGTATGGTTTTTATCTGCCAGCTAAGCCAGTACTGCAAAGCAAGCATATCCTCGCCAACTTTGCCCACCGCGTAAGGCGAGGCAGGCCGCAGAACATTTTCCTCCGTAATAGGCACCTCGTCGGGCCGAACCTGCCCGTAAACTTCAGACGAACTGCAAATATGAATCACAGGATCGTAACCGCTGCTCTCCTTCAAACTGCGAACCGCCTCAAGCAGGTTGCAAGTCCCCATAACATTGCACTGCAAAGTGTTCTGCGGGGCGATAAAGCTGAAGTCAACATAAGACTGCGCCGCCAGGTGAAACACCCGCTCAGGCCGATACTCACTGAACAGCCGGTACAAAGATGTATAATCCGTCAGGTCACCGTAGCACAACTCCACCTTGTCAAGAATACCCTCAATATTGTCCTTCGGCGACCGCCATCTCGCCAGCCCGACCACCTGCCAGTCCTTGTGATTTTCAAGAATATACTCCGCCAGGTGACTTCCCACAAATCCCGTTATTCCGGTTATTAATGCTCTCATATTACTTTTTCCTTGCTTTTTTCGGTAAATGAAAATTATTAAAAAATCACGGAAAATTAATAAAAATCACGAAAATTCAGGCTTTTTAAATGATATTTTGAGCACTGAATTTTTCCGTTTTTTGTCGAAAAAATATACATCTTTCAGCTATCTGACAAAACTTCCCCTTCATTTACTTTTATTATAACTCTTTACACATAATAGGTTTACAAATAACAGCGCCAGACGGCCCGACACCGCTAAACATATAGTTGCAATTTATGTACCACCACAAACAAAAGGATTACAGGATTCAATATGTCGCAATAACTAACCGTCCAATCATTGCCAATAGTCAATTTTTTCATAGTGACTAAACTTTGTTTTTGTGTTATATATCCCTGTAATAAGCGTTTTCAGTGCCAAAAAGGAGATTTATGAAAAACGAAGCACTCAAAAAATACATACGCGACATACCTGATTTTCCCGAAAAGGGCATCATTTTCCGCGATATCACCCCCCTTCTCGGCGACAAGCAGGCCCTTGCCTGGGCCATCGAATCTCTCGCTAACCCCTTTAGGGACAAGAACATAGATTACGTCGCCGCTGTCGAGGCCCGGGGCTTTATCTTCGGCTCGGCTGTCGCCAACGCCCTCAACGCCGGCTTTGTCCCGATCCGCAAAAAAGGCAAACTCCCCCACGAAGTCAAAGCAATCGAATACGACCTCGAATACGGCACCGACACCGTTGAAATCCACACTGACGCTGTTAAAAAGGGCGATCGAGTCCTTATGATAGACGACCTTCTCGCCACCGGCGGCACCATGTCGACGGCCTGCAAACTCGTCGAATCGCTCGGCGCCCAGATCGTCGGTTTGACCTTCATGATCGAGCTCGAATTCCTGAAAGGCCGGGACAAACTTAAAAATTACGAAATTCATACGGTGATGACATACTGATGACCAGGAAAATCGACGTTTCAGTGCCCTCAGAGCCGATTTCCGGCTATTCCATAACCATTGGCTCCGGCCTGGTCGATACCCTTGCGGCTGAAATTAAAAACAATTTCCCCGGAAAAAATCTCTTCCTTGTAACCGACTCGAACCTCGACCGTGCCGGTCATGTAAACACTTTAACTGCTGATACTTACGTACCAAAATACATCATAGACCCTCCCGGCGAACAGTCAAAACACATCCAAACCGTGATAAATATTGTCGAAAATATGGAAAAGGCCTTTTTAGGCCGCGACACTGTTGTTATCGCACTCGGAGGCGGCACGGTCGGCGACATCGCGGGCTTCGTGGCGGGTATTTTCAAACGCGGCACGCCCGTGGTTCACATACCGACTACGACAGTCTCCCAGGCCGATTCATCCGTAGGCGGCAAAACGGGCGTCGACTCGACTCTCAGCAAGAACGCGTTCGGGGTTTTCCATCAGCCCACAGCGGTTTATATCGACGTAAATACGCTGCAAACCCTTGATGACAGGGAATTTAGAAGCGGGCTTGTGGAATCGGTAAAACACTCCCTTATCTGGGACCGGGATTATTTCGAGTTCATTGAATCCCGCATTGAGGATATCATCGCCCGAAAACCGGATGTTCTCGAGGAACTGGCTTTTCGCAACTGCACTATTAAAGCAGCAGTAGTCGAAGCGGACCCTAAAGAAAAAAATCTCCGCCGGGTTCTTAATTACGGCCACACAATAGGTCACGCGGTGGAATCTGCCTCAAACTATACGCTGCTGCACGGTGAAGCGGTCGCAATAGGTATTATCGGCGCGTCGCTTATTGAAAATCAAATGTCTCTCGGCAATGAAAAACGCACTGAACGCATTAAAAACGTACTTTCGCGACTGAATGTCCCGCTGAAAATTCCGCCGGGTATAGAAGTTGACCAGCTTGTCGAAATAATAAAACGTGACAAAAAATCCGTCGCCGGTTGGCCGAAATTCATCCTGCTCGAAGAAATCGGCAGGGTATCCAAAACCGGTGATCAGTGGGTTCGCGAGGTCGACAAAGAAACAACGATAAACACACTCAAAAAGCTGTATTAAGCCTTAAACACCTTAAAACAGCGACTCAAGACTTAAAATCCCAGTCCGGCCTGTCGGGCCTCGCGCCTGGTTACGTACTGCACTCCGGACATCACGGTCGCCACTATCATTATAGTGAAGGTTACGGCGGTAAACCACATGCCCCAATTCGCCTCGGGCACGTGTGCCATTTTTATTACCACATTTCCTATACCGAAGGCCTGTATAAACATCTTGAGCTTGCCCCAGGCGTTGGCTGCGAAACTTATTCCCCTTGCCTCGGCGGTCTGGCGGATATAAGTAACCACCGCCTCGCGCAGGATAATTATAATCGCTACGCCCCAGTGAATTACGTGCTGCAGGGCAGGGGGTATCACCTCCGGAAAAAGGATCGGCCTTGCGATAACCGCGAAACATATAAATGACCCGCAGACGAGCACCTTATCGGCGAGGGGGTCCATTACCCTGCCGAACTTGCTGGTTACCTCGAACATCCTTGCCAGCTTGCCGTCAATCGCGTCGGTCAGTCCGGTCATCACAAAAAGCACAAACGCCCAGTCCATCCAGAGCGTCAGGTCCTCGACACGCGGTGAATAGAGAACCATGCCCAAAAACACCACTGTCATAACAAAGCGCGCGAGTGTTATAGTGTTTGGTATATGTTTCAGAACCCGGTTTCTAAAGTCAAAGGCCACCAAATTCTCCGCAAGAATAAAAATTTCACGCAGTTTACCGCCCTGCCGGGAAATAGCAACTATATTTCTTTTGACAGGATATCGTAATTTTCATATCCCGACACGCGGACCCGGATAACGTCGCCGACGTCGGATCTGCACTTTTTAACAATGCAAACACTGTCTATCTCGGGGGCCTGGCCGTAGTATCTGGCGGTTCCTATCCGCTTGTGACCCTTGCCGGGTGTTACGTGGTCGATAACGCATTGAAACTCTTTGCCGAGAAGTTTTTCGTTATTCTCGAAGGCTATCTGCTGCTGGGCGAGCATGACCTGCTCGGCACGATCGTTTTTCAACTCTTCGGGCAACTGGTTATCAAAATCGGCTGACTCGGTGCCCTGCTCGGGGTAATACGTAAAACAGCCCAGCGCATCGAACCGGGCCCACTTAACGAAATCCATCAGCGTTTCAAAATCCTCCTGCGACTCACCGGGAAAACCGGCGATAACGGTGCTGCGAAGCACTACAGCGGGTATTTCGGTTCGCAGCTTTTCGATCAGCCGTTTTAGGTCGGCGCGGCGTTCGGGGCGTTTCATCGCCTCAAGCACGGAGTCGGATGCGTGCTGTATGGGCATATCAATATAATTAACGCATTTTTCGCTATTGGCTATTGTCTCGATAAGTTCATCATCAATCCCGGCGGGGTACATGTACATTATCCGCAGCCAGTCGAGACCGTCGATGCCCTCAAACCGTTTTATCAAGCTCGCAAGGCCGTTTTTCAGTCCGAGGTCCCTGCCGTAGTTGGTGGTATCCTGGGCGATTACAATAATCTCGCGCGTGCCTGAGGCAACGAGTGACTCGGCTTCGGCGAAGACTTCATCGGGCTGCTTGCTGCGGAAAGGGCCTCTTATCGCAGGTATTGTACAAAAACTGCAATGCCTGTCGCAGCCTTCGCTAATCCTGAGGTAAGCCCAGTGAGGCGGTGTTACAAGCAGCCTTTCGCTGTCATCGGGGACCTTAACGTCGCGGCGGCGGGGCTGTGTGACAGGGGTAAAACAGTTGTCCAAAGCGGCAGCGTCTTTATCGGCGGGGTCACCCGAAAGGACCCGCTCGATGATGCAAGCTATATCATCACGCATATCAAGACCGACTATCGCGTCAATCTCGGGGAACCGCTGGGCAAGCTCCGGTCCGCTTCGCTGGGCGAGGCAGCCGGTAACAATTACCGCTTTTATCGAACCTTTTGCCTTGAGCTTAAGTATATCCCCTATGTGGTCGCAAGCCTCCTGCTTAGCGGGTGCAATGAATCCGCAGGTATTGATAATTGCGATATCGGCGTTTTCAGCACTGGCAGTGATGACAAAACCCGCCGAGCCGAGTCGTGCGAGCATGACCTCGGAGTCGACAAGGTTCTTCGGGCAGCCGAGCGAGATAAGCGAGACGGTTAAATCTTTATTTTTTATATTTTGTGTCATGAAAAAATTTTAACAAAAATCTCTTAACTTGTCTAATACCCTCTGAACAAATTGGAGAAATCTCTTGACTTTAGCCGACAAAAGAAGTGATAATATCATTTTATAAGACCTGCAGGAAGTTAATGTTAAAAAGAAGTTTACTACATTTTTGTTTCGACGCACTGTCGCCGTCGGGTAATGTATATTCCCGCCTTGTACCGGCGGTAATTGTCATGCTGCTTTTTTCGGGGTGTTCTTCGGAAGTAGGCCAGTTTTTCGATAAAGAACATGTTGAAATACATTCCAAGGACCTGCTCAGGGAAGTGAGCAACGTCGAACCTTCAACAGACATCTACAACCCCCTGCCTGAAGTTTACCGCGAGCCGCCGCAGATAGTAACAAACGGCAAGGGTACAAAGCTGTTTTATTTTACAAGACATCATTCGCCAAAGATACTGTCCGGCCTTATTCAGCAGCAGCTTGGTTACAAGAACAGTACCAACGAAGCAACAAACCAGCTTATTGTCCAGTTGCCTAATGAAGAGGAGGCGGAATTTGCACTCGACTTTCTCAGCAAAGTTGACGTTCCGCCAATACAGATCAAGGTGGACTGTCTGATATCGGAGTTGTTTGCGGATGTGACACTCGATTACGAGACTACCCTTGAAATTAGTGATCTATTAGGGCATAAATCAGGTGCAATTAAAACTGTTGGCGATGCGTTGGGCCAGACAGTAAATGTATTGGCAAAACAGGATAATGGTTCAACCTTACCAAATTTTCCCGGCGCGGCTGCCAGAGATGCTTTAAGAAGAAGTTCAGGCTTGAAAGTTGAAGTAGCTCGTGACGAAAACGGCAGCATATTTAGATCTGTTATTGATATACTAATATCAAGAGGTTATACAAAGGTTCTGATGAATCCTTCTTTGCGAGTAATCAATGGGAAAAAGGCAATAATAAGAACATCGGATTCTGTACCGATCACTAAAACAGTTTCAGGAAAAGATATCGACAACCCTTACTCTATAACAGAATATAAGGATGTTATTGATTCACTTGAAGTTGTTCCCACAGCTTATGCAGACGGGTCGATAGGTCTTAAAGTTTCGGCGTCTATCGGGTCAAAGGCACCGGAGGGTGTATCGCAAAAGCTGATACTTACTGAAAGAAAGATTGAAAACGACGAATGCAGGATAAAACCGGGCGGAAGCCTTATAATCGGCGGAATAAGAAAATCCGAGCAGATAGGCATTGTCAGGGGAGTTCCACTTCTTAAAGATATACCCTTACTCGGGATTCTGTTCTCAAGTAAGGACGAGGAGGCAAAGGGCAAGGAGATACTGTTTATTCTTACACCGAGCATATCGAGTACCGGTGAAGATCACGTAGAGATGATCGAAAAGATCCGCAGGAAACACGAGAACCCGGAGACCAAACGCGGCCTGCTCAAGACAATGACCGACCCGTTCGGGCAGAAGAAGTATACAGAACATGTTGAAAGAAAAGCCTCAGAGACAGAGACACAACTTGAGAAGGTTCAGCACGAAAAGACAGTCCTTGAAAAGGAAAAGTCCCGCGCCGAGCAGTTTGCCGAGGAGAAAAAGGCAGAAGCCGAGCGCATTGCCGCTGAGCTTAAGATCAAAGAAATGGAAACAGAAAAGGCCCGCCAGGAAGCATCCAAGGCCAAGGCCCTTGCCGACAAGGCCAAAGCGGAGTCTCAAAAGGCAAAGGAAGAAGCGGAAAAGGCCTACTCCGAGGCTGAAAAGGCCTGGGCAGAGGCGCAAAAGGCAAAAGCCGAAGCCGAGGCCCAAAAGGCCAAGGCAGAAGCCGAAGCAAAAGCCAAGGCCGCCGCTGAGGCAAAAGCCAAAGCAGAAGCAGCAGCCAAGGCCAAGGCCGAAGCCGAAGCCCGCAAAGCCGAGCAGGAAGCTAATAAGGCAAAGCAGGAGGCCCAAGAGGCTAAAGATGAGGCTGAAGAAAAGGCCAAGCAGCAAAAGCCCGCTCCGGAGAAGGAACCTGCGCCCGAGCAGAAACCGGCGCCTGCTCCAGAGTCCGAGAAGCCGGCAGCGGCACCGCAGCCCGAAAAGCCCGCTGAGACGGCACCTGCTCAGTGATTTGGAATTGACAAGGTTATAGGGGATAGGTTATAGGATATAGGTTATAGGGGGTAGGTTATAGGATATAGGTTATAGGGGGTAGGTTATAGGTTATAGGGGGCCACCAGCTTCATCGAAGCCCTCATCGCCATCCGTGAAGCACACATGGGCGAC
>CAZVPF010000079.1:0-8212 GCA_964628195.1 uncultured Pirellulales bacterium | reverse complement strand
ATAAAGATAATCGCAGGCATTGCTGTTACGGTATTTTGCGCAATTTTTATTGAAAATAAGGATATCGTTTTTGCTGTGGGGTTTTCGGTGTTTGCGTTGATCCTTCTTACAGGTCCGCCTGCGGGGAAAAAATGGGTCCGGCAAAGCTGGAGTTTTGCGAAACAGATACTGCCGCTTCTTTTTATCGGTGTCGTTTTCGCGGGGCTGCTGCTCGGGACTCCGGCTGGGGAGGGGCTTATTCCTTCTCAATGGGTAAACGCCGCGGTGGGAGGCAACAGCCTGCGGGCCAATTTTTTCGCTTCCCTTGCAGGTGCGTTTATGTATTTTGCCACGCTTACGGAGGTTCCCATTCTTCATGGGCTTATAGGTTCGGGGATGGGCAAAGGGCCTGCGCTTGCACTTTTGCTGGCTGGGCCTGCGCTTTCGCTGCCGAACATGCTGGTAATACGCTCGGTTCTGGGGACCAAAAAAACGCTGGTCTTTGTAGGGCTTGTGGTTGTTATGGCGACTTTTTCGGGGATGCTGTACGGAGTATTATAATGGAACGGGATGAATTCAGTATCAAGCAGATAGGCACGATATATTCGGAGCATAAAAACGCCACGGGGACGCCTATACAACCCCCTTTCGCGGTGGAGGCAAAGGGAACCATAGAGGTTTTCGATGAATATGCTGACGCCTTGAAGGACCTTGAGATGTTCGAGAGGGTGTGGGTTTTTTACTGGTTCGACCGGGCGGGTCAATTCAAGCCGCTTGTAAGGCCTTATATGGACAAAACTGAGCACGGGCTTTTTTCGACGAGGGCGCCTTCGAGGCCGAATCCAATTGGTATTTCGTGCGTGAGGCTGGAATGTATCGAGGGCTGCACATTGCACGTTTCGGGCATAGATATTCTCGACGGGACCCCCCTGGTGGATATCAAGCCTTATGTGCCGAAGTTTGATATCTTCAGCGACGCGGGTAACGGCTGGCTCGACAGGGCACAGGGAGGATCGTCAAAGGCAGACGAGAGGTTTTATGATAACAGGAATTCAAAATGAAAAAATTACAGGTAGTCGGAACCGGATGTAAAAAATGTGAGAAACTTTTCGCAGTTGTAAACGAGGCCGCAGAAGAAGCCGGAATTGAATACAAGCTGGAAAAAGTAAGCGATCTCGGCGAAATATTAAAGATGGGAATTGTAACCACACCTGCGCTGGTTGTGGACGGTGAGATAAAAGTCGTGGGGAAAGTGCCCGCGTGCAAAGAGATAAAACAAATGCTGCTTTAGAAAGGTATAATCATGAATACTAAGAAAGTAATAACTGTATTGCTTGCTGTTTTTGTTGTTTCGAGCCTGGCATATATGCTCTTGAAAGAAAGTAAGACGTCTGTTGAGCCCGGAGATGAGAATCCGGCGCAGGGTATAACTGGAAATTCAGAGTCCCAGGCAGACAGTGTGATCGTTTATTATTTTCACGGCGATATGCGTTGTCAAACCTGCATTAAACTTGAAAGTTATGCCAGGCAAGCCCTTGAAACCTTTTTCGCAGACAAGCTCAGCAGTGGAGAAATTGCCTGGAAACCGGTAAATATCGACAAGCCGGAAAACAAACATTTTATAGAACATTATTCGCTTGTCACCAAGGCGGTGATACTTTCAGAGATTGAAAACGGCAGTGAAGTTAGGTGGAAGAACCTCGAGCTGATTTGGGACAAGGTGGATGATAAGCAAGACTACATTAAGTATATACATGAAGGGATAACAGGTTTTCTTGACAGGAGCGCAGAATGAGCGGTTTGGTATTATCCATAATCTCGGCTTTTTGGTTAGGTATTCTTACTTCGATCAGCCCCTGTCCACTGGCAACGAACATCGCAGCGGTTTCGTTTATCGGAAGACGTGTAGAGAGCCCTTTTTACGTGGTAATTACCGGTTTGATCTATACCCTCGGAAGAGCTGTAACTTATACACTGCTTGGAGTGATGATAGTCAACAGCCTGCTTTCAATGCCGGTTATCTCGCACTGGCTGCAGAAATATATGCATAAACTGCTCGGGCCGATACTCATAGTTGTCGCCATGTTCCTGCTCGGTTTGTTGTCTTTTTCATCAGGCTCAGCGCCATTAGCTAAATGGTGCCAGGAAAAGGCAGACAAACTCGGGCTGCTGGGCGCTTTGTTTCTGGGTGTTATTTTTGCCCTTTCTTTTTGTCCTGTCTCAGCCGCACTTTTTTTCGGAAGCCTTGTACCGCTGGCGGTCGAACGCTCGTCGGGTATTGTTCTGCCATTTATTTATGGATTTGGAACAGCTGTTCCTGTGTTGATTTTTGCGGTTATCCTTGCTTTCAGCGCATCGGCTATGGCAAAAATATTCTCAAAGGTGTCGGTATTTGAATTGTGGGCCAGGCGAATTACGGGGGTAATTTTTCTGCTGTTGGGTTTTTATTTTACCCTTGCTTACACTATTGGTTTGAAGCATACATGATAACCCTGTTTTTATAGGATTAGCGATGAAAAAAAAACTTAGAGTGTTGTTTTTGTGTACCGGAAACTCCTGCCGCAGCCAGATGGCTGAGGGCTGGGCGAGGCATTTGAGGGGTGACCGCATAGAGGCATACTCGGCGGGGATAGAGACGCACGGGCTTAATCCAAGCGCGGTAGAGGTTATGAGAGAAGCGGGTGTCGACATAAGCGGGCAAAAGTCGCAGCATGTGGGTGAGCTGCATGACGTGGAGTTTGATTATGTCATAACCGTATGCGGCCATGCCGACGAGAACTGCCCGGTATTTGCCGGCAGAACAGAAGTTGTGCATGTTCCGTTTGAGGATCCGCCGAAACTGGCTGAGAAGGTTGAGGGCAAAGACGCCAAACTTGACTGTTACCGCAAGGTGCGTGACCAGATAAAAAGTTTCGTTGAAAGACTTCCGGATTGCATTGATAACAGTAGACCCGAATAGCCGCGACAGAAAGGAAATTCAAAAATGATCGACGATACCACAAAAGAACTTATCGCATTGGGCGCCTCGGTTGCTTGTAATTGTCATCCCTGTGTCAAATATCACACCGAAAAGGCGAAAAAACTGGGGATTTCACCTGATCTTATAGCACAGGCTGCGTCTGTCGGCAAGATGGTTCGCGGCGGGGCGGCCTCTGAGATGGACGAACTGCTCGAAAGTTTAAGTTAATTAATGTCGAAAGCTTTGAAAAATGGAAAACAAAAAACCTGACACCAAAAGCATGAGTATTTTTGAGCGTTATTTAAGTGTCTGGGTGATACTCTGTATCATCGGGGGGATCGTACTTGGTAAAATTGCTCCCGGTTTTGCCGGGGCCCTGGACGGTATGGCAATATATGTCAACAAGGCGCCGGTTGTCTCAATACCTATTGCGGTTTGTTTGTTTTTCATGATGTACCCTATAATGGTGAAGATTGACTTCGGCGAGGTTGTCAAGGCGGGCAAAAGTCTCAGGCCCGTTTGCCTGACGCTGGTTATCAACTGGGCGATAAAGCCTTTTACAATGTATGCCATATCCATGTTTTTTCTGGGTACGGTTTTTTATAACCTTATCGGCGCCGATGCGGTGGATTTGGTTAAAATGCCTTTCGGGCTCGACCTGGCGGTTGGCGAGAGTTACGGTGTGGGCAAGGTGGTGCTTGTCGAGGGAGTGAAGATGCTGGAAGTGCCGCTCTGGCGAAGTTACCTTGCCGGCTGTATCCTGCTTGGGATAGCTCCCTGCACGGCGATGGTGCTGGTATGGGGATACCTTGCGAGGGGTAATGACGGGCATACCCTGGTTATGGTTGCGATTAATTCCCTTGCAATGCTTTTCCTTTACGGGCCGCTGGGGGGATTTCTTCTGGGCGTAGGACGGCTGCCCGTCCCGTGGCAGGCTTTGCTTCTGTCTATTTCCATTTATGTCGCACTTCCTCTCCTGGCGGGCTATCTTTCCCGTAAATGGATACTTGCTAATAAAGGGATTGATTGGTTTCGGGAAAAATTTCTGCATTTTTTAACGCCGGTAACTATCGTGGCCCTGCTTATAACCCTTGTTCTGTTATTTTCATTCAAAGGTGAAACAATCCTGAGCAACCCGCTTACTATTGTGTGGATCGCAGTTCCGCTGTTTATACAGACTGTAGTTATTTTTGCTGTCGGTTATGTTTCGGCACGGCTGATGAAGCTAAGCTATAAAGATGCCGCTCCGTCTGCCATGATAGGGGCCTCCAACCATTTTGAAGTTGCTATCGCAACTGCTGTTATGCTTTTCGGTCTCTCATCGGGCGCGGCATTGGCGACGGTTGCAGGCGTGCTTATCGAGGTGCCGGTAATGCTTATGCTGGTAAGGTTCTGCCTGAGGACCCGAAAGTGGTTTGAAAAAGATTAAGGGCGTTTCTAATAATTCAGGGAACCTCTAAAAACTCATTTTGGCGGAAAAGCTGTTCTTAAGTTTTTATTCAAGAGGCGGTCGGAGTAGTTTTTGAATTTCCGGCTGGTTCATGTTCTCGGCGGTTACCAGCGTCGAGCCGGTGTCGATTACAGGTTCGACCATTTCGCCTTTAAGGCTGGTTACCATTGTTTTAACGCCGAGATAGCCCATGTTGAACGGGTCCTGCAGTACAAGGCCGCTAAGCTGGTTCTGCTCGAGTGCCTTTATCATTACCTCGGAAGAATCGAAACCGACGAACGCTATTTTCCCGGCGAAACCCGCGTCCTGCAGGGCTCTTAACATTCCGAAAGTGGTTGACTCGTTCGGGCAGAATATGCCGTCGATATCGAGCCAGCCCTGGTCGTTTCTAAGCGACATGAGCAAGTTTTCACTTGCCTGGTATGCGCTTTCGGTGGTCGCCCCGCCGTACTGGTTTGAGCTTACGACCTCAATGTCCGGGTGCTGCTGTATCGCTTTGAGGAAGCCGGCCTCCCGCTGGGCAGTGCTTGCCGAGCCTTCCTGGTAGCGGAGCATTATAACTTTTCCCCGGCCGTTTATCAGTTTCGCGAGATGTTCGCCGCCCTTTTGGCCGCCTGCAAAGTTGTCCGTTGCGACGTAGCTTGCAAACTCGTCGCTGTTAAGCGCGGAGTCTATTATCACGACCGGGATGCCGCTGCGGACTGCTTCGGAGACCGGTCTGCGAAGCGCGGTGTCGTCCAGCGGGGCAAGTACGATGCCGTCGACGCCGCGGATTACGAACTGTTCGACGACTTCTATCTGCGAATTGCGGTCGTCCTCTTTCAGCGGTCCTTTCCAGATGATTTCGACGCCGGTTTCATCGGCTGCTTTTTGGGCCCCTGCGTGGATCGCTTTCCAGTATTCGTGTGTTGTGCCCTTTGGAATAACGGCGATGGTGGTTTTGGCGTCCTGGGCTGGTGTGTCCTGTTTGGAGCAGGAGACAAGGAATATCGCTGTGAGTATGGTAAGTGCAAGTGTCGCATTTTTAAGGAACGCTGATTTCATAATTTCCCTTTCAATTGAATCTTTGACATGGTACATTAGCCGGCGAAATTGTTCAAGGATAATCTCACCCCCGAAGGCAGGGTTTGCCGAAGTAGATAACATGGAAGTTAAACTTAACGAAAACAGGCAGGAAGGTTTGCTGCTCGAAGCGTCGGTGCTGCTGCTTATGGCGCTTGGGACTGTATTTGTTTTTTCGGCAGGGGCGACGCTTACCGGCGCTCTTGACGCGTCGGAGTTCTACAACTTTACCACGCTTAAGCGGATAGTTTATTTTCCGGCGGCTGTGCTGGTTATGTACGCGGTTTCAAGGGTGGATTACCGGAGGTTCAGTTTTCAACATGCAGCAGCTTATAAATCGTGGACGCCTTATCTTATGGCGCTGACGCTGGGTCTGCTTATTCTTGTGCTGGTTCCGGGGATCGGGGTTGAGAAAAACTATGCGAGGCGGTGGCTGCTTGTACCGCTTGGGCCCGCTTCGGTGAGTTTTCAGCCGTCGGAGCTTGCAAAGTGGTGCGTAGTTATTTTTATGGCGGCTTACGCGGACATTAAAGGGGAAAGAATCAGGCGGTATTTGAATGGCTTTATTCCGGCGTGTTTTTTCCTGGGGGCTGTGACGGCCCTGATTATAACGCAGGATTTCGGGACGGCTGCGTTTATCGCTGTTCTTGGGTTTTTAATACTCCTTGCAGGTGGGGCGAAATTTTGGCACTTTTTAACATTTATACCTGTCGTGGTCCCGGCGTTTGCAGCGGCGGTGCTTGTCTCCACGACTCGTATAAATCGGTTCAAGGCGTTTCTGGGCAGATTTTTCCCGGAAACTTTTCCCGGGGCCAGTGAGATCGCGGCGAATTACCAGGCCCAGCAGTCTCTTATAGCTATCAGCACAGGCGGGTTATGGGGCAAGGGACTGGGCAGGGGGGTGTGCAAGTACGGGCACCTGCCTGAGGATACGACGGATTTTATTTTTTCCGTTATCTGCGAGGAACTCGGTTTTGCGGGGGCTTTGCTGGTGATAGGGTTGTTCGCCGCACTGGCGGTTTGCGGGATACGGGTTATTCTCAAATGCCCGGACCGGTTCGGTAAACTTCTGGCTGGGGGGATAATTATTTGTATAACAGCACAGGCGCTTATCAATATAGGCGTGGTAACCGTCGTATTGCCCACAAAGGGCATCTCGCTTCCATTCGTGAGCGCGGGCGGCAGCGGTATGCTGCTTTCAGCGGCAGGGGTGGGGCTTTTGCTTAGCATAATCAGGAAAAATGCTTAAAAACTCCCTGAAGCACAAACATTGAGCATTTTCTGAACAATTGCAAATCACAGGTAACAAATTTTTTTAACTTTTGAAAACCGGTTTTATCAGATTTGACAACACAGTCGATCGGCGTTAACATTAAAGAGCAATGGAATACTAATCGAAAGGATTTGAAATGGCAGGAAATGTCATAGAACTAACAGATGCCGTATTTGACGAAACAGTAAAGCAATCCGATGTGCCTGTTCTGGTTGATTTCTGGGCGCCGTGGTGCGGGCCCTGCAAGATGCTGGCGCCGATGATCGAGGAAATCGCAGGCGAGTACGGGGAAAAGGTAAAGGTCTGCAAGGTTGACACAGACGATAACCGTGACGCTGCTATCGAGTTCGGTATCAACGCCATTCCGACGATCATACTTTTTAACAACGGTGAAGTTGATCAGAAATGGGTTGGTCTTACGAATAAAAAGGACATCAAGGCTGCGATAGACGGACTATTGTAGAATAGTTCCATACGGATTTTCAGGAGTTTGGTATGACACCAAAAGAGAGGCTTGTTTGTGCCCTTGACGGGCAAAAGCCTGACAGGCTGCCGGTTACGACGCATCACGTCATGAAATACTTCCTCGACAAGTACCTTGAGGGTATGACATCGGAGCAGTTTTTCGAGAAGTTCGGGCTGGACGCGATCAGGTGGCTTGTTCCGTCAAAGCCCGATGAAAGTAAAGGCCAAAGATTTGTCGAGACCGACCCGAGTGACCCCTGGCACGACAAATTCATTGTCACCGACCAGTGGCAGATAGAGTGGGATGATGTGCCGGGCCTGCAGTACCCGACAACACGTTACACGATCACAACTCCCGGGGGCACATTAACAACATGCCTTGCCTCGAACGAATATACGCACTGGGTTACCGAACACCTTATCAAGCAGAAAAGCGACATCGAGCTTATCGGTAAATATGTTCCTGGGTATCATTGTGATGTGGATGAAGTCAACCGAAACGCCGAACAGTTCGGCGATAAAGGCATAATAAGGGGGCATATCCCGAGTTTTGACATTTTCGGTCAGCCGGGCTGCTGGCAGGACGCTGCGTGTCTTTTCGGGATCGAGCCGCTGATCATGATGACCTATGACGACCCGGGCTGGGTGCATGAGCTTTTGTCGATACTGCGTGACAGGAAAGTTGAGTTCGTCAAGTCGCTCGAAGGCGCTGAGTATGACGTTCTCGAGCTCGGCGGCGGGGACGCTTCTTCAACGGTAATTTCACCAAAGCTGCTCGAAGAGTATGTTTTGCCTTACGATGCAGAGATTATCGAGCACGCTCACCGGGCAGGCCAGCGAATCGCTTATCACACATGCGGGGGGATGATGCCCATACTTGAACTTTTGGCATCGATGAAACCCGACGCCATGGAGACTTTTACGCCGTCGGAGATGGGCGGCGATGTGGACCTTGCGCAGGCGCGCAAAAGGCTCGGTTCGGATATATGCATGATAGGCGGTTTCGACCAGTTCCATTTCTTCA
>CAZVPF010000078.1:0-8794 GCA_964628195.1 uncultured Pirellulales bacterium | reverse complement strand
AAATAATTAAGCCTTTTTGATATCTCGATTTGTGTATAAAGTTCGTTACAGGAACCGATGGCCATTTTTAGAAAACGCTGAAAATCTGACCTGGAACGTATCGCATGACCTTCGGCAATATTGCTCGGTATAGAAACAGCCGATCTTCGCATCTGGTTTACAAGCCCAAACTTTTCAGTATCTGGAAAACTTTCTGTCACTTTATAAATTTCAACCACTAACTGAACGCTTTTTTGCCAGACTATCAAATCTCTGAAGCTTCTAATTTTATCTTCCACGCCTTACCTCACTTCTATCGTCTATGTTCTATGTTCTATGTTCTGTGTTCTATGTTCTGTGTTCTGTTTTCTGTTTCCTGTTTTCTGTTATCAAACCTCTCATACGCAATATCCTGGTACCGTATCAGATCCTCGTCGCTGACCTCCGACAGGTTTATCGAAACCGAGTCGTAATAATTCAGCGCCTCCATCTGCTCAAGGCTGCCCGGATCGGCAAGTCCCCTGCTCACCGCCATGTCATAAACCCTCGTGCCGGGCAGCGGGGTAAGTATCATAAACTTCGACTGCTCAACATCGAGCTCGAAAGCGAAATCTATCGTCTCCTGTATCGTCTCATGCGTATCGCCCGGCAGACCGATTATATAACTCGCGATGCACGGCAGCCCCGCCGACTTCATTAACTTAACCGCATCACGAAACTGCTGCTTCGTCTCGCCTTTGCCTATCCGGCTAAGCATCTGCTCGTTGCCGCTCTCGACCCCGATATGCCCGAACATGCACCCGCTTTTCAATAGCGCATCTACAAGCTCCCCCGTACAGGCGTCGGCACGAAACTGGACCACGTATTTAATACCCAGCCGCTCATCGCATATCCTTCTGCAAATCTCAAGCGCCCTTTGCCGGTTAATAGCGAAGGTGTCGTCCATTATCATGATATTACGCACACCAAGCTTCTCTGTTATATAGTGCAGTTCGTCCATTACCCTGTGGACTGATTTGAATCGAACCTTCCTCTTCCACGTTACCGCCGATGCGCAGAAAGAACAGTCATGCGGACAGCCCCGCGTAGTCAGCATCGGAAGATGCGGCCCGCCGTAATATACAGGGTCAACATAGCTGTCAAGATTCATCGCCCCCCAAGCAGGCATAGGCACCGAGTCAAGATTATCGATAAACGGCCCGCACGGGTTTACCTTCACAACCGAATCTTTTCGGTATACCAGGTTTGGAAGATTATCCAGAACCGCCGAACCGTTAAGCGCATTTAGCAAACTTAAAAGCGCAACTTCCCCCTCACCTGTAATTCCGTAATCAATACCCTCAAAAAGGCAATGCCCGGGCACACCCGTCACATGCGGGCCGCCAACGACCACGACCGTTTCAGGGCTTATCTTTTTTATCTCCGCCGCCGTTTTGATGACCGTCGGGTAGCGGGGAGTAAGCGTCGTAAAACAGACAAACTTCGGGTTTTCTCTCAATATCACCCTCGCCATGTTTTCAATGCTTACAGGATCGATTTCCTCAAAGTCCAGGATATCACATTCATAAGGACCGTTTTCACTTATATACGCCGAAAGAATACAAAGCGTCAGCGGACACCGCACAACACCCTGTTTTTTCCACTGCCCGGACTTTTGAAAGTTCGGCGGCCGGACAAAAACAACCTTTTTACTGTTAACCTGCATAAACCTCACCAAATATTAATTTTATATGCTGTTTTTTATCACGTACCCGCCAGGGTTCGGGGCCCAGTCCAGCCGCTTGATAACAACCCCCTGGCCGGCAAAATACTCGTCAACCGCGTTGCTCTCACCCTGCCAGGGACGTATCCCGTACTCGTCAAAAAGAACCACCCCGCCCGGAACCACAAGAGGCCAGAAAGCCTCAAGCGCAGCCTTGGTCGGCCTGTACATATCGCAGTCAAAATGCAGAAGCGAAATCCGCAGCCCCGGGTTATCCTCAACAAACTTCGGAACCGTCTGCTCGATATCGCCCTTAACCAGCTTAACACGCGCCTTGTAAGGAATGAACCTGTCCTTGTCGTAAATGCTTATCGCATCCTCGAGTATCTCCTCGAAAACGCTTGAATCAAAACCGCTGAGCTCTTTCTCAAATTTATCATCAGCCTTGCCGTCCTGCTCATCTATGCCCGTAAACCCGGCAAAATTATCAAACCCGAAAACCTGCTTCTGCCTGTCGCCCATGTTCCGTATCTCAAGAAAATTCGCCCAGCTCATAAGAGACGCTCCGCGGTAAACACCAAGTTCCACGATATCGCCAGGCAGATCGACCACCATCCTGAAAAACTCGTAATGCGCGAGAAACTTCTTCAAAAATATACGCCTCGTATATATCTGAAAATTCCGGCATATCTCCTGCTTTGAAATATTGTACTTTTCAAAATGCCCGTCAAGCAATGCCTCGATATTATCGTCGGCCCCGAAATTCTGCCTGCCGTCAAACTGCCTTTCCTTATCCGCCGACTTATTCTCATTCAAAACCGCCATATCAGTCTCCAATAATTAAACCAGGCTTATCCTTCTCAGCCTCTCTTTCGACAACTCGCTGTCATCCGTATTCACCAGTATCCCGCCCTCATCCATCGCCCTGTAAAGCAGCCTCGACCTTGCGCTCTTAACCTCCTCGCTAACCCTGCCCCCCAGCTTATAAGCATCCATATTCTTCGAGACCATAAACTTGCTGCCCAGAACATACTTGGGCCTGTGCCTCAGCAGAAACTTCACCGTCTCATCAAAATCCGCATCCGTCTCACCCGGAAAACCGATAATAACATGCGTATCGAATTCCGAAAATCCGATCTCGTTAAGCCTCGAAAAAATCCGCTCTATCTGCCCGACACCGTATTCCCTCTTCATCAGCCTCAAAACCTTCTCACACGCCGACTGTATCGGCAGATTCAAATGACATATACTCCCCCCCTCAACCAGCCCGACCAGCTCATCGAACATCTTTATAAAACACGTCGGGTTCAGATTATTCAGCGCAACCTGCACCCCCTCATCAAGCCCCGTCAGCCGCTCAATAAGCCCGACCAGGCTGCCACCCCTGTCCACACCATAATCACCCAAACTGTCCGCCAGAAGAATAACCTTCTTATGCCCCGTCCTCTCGATCTGCTCCCGGCAGCGATCTACAAGGCTCTCCTCGCTGAAACTGTGATACTCCGGAAAAGCCAGCCGCTCCGAACAGTACGAACACTCATAATTACACCCCTCCGACACAACCAGCTTGATAAACTGGTCATGAAAAGTCGCGTCAGCCTCCGGGTTCGCCCTGCGATACTCCGCCGTATCCGCGCAAAGATTCCGCTCGACATAAACTTCATCTACTTCCCTGAAGCTCCCCCCTCCATTACCGAAAACCTTCTCCATCACCTCACCGTCACCGTTCCACGGTATAACAGTCCCGTCAAAATGCTCCCTCACAAGCTCCGGGTCAATATCAGGCAGACACCCCGCCACAACAACCTCCGCCTCATAATTATCCGAAAACTCGTGTATCATCTCGATCGACATATCCCGAATATCCGCCCGAAACGCGCACGTCCAAAGCAGAATACGCTCCGCATCTTCAGGCCGCTCCACAACCTCCCAGCCGCTGCCCGTAAGATACTGCCTGTACTGCTCTACCTTCTGCTTTCGCATCGCGCAGCTGTTAAGCCCTTTTATAAAAACCTTCATCCTGCACCCCGCTGCTTCTTAACAAAATACATATCGCCGTAATACCTCTCAAACCCCGGGTCTTCTTCATAGACAAGCTCAAAGCCCCTGTCCTCCATAAGTCCGAGCACCTCAAACCTCAACTCCCTGCTGTGCCTCTCCACAACCACCCTGCCCGCCTTTGCTAATAGCTCCGAGCTGCCTTTAATAACCTCCGCTTCCATACCCTCAACGTCAATTTTCACCATGTCCGCTTTTTCTATCCCGAACTTATCAATAAGCCAATCACCCCTGACCTGCATAACTCGAACCTTTTCCACGTACCCCCCGTCCAGCCACGGCCTGTCCACCATCTCAAGCCCTGCCCCGCTTATCGCGGTAACCTGCTTCAAACACGGCATATCGATCTCACCGTCCGCGCTGCCCGCTGCGGCGTTTATTAATTCAACATTCTCCAACCCGTTACTTTCAATATTCCTCGCAAGAAGCTCAAACGCGTAAGGGCTCGGTTCCACGCAAACTATCCCGCAGCCGGGGTTAAGGCTTCTGCACTTCAAAGCGAAAAATCCCTCGTTCGCTCCAATATCGATTACCGTCTCTGCGCCTTCAATTTCAAAACCCGGCACACTAAAATGATTCTGACGCCCGAATATCTCCTCGTAAGTCTCAATAGAGGCAAAAGCCGCGCAATGACGAACCCATATAACACGCCCCTTCAAATTCAGGCATATCAGCTCATCCGAATCGTCAAGCACATTCGACGCAAGCACATCCTCCCGCCGCTGGAGTATCTCGTCTATATACCGCAGCGTCTGACCGTCAACCGCCTGCCCGCGTACCCAGTTTTTATCAATACTTCTGCTAATCGCTCCTGTCTCCTATGTTCTGTTTTCTGTCTTCTGTTTTCTGTCTTTTGAATACCATCCCACCGTTTCCCGTATCCCCTCCTCAAGCGATATCTGCGGCTCGAAACCAAGCTCACTTCTGGCCTTGTCGATGTTCACCGCCCGCACCGGTATCGCTATCGGCTTATCAGGCAGAAACTTCACATTGGCCCCGCTATACCCCGCCGCCTCGAGAATAATCTCCACAACTTCCTTTATCGTCACCGCTTTTCCGTAACCGATATTCACCGGCTCACAGTCTGCCTTATGCTCCAGCACCATAAGCGACGCCCGCGCAAGGTCCGCCGCATGCAGAAAATCCCGCACCTGCGAACCGTCCCCCCAAACTTCATAAGGGTCCCACCGCTCCACCGCCTTGCGGATAAGCGCAGGGATAACATGACAGCTCGCAAGGTCGTAATTATCGTAAGGCCCGTACAGCGCGGTAGGCCGTATCACCGCCAGTTTCATCTGCGACTTCTTGCCCGCAAACTCGAACAGCTTCTCAAGATACCGCTTCATCCACCCGTAACCGAGGTAACATTCATGCGGGTCGCCCGCCCAGAACTCATCCTCCCGCACCGGATGCTCAAACGCCGGATATCCCGTGCTGCTGCTGAACATCAAAAGCCTCTCAACCCCCGCACTCCACGCACCCTCCAGCACCCGCACACCCGTCACAAGCGTATTGGTCACACTCGATATCGGGTTCGTATCGTAAAGCCCCGCCGCCCCCACACCGCCGGCACAGTTGAATACATAATCAACACCCCTGCACGCCTCTATGCACTCATCGAGTCGCGTCAAATCCGCCTCGAAAACTTCTATCCTGCCCTGGTCCACCATAGGCCGCCTCTTATGCACCGTCACCCGCACATCCGCCCCCGCCGCAAGAAGCTGCTCGACAACGTGCGTGCCGAAAAAGCCCGTCCCCCCTGCTACCAAAACTTTTTTATCCCGATAAAACGCTGACATTCCGCTCTCCTGCATTGTTTGCCGTCTCAATTATCGCCTTAACCCTCTCCCTTATGCCCCCTGCATCAAGCCCGAGCTTGCCCCTTATATCTCCCAGCGTCCCGTACCACCCGCAGAACTCATCCCGCAAACCATGATAGCCTGTCCGCAGCCCCTCAACCTCGTTAACCGCCTCATGCAGCCCGAACGCGTCGTGAACAACCAAAATCTCAGTACCCGCAAACCGCTCCACAAGCTCCCTGTCGATTGGCTTTATCGTATGAAAATACACAACGTTTACATCGAGGTCCCTGCACGCTTCATAAACATTTTCAACCAAAGGCCCCGCCGTCATCACCGTAACACCCGCCCCGCAGTCCTTCAGTACGATCCCCTTGCCGAACTTTATATCCCCCTCTTCAAAATCCATGAAATGCGGGTGATCCGAAAGCCTGTAATAAGTAGGCGCACCGTCCCTGTAAGTCTGACGCATCAGGATATCAAGCTCCCTCTCACTGCCCGGCTGAATAACCTCCATACCCGGCAGCAGCCGCAAGATCGCAAGGTCCGTGTAGCAGTGATGCGTCGCGCCGTCCCACGCGTAATCGAAACTCGCCCCGCACGTAACTATATTCACCCCGAACCGGTTGTAGCAAAGATCGAGCTTAACCTGCTCCAGGCAGCGCTCCGTCAAAAACGGCGCTATCGTATGAACAAAAGGAACAATGCCCTGCGACGCCATCCCCGCCGCCGCGCTTATAAGCGTATTCTCACAAATACCCATGTTATAAAACCGCTCCGGGTACTTCTGCGAAAATTCCCGGAACAAATAAACACTCACATCACCGAAAACCAGCGCGATATCTTCGTCATGCTCTGCCAATGATAAAACTGTGTCCTTAAACTGTTTACGCATTTAAATACCCTGCCCATTCATTTTTATTTTTATCAACCTGTCAAAGCAAATCGAAGCCGCACTAAAAAACTGTTTACGCATTTAAATACCCTGCCCATTCATTTTTATTTTTATCAACCTGTCACAGCAAATCGAAGCCGCACTAAAAAACTGTTTACGCATTTAAATACCCTGCCTGTTCAAGTTTGCTTTCAAAACCGGTTCCATAAACTCGAAACCTGCACTAAAAGACTGTTTGCGCATCTAACTGCTCCATAAGTAATTCAAGTTCCTCTTCGCTCGGCCTCCTGTGGTGCCACGCGTAATGGTTCTCGATAAGCATCTCACAGCCGTACCCCTTCACCGTATCAGCCACAATAACCCTCGGCCTGCCGTTACTTTCACGAACTATCGCATCTTTCAGCTCATCGAGATCGTGCCCGTTCACCTCTGTGGTATCGCACCCGAACGCACGGAACCTGTCCACCGGATCGGTTATCTGCAGGCCCCGCGAATGCGACATGTTGTTATCGTATAGTATCGTGAGATTGTCGAGTGAAAGATTGCTCGCAACCATCACCGATTCCCAAACCGTACCCTCGTTCGACTCGCCGTCCCCGATAAGCACATAAACTCTCCGCTGGTCCTGCTTTTTTATCTTCATCGCCAGCGCCGACCCGACTGCGAGGCCGATACCGTGTCCGAGCGACCCCGCTGACACTTCAACGCCCGGCAGTTTCAATCTGTCCGGGTGACACCCGAACGAACTCATAAACGACCCGAAAGAACTCACATCGTTTATATCCCAGTACCCGAACTCGGCCATAACGCAATAATAACCAAGTGCGGCGTGAGCCTTGCTGAGAATAAAAATGTCTCTCTCCTCCCAGCCGGGCCTGCCCGGGTCGTGTTTCATATTCTCATAAACCGAGCAGAGCATCTCGACAACCGAAAAGCAGGTCGGTATATGCCCGTGCCCGCTGCTAGCGGCAATTTCCAGTATATGCCTTCTTATCTTTTTACAGCGCTCGTTCATTCATACTCCGCGAAAGAAATACGTGATGTCATCGAAAGCCTCTGCACACGCAGATTATTAAGCCCCAAAACCTCCTGCACCGCAACCGTCTCACCCGGGAAAATATCGTCGCAAAGCTCGTCGAACACAAGCAGCGACCCCTTGCAGAGATGCGGCTTGATCGCCTCAAGCGCAGCCTTGGTCGGCTTGTATATATCAAAGTCAAAAATCGCCATCGAAACTATCGTCTCCGGGTGCTCTTTAAGATACCTCGGTATAGTCTCGGTCGCGTCGCCCTTTACCAGCTCGAACTTCTTCAAATGCGATATAGGGTTAAGCTGCTCCTGCAGCGTCAGTATTTTCGCAAGGTACTGCTCGTAATTCTCGCTCACCGAAAACGAACCGTCCCTGCACTTGCACCTGGCACCGTCCTTCTCGCCCATACCCACAAAACCCTCGAACGTGTCAAACCCCACTATCTTGCGATGCCGGTTGAAAGGCTCAAATATCCCGCGAAGCGCAGAAAGCACCGAAAGCGTCTGACCCCACCGGACACCGAACTCGAAAATAACACCGTGAGTATTCACGATACGCTTGTACATCTCGTAAAAGAACAGGATCCGTGACAGGTTTTTGCTCGTCAAAAATAATCCGAGGTTCGCCAGTATCTCATCGCTCGGCAGCGGATGCCCCGCGTGCATCTCACCCATCACCGACAACGCATCCTTCTCCGAACCGCTCGATAACACTATAGCATCATGCTTTTCCGTCTTCATATCAACTAACACTCCCTAACTTGCTTTTAGTTTCCTGCTGCGTTTCATGTCCACGTCGCTTTGTCTTTACTAAGCTTGGCTATTATTGCTGATAACATTTTGCTTATCTCGTTAATAAAAACTCTTAATTGCCTAAAAATATCTTCATTGATAAAACCGAGCTGATTTGAAATTTCAGCTTGTGTTTCAAGTTCATAACATGACCCGCTTGCAATACTCAAAAAACGCTTATAATCTGCTCTCGACCGTCGTCCGTAACCTTCAGAAATATTACTTGGGATAGACACGGCAGCTCTTCTCATCTGGTTTGTAAGCCCAAATATTTCGCTTCTTGGAAATGATTTTGTTATTTCATATATTTTGACAATAAGAGCGACCGACTTTTGCCAAACTATCAAATCCCTGTAACTATTAATCTTTTCGTCCATAATCTAAACTTCCCATTAACCAAACCCAAATCCAGGAATATCACTTTATAAAACATAATCATCCGAGCTTCACCATCAACTACTCGTCCTCTATTGCCTATTGCCTATTGGGCGTGTTGCCCAACTCATTCTTTACATTGTTTCTTTTTTAAATATAATTGGC
>CAZVPF010000077.1:1055-8860 GCA_964628195.1 uncultured Pirellulales bacterium | reverse complement strand
ATACTATCAAAATCTTACTTCTTTGCACGATTTTACTTGGGAAATACGGGATTAAGTATCTGGCCGATCATGTAAACGTTGATCACCCCCAAGTCGATAAGGGAATTCCGGGAAGACAGGCCGATCCAAACCCCGTAAATATTGAGTGGGTTCAAAAGACCCTCGATGTTGCACCTTCATCTGTCACTGATATATGGAATGAGCTGTATAAGGCAATGCGCAAAAACAAGCCTTTCCCGATTTCCTTAGAGCAGGCTGTTGAGGTTATAAGGATTATTTCACTAATAAAAGAACAGCAAACAAATGAGGAAGGAATGTCGTTATGAAAATAAAAGCAATTGTATTCGACAAGACCAACAGTGTCGTGCTTCGTGACATAGAAATGCGGGAATGTGGTGACGATGAAATCCTCGCTGAGACAATTTATTCTTTTGTTTCACCTGGAACAGAACTTCGTGTCTTGACAGGCGGGCAGCCCAACGTCAATTTTCCTTTGATACCCGGTTATTCCTGGGTTGGCAAAGTCAAAGAAGTGGGCAGGAATGTTAAAGGCTGGGAGGCGGGAGAACTTGTTTCCGGTAGAAATCCGATACCTGTGGAGTCCATTGGCAGCTGCTGGGGAGGGCAAGCCAGCCACCATCTCTGTGAGCCCGACAGCACGGTCGTTAAGCTGCCGCCGGGCGCTGATCCCTGGAACTATGTTCATGCGGAAGTAGCATCGATCAGCTTTAGAGGCATCACTGCTGCAAGCCCTGCTCAAAATGAAACAGCAGTAATTATCGGCCAGGGATTGATTGGCTTATTCAATACAAAATGGCTCCTTCTAAGGGGAGTAAGGGTAATTGCAGCGGATATACATGATATCCGCCTTGAGCCGGCAAGAAAATGGGGTGTCACAGCCGCTCTGAATGCCGATTCACCCGATATCAAGGAAAAAATAATGTCTTATTGTGACGGCGGCGCAGATATTGTAATAGAGGCATCTGCAAGCCTGGAAGGAGTCAGATTGGCAGGTTCATTATTGAAGAAACCTGTATTCCAATTATTAAGGAAGCCTTTTAATACTAATTATAATCCTTCTCGTGATTTGCCCCGTTTGGTTTTCCAGGCTACGTATCATACTTTAAGCATTGAATCAAAGCCTGCCGGGATTTTACCGCCAATAGAAGGAGCTGTTGTTTTGCAGCCCTCTGACAGAACTGTTGGAGACAGAATCCAGGTTATTGAACATATACGAAGGGGCGATCTGAAAATATCAGATATTATTGATTCTCCAGTTCCTGTAAATGAAGCTCCAGGCTCTTATATGGAACTGCTGAAACATCCTGATAGAATTAGAGGGCTCGCCTTCGACTGGAAATAATATGTGTTGTTTATGAAAAGAGCTTACAATGGGTTACCGCAAAAGAGAACGTGTCAGGGAAATTCTATCGCATAAGGAATCGGATCGCGTGCCGTTTCTTGCGGATGGTTTATTTGACTATCGAAATGATATCGCAAACAGTCTGAAACTTGAAGGTGAACATAGAGATTTTTGCATTGGGGGGGATTTCCATTACGTTAGAATCACTCCAAGCTTTAACCTCTCAGATTTCAAGTCTTATTTCAGGGAAATGCCAAAGGATGCTGTATTCAATGAATGGGGTATAGGGGAGCAGCCCCTGAAAAGCGTAGAAGGTTTTCATGCAGGTAACAAAATGTATCACCCCCTGTTAAATGTCGATACTCTGGAGGAGCTTAAAAAGTTCCCCTTCCCTGACTTTGCTGTCAGCGGTGCTGATGAAGGGCTTGAACAAAGTGTTCAGGCCTTGAAAGACCAGCAGTACACGGTAGTAGGGGGGCTTTCCAGGACGATTTTAGAAACCGCGTATGATATGCGAAGCATCCCAAAGCTGTTTTCAGATTTTTATGAACGGCCTGATTACGTTGAATATTTGTTTGACAGGATTTACGAACAAAGAATTTTTCAGGCTCGCCGCTTTGCAGAAGCACAAGTTGATATTATCAACATAGGTGATGATATTGCAATGCAAACAGGTCTAATGGTCGGTCCTGAGCTCTATAGAGAGAGAATTAAGCCCTACCATGCTTCAGTGATCGAGACCGCACGTAATATACATCCAAATATTGAAGTGAATTACCACAGCGATGGAAACCTTACCGCATTGTTGCCTGACTTAATTGATATCGGTATAACTTGTATCAACCCCGTTCAGGCTGAATGTATGAACCTGGTCCATATTAAGAAAGAATACGGCAATGACCTGACCTTGTGGGGGTGCTTGCCGGTGCAAAGTGTTTTCGCGCATGGTACTGAAGATGATGTCAGAAAGCATTGTGATTTTTTGATGGAAGAAATAGCTGTGGGAGGTGGCTTTGTAGCCGATTTTATAAATTTTGTGGGAACAGACATATCCTTAAAAAATGCCCGGGCGTTTATTGAATATTTTTATAAAACAGGCGTATATTAAATCAGAATATGAGGTAACAGTACGATATTATGAATGACAAAACTATACTCAGGGAACTGGCTAAGAAGTATATTGATATATGTTTGGCAGCCGACCAGGATGAAAAACGTGACTTATGGCGCAAACACAACAGCTTTAATAGCAATGCTGTTCCTATATATGTGCGCGCCTTTGCATGGCATGAGATGCCTGAATCAAAGTGTGAATGTGATGATGAATTTTTTCACCCCTATGAGTCTTTTTTGCGCCAGTCTATTTTTCGGGCTGCTTTTGAGGATGACTTTATTTTCGAGCCATGGTTGACTGTAAACGCCGAATGGATCACACCTTTTCAGGAAGAATGGGGGGGCATTTGGGGTATGCCTGTAAAATGGATAGGCAGCAATGATCCAAACGGGAGTAAAAGGTGGGATTCCCCGCTTAAAAAGCCAGAGGATATCGGGAAACTGAAGGTTCCAAAACACCGCATAGATGAAAAAAAAACCCAGGATCGTATGTCAAGGTTGTCAGACGTATTCGGCGACATATTAACGCTTAATCTTGATCGAGGACCTGTTTTTAGAATGTGGAACGGGGACATATCTACCCAGTTGATACAGCTAAGAGGGCTCGAACAGGTTATGTGGGATATGACGGACAGGCCGCAATGGCTGCATGAACTGCTTGCATTTATGAGGGATGGTATATTAAAGACTCATCAGGAAGCCGAACAAGCCGGTGACTGGAGCTTATCTGACCACCAGAACCAGGCAATGCCATATGCCGGGGAACTTTCGGACCCTGCGGCAAATACATATGGGGTTAAGAGAAAGCAATTGTGGTATTTCTGCGCCGCGCAGGAATTGACCCTTGTCGGCCCTGAAATGTTCAATGATTTTATGCTCCAGTATCAATTGCCTGTGATGGAACCTTTCGGCCTTATCGCTTACGGATGCTGTGAAGATTTGACGCAAAAGATCGATTACCTCAGAAAGATTCCCAATCTTCGAAGGATCGCGGTTTCTCCTTTTGCCGACGTCGCTAAGTGTGCGGAAAAAATAGGCAGGGACTACATAATCAGCTACAGACCGAGCCCCGCAGATATGGTAAGCTATGGATTTGATGAAGATAGAATATCCTCGATACTGAGAAGGGATTTAGCCGCTTGTAAGGGCTGCTATGTAGATATTACGCTGAAAGACGTGGAAACTGTCCAGAAGGATCCCAATAGAATAAAAAAATGGGTAAATATAGTTAGAAAAATTTCAGAAGAATTTGTAAAGTAAATGCAGGAAAATAAATATGCGATTTAATAACATAAGAATTTTGATTTTTGCGTTATTTCTTTTTATGACTCAGGCGATTGCACAGAATTTTTGCAGCGGATTGAACAAAGATATGATTTTGCGGGATTACTTGTACCTTCAGCTAAAAAATGATTTTGAAAAACGCAAAAAGTACAGAATCAATTTAAATGAGCAGGAATTTGAGCAATATGCTTTAGACGTACGCAGCCGTTTTGCTCAGCTCGTATTTGACGATACTCAATGGCAGTTATTTAGAAAAAAGCCGGTTAATTACCAAATAAATGAGACCTCCAGAGATTGTGGTGACTATGTAATCAAAAAACTTAAATATGAATCTATGCCGGACCGTTGGGCGACTGCAAATCTTTACTTGCCCAAAAATGCACATTTTCCCGTGCCAGGGATTGTAGCTGTAGCCGATCACGCCATCGGGGGAAAAGCTGCACCCTACAACCAGCAGCAGGGTATTGTTTTCTCAAAAAAAGGATTTGTCACTTTAGTCATCGATGCTCCCGACAGGGGGGAGCAGGTCGGCGGTAATGACCATTTTGTCAATGGCCCTCAGTTAGCCTTAACAGGATTGTGGAGCAATTATTTTTTCATTGCTGATGCGCTCAGGGCTGTTGATTGCCTTAGGAGCCTGGCTGAATATGTTGAACCCGGCAAAATCGGCATGACAGGCACCTCCGGCGGAGGCGAAACTTCTGCTGTCGCGGCAGCTCTTGACCCTTCGATTCAGGCGGTGGTTCCATGCTGCTATATCGAGCCTTTTTTCCGTTGTGTTGATATCGCCTATACTTACTGCCCTGAGTACTTCATTCCGGCCGATAAAAAGGGAAGTCTCGATTGGGCGGACATAATGGCCGCTACCGTACCCCGTCCTTTAGCGCCTGTAAGAGCAATGCAGGATTCTCTTTTTACAAATGAAGGTTTCAATGAGATAGTGAATTTAGGCCAATATTTTTATAAGCTGAATGACATTCCGGAAAGGTTCAAGGTCATACGGACAAACGAGCCTCATACCTACAGTGCGGTAATGCGGGAATTGGCATATAAGTGGTTTTCTAAATGGCTGGGGTCGTGCGGTAAAGAAAACTTGCCTGAAATTACTGATCGAATATATGAGCCAAATGAAGTTTTCTATACACCGAAAAACAGCCAGCTCACCCTTATGTCTGAGAACGACCTGGAAGTAGGTGTAAAGTCAAAGGTTAATATGCACATTCTTGCCTTAAATCGTGCTGAGCGGTTCAAAAAAAATAAGTACTCCTTTAACTCGCAAGATTTCAATACGAAGCATGCGGAAAATATTCGCGAAAGGGTAAAAAGATTTTATTCTGTTGAAAAGTCTATTCAGGATTTCCAGGTCAAACGGCATAAAACAAAAGAAAGTAATATTGAAACTGAGAATTTGTTTTTCTATCATAATGGGAATCTGAATTTCGAAGCGAAAGTTATTGCCCCGGACTCACAACCTGTCAAACGGTTAGTGATTTATATTGATGAGGATGGCTTTCAAAACCTTGACAAGAACGACCTGAAAGCAATTACGAAAGATGGTACAGCTGTATTTGCAGTTCAATTGAGGGGTATGGGCGATTATTATCCCCGGGCAAGCCACTGGGATAAATACGCATGGTGTGATATCAGCCGGCCTGTCTCTTACGCTGCATGGACTCTTGGCACTTCTATCCCGCATCTTCAAGTTGAAGATACGCTTATTGCCATTGAATGGATTAAAACACAAAACAGATTCAGTTCCAAGCCCATGTTTATAGCCGGTATGGGCCAGGCCGCGCCGATTGCACTTATGTCGGCTGTTATAGATGATGATATTTGTGGGATACTGGGAGATCGTTCTTTAGTATCTTATGCGGATTACGTCGAAAAACCCTTACCTGGATTTAACCAGATGGCTCTGAGTTATGGTGTTCTGAAGGAATTTGATATTCCGGTTGTGCTTGCATCAGCGATCAACAGGCTCGTCCTGTGGAGCAATCCCGTGGATGCAGATAATAAATTAATTAACGACGTGGAAATTAGAAAAAATTATGAGCTTGCCTGTGGGTTATTAAAAGACCCCCAGGCCGTATTTACTTCTGATACAAATCTAACCCTGACAAAATTGATTGAGATATGTATTCAGAGTAAATATAATTAGCTTTCTGATGTACTTAAAACAGAAATCCAATTAATGCAGGTAAATAAACTTGACTGATGTTCAAAAATGCACAGGCCACATTGTAACACATACCCACTGGGACAGGGAGTGGCGCACCCCTGTCTGGAATTCCCGCTACCGTTTGATAATAATGATGCGGCAGTTGCTTGATCAATTGGACAAAAACCCGCAACTTATCTTTTTGTTTGACGGCCAGGTGATGGCGGTCGAGGATTACCTCGAACTTTGCCCCCAAATGCGGAAAAAACTCGAAGAGCTGATCAGAAGCGACAGGATCCAGATCGGTCCGTGGTATAACCTGCCCGACACTTACCCGGTATGCGGTGAAGCCCTTGTTCGCAACCTTCTCATAGGACGAAAGCGTGCAAATGAGCTGGGCGGCTGTCTTAATATAGCCTACACAACTTTCGGCTGGGGCCAGCCGGCACAATTCCCGCAGATATACAGCCAATTCGGCATCAAGCGAATAGTTTCCGCTAAAAATGTAAGTAAAAATCGCGCGCCGAACAGTGAGTTCTTATGGCAGTCGCCGGATGGAACCGCCTTGCTGAGTACCCGGCTTGGCGTTGAAAAACGCGCCAACTTCTTTTTCTTCGCCGTAATGCCTACTATATACGGCCGAAAATACTCCGACCCCCTGACGCATATAAACTGGGCCGAAAACGGATGGTTCTTCCATAGCGCCGACTCAGGTACGGACGCCGAAATCACATTCATTCCGGAACCGACCTGTCATCCCGAGATAGTGTCTCAAAGCATCGAAGACGCGTGGCAAACTACAGCTGAAACACTTATACCTGAGCATGTTTTCATGGGCAACGGCTGTGATTCAACCGCGCCGTCGAACGTCGTGGACCGGATTGTCAGCCAGGTCAACGCAAATGAAACCGGCAAAGAGCTTATTTACTCCGATCTGAATAATTACTTCGAAGCTGTTGAAAAAACCATTGCTGAAAAAGGCATAGAACTGAAAACCGTTTACGGAGAACTGCGTGACGGCCCGGTGCCGAGTGTCTCTGCGAACGCTCTTGCAACGAGAATGCCCCTAAAGGCCCTCAACAGGGAGGCCCAGAAGCAGCTTATAAGATACGGAGAAGCCTTTGCTTCGCTTGCAGCAGGCTTTGGAATTGATTTTCCCCGTTCATTTATTGATAAAGCCTGGCAGTATCTTCTGCTTGCCCATTCGCATGATGCACTCAACGGTGTTACGCTTGACAAGACCGCCGATGATACAGCCTATAAGCTTAACCAGGTTATCGAACTGGGCAGACTTGTTATGGATATTACCGCCAAAGAGATTCTTTTACGTGCGGACCTGTCGGCATTTGACCAGGATGATATATTGCTTGCATTGTTCAACCCGGCACCGACGACTGTTGAACAGGTTATCAAAGTCAGCGTGGATATACCGCAGGAAGAGAAATGTCGTCATCTTAAGGCATACGAGGCAAACGGCAGAGAACTTCAGATACAGCCGATCGACCATATTTCACATGCCGCCCCGGTTTGTGTGCAGAATTCCCGGGCTTTGCCCTTTTACGCCGACAGGCATCAATTCCACTTGAACACAGGGCCCATACCCGCCTACGGCTATAAGGTTATCAGGTTAAAGCCACACGAAACTTACGATGATAAACTGTGCTTCTGGCATTGCGAGTATGAATACGGCACCCAGGTGACCGGGCCTAACACTATGGAGAACAGGCATTTAAGGGTGGTTATAAGTCCAAACGGCACATTTGAGCTTACATGTAAAAAAACAAACCGAGTCTTTACCCAACTGGGCTATTACGAAGACACCGGTGATGTGGGCGATTACTGGCAGCGTGTCCGTCCCGAGCATAATCAAACTTTAAATACCCTTGG
>CAZVPF010000077.1:0-1045 GCA_964628195.1 uncultured Pirellulales bacterium | reverse complement strand
GTTCCAATGCTGAAATCGCTCTGCTGGAAGATGGCCCCCTGGTTACTTCATATTCAGTCAAATATGAAATGCCAGTGCCCGCATATACTGAAAAGCATGAACGTTTTGCCGGAAAAAGAAGTGACAATAAGGCGACCCTGAAAATAGAGACTATTATCACTCTTCGCGCCGATGCACCATATGCAGAGATTACTTCGATAATTGAAAACACGGCAAAAGACCATACGCTCAGGGTCTGTTTTCCAAGTGACATCCCTGCAGAGGCTTCCGATGCAATGGGGCATTTCAATGTTGACAGCAGGCCGATTGATATGCCGTATAAACAGGATGGAACCCGCGATGCCGGGATGAGTTCACTGCCCATGCAGAATTTTATCGACATTTCAGACGGAAAAGCCGGTCTTGCAATACTCAACAACGACCTGACCGAGTTCGAGGTTTCACAGGACGCAAGGCGGGTGATCTCATTGACACTTCTTCGCTGTGTCGATGTTTATATTTGCACAGAAGGCAGATGCGCAACGGTTGAGGCCGGTGCCAAAGGGCCGCAGTGCCTGGGAACTCATACATATAAATATGCCCTGATGCCGCATGCCGGCGACTGGCTGGAGGCTGACGTATACGGGCAAATGGAGCGGTTTGTCCATAAGCCCCGTGCCTATCAAATCAGCAGGCACGACAGGAGAGATTTGCCGGTTTCTGCGAGTTTGCTCAGAATAGATAACCCCGCCGTTCAGGTTGCCGCCGTCAAACCCGCCGAGTCCGGTAAAGGATTTGCGGCAAGGTTTTATAATCCGACCGGGAAAAAACAGGAAGTAAAAATTGAAACAGCTGTTCAGATCAAAGACGTCTTTGAAACAAATCTTGGCGAAGATGTTAAAACAAGTCTTGAGTCGGGAATAAACAGTTTCAAACTGGAAATTCAACCTTATAAGATAGTGACCGTTATTATATTAAGTTAGCTGTTGACGCACGATTATTAATTATTTCTACGGAGTAAATAATGAAAAGAGATTATGATATCATGGTAGCAGGGCATCTATGC
>CAZVPF010000076.1:0-9263 GCA_964628195.1 uncultured Pirellulales bacterium | reverse complement strand
AGCGAAGATACCGGCGTGTATATTAACAGTCCATAGGTAAGGGTTGAACCGAGCTATGGAACAGGCCATCTCACTCCGAAGCCCTTTTGACAGGTAAATTTATTGTTGAAAGGATTATCTTATGAAAACACAAAGGCTATTAATATTTATTGCAAACTACCTCTTGGTTTTCCCTTGATAAACTCAGCAAAAAGCACTAAAATCACCCCAAACTGTTCCCATTGGGTTAGGACGCAAAGAGGTTGGGAAACATAGGCAAAAAAGATTTATCAGAACGTGATATTTGTACTAAATACATTACACCTGCCTTAGTCAAAGCTGGCTGGGACACTCAGACCCAGTTCATGGAGGAATATGCCCTCACAAACGGCAGGATTCACGTCCGCGGCCATGCCGTCAAGCGTGACACCCCAAAACGTGCGGACTACGTCCTTTTCTACAAGCCAAACATCCCCATCGCCGTCATAGAAGCAAAGGACAACAAGCACCAGGTCGGCCAGGGAATGCAGCAGGCCCTTACATATGCCGAAATGCTCGACGTACCGCTTGCCTACTCCACCAACGGCGACGCTTTCCTCCAGCATGACAAAACCGGCCAGTCCCCGCAGGTCGAAATGGAAATCCCTCTCGATGCCTTCCCCTCACCAGAACAGCTCTGGCACCGCTACTGCGTCCACAAGGGCATAAATGACCAGCAAAAAACCATCGTAGCCCACGAGTACTACACAGACGCATCCGGCAAAAAACCTCGCTATTACCAGATGATTGCGATAAACAGAACCCTCGACGCTATCAGCAAAGGACAGGACCGAATCCTGCTTGTCATGGCAACCGGCACGGGCAAAACTTATGTCGCCTTCCAGGTCATCTGGCGGCTCTGGAAGGCTCGCGCCAAAAAACGCATACTCTTCCTTGCAGACCGAAATATTCTTGTCGATCAGGCCCGCATAAACGACTTCCGCCCCTTCGGCCAGGCCATGACCAAAATTCAGAACCGGCAGGTTGACAAGTCATACGAGATATATCTCTCGCTCTACCAGGCCGTCACCGGCACGGAAGAAGAAAGAAACATCTACAAGCAGTTTTCGCCGGACTTCTTCGACCTAATCGTCGTTGACGAATGCCATCGCGGAAGTGCCGCCGAAGATTCGGCATGGCGTGAAATCCTTGAATACTTCAAAACTGCTACCCAGATAGGACTGACCGCAACGCCCAAAGAAACAAAAACCGTTTCAAATATCGAATACTTTAACGACCCGATTTACACATACTCGCTCAAACAGGGCATTGAAGACGGATTCCTCGCCCCGTACAAGGTCGTTCGTATCGACATAGACAAGGACCTTACCGGCTATCGTCCGACAGAAGGCAAAATCGACGACCGCGGCAGAGAGATCGAAGACCGGATATACAACCAGCGTGACTTCGACCGCAACCTCGTCCTCGATCAGCGGACCGAACTTGTGGCACAAAAAATTACCCAGTTCCTCAAAGGCACCAACCGATACGACAAAACGATTGTCTTCTGCGAGGATATTGAACATGCGGACAGAATGAGGCAGGCACTCGTGAATACCAATGCCGACATTGCTAAAGACAATCACCGCTACATCGTCAAGATCACCGGCGATGACGACTACGGAAAAGCCGAGCTTGACAACTTCATCGACCCCGAACAGGCCAATCCGGTCATAGCCACCACCTCACAGCTTCTGAACACCGGCGTTGACGCCCAGACCTGCAAGCTCATCGTCCTCGACCAGAACATAAGATCAATGACCCGGTTCAAGCAGATAATCGGACGCGGAACCCGGATAAACCAAGACTATGATAAATACTTCTTCACAATTATGGACTTCCGCAAGGCGACCGAGCTTTTCGCAGACCCTGACTTTGACGGCGACCCGGTCCAGGTATACGAACCCAGGCCCGACCAGGACCCAATCCCGCCTGAAGATGAACAAGGGCCGGGACCTGACCCGGGGCCGCCGGATGATGGACCGGACGAAACTCCGCCCCCTGACGGCCCCGATGGCCCGGGCGGTGGTGAACAAGGCCCAAAAAGGGTTAAATATTACGTCAGTGATGTCCCTGTAACCGTCGTTGCACAGCGGGTCCAGTACATAGGACAGAACGGAAAACTGATAACTGAATCTCTGAAGGACTACTCCCGGCGCAACATCCTCGACGAATACGATTCCCTCGACGAGTTCCTCAATACCTGGACCGCTGCCGAAAAGAAAAGGGCCATCCTCGAAGAACTCGTTGAACACGGTGTTTTCATCGAAGAACTCGTTGAACACGGTGTTTTCATCGAAGAACTGGCCCAGGAAGTGGGCAAAGACTATGACCCGTTCGACCTGATCTGCCACGTCGCCTTCGATCAGCCCCCGCTTACCCGCCGCGAACGAGCCCAAAACGTCCGCAAACGAAACTACTTCACAAAGTACGGCGACCAGGCCCGGGCCGTTCTCGATGCCCTGCTCGAAAAATACGCCGATGAAGGCATTGAACATATCGAAAATATTGATATCCTCAGGGTAAAGCCGATCAGCGACTTCGGCACGCCCGTCGAAATAATCCGCCTTTTCGGCGGCAAACAAAATTACCATAACGCCCTGAAAGAACTTGAGCAGCAACTGTACACAGCGGCATAGAAAGGATTCGTATTTATGTCATTAACCGCGTCGATCAAAAGCATCCAGGACATTATGAGAAAAGACGTCGGCGTTGACGGCGACGCCCAGCGGATAAGCCAGATGGGCTGGCTGCTCTTTCTCAAAATATTCGACGACCAGGAAATAGACCTCGAACTAACCCGCGACAAATACAAATCCCCCATCCCCGACCGCCTTCGCTGGAACAGTTGGGCGGGCAACAACGAGGGCATAACCGGCGATGAGCTTTTGGAATTTGTAAACAACGACCTGTTCAAGACCCTAAAAGAACTGCCTGCCGATATCGAAAAGAACCCCCGCGGCGTCCTTATCCGTTCGGTCTTCGAGGACTCATACAATTACATGAAATCTGGAACGCTGCTTCGACAGGTCATTAACAAGATAAACGAATCGTTCGACTTCAACAAGTCGAAGGACCGCCACATGTTCGGCGATATTTACGAAAAAATACTCAAGGACCTGCAAAGCGCAGGCAACGCCGGTGAATACTACACCCCCCGCGCCGTCACGCAGTTCATGGTCGAGATGACGGCCCCCAGGCTCGGCGAGAAAATACTGGACCCGGCCTGCGGAACAGGCGGCTTTTTGACCTGCTCAATAGACTACATCCGCAAAAACGATGTAAAAACCGCAAGGCAGGACCAGAAGCTGCAAAAATCAATCTACGGAGTTGAGAAAAAACCGCTGCCGCACCTGCTCTGCACGACCAATATGATGCTTCACGGCATTGAGTGCCCGACGAACATCCGACACGACAACACGCTCGCCCAACCGCTTCGCTCTGTCGGACCGAAGGACCGCGTAGAAGTAGTCGTCACCAATCCCCCGTTCGGCGGCATGGAAGAGGATGGCATAGAGAACAACTTCCCCAAAGCCTTCCGGACCCGCGAAACAGCCGACCTGTTCCTCGTGTATATAATGCACGTACTTAAACCCGGCGGCAGGGCCGCTATCGTCCTGCCTGACGGCACGCTTTTCGGCGAGGGCGTTAAGACCCGAATAAAGGAAAAACTGCTCACAGACTGCAACCTGCACACGATAGTCCGCCTGCCGAACGGTGTGTTCAACCCTTACACCGGCATTAAGACAAACCTGCTGTTCTTCACCAAGGGCAGCCCGACCAAAAATATCTGGTACTACGAGCACCCGTACCCGCAAGGCTATAAGTCATACTCGAAGACAAAGCCAATGCGGATAGAAGAATTCGAGACGGAAAAGAAATGGTGCCAAAAGCGAAAGGAAAACGACCTCGCATGGAAGGTACCCGTCAAGCAGGTAATCGAAAACAACTATAACCTCGATATAAAAAACCCCAACATCGTTGACCCCTCTCACATCGACCCTGCCGACCTGCTGGCAGAATACAAAAAAACAGCCGCCGAACTGGAGAAAATACAAAAACAGCTCAAAGACCAGCTCATGGCTTCACTGGGGGGCGGCAGGAAATGAAACAGCTCGCAAAGCTCTTTGCCGAAAACTTCGATACCCTCGCCCAGTCACCGCAGGGCATAAAAAAAATGCGGCAGCTTATCCTCCAGCTTGCCGTCCAGGGCAAACTCGTACCGCAGGACCCGAAAGACGAACCCGCCTCGGTACTTCTCGAAAAGATAAAAAACGAAAAAGAAAAACTCATAAAAGAAGGCAAAATAAAAAAACAAAAACCCCTGCCACCTATAAAAGACGAAGAAATCCCCTTCGCCCTGCCCAACGGTTGGCAGTGGGTAAGGCTTGATGATATTACAAAAAAAATTGGCTCAGGAAGCACACCTCGAGGCGGCAAGTCTATTTACCTTGATGAAGGTGTAAGGTTTTTACGATCCCAAAATATATACAATGATGGTTTGCGACTTGATAATGTGGTTTTTATCCCTCCGCATATTCATGAAAAAATGTCGGGCACCGTGGTTATTTCAGGTGATATTTTACTCAATATAACAGGTGCTTCAATTGCTCGGTCAAGTTTGGTGCCAGATGATTTTGAAGAAAGCAATGTAAGCCAACATGTGTCAATAATACGACCAATTGACAAACGAATAAGAGAATATTTACATACGTGTGTTATCTCGCCTTACATATACAACCTTATAATGAGTGTTCAAGTTGGCATGTCAAGAGAGGGATTAAGTAAAAACAGACTAAAATATTTTTTAATCCCCCTCCCCCCCCTCGCCGAACAGAAGCGGATTGTGGCAAAGGTCGACCAGTTAATGGCCCTGTGCGACAGGCTCGAATCTCAGTTGAACCAGGCCCGGCAGAGGCGGCGGCAGCTTAGCGACTCGACTGTCCATCATTTACTTACCGCCGACAATAAAAAGGACTTTGATAAAACCTTCAGGCTCATCTGCGACAACTTCGGCCTGCTTTATGATAATACCGAGAACGTCGAAAACCTCCGCCGGGCTATCCTCCAGCTTGCCGTCCAGGGCAAACTCGTACCCCAGGACCCGAAAGACGAACCCGCCTCGGTACTTCTCGAAAAGATAAATAACGAAAAAGAAAAACTCATAAAACAAGGCAAAATAAAAAAACAAAAACCCCTGCCCCCGATTAAAGATGAAGAAATCCCCTTCGCCCTGCCCAACGGTTGGCAGTGGGTAAGATTGGGAGACTTGAGTCATGACATACATTATGGTTATACAGCCTCAGCAAATCCAACAAAAAATGATGTTCGCATGTTAAGAATAACCGACATACAAGACAATAAAGTAAACTGGTTATCTGTTCCGGGTTGTATTATAAAAAAAGATGAAGTTTCCAAGTATAAACTTTTTGATGGTAATATTTTAATTGCAAGGACAGGCGGGACAATTGGAAAATCTTATCTTGTTGATAAAATTTCGGTTTGTTCTGTCTTTGCTTCATATCTGATACGTATAATTCCAAGTCCTGAAATTTTATCTAAATTTGTAAAAAGATTTTCAGAATCCCCTCTTTATTGGCATCAACTTCATGAAAAGTCCATGGGAACAGGGCAACCAAATGTAAATGCTACATCATTAAAAAAACTATTTTTCCCCCTCCCCCCCCTCGCCGAACAGAAGCGAATTGTGGCAAAGGTCGACCAGTTAATGGCCCTGTGCGATAAGTTACAGGAGCAGATAGAACAATCCCGAAGCAGGAGCGAACAGCTAACCGAGTCCGTAGTCCACCACCTCCTCGCGGGATAGAGTAATGGTTTAATAAAGGCGGTCATAATGAAAGAACTATACAACAGTCGGAAAATAATGGAATATTCCAAGGCACTCTTCGACCGTTATGTAGATGGCATTTAAGTGCAAATAGAGGTAAAAATGGATAAAAGCAAAAAAGATATTTATGCAGTATTGACCGGCGACCTTGTTCGGTCGAGCAGGCTGGAGCAGAAACAGTTCGAGGCGGCTAAAGAGTGCCTGACCAGGGCAACTAAAACGCTGGACACCCTTGCCGGTGATAATACTGCCGGGCTGGTTAAAGGCGGGGTAGATTTTTACCGGGGTGACGGCTGGCAGCTGTTATTGACCGGGCCGAAGTATGCGCTGCGGGCCTGCCTGTTTATCCGCGCCTATTTAAGGGCACATGCCGGTGTTGACACACGAATATCGGCAGGGGTGGGTACGGTCTCGCATATAGATACCCGCAAGATATCTGCTTCAACAGGCAAGGCTTTCGAACTTTCCGGAACAGCACTCGACAAGCTTAAGGGCCGCAGACGGATGACGATATCTCTGCCTTATTACCTGGAAGAGGCCAACGTATATTATCCCTGTGTGTATGAACTGTGCGATGCTGTTATTCAGCGGTGGACGCAGGCACAGGCGGAGAAACTTTGCTGGGCGTTGCAGGGACTTAACCTGGAGGAAATTGCAGTCAAGCTGAAACCGCCGATAAAACCGGCCTCTGTAGGTGGGCAACTGCGTTCGGCTGGGTGGTATGCTGTAGAATCGGTGCTTGAAAAGCTTGAAAACAAACAACAGGGGTCTAGTATTTGGTAAAAAAAAGGCCCCAGAGCCTGTTTTTTAAAAAAGAGGCTTTAGAGGCTGTTTTTTAAGGATAATAGACATGTTAGAGACACTATTAGTGCTGCTTGCAGCACATTTTACAGGAGATTTTTTGCTTCAGCGAGATTGGCTGGTTAAGGCAAAAGACATATCCTTAAGATGGTTATTGGTGCATTGCGGGATATTAACCGCCGTGACAGCTGTGTTTCTTGCCTATTTTGAGGCGTCATGGGCGTTGCTGGTCTATCCGCTGGTGTTCATTCTGCATTTACTTATTGATGTGATTAAGAGGGCCTTCGGCAAGGTTGGAGTGTATGCTTTGCTCGTTGACCAGGCGGCACATATTATTTTACTTGCTGTAGTGGCAGGTTTTATGCCAGATCTAATAGAGAAGAGCTGCTGGGTAAACTATATCCCGATTGACCTTTATTTGAACGCTGCCGGTTTTATCGGCGGTCTTGTAGTATGTGTGTTTGCCGGCGACATCGTGATAAGCAAGGCCGTAAAAAGCATGCTCAAAGAGTTGCCGACCAGTAACGGGCTGGAAAAAGGCGGCAAGTATATCGGCCGGTTGGAAAGAGCTTTGACTTTCTTTTTCATGCTGACCGGGCAAACGAACGCTATAGGCTTTCTTTTCGCGGCCAAGTCCATACTTCGCTTTGGCGAGATCAAGAACTCCGAGCAGCGAAAAGAAGCCGAGTACATCATCATCGGGACATTTATGAGCTTCGGCTGGGCACTGGTGACTGCTTACATTACTAAGCGTTTGATTTACTTGTAAATATGCCGGGTTAAATGACTGAATCAAAAGATTAAAAAACAGCATTTTGAAATATGAAAAAAACACTGTACAAAAACAAAAAAACCGGCGACATCTTCGCCCTTGAATTCGACGATGACGGGAATCTGCTGCGGACATCCGGCCCGCTGCTGTCAAAAGACCTGAACCCGGAGCACCTCGACTACGACGACTATTTCAAGAGCGAGATACAGGTAAAGATAAAGGACTTCGAGCTTCTCTCAAAGGCTGAATACATGGCCCTGCTGGAAAAGTACGGCTTTTATTCCCCGCCGGTTCAGCGGTACTTGTTTGATTGCAGCCAGAAATTAGAACCAAGAGAAAAAAGGATGTGAATTATGAAGATATCAATTATATTTCATTCAGAAACCGGCAATGTTAGAAAAATGGCGGAACTTATAAAAGAAGGATGTCGGCAAGTCAAAGATATTGAATGCCGGTGTATGGAAGTCGATAATATAGATAATGACTTTCTGGCGGATAGCTCTGCGGTTATCCTTGGCTCTCCGACATATGAAGCTTCATGCAGTTGGCACATCAAGAAGTTTTTAGATACTTGCAGTCTGAACTTAGAAGGAAAGCTCGGAGCTGTGTTCGCGAGCCAGGGCTGGCCGGGCGGCGGAGGTGCCAGCTTTGCTGAGATGACTATGATAGCAGGTATGCTGGTTCACGGTATGCTTATCTATTCGGGCGGCAAACACGTTTCTCCTTTTCTACATTTCGGTGCAGTATCGAATAAAGGGCCCGACGAAGAGCTTTACCGTAAACGCTGTATAACTCTTGGTGAAACCATTGCAAATAAAGCAAAGCAGATATTCTGAGGAATTAATATTTTTATAGAATTATTTTGTCTGCTCAAAAGAATTTAGTCAAGGACAGAAAAATGAGCTTTCTGGAGCTGGTAAAACAACGGTACAGTGTAAGAAATTACGATAAAGAACCCGTCCCTGAAGAAAAGTTGAAACGGTGTCTCGAAGCTGCGAGATTGGCACCCTCGGCATGCAATTCACAGCCATGGAAATTCATTATAATCAATGATCCGGATATCAGGAACAAAGCTGCAAAAGCTGCATTTGATCAGCTGCTCGACTTCAATGATTTCGTCTTTAAGGCACCTGTTCTGATTTTAATTGTTTCAGAGAGGCAGAATTTTTCCGCTAAAGTTGGGGGTATAATAAAAAAGAAGAATTTTAGTTTAATGGATGTAGGAATTGCAGCGGAGCATTTTTGTCTACAAGCCGCTGATGAGGGGCTTGGGACCTGTATGCTGGGCTGGTTCAGAGAGACCAGGGTTAAAAAACTTTTACGTATCCCAAAATCTAATCGTGTCGAATTGATAATTTCTGTAGGTTACTCTGCTGACAATAATATCCCTACGAAAAAAAGAAAGCCAACAGAAGAAGTTGTGTCCTTTAATAAATATTCGTGACCACTTTTTCATATATTCACAATTTTTTTTCAAAGTTTTCACCTGCTCAGGAAAATATAGATATATAGAAAGCCATACTTTTTTCCGGAGCACTATATGCCAGAACCGACCGAACAGCAATTATTACTCAACTCTGCCGAGGTAGCCTCCCGGCTGCGTATCGGCAAAACACTTCTCTACGAACTCAAGTCCCAGGGCAAACTGCCGATGCCGGTCCGTTTAGGGCGTCGGCTTCTATGGCCTAAAGATGAAATCGAACGCTGGGTCCGGGCCGGTTGCCCCCCTACCCAAAAGTGGGAAATTCTCAAAAAAGACCGCAATTTTCCCTTCAATTAACTTGAGCTTATTCGCCGGATGAGGCTTCATTGAAGGTGTAATTG
>CAZVPF010000075.1:0-9379 GCA_964628195.1 uncultured Pirellulales bacterium | reverse complement strand
CGAAAACCGATTTTTCCGTCTTTGTGGGGCGGGCCGTAACGTTGCGGGTCGTCGTCTGTCCAGTCGATTTTTATCTCTCCGTCTGCTGACAGCTGAATTCTGTTGCCGTCTTTCACTAGACGTATCTGATGCCATCTTTTACTGTCCGGCTTAATTGCTATCGATCCTGACCCAACGCGATAAAAATGGTTGTTCTTTCGCAAATTTGAATCTGTTCGTCCCATCTGAAAGTTTTCAATATTAGCAAAGTATGAGATGTGATAGCTGTTAATATCGCCTTTTATGTATTGAATGAAATTGCCGTCTCTTTTTTCCAGGGCCGGATCAAATATATCCTGACCCTGTTCACCCTTTGCTGCGAAGAAAACTATTGCTAAACCATAGTGAGACAAAGGCTGAAATTCCCATTCGGCGACGAAGCTGTCCGGAAAGTTTTCAGGGCACCAGAACACGATATGCCCCGAAAAGTCGACAGACCGCATTAGCATTGCCGCCTCGGTGAAGCGAATGTGCACCGGACCCTCTTTCACCCAGCCTTTAACTGACTCCGGGGTATCCATACGGGATTGATAAAGAACTTTGCCGCTGCGTTTGGATATATCAATTGGCGGTGACATTTTGACAGGACCGGTCAGCTCTGTATGCCGGGCGGTGTATTTCGGGTCAACAGCAGCAAGTGCCTCCTGCGGGGGGGTATATTCAGAACTGACAACAAGGTTTTCGACCTTCAGGCTGCCTGAGCCGACTATTATGTTATCTGCTGTATGTTCAACCCACCACGGAGCAAATACGGCTCCGGGAACACGAAGAGGCTGTCCGTTTATATAGGCCTCAGACCGGCCCAAAGCGGAGTCCCATGTGTATTGCAGAAAGTATGTTTCGGGGCCCGGGAGCTCTGAAAAATCTACAATGATATCATAAAAGGTCTTGCTGTTACGTTTCCATGTCCAGGACAAATTGACCACTTCGTCAACCCGCCGGAATGAAATATCCATGACACCAGGCAGTTTAACCAGGTTTTGAGAGTAATTTTCCTGACCTTGGCCGTTGAAATAGGTTTTATCGGTGTGAAGTTCAAATGTTATTGTCCCTGTCTGGCTGATAGGTTCTGCCAAAGTCTGGTTCAGTGCCGATCCTGAAATGTTTTCGGCATATAAATTACCGGTTATCAGTCCAAGCGTAACAGTCAATAGTTTCGACAATTTCATTATATTCATAACTGCTCAGTTTTATAAATATTTTAATGTTCTATTTTTGAGGAACCGATCTGTATTGGTCGCTGTAAAGGCCGATCTTCTCAAAAGGAATCGGTTCAAAATCGGGGATATTTTCAAAAACGACCGAGTCTGCCTTAAGCCGCATGTCTAGCCCTGCCAAGTCTACAAACCCCGGATTCTCGTCGGTAACATAATTATCAACAATCTCGAACTGGGCATAGTCGCTGTGTATGTTTGCCAGCTCTTTGCTGTCATAAACAACATTGTTAATCATTAAGTTTCTTCGCGGCCTGATGCCAATGTATTCATGCTCAGCTCCGGGAATTGGATCGAGCCAGTCTGTCAGTTCCGGATACTTTTCACTGTAAGGCGGTTTATAAATATTAACACACTCAGTAAGACGTTTTGTGTATTCATCCCGTAGATAGTAGAATATATAGCCCTGATCATAATCCTTGTACTTTTGTCCCACCTTACTGGTCTTACTTGCCCATGTATAAAAGAAAGAACTTAACTCCACCGCCGAACCGCAGTCCACGAATATGTTATTCCTGACAAGCAAGTCCTGACCGGCATTACTGAATACAGTCGCCCGACCCTGGCCGACCTTGTAGAAGATGTTCGATATAACCGAAACGTCTGCGGTAGCATCATCGCAATAAACCCCCATTACGCTTCTGTCTTCCCTTCCGACATCATAAAAGAAGTTGCAGCGAATAACATTACCACGGTCACTGGGATCGCGCCCCAGATACCATGCTGATGTATCATCTGAGTCTTTGGCTATTTCATGTATATAGTTATATTCAAACAGATGTTCATTTCCTCTGACATATATTGCCTGGAAAAGACTTTTGGATATATCGCAGTTTGCCACGCGGTTTCCGCAGCCGTCGACATTGATCCCTGCCGTTAGAAATTTATTGCGTCGATTAAAATTATACAATTTACAGTTGTCAACTTCGCTGTGGCCCTTGATAAGCTTGCGTTTTGAACCGCCGCCGAGCATCACACCTCCCGATCCGGTGTTGTAAATATCGCAACTGAGAATCGTATTATTACTGCCCGCGAATCTCTCCCAGCCTGTATCGGCATACATATGAAGCTGATAATGCCCTACACGTCTGGATACCGGTTTGCCTTCATAATCATTGTGCGTCAGATAAGGGAAGGTCTGTTTAGCGCCCATACCCATAAAAATACCCGTAGTTCCAACGTTACGAACCGTACACCCTGCAATCAGGTTATGATTTGCCCGTTCCAGATAAATACCAATGCCCCGGCCGGCTTCAACAGTAAAGCCTTCCAGCTTGATATGGTCAGCTCCCTCTATCGCTATGACAGGGTCTTCCAGCATAGAAAGAAGAATATCCGCTTTTTGATTTTCACAAGGCGGCCAGAAGTAAAGCATGCCCTTTTCCCGGTCAAGATAATACTCTCCGGGCATATCGAGCTCGCTTAGAATATTATAAGCATAATAGTGGTAATAATCTCTTCCGCTACCGACGCCATATACAGTAGGTGTCTTGAGTTTAACCGTCTTCGTTTCCGGGTCAATATATTCAATATTTACGTTATCATCAGACCAGCCATTGCCAAACGTGCCCCCAAGCCAGACATCCTCAAGCCCAACCCAGTTCTCGTGACGCGAATCCGTATATTTAAAGAGAGCTCCACGATTAGTGTAGTCACTTTCTCTCGGTACAGACCCGCGATCTATTACTTCTCCAATTCTAATAAACCCGGTGTTGGGGTACCGTGCAACCTGCATCGGCTCACCATCATAGAATAGTTCCAGAGGTGCAGGTGTAACTCGCACGTGTCCATATTGTTCAAATTGCCCGTAATCAGTGATCCCAATAGCTTTAAGGTCTGCCTGAACCAGGTTATCTCGCGCCTTTTCACTGACCATTGAAAGAATCTTCTCGTCAGTAACCTTAGAGAAAATATCCCTGCCAAGTTTGATACCTCCAATTATTCGCACCTGTTCATCTTTATAATTACGGTAAACAACAGGATTTTTTGCAGTGCCGCTGTCAAGCTCATTCAACTCAAAAGTCTCAGACAACTGATAGTCGCCGCCGCGCAGAAAAATAGTTGCGCCGGTGTCGTCGCCATTTTCACTCTTGAGATAACGCACTTGATCACGGGCTCTTTCAAGACTGGCATAAGGCGAATCAATTGTACCCAAACCTGAATCATCTCCATCCGGTGAAACATATATAAAAGCCGAAGGCTCACAACCGCAAAACATTAAACATCCTGATGTAATCAATAAACAAATAAGAAAGTGACGCATATCAATCCCTTCAATCGAAAATAACTTTGATATTTCTATTTGAACCCAAGTAGAAAAATACTGACTTCTTACATGGAACAGGGCACCTAAATTCGAGCTAAACCTGTCTGCAAACTGTGTTTTGGAAAATGCCGTTATTAATTAAGCCTCAAGACAGCGGTTTTGAGTAACTTCAGCATTGCTCTACAAAGTTAGCTTGTTTTAAAACATCATTTTGCTGCAACTTTTCAATAGTAACTAAGATCAATCATTAACGAAAACAACAACATTGTCGAACATAACCTGCCCGCCGGAAATACGTTCCAGGTGCCTGAACCAGATACCTGCGTCGGTAACGGTCCACGCCCCCGGGCTTACGTTTGTAATACCCGTTGTCATTGCCGTGTCGGTGGTGAGATTATGCGCTGTTAATGTCAACTGCTGTAAAACAGTGTCATAAGACTTTGAAATTCGGATCCAGTCACCGTCGGCTGCGCTGACGGCAGAGCCGAAATGAGTCGCCCCCATCCCAACTGCCGCAACATCCCTGTAGAAAAATTTCAGGGTGTTATTATCCGCGGTGTCCACATCAATACCGAAAGCAGGTCCGTAATCCGGAGTGCCCGATCTTATTCCTATATGAAGTCCCGACTTATGCGAAACCTGCACGTCAACACTCATCTCGATCGAAGCTACGCCCGAATCGAGGGGTATTTTTTCCGATACCCTGTTTGCCCAAACATTGTGAGTCTGTATCGATACCGCCTGGCCTCCCGTGTAAAGCCCGCTGGTAACGCTGGCGGCAATGAAATAATCCATGCCTGCCCAGCCGTCCTGGCCGTCCAGGGTTGCGAGCGAATATTCGGGGGGCTCGAAATCGAAATAACCATTTTGTTCAGTATGGGGCAGGTTAAAGTTTTCCGCAAAGACGGCGAAGTCAACAAGATTTACATTTCCGCTGTTGTCAATGTCGGCCCTGTCGCACAACTCAGGCGAAGCGCAGACCTCAAGCCATTGCAAGAACATAAGTGCGAGGTCGTCGAAATCCACATCAAAGTCGAAATCGAGATCACCGGATTGGTAAACCACTCCGGCGGTGGTAAAGGCCCAGAGGTCGCCGCTTCCCATTAACTCCATTGAATCATCGTATTCATCCACTATCCAGTAATAAGTCGTTCCCCCGTCAAGCTGAAGATCGAGAACGTCGGGGTCGACGGTTTCCGCGAGAAAAGTCCCGGCATCTCGCCTGGACACGGCCTGCGGATCGGTGCCGAAATAAACCCTGTGAGTGGCAGCGTCCAAGGCGGGCGCCCAGTAAAGACTGAGGCTGTTCATCTGCCCAGCCGACTGGTCCAGCGGAATAGGCCTTGTCGCTTTCTGTGTGTCCAAAAGACCGATACGCTCCCAGGGTATCCTTTTAAAACCCGGTATGTCGTATGCCGGGGAATCCGCCCGTAGAGCGAATACCTGGTTGTCTTCATCAATGAAACCCGGATCCGTACCGATCAGATTATCGGCAGCTATGTCGAAATGACCCTCGTCGAAAGACTTGCCTTGCGTGAAAGTATCCACGTCGTATGCAATTGTCTTTTCGATAAGGCAATTTTTCGGCGGGCGGTACTGGTCAAAATCAGGATCCTGGCAGTCATTCGGTATCTGGGTCAGGAAAGGGAAACTCTGGTACCATGCCGAACCGGGCACATCGTAATCCATCTCGCGGATCGGGTCGAGCAGTTCATTGCATTCGGTACTGCTGAAATAATAGCTACTGAAACCTGTCGGGACGTTTACCATTACATTATTGCTGTAATGAATACTGTGTCCGCCTGCTGTGTGCATGGCCCGGTCGTAGATGGTGTGAAGGATGTTGCTCTCGATTGTCACTCCGCTGGCCCAGAAATCGAGATAGAAACCTCGGACGCCCATCGAGCCATAGGTGCCGGGCAGATCCGAAGTATTGTCATAAATCTCGTTGTAACGGATGACCGTGCCATAGGGCGAACTCCAGTTGCCCGCAGTATAAGTAGCGCCCATGTCATGGCTGTCCATGGAAACTTTGTGCATACGGTTATATTCGACAACGTGCAGATTCCCGCCAATGCTGATACCGATATCGGGCGTATTTTCAATATGATTATGGCTGACGGTAATTCCGCAGCATGAAGTATGCATTCCAATACCGGATGTGTACTCAATGCCGTCTTTAAACCGGCCCAGCTTCGTGATATAGTTGTTGGTTATCAAAAGATTGGCGGGAGTGAGGCTTTTGCGGTCCCCGCAGAAATAGACGCCGATGCCCCCTTTACCGAGGTCATAAAACTCACAGTTTTTAATGACCGAATCGGTCGCGGTGCCCGTAATGCCCGAAGCGGCGGAGTTTCTGAAAATACAGCCGTCGAAAATGAGATTGCTGCCCGACAAACGCGTGATCCGAGTACGGCAGCCCTCGAAAACAAGATTCTCGAACCGCAGATAAGAAGCTCCGCTGACGTTGAACAAACGCTCGTCGTCGTCACCCAGAGCGGTTATCAGGATATCCGCACCTGCTGTATCCCCCGGCGGCCAGAAATACAGCATATCGTTTGTCTTGTCGATGAAATATTCGCCCGGCATATCGATCTCTTCGAGAAGGTTAAAAACGTACCAGCCTTTATCCTCGCCGACGCCCCTGTCGATGGGGTTTTCGGCAAGTGTAATCTGTTTATTGACCGTGTCTATAGCGGCAATTTTTGCTATTGACCTGAAATAACCGTTAGAGTAATGACCTGTGGTGTAGGCATCAGTTGCGCTGAGCCAGCTTTCAGGCCTTGAGCCGGAGTAGCTGAACCAGTCATCGCCAGCAGGCCCCGTCGTCAGAGAATATGTATCGTTCGGCCAGCGGGCAATCTGCATCAGTTGTTCATTGAATATGATCTCGCAAGGGTAACCTTTAGGGTTTCCGTAATCTGTTATGCCGTAAGAAGCAAGGCTCATTTTCATTACACTGCCCTGTGCCGCCGGGTCGAGCCTTGACCACACCGGGTCGCCGTTGTTTACAAGTGTCAGCTCTGAAGCGTCGAGTTTTACCGTTCCGGTGAGCCTTGCGGTCTCGCCGGGATATGAACCGTAGACTACCGGTTTCCCGGGCTGGCCCGAATCCGCGGAATCGAAAGTGTAATTAGAGTCAAAACAATATATGCCCTCACGGAAGCAAACCTTCAGGCCCCCATCCGGCAAACCGTAAGCCGATTTAAAGTCCCGTACCCTCTGGGCGGCGCCTGCTAACGTTGCGACCGGGGAGGTTACGGTTCCGGGATTAGTGTCATCTCCGTCAGGTGCGACATATATATTTAAGTCAATTTCATCGAAATCACCGTTTATTTCTATGACCCCCAAATAAGCGTAAGAACTTGAAGGGTGCAGTGCAAATTCTATAGTGATGCTCCCTTCCTGCGAGGACTCAACTCCTGAAAATTCAACAGCCTGTTCGGTGTTATATGCGGCCTCGAGGGTTTGGGTAGTTGCGTTGATAGTGATATCCGTCTGCCTCGGTCCGGGGGCGTTTCTCGATCCGAAAAACTTAAGATCATAGGTCGACGATGGCATCAAACCGCCTATCACAACAGAAGCGGTGTTATTGTAAGAGGTAAGTGTGAAAGAGTCTTTGCCCGCGTTGACCGGGTAAATGGTCGGCGTTGCTCCGGATGTCGAATATGAAGAAAAATCGTCCGTGCACTCATAATACACCGTTGTCGTTTCGCCATTTGAGTTTACAGCGTTTTGCACCTGAATACCCTGTGAAAAATATAGAACCGGGTTCCAGTTACCGTCGGTGTGCAGAGAATCGCACAGGTCAAAAAGCAAAGTTTCGGCCGCGCATCCCAACGGGAACAACATAGAAATAATTACCAGTAAAATATAATTTTTCATTGAAGCCTCGTTTCAGACAAAAATTCACACCGGGCGGGGCAGTTAAATAACCCTGTCAAAGTACAAGGTAAAGCCAAGATCACCTGCTTTTGCCCGTCCAGTATTTGTAGTTAATTTTAGGAATACCGCTTTGGTCGGGATATTCGAGATCGTCCGGCTGCTGTGAAACCGAGCCGTCTATCCATGCAATGTTCATTTCACCCACTTCGTCTACCGTGTCCCTTACCCGTCTTACAGTCTGATTATGTCGCCTGCCCATGTCGGCAGGTTCCTTGAATTTACCGGTGCTGATTGGCAGATTCAACAGGTAAGGTGCGGAAATATACAAAACGCTTTCGCCGAAGAAAATCACGTCATTCGGATTGTCAATAGTGAAAAGTTTGCAGTTACCTCGTTCGTAGTAGAAAACCGCATCTTCCCCCCAGATATCGCCGGTATCGCCGTGGTTGGACATATCATACTGGCCGGGACAGTTTTGCGGCTGGGGTGAACATATCATCATATTAATACCGTAACTGTTGAAGTAGTTGTCAGGATTGGCGAACGGCGAAGCATCGGCAACAAGGTCAAGCTGCCTGTACGTCTTGCCTGCATATTTCTTTGGCACAGCCGGACAGTGCATAATGCTGTCACCTGTCTTTGCGCTTAAATAAGGTTTAAGAAGCCCGTCTTCGGAATAAGGGTTTCCCCTGTCCCAAAGCGCCGGCGGAGCCCAGCCGTCATTGTCCTCGGCCCAGAGTATTCCCGCCATACCGTTGTTTTTGATATTCGACCTGCATACCACAAATCGGGCCAGTTCTTTGGCCCTTCCCAGTGAGGGCAGCAAAATCGACAGCAGCAGGGCAATTATCGAAATAACGACAAGCAGCTCAATGAGCGTGAAACCTTTATTCAACCTGTTAACGTGCTTCATGTCATATCCTTTCCGACGAAGCCCGGTTTATTATCGTTCTATAGCTGCAATATATTATGAAACTAACCAAACTGAACTCAAAAGTTGTCCCCGGCAGCGATATCCATCCGCCGGGGACGAAGCGAACATTAATATGTAAAGGTTTTAGTTATCCAGCAGGGTATTATCGAGCCAGTTTTTCGCTATGACGGAAAGGTCGACAGTGTTGACCTCACCGTTTTGCTGGAAGTCGGCGTCAAGATAACCCCAGTCGCCAAGCTGAGCCTCTTTGAGGGTCAGCTTATACCATGTTGAGGGCGTATGAGCCTGGTCATTGAACAAAGCTCCGCTCAAACTGAAACCTTCAAAGTCTTCGATGTAAGTGCCTTCAACATCGACGTTGTCGAACGCAATCTCGGTACCGCCGGAAAGACGAACCAGGTGTCTGAACCAGATACCTGCGTCACTAACGGTCCAGGCCCCGGGGCTTACGTTTGTAATACCCGTTGTCATTGCCGTGTCGGTGGTGAGATTATGTGCCGTTATTGTCATTTGCTGCGACACGGTATCGTAGGACATTGTTATTCGGATCCAGTCGCCGTCGGCTGCGCTGACGGCAGAGCCATAGGTGGTTCCCCCGAAAGCAACATCCCTGTACATGAACTTCAGCGTGTTATCGGCCGTATCAACGTCAATGCCGAAAGTCGGTCCATAATCCGGCGTGCCGGCTCTCATTCCCATATGCAGCCCGGATTTGTGCGAGACCTGTACGTCGATGCTCATTTCGATCGGACCTGCGCCCGGATCTACGGGAATCGTTTCCGATAGCCTGCTTGCCCAGACGTTATGAGCCGACACCGATACGCCTTTGCCGCCGGTGTAGGTGCCGCTGGTCTGAGTGTCGGCGAAATACCAGTCAGCGCCGCTCCAGCTGTCCTTGCCGTCAATGCTGATACCTGCGATATCATTGTTGACCGAATTGAACTGGATGTTGAACGCGAAGTTATCGCCCGCGGCCAGTGTTGCAAGCGTGCCGCTCTGGGTGTTGATGTCATAAGATAAATACGCCGGTATCGCCATTTC
>CAZVPF010000074.1:0-9392 GCA_964628195.1 uncultured Pirellulales bacterium | reverse complement strand
TGCGGCACAGGACACATTTTCATGCCTAGTGAATTTGTATATTCCGTCTCAGTTGAAAGTGCAGTTGCTACCGACAAACCGAAATACGAACACAATAAAATAAAAAACACTCTGTTTTTCATAAGGATTTCCTTCTTTTGATATTTCTCAATTTATAATTAACGATCACAAACACAGACTAAGCTGACAATATTTCACCTTACGAGCTGAATACTTATCCATGCGCTTGACTGGAAAAAAACAAAACCGAAGCACCGTCGAAAGACGCCTTAAAAGTACGCTTTGTTCCGCCCTTAACCGGTTCTGCAAGAGTGTGATTGCCTGTTGTAGGATTATGCCACTCCAACTCAAACAAAAATCCTGTCCCGTATTCAGATACACTTCAATGTTACCACCACAGGGGCAAACACAGCTAAGCAGTGAATGTAGTATAATATAATTTTTTGACATACCAAATAGCAACATCGAAAAAATTGCAAAAAATGAGCATAACTGAAGTGATTCATATAATGAAAACTGCGAGACTAAACGTGCCAAATGTGTGCACGCTATCCAATAATGAGAAATATCTTTACATATTCAAGTTGCTTATTAATAATCTTTTATGTGAGTTTTGTTGTGATTTGGGATGGGGGTATGATGCCCCAAGCCTAAAAAACTCTAAACTGTTACAGTCAAGGATTTAAGGAGTTGAAAAACTGGAGGCGGGGGATTCGAACCCTTACGGCCACCTCGCACACATCATTACATAACGACGACAAAAATGCAACAGAAATATCCCAAAGTCTTTCAAATACAGACATTTTGCCTGCCGGTTATATCCGCGTCGATAACTCCCAGATTACTGACAGAACAGTATTTCAATATTCCAAAAAGTCCAATAGTGGCATCGCCTGTAATTTTGAGGTTTTTAACCACGTGGCCGTTACCGTCAAAATGACCGGCTGCGATCTCTTGAATAGGAGCATCGGAAAAGTTATAGCCGGACAGGTCAATATCGGCATTAAGCCTGTATGAAGCGGTTTTTCTGTTATTAACCGCCAGCAAGTCCGCAGCATCTTCTATTATATAAGGATTGATTTCTGTGCCGTTTCCGCCGCCAAAGTTCCCGCCGGCTGCATGTAACATGCTTGAAAACGAACAAAAAAATACTAATACTGCGATAACATAGTTTTTCATAAACACCCTCCTGACTTTGACAGCTTTACTCGAAGCGGCCTCGAATCAGATTACTAAAATTGCCAGAACTTAAAAAAACCTTTTTTGAGCTTATAATGCCTGTTTTGCATCAAATGCGTTAAAAAGATATTAACAATAGCCATTCTATAAAAATTGCCATGGCAAAGTCAAGATGTATGTAAGAAAGGTGAGTAGGTCTACTCAATTATCAACAAAAATATGGCCGCAATGCCGCGATGGGGGGTATACGTAAGTCACGTATTCAGCTCATGTTGCAAAACATCCCCGTCAGGATTCGAACCTGAAACCTTTGGCTCCGGAGAACGGGGCATGGATCATAAATATATTATAAACAAGGACTTATAGCCGTTTTTATGGCTCAAAATGAGGTTTTCAACGGGTTGACAAGTCGCTGAGCAAATGATAAACAAGTCACCATCAAGTGACGACTGACCCACTCAGTGACCCACTGCTTTATTTAACGCTGAGAATGAGGCACGGCTGACCGAGAGCGCGCGCTTGATGCAGGACAGGAGTTGGTATTAAAATGAATCATTCGAATTCGGAGCGGGTCAGCCGTTGACCTCCATGCGCTTGTTAGCTCTCGCCAGTGAAATCGCTGAACATCTCACTAAGGAATTCTGCCGAAGCGGCATGCTTTTCCTTTGCCGCCTGAAGATTCTGCAGGGCTCCACGGAGAAAATCCAAGGAATAAGGATAGTTCTGAAGCTTCGCCATCTCCCCCAAAAGCTCATCTGCTATTCGGTCTTCTGAGAGGTCATATTCAATGTTCTTGCCTCTCTTGGACCACTTCGAAACGAATCGATCATAGCGTTTGCGGAGCGCCTTGACATCCGGGTTCTTGTCAAACGATGCAACTCCGTGGTAACCGTTAATCAAACGGACAAGATCCCCCATTCGTGATCCATTATTATTATACGTGAAGTTCATTCCCTTGCCACGCCCCTTTTCTTCCTTATCGCGAAACTCAATACTGGAGAACGAATCCCGCATGTAGGCTTTGTAATGGGTCATTGTGACTTCCTCTTGAACCCCCAATCCTAGAAACGCCTCGGACAACTTGGGAATAACTAAGGCAGTCTCGACAGCCTTCGGGTTCATCTCGTAAAGGAGATGAATTACACTATCAAAATGAACGTTTTCCCAAATCTTGTGAATTATTCTCTCCTGCACCTGCGGTGGTGCTTCTGCAATAAATCGTGCGGCGAAGTACTCCTGGAATGAACGATGCGCAAAAACATAAAAAAGGCCATCTTCGACTAGCAGGCAAACTGCCTGTAACGCATCTCTCAGAAACAGTTCGGGATCAAACTCAACAGGAACAATAGTTTTAGCCTTCCCGAGTAGGGCAATTGCTTCCGAATGGGAAAACTGAAGTATTCGTTTTTCGTATGAAAGAATGCAGAATCCAGAGAATACCCGTGCGAAATCAAGCAAGTCCAGTTTGCTCTCCTTCTTTCTTCGATAGCCGCCCTTAAGGGCGTCGTGTCTCTGGAACAAAACATCATATGCTTGCGAGTAAAAGACGCTCAGTTTACGCGGGATGTCGGCACTCTCTCCATAGGTAAGGAGCATTATCGACAAGAGAAGAGGATTAGAGAGAAATGACCCGTGTCGCCTAAAGAGGTAGTCCTTGAGGTCAGAGGTGAATTTGCTTTTTATCTCTGCGTCGAATGGAAGCCGCCCTACGAGGTCGGCGGCCTTATCTAAAGTTAGCGCCTCTACCGTATAAACAGTGAAGTCACTCCAACCTGAGAATGCATCGTCAGGCCGGGATGAAACGATCAAGGGTGAGGACGTCGCGATCTGCCTAAGCGCGAAAATCTCCCTTTCCAGTTCCTTCCGCCTTGCACGAGCGACCTCGTCGTAGCCATCAAGGAGAAATATAAAATGGCTACTTCTGATTGCCTTCTTGATGTACGATTCGCCCAAGGATAGGCCAGAACCTGATAACGAGTCTATGATGAGATCATGTAGTGAGATTTCCTTGGCATTTAGTTCTCTCAATTCGATGAATACCGGCACTTGATTGCTATCCTGGAGGCTGGTAAGCAGGAAGTGGCGCATTACCATCGACTTGCCCGATCCAGCTGCTCCTGTGAGAATGCAGACGGTAGTGCTGTTTTCAATGCTTTGAAATCGCACATTCTCGATCGTGAGATCATCGCAGGCAAGGTCGAGATCTACATAGAAGTCGTAGAATCTGACTGACTGGTTTCGGATGAAGAAGGACTTCGATCTGGAGTATTTGTCAGCAATATTCTCAAGGTACTTCGCGTAGGTGCTTTCAAGATTGAGAAGCACTTCCTCTTTGCCGCTTCGAAATGCCCCGCGAGCGAACTCGTAAATTGCGGAGATATTGCGCTTTATGAAATCGGCAACCAGTTGGCTAATCTCGTTGGGAAGTTCCATTTTTTTAAGCTAACAAGTAATTATATGGTTTTATTGTTAATATCCCAAATTATAATAGTTAAATTCTGATTGACAATACAATTTTTTTGATTCTGACTGTAGGTCTAATAATCAAATGATTATGATCATAATTGAAAAGGCTCATCGATCAGACATTTTGCCATAATATGCTTGTTTTATAAGCCAGAGATTCTAACCCGACTGACCCAAAAGTGACCCACTTTGGCAAAATCAGGGTATTTCCGGGAAAAGACACAGGTTGTCGAAAATCTTAAGTCTTTGTTAATTAACAAGTTAAGAAAACGTCCCCGTCAGGATTCGAACCTGAAACCTTTGGCTCCGGAGGCCAACGCGCTATCCAATTGTGCCACGGGGACAACAACAGGTCATTATAACCCCCGCAGGGCGGAATAGTCCAGAGCATTTTCAGGGTTTGCCCTGAAAGATTGCCGGTTCGGTCGTTAGAAGCTGTTGAATCAACCCCCGAAAAAGCCGTTTATGGCAGCGGCAAAAAAACTGGCATTTTGCATCCAATACCATAAAATAGTAATTTCATGCTCAACCATGCCGGCCCAGCCGGTTGAAATAATATAAAAAGCGAACTGCCTTATGAAATACATAATTGACCTCGCGTACCTTGTGGCGATTGCCGCATACAGCCCGAAAATCATTTACCGGATGCTGCGCCAAGGCAGGTACCGGCGCGGCAGAGCCCAGAAGCTGGGCAATATCAACCGCAAAAATCCGGGCAAAGGCTCTGTATGGATCCACGCCGTCAGCGTCGGCGAGGTAAACGCAACCCGAACCCTCACCGCTGAGCTCGAAAAAAAACTCCCCTCCCTTGACATCCTCATCTCCACCACAACCGACACCGGCTATGACCGCGCGGTCAAACTGTACGGCGACAAATACGACGTATTCTTCTTCCCGTTCGATTTTTCGTGCGTTATGAAAAAGGCGTTCGACCGCCTGACCCCGCAAGTGTGCCTGCTTATGGAACTCGAGGTCTGGCCGAACTTCGCCGCCGAGGCCAAAAAACGCCAAATACCCGTAGTCGTCGTCAACGGCAGGCTAAGCGAAAGGTCCTTTCCGCGGTACAAGCTGGCAGGGCCTGTAACAAAATGGATGTTCGACAAGGTCACGCTTTTCATGGTCCAGTCCGGCGAATACGCAAACCGGTTTGTCGCACTGGGCTGTGACCCGAAAAAGGTCATCATTACCAGTTCCCTGAAATACGACACCGCCCGTATAACCGACAACGTGCCAGGCAGCGACCAGCTCGCACGACAGATCCACATCCAGCCCGGCGAGCTTGTATGGACAGCAGGCGGGACCGGCCCGGGCGAAGAAAAGATCGTGCTCGATGTGTATAAAAAACTCAAGGAATTGCCCGCTCTCTCCGGGCTCAGAGTTATAATAGTCCCGAGAAAACCGGAGAGGTTTGACGAAGTAGCGCAGCTTATCGAATCTTACGGTTTCCCATGCACGCGATATAGCGAAATTAAGAACACCGATGCAAAGGCACCGCAAAAAACACCCGTGATACTCGGCGACACTATGGGAGACCTGACAAAATTCTACTGCCTGGCGAGTGTTGTCTTCGTGGGCAGGTCCCTTGTACCGATGGGAGGTTCGGACATGATGGAGCCTGCCGCCCTGAAAAAATGCACCATATTCGGCCCGCATACCTTCAACTTTACCCAGACCGTCGATGCCCTGCTAAAAGATGTCGGCGCCATACAGGTAAGCGACCAGCAGGAGCTTTTCGATGTCACCGCGAAATGCCTGACCAGCCCGGACTTCGCCCGGTCGATTGCCGATAAGGGCAGGCAGGTCATTTTCCATAATCAAGGCGCAACCGAACAGTCGGTCAACGAGATCGTCAAAATACTCGCCCAGCGCAAGGACTGATCGGACCCCAGGCAAACGTTTACACTTGATTTTGCACGACAAGTGACTTATCCTGTAAGCATGGATAATATAACAGAAAAAGACAGGGAACTTGCCAAAAAATGCTTCCAATGCCCGGTATGTTCAAGGGCGAGAAAAAAACAGAAAGGCTTTTTCTACTGGCTGGTCAAAAAGGTGGAAAGTGGTTTTTGCCCGCAGTGCAAGGCCTACGAAAAAGTCTACGGCAGAAAGGCCCACGAGCCCATCGAAGAGGCTTAAATGAAGGAGGTTATTGTTGCGTAATAATTTTATTGCCTGGTTTGTCATTTCTGCATTGCTGTTTCAGGCAGGCTGCGGCGAAAAGTCCCTTGAAAAAAATGAGACTTCGTTAGCGGGTACACGCTCAATTGCTCACAGCCCGGCAGCGAAAAAAAGCGATGAATTCATAGTAACCGCAGCCGGCAGGGAGGTTTTCGTTGAGCGGTACAAGGATGTGCATTACACTCACTTTACTGTGGATGCAGTATGTGAGTTAACTGTAAAATGCCCGCAAACTGTTAAAAGTTTCAAGGTCCGGCCTTTAAGCTGTAATATTCCCGCTGTAGCGGCGGGGGATACACTCCACTTTGTTCTCGAAAAGCCTCATAAACTTGTCATCGAGATAAACGACCTGGACAGGCTGTTTATCTTTGCGGACACCCCGAACAGCAGACCGGACATAAGCGACGAAAAAACTCACGTGCTAAAAGGCGTCGACAATACAGGTACTGAAAAAGTAACCGCCAAGCTGCAAAAAGCGATAAACTCATTACCCAAAGACGGTACGCTCATCGTGCCGCGAGGAGTTTACAAATGCGGGACCATTAACCTTAAATCTGACATGACGCTTTATCTCGACGAAGGGTCGCTGCTGCTTGCCTCTGGCCAAAAGATCGACTTCCCCGTCGATAAAGGTCTCCTCGAAGCAGATCATGTCCAAAGGCCCGACAGCTACAGCAACAACGGTGAAAACATGACACACAGCCGTTTTATTTTCATCAACAACTGCAAAAATGTGCGCATCACGGGACAGGGAACCATCGACGGATCGGGAAATCTCCTGAGACCGCAGGGCAAGCCCGCTAACCTTATACGGGTGCGTAACAGCACGAATGTTATTATCGAGGATGTGGTTTTGCGAAACGCTGCCGCATGGAACACTCACATTCTTTATTGTGAGAATGTAACAGCTCGAAACATAAAAATGATAAACGATCCGAAAGTGCCGAACACCGACGGGATTAACCCGGATTCATCTAAAAATGTTGTTATAGAAAACTGCCTGTTGTACTGCGGGGACGATTGCGTCGCGGTCAAATCCACGAACAATTCGGGGCTTTTGCGAAACGTGGAGAATATCACCGTGCGGGGTAATGTGCTGATGACCAAAAAATCTGCCCTTAAGCTCGGCACCGAGACAAAGGCCGACTTGATGCACGATATAACTTTTATCGATAATGACATTTTGCTTTGCGACCGCGGAATGAGCCTCTACTGCATGGACGGAGCGGTTTTCGAGAACGTTAATTTCATAAACAACCGTTTCGAGGATTTTTACCGGGATAACAGGCAGATGCATCTCGATTTTGATATCGGTGAAAGATCAGGAAAAGGAAGAATCCGAAACGTGCTTGTTAAAAATTGCACCTTTTTAAAGCCCTGGCCCAAACCCTCATATATTGACGGCCTTGACCGGGAACATATAATAGAAAACCTCAGATTCGTAAATTACCAAGTCGAAGGGCGATTTTGTCGCGATGCGGCACAGGCCCGTATGGATATTAAAAAAAGAACTACGAAAAATATCGAGTTTCATGTAATCGGCGATTAAGGCTCTCCGGGAAATGAGAGGTGAATATGTTAAATGAAACCATTTCCATACCTGACCAGGTCAGTGAAATATGGCAAAAGACTGTCGACCTTCTCGCAAGAGTCATGGATGTTCCATCGGCGATAATAACAAGGGTCTTTCCGCCGTATATTGAAGTCTTCCAGGCGAGCTCCAACGAACAAAACCCTTACCGTTCGGGGCAAAAAGTAAAAATGGCAGGCCACTACTGCCAGCAGGTAATATCGTCCGAAGAATATCTGCTTTTGCCCAACGCCCATACCTCCGAGCAGTTCAAAAACGCGCCGGAAATAAAATACGATATGATATCCTACCTCGGCTATCCGGTATATTGGCCCACTGGGGAGGTCTTTGGAACGATATGCGTTCTTGACAGCAAGGAGAATTATTATTCAAAGACTTACCAGCAGCTTGTCCAGCAGTTCAGGCTGCTGGTTGAACTGAATCTCAGGAGTTTGTATGAAAATTTCGAGCTGCGAAACCTAAATGCCACCAAGGACAAGCTTTTTTCCATAATTTCACACGACCTTCGGGCTCCTTTTTTGACGCTTGTGGGTCTTAGCGATATGCTTCGCAACCAGCCAGCCGATGCCGACCCGGATGAAACCCAAAACCTGGCAAGAATAATCAACGAAGCCGCAAAAAGCTGCCAGGACATGCTCGAAAACCTGCTCCAGTGGTCCCGGATACAGACCAACAGGATCAAGCCCGAACCGGCAAAACTTCCGCTTCGTGAAGTTGCAGATTACACCGTAAAGCTCCTTGCCGGCACTGCGGCTGAAAAAGGGGTCAAGATTATTAATGAAATAGAGCGGGACAAGAGGGCATTTGCCGACAGAAATGTGGTAATCTCTATCATTCAGAACCTTCTAAGCAACGCTATAAAGTTCACACCGGAAGGAGGCAAGGTGTTTATTAATACTGAAAACAGCGATGGTATGGTAAAAGTCGGCATAAAGGATACCGGCATCGGGATGAGTGAAACCCAGCTGCGAGGGCTTTTTGACATTAATTCCACTGAAACCACACTTGGAACAAACGGTGAAAAAGGAACCGGCCTGGGCCTCATACTTATTAAGGACCTTGTCGAACGATCGGGCGGTTCCGTAACAGTTTCAAGCGAACAGGGCAAGGGAACCTTGGCCTGTTTTACGCTGCCCGTACTAAGCAAAAAGTGAAAAAACGGACACCGGGGTCTTATAAAAATGCTAATAAATCCATCTTGAGGCATTTTTTTATTTGATTTATTGAATTATGGATTTATAATTTCTTGAAATGGATTTTAAGGCTCGTTTTATTTTATATATTATCGGGCTTAGTGCTGGAGCAGTGGATGCCGGTCAATTCAGCGTCTTCCAGAGGCCCGTTTTTAGGGCTATTTCACAACATCAGAAAGCAGCTTTTTGGTTTAATCTTTGTTTTTTATCAAAAAACGGCATTTTTTATCTCAAAAAAGACAAATTTTTTTATCCGGATATGCCAAAATACCGAAATATTTGTAGATAAGCAAGTTACGGAGATAATTTAAAAAATCTGATATTTGTTTGGACGTCGCTAATTAATACGTTCAGCAGGAGGCGAAACAAATGGCCAAAAAGAAAAAAGCCGCAAAAAAGAAAACTGCAAAAAAATCAACAGCATCGAGAAAAAAGGCTGTAAAGAAAAAGACAGCCGCAAAAAAGAAGACCGCGAAGAAAAAGACGGTAAAGAAGAAAGCTGCCGGTAAAAAGAAACCGGCTAAGAAAAAAACAGCGAAAAAAAAGACCGCTAAGAAAAAAGCCGCAGGTAAAAAGAAACCGGCTAAGAAAAAGACTGTAAAGAAGAAAGCTGCTAAGAAAAAAACAGCTAAAAAGAAAGCTGCGACTAAAAAGAAAACAAAGAAAAAAGCGGTAAAGAAGAAAGCAACGCCAAAAAAGAAGGCTAAAAAGAAGACTGTCAAGAAAAAGGCCGCTCCAAAGAAAAAAGCTGCGACCAAAAAGAAGACGGCGACTAAGAAAAAAGC
>CAZVPF010000073.1:0-10233 GCA_964628195.1 uncultured Pirellulales bacterium | reverse complement strand
GTATACCGTCCACAGCCAGGAAACCCTGCGGTATGGATATTCGCTTATTCGCCGAATCGTCCAGCGTCCGCTCCAGCCACTGTTCACAAGCGGTCATCGCCGGGCTGCTCGCAAGTGAAAGCACCAGCCGTGCAAGCGACGTCGCCCGTTCGCATCGCATTGGGTTGCGTTTATACGCCATCGCCGACGAACCTATCTGGGATTTTTCAAAAGGCTCCTCGATCTCCTTTAAATTCGCAAGCAGACGGATATCGTTGCACAGCTTATGAGCCGACTGCGCAATACCCGCCAGAACATTCATTATCAGCGCATCAATTTTGCGGTGATACGTCTGGCCCGTAACCGGGCACAGGTTCTTGAATCCAAAAGCTTTCGCCAGCATCCGGTCAAGCCTTTTGACCTTTTCATGGTCGCCGTCAAACAGCGAAAGAAAAGACGCCTGCGTGCCGGTCGTACCCTTAACCCCGCGAAAAGGAAGCGTCGCGATGCGCCTCTGAATCTCTTCAAGGTCCATCACAAACTCATGCGCCCACAGTGTCGCCCTCTTGCCCACGGTCGTAAGCTGGGCCGGCTGATAGTGTGTAAACCCCAGCGTCGGCAAAGATTTATACTTCATCGCGAACCTGCCGAGACTGTCTATAAGACCCGCGAGCTTCCTTTCGATAATCCGCATCGCCTCTCGCATCACAATAAGGTCCGTATTGTCCCCGACAAAACAGCTCGTCGCGCCCAGGTGAATTATCGGCGCCGCTTTAGGCGCAGCCTTGCCGAACGTGTGAACATGGGCCATTACGTCATGGCGAAATTTCTTCTCGAAACGAACCGCGGTACTAAAGTCGATATCGTCAAGATACCGCTTCATTTCGTCAAGCTGGTTCTTCTTGATATCCAGCCCGAGCTTTTGCTCGGCAGCGGCAAGCTCGTACCACAGCCTCCGCCACGTCGAAAACTTGGTTTGAGCGCTGAACACCCCAGCCATTTCCTTCGAGCAGTACCTTTCGATCAGCGGGCTTTTATACAACTGCTGGTCCTTAGCCATAATACTTCTCCCACAGCTCTTCTATTTCCTTTAGATCGTCCGCGCTTAACACAAACTCAGCGGCCTTTGCCGTTTCCTCTATCTGACCCGGCCTTCGAGCCCCGACTATCGCCGAAGTCACCTCCGGCCTGTGCAGCGTCCACGCTATAGCAAGCTGTGCAACCGTCCTGTCGTGACGCCTGGCGATATTAGTCAAGTCGTCTACGAATTTCATATGCGTTGACAGCATCGGTTCGTTGAAATCCCGATCCCTGCGCCGGTGGTCGTCCTCGGCAAGCGACTCGACAAACTCATGCGTAACCTTGCCTGTCAGCAAACCCTTTTGCATCGGGCTGTAGCAGACAACCCCGATCTCGTTCTGCCCGCAGTAGGGAAAAAGCTTTTCGCTTCGCCGGTCAAGCAGGCTGTACGGCGGCTGCAGAGAGCTTAACTCCCCCACCTGCCCCAGCCTTTCCATCTGCTTGACATTTGCGTTGCATACCGCGATAAACCGTACCTTGCCCTGCCTGCGGCATTTATCCATCGCCTCAAATGCCTCTTCAATCTGGCCGTCAGGCGCAGGCCAGTGCATCTGGTAAAGGTCGATCGTCTCGATCTTCAGTCGCCTCAAACTCTGCTCACATTCATTCATTATACTGTCCCCGTCAAGACAGTTGATCTTCTCCCGCTTCTCGTTCCACAAAAGCCCGCACTTTGTCGCAATAAGCGGCCTCTCTCCGCCGCCAATATCCCCCAGCGCCTTGCCGATAACCTTCTCCGATTCCCCGCACCCGTAAATCGGCGCCGTGTCAATCCAGTTGATCCCCATCTCCAGGGCCATCCGGATCGTGTCGATAGAGTCCCTTTCGTCCTGCTCACCCCAGCCGAACTGCCAGCTTCCCCCGATCGCCCACGTACCCAGGCCGACCACCGTCAGTTCAAGATCGCTGCTGCCAAGTCGTTTGGTTTTCATTTTTGCCTCTTTTCGATACCTGAATTAAACAGCAAATTCCGTACACTGCCGAAACTGCTTTCGTAAAGCATAACTTTAACATAAATGTCGCGAAATGACAATGAGAATGTTCAGAGGCTTTTGACGGGGCTTTTTTCAGTCCCCAGGCGAAAATGTTTTATTTTGCAGCTGCAACGAAGTTGGAAGCGGTGTTTTTCACCGGCGCAACCACAAGCTCAGCAGCTAAAATCAGCCTCGCCGACTCAAGCTGAAGGTCCACACCGGTCAGTTCCTCAAAGTCCCCCCTTCGGTCGCTCGAAGGCCTCGAGCGCAGCCGCGAGGACAAACGCTGAAGCTGCCTTATCCTGCCCGGCGTTATCTCCAGTATGTAATCGGGAACAAGACCGCAGCTCTGGGTCATGTCCTTTTCAAAGCGATTTTCAACCACCGCCCCCGAAGAAGTCAAATATGTTTCGATTGTGTATTTGAAAAGCGACCTCGACGGCGCAAGGTTGGTTATCACCTGTATGCACCCCTTGCCCCATGTTCGCGAACCCAGTGTAAAGGCCTTTTCATGTGCGCTGTCCGTAAGAACCGCCGCGAGTATTTCCGACGAGCTCGCCGAGCCTGAATTAACCAACACCGCCAGCGGCATTGCACACCGGCTGTCGTCGTCCCGGGCATACTCTATCGTAGGCAGCCCCCACCTCGACTGCCGCTTAATTATGATCCCCCTGTCTATAAACAGATCCGCGATCCTCACCGCGCTTAAAAGGTCACCGCCCATATTAAACCGCAGGTCGATAACCAAAGCCTTCGCCGAGTCCCTCACAAGCTCATCCAGCGCAACGGCAAAATCGTCACCCGTATCCTCGTCAAATGATGCAATGTTTATGTAACCTATCCGCCTGTCGTTGTCGAGCATAAAGTCCCACGACCCAGCCGTGCCCGGCTTCCTTCGCCAGCCCTTAACGGAGTCTACCCGAAACTTCTCCCGCCGAATAGTTACGTTCCGCCTCAGCCCGTCCTCTGCGCACCGCACCGTCAGGATAACGGTCCTGCCCGCCGGGCCCGATATCATATCAAGCGCCTGCTCAAAAGTAACTTCTTCAAGACTCCTGCCGTCCACCGCGATTATAACATCCCCGTATCCAAGCTCCGTGTTCGCAGCCGGCGTGCCGGGTATAACCCCCGTTATCTCAATATAGGAACCCCGGGCCTTGAGATGCACCCCGATGCCGGTTATTTCATTGCTTAGCGAACGGTTAAGCCTCTCCAGCCGAACCGGCCACACAATCTCCGTAAACGGGTCAAGCGGCTCAAGGCAGCCCGTAAAATATTCCATACATATATAAGCGTCGTCCAGCCCAAGCGTCCTGCGGTTAAGCTTCACAACTTCCTCAAGCAGCCCCGCGATATCTTCGCTCGTATGAATCGAACTATTCCCCCGCAGCCTCTCGATCCCCGCCCGCCACTGCGCCGCGGACCGAACCGACCGCAAGCCTTTCTTTTCGATAACCTTCCCCAGCAGCGCACACTGCGTCAAACCCTCGCTGCCCATCCGCCGGTGCTCGGCAATCTTGTAATATTTGTAGTCGATCAGGCTAAGCGCCTTCGTCGCCGCCCTTTTAAGCTGCTCGTATGTCTCCCCCGCACCGCCGCTCTCGGCAAACTCCAAACGGGCATCTATCGCGCTGAGTCTCGACATAAGCTTCGCCTTCTCAACGTATCTTCGATACCCCTCCAGCCGGCCTGTTGCCGAATAATACCGCCCCGCCTCTTCCCACCTGCCGTCCCTCTCAAGCCCCTCCGCCGCGACCAGCGCCTCCCGCACAGCCCTCTCGACCCTCCCGCTCACCCGCACATTCGCATCGATCGCGCACAGGTCATTAATAATCTCGATAACTTTTTCCTCACTGCCCGCCGCCTCCAGCCTCTGCATAACACGCCCCCTCTCAGCCGCAGCCGTCGCGATGTTCTCACGTCTAATCGCCTTCAGCTCGCCGAGTATCTCGCTCACCTGCTTTTGCCCGTCGACCGTCAGACCCGCCGACATTTCCTCCGCCTCGCCCAGCCGCCCGGCCTTAATATACTCAAGCAGCTCATTATCGGCCCTGCCCCCAAAAACGGCACCGCCCAACAACAGGCACGCGATAATAACCGCCCGAATCCCGCCCCGAAATTTACGATTTTTCAACGTATTCATATTTTCAGCCGACTGATCACAGCTTAAAATCAATTCCTTACCTCATAAACAACACTGGTATATCGTTTCATGCCCCCCGCGACTTAATCCAAAAACAAATTCCCCTCACACCCCGTCCCATAAAAAACCCCCTCGCACAATTACCCCCTTCCAATAACGCCCCAAACCGCCCTTTCCGCCGCTTATAAACAAGGTAATTAAGTCCGCCCCCCCGCTTGTCGAAGAATACCCTGAACAAAGGCTCGGTCCCGTAATGCGAACCGGCCCGGTCAAGGGAAGACATACAGATAATCACAAGGCGGTGTTCTTGCAGTATCGAATTGGAGTTAAGTTAATGTTCGAGTTGGAAATGCCTTGCAAAGTCAAAGCGGCTGTTGTCACAATTATTCTAATCGCCTGCCCCGCCGCACATTGCGCCGCCCGCCCCGCCCAGTCAAATTCAACCAAGGCCGAGATCTTCCGCGGAATGGCAAGGATCAACATGGCAAGCGGAGACCTCGCAAGGGCAAAAAAGCTCGTCGACCAGGCAGCCGAGCTGACCAGCAAAACAACAGACCCCAAAGCATACGCCTCCTGCCTGCTCGACCAGGCATGGCTGTCACTGAACACCGGCAAATTCGACAAGGCCCTGAAGGAATGCACCCACGCTATCGAGCTCCAGGAAAAAGCATATTACGACCGGGACTACCGCCTCGCATACAGCCTGCGAATGCTCGCATCCATCCAGTCAAAGCTCGGACAATCCGCCCGGGCATCCCAAAACATGGACCGCGCTATAGAGCTGATCAAGCATAACTTCGGCCCCGACCACAACACCATAGCCTCATTCCAGGTCGAATACTCCCAGGTCCTCTTCGAGACCGGCCGAACCGCCCCCGCCATAGAAAAATGCAGAAAGGCCCTCGAAGTCGTCCTCAAAACCTACGGCCCGGAACACCTATACACCGCGACAGTACAGGCAAAACTCGCCGAATTTTACCTCGCCGCCGCAGACACCGAAAACGCCAACCATTATATCGAACTCGCGATCTCACTGCAGGAAAGAATGTACCCGCCAGGCCACCACAACCTCGTCGCATCCCAAATGATAAAAGCTGAAATATTAAACCAGACCGGCCGACCCGCACGCGCAAACACTCTCGCCGGCGCAGCATGCAAATCAATGGCAGCCACATACGGCCCAGATCACCCCTGGCTGAAAAACCTCGCCGAAAAATACCCCAAACTGTTCCCAAACAAATTGAAACCCAAAAAATCCCTCCTCGCAGCATCAAAAATCACAAAACCATAAACCAAAAACCCACCTGTTTCCTGTGTTCTGTCCCCTATATCCTATCCCCTGTCTCCTATGTTCTATGTTCTGTTTTCTGTGTTCTATCCCCTATCCCCTATATCCTATCCCCTATAACCTATAACCTATAACCTATCCCCTGTGTTCTGTTTTCTATTTCCTGTAAGTTGTGGCTTGCTCTCAGACATGGATTAGTTACAATGAGCAAATTATCAATTATTGCTAACTCGCAGTTGTGGCTTGCTCTCAGACATGGATTAGTTACAATTATGCTCCTGCCGGGCAGTAACTGCAATCCGTTGTGGCTTGCTCTCAGACATGGATTAGTTACAATTCGGAGGTCTTGCGGTCGGGTCCTTTTTACGTTGTGGCTTGCTCTCAGACATGGATTAGTTACAATCACTTTCGAAATTCATCCATTGCTGCACCCGTTGTGGCTTGCTCTCAGACATGGATTAGTTACAATACAGGTCAATTACATACCGGCTTGCTGCTCGTTGTGGCTTGCTCTCAGACATGGATTAGTTACAATAGGGCTTAATGGTATGGCGACTAAACCAGTGTTGTGGCTTGCTCTCAGACATGGATTAGTTACAATGGCAGCATAACAGGGTCATGCCAGCATGAAGTTGTGGCTTGCTCTCAGACATGGATTAGTTACAATGCAACTGCTTCAACGATTAATGAGCTACGGTTGTGGCTTGCTCTCAGACATGGATTAGTTACAATTTATGTAACGACCAGGCCGTCCTTGATTGAGTTGTGGCTTGCTCTCAGACATGGATTAGTTACAATTTTCGGGCGATATGCAAAAGAGGCATTACTGTTGTGGCTTGCTCTCAGACATGGATTAGTTACAATAAGCATTGACTTCAGAAGCTGGTCCTGCTAGTTGTGGCTTGCTCTCAGACATGGATTAGTTACAATGGCGCTCACGCCTGGTGTGAGTGCAACGTAGTTGTGGCTTGCTCTCAGACATGGATTAGTTACAATACTTAGTCAAATGCTTGTCCGCCGATGACAGTTGTGGCTTGCTCTCAGACATGGATTAGTTACAATTGAAAGGGAAAAGGATGTCGAGTTACCGCAGTTGTGGCTTGCTCTCAGACATGGATTAGTTACAATTAACATAGCATCGTCTACTAAGGGCGCTACGTTGTGGCTTGCTCTCAGACATGGATTAGTTACAATACACCTTTTCTAAGTCCTGTCATAGCAAGCCTTTGTGGCAAAAAAGTGTCAGAATAACTCAAGCTGACACGGCGGCGGGGGTGTGGGTTTGCGCATTTTTCCCCAGAAAATCTGCATCCGCTCAAACTGCTTATCTGTGATAGTAAGAACCCGAACTTCGCCATCTGGCGGCAGATAAGCCTTAACCCTTTTATAATGAACATCGGCGTTTTCCTCACTGGCACAATGTCGAACATACACAGAATATTGTACCATAGTAAAACCGTCCTGCATTATTTTTTTCCGAAAACTCGAATAATCCTTCCTCGCTTTTTTAGTGTCCGTCGGAAGATCGAACATCACGAATATCCACATTGCCCTGTACCCTGTCCTGATCATAATTTCGGCAGTTCCAGCCTATTCTGCTCGCCCGCGAAACACCTCTGCAGCGATGCCATAGTCCTGTGAAGACCTACCATAAGCGGCCCGCTGTAACCCCCGATCTCAACCGGCTCATACAAAACTTCCAGTATCGCCGCCTTCACATGCTGTTCCAGTTCTATATCTTCCTCGGCCCCCTCATAAATACTCCGCACCTTCCTTTCCACATAACCTCGAAAAGGCTCTAACATATCATCCGCCAGGCAGTATGCGTTATACCTGTTATGATGATGTATCCCCAAAGTAGGCAAAAGCCCCGCACTGCAGATCGCCCTCGCCACCGCAGCCCTCATCACCATATAACCATAGTTCAATAGATTATTCGGCGCCGAACCCTCACGCTTCCGGCGAAAGCTTACCCCGCAAAGATAACCCTGCCAGAATAGCCTCGAAGCCTGCGCCTCGATATTGCTCGTATCACCCGACTTTACCTGCCTCCTCAGTTCCATAAGCTTTTTTGCAACCCGCTCGTCCTCGGATACTATCTTCGCCTGGTGCGCAATCTTCGCTCGCACAACCTGCTGCCATAGTCTTTTTTTAAGCGGTTCTTTGGCGTTTATCTGCTCACTGAAACGCTCGCTCTGCAAGCTGTTGCTTTCGATTGGCAAAAACATGCCCGCAGGATGATGACTTCCGTTGCAAAGAACTATCGCCGCCCCGTGCTCAAGAAGCGTTGTAAATACAGAGTGTGTGTAAGTCACCCCCGAATGATCGACAAGAACTATGCCGATATCCTCACATGGTATCTGCCTGTCCTGACTATCTTTAAGCCTGACAACAAGCTGCCCAAGCTTAACAGAAAGATAAGTCCCGGCCTTGGATATCTCTATTATTTTCCTGATCATACCGGACCCCTGCAGAACCGGTATCGACAGAATTAGCTTATGACTTAATCAAAAGCTTTAGCTATTCGACCAATTGGGTCTATGGTAACTTTGAAACCTTCGATTGTATTAAAGTTTTTCCTTTGAATTAATGGAGGATTATCGGATTCGCTTACCTTTCCCGCATATGTATGTGGCCTTAATACTATTCGTCCGTCTTGTATCAGTTTCTGAACTCTGTGTAAAACATAGTCTTCGTCCTCAGTTTTGAGCATAAACATCTCATTTTTCCCAAGCGAGCATATGAAATTTTTACCATCATTATAATCACGGCATACCGTCGGTTCACCTCTTCTTCCCCTCTGAACCGCTTCATACATTGAAATAACTTTGCCTTCTCGTTTTGTCCTGCCTTTCTTGTCCGTATACTCGAATATTTCAATATGATGGTTGTTCCCCGAAGCAACATATCTGTACGCTTTGCCCGTCTTGTCTTTTATGCCTATCATATTATTGAATACATCACGAATACGAACTTTCTTGATTTGCGGCCCCTGCTTACCGTCTTTTGTTCGCATATAAACAGGCTCTTTCCATACATCTTTTGTTATGCTCCCCTTTTTTCCCGGTTCAATACCGAACTCTGCCAGCCTTTCCAGAATTATTTCTTTGACTACCGGGTCGACTATTTTATCCACCATCGGCAGAGTAAGCGCATCGAGCTGCTTGCGGTAAACAAAATATTCCTGCCCTTTGCTGTCTTTAATCCCTGTTGGTCCGTAAGATGTTTCATCGTGAAGTTGCCCCGATACTTTTCGCGTAACTCGGTGTGAAACATTTATAGCGTTTACTTTTTCTTCAAGCTGCTTGCGAAAATCCTCCCAAGGCGGCTTAAAACTGTGGTCTGTCTTATTATACTTGCTTTTTGCTAACCGGCGAAGATGTTCGTTTCTTGTCACTGCGGTTACCGCCGCGTCAACTGCATGGTGCCTGTGGTCCTCGCGGTTCTTAACTCCCGGGCCGGTATAATCAAGAATACTGTTCAGGCCCCACTGATGCCTTAGCTCTGAAGTTATCTGCCCCTTAGTCCCCTGCACTGAAACACCAAGCATTTTCAGGTATTCAGTCACTTTTCGAGTGATATAACGCGTATCGTTTAATTGCCTGGTAATAAATTGGTCAAGTTCAACTTCTTTTTGCGTAAATTTCCGCCGCTTCGGGTATGGTAAAACTGCGATTCTCTGCTGTATTTGTTCATATTGTTCAGGCTTATTTTCAGAATAATATTCATACGGAGTTCGCTCACCCTTTTCCACGTTTTCACGAACAAAGCAAAGCGTTTTATTCATATAGCTGTCATCCAGCGTTCGCGAATATGGCAGAATATGCTCTATCTGAACATCCGGGTTCTCTCCGAAAAGGTTGGCCTGCGATATGCTTTTGCCCGTATATGGGCATACCCGCTCGCATTCCATCCATAGCTTATACTTGATAATATCATCGCGTGAAGGCTGTGAGATGCCGAAATTCATTAATTCTTCTCGAGCTTTTATATTTTCCTGTTCCAGCTTCCAGTTCTTCAGCCTTATCTCATCCCTCTCCCTTTTTGAACCCTTAACATCCCTTGCCATCTCCACAAAGATTTTTTTCGGCTTACCGTATTCTCTGATTATTGCGTTGACGACCTTCCGCGTTTCGAACAGTGCCTTGTTCACAATAGGGTTCCGCAAATCCTCCGGCATTGGAAGTTTATCGACAGAATCTGTTTTCTTAATTGCCTGTGGGCTGCCGTAAACAGTTTCTATCGCCTTATGTGTCAATAATCCCTTTTCAAGATGCGGCAGTAGCTTTTGCAAAGCCAGTTCCGAAAAGTTCATATATTTCGTCGGCAAAGGCACAGCCGCCGCCGCTGCTGCTTGTTCTTCAGTGAAGCTATACTCTTCCATTAGCTTGTTTATAACTTCTTCATCTGATAATCCATCGTCTGTTACCAGTTCGTTTATTTCAATAAGGTCTGACTCTTCCAGCTTCTTAAAAAGCTTTGCTCCCAAACCCTTCGAACCTCGCAAATATGAATTAAACTCGTCCCCCTTAAGCTTTGCCGTTTTTTTGTCAGCCGACCCCTCTTCAAGATTAAACTTCTGCGTTTCCATCAAATTCAGTCTTTTGCGAATGGAATCAAAAGCAACCTCTTTTTGTGAAAGAAGCGAATCAAGCACAACTTGTCTCTGTCCGTTATCAAGAAAATTCTCCTTACCGTCCGGACTGATAATCTTCAACCCGTATTTCCCAAGTAAAATCGTGCAAAGAAGTAAGATTTTGATAGTATAG
>CAZVPF010000072.1:0-10962 GCA_964628195.1 uncultured Pirellulales bacterium | reverse complement strand
ATTTATATAATGGAAGAGTTCGCCGATCAGGATCCGGAGCTGGCCAGGCGGGTTGAGTTTTATTACCATCGTCCTCCGGAAGAACTGTACGACTACACAAAAGATCCGCATTCGCTAAACAATCTTGTCAAGGATCCGGCATATAAGGAAGAACTGGAAATTATGAGACATAAAATGCTGCAGTGGATGAAAGAAACCGGGGACAGTAACTTTCACGCCCTGACTTATTACTTAAAAGCAATGGTATGATAGAGACAAAGAATTTGAACGAATGAACAGACGACAGTTAATTAAGTTAAGTTGCGGTAGTTTAACATCTTTGATTGCCATACAGGCATGTTCTCCGGGGCACAAAGAACTGGCTCGAAAGGTTACTGTCGAAAGGCCGAATATACTGTGGATAAGCGCTGAGGATATAAGTCCGGATCTCGGCTGTTACGGTGATGATTACGCCATCACTCCCAATATTGACGCTTTTGCAAAACAGGCTGTAAGATTCGATAATGCCTTTACCAGCGCCGGCGTATGCTCACCGGTTCGTTCGGGCATTATTACCGGGATGTACGCAAACTCTATTGGTACATGTCCGATGCGATGTGACGGAGTTCCGCCTGCTAGTGTCAAATGCTTTACTGAATACCTCAGGCAGTCAGGTTACTATTGCAGCAACAACAGCAAGACCGATTACCAGTTCAATACCCCTGCAAGCGCCTGGGATGACAGTAGCGATACGGCCCATTGGCGAAACCGCCCCGTCGGAAAGCCTTTTTTCAGTGTCTTCAATTATCTTACAACCCATGAAGGACGTATTCGCCGGCCTCCAGGCCGAAAGGCTGAACTTCATAACCCAAAGCGGGCAAAAGTTCCACCTTATTACCCGGATACACCAGTTGTAAGAAATGATATTGCATGTTATGCTGATAATATAACCACCTTTGATAAGCAATTCAGGGATTTGCTGGAACAGTTAAAATGCGACGGTTTACATGACGATACTATCGTTTGGGTATGGGGTGACCACGGTAGGGGGCTGCCGAGATGTAAAAGATGGCTTTACGATTCGAGCACACGCATGCCGCTGCTTATATATTATCCTCCAAAGTACAGGCACCTGGCGGGTCTTGATACTAAAGTAAACAATGCCGGACAGCAAACAGTCGACGCCATGATAAGTTCTATAGATTTTGGCCCGACGGTTCTTTCGTTGGCAGGTGTCAATTCACCATCACATATGCAGGGCCGGGCTTTTGCGGGCATAAATCCTGCAAAGCCGCGAAAATATATTTACGGTGCCAGGGACCGGATCGATGAAGCACAGGATATTGTTCGTATGGTCTTTGACGGCAGGTACCGTTATATACGCAACTTTATGCCGCATATTCCTTATTCCGTTGACGTTAAATATATGAATGCGATGCCGACTATGCAGGAAATGCGAAGGCTTCATGAATTTGGGAAACTTAAGGGGCCGCAGAAACAGTATTTCAAGCACCCCCGCTACATTGAAGAACTCTATGACACTAAGAAAGACCCCCATGAAGTGAATAACCTTGCCTTTGAGCCTTCACTTAAAAATAAACTTCAACATTTACGAAATAAGCTGCATAGCTGGATGCTGGAGATAAGTGACGTCGGCCTTATACCAGAACCGGAATTTGATCGCCTTAAACGCCCCGGGGACATTTGGCTCAAAGTTCCCTCACCCGGAGTTCGAAGTATAAGAGCCAGGGAAGACCAGGAAGCGGTAAAACTTGAATGTGAACTTGACGGGGCGTCTATTGTGTATGTTATCGATAGCGGCGATGCTGAAGATAAACCCAGGCAGCAGCTATATTATGCACCGATCATTCTAAAAACAGGCCAGGTACTTGAAGCTATAGCGGTAAGGCCTGGTTTTGAGGATAGCGAAGAAGTGGTATATGAAATTCAATCTCCGGATATCACTGCTCAGCCTGCAAATATCCCCTATAGTCACTGGGCAGAGGAAATATCCGCCTCGCAGATCAAAAGGCTTATAGAAGTTAAATCGCTTGAAATCGACGCTGGGTATAATAAGTCAAAATGGCTCGAAGCATTAAATGACAAGTACGGATCGGCCCGATACTGGGCAGTTATTCATTTCCACCACAGGGTACCGACAGTAGCTGTGTGCGAACCTGTAAGTTCAAGGCTTGTCGAAATGCTTAATGACAGCTGCCCGTCAGTTCGTATAGTCGCCGCAGAAGCGGTAACTGATCTTAATTTAGATAAACATGGGCTTAACGTGTTGAAACATTATCTTAATAACGGAATTGGAACCGAAAGATTGTGGGCGGCTTGGTCTTTAAAGAGACTCGGCACCAAAGCTTTGCCGCTGCTCGAAGAGGTAAAGTCGGTCACTGACGATGATTATTTTTATCTTAACCGTGATACGACTTATTACATAAAAGCTGTTTGTGAAAATTTACTGAAAGAAATGAATGCTTAAGGACTTTACAGTGAGAAGATTTGTTAAATTTTTTAGTCTTTTGTCTTTGTTCATAATTATTATCGCCGGTTGTGGTGAGAAGACCGTTGAAAACTCCGGCCTGGAAGAGTATTTGACCGTAAGTAGCGCAGCGCTTCCCCGTACGATGCCGGTCGGGGCGCCGGCTTACAGTGACGTCTGCTTCAGCACAAGGTGGTCAAGACCTCTGCAAAATGAACCCGAATATGATCCGTTTGAAGTATACGAAGAATTCGGCGCCAATCGCATTGTCTGGTGCTATAACACCAAAGGCCGAGACTATATTGAAAAATTCCGGAAACTCGGCTGTAAATCCTTTGGAGTAGCCATACACCCCGGCATTTCCGACTATCCGGAACAGGAGGAGGAAACTTACAACGAGGGACGGATTAAAACTTATCATGGTCAACCAGCCGGTTCCAAATGGAACCTGCCGCATATTGCTCATCTCGGCTGTGCCAACCACCCGGCGTTTCGAGAAGTTGTTTCACGATGGTTAAAATATTATGTAGAAAAAGGCGGCGCCGACGCTGTCCAGACCGATGATATATGGATGAACGCCCGTGTCTCACTTTATTACGAATCCTGTTATTGTAAGTATTGCATGGAAGGATTCAGAAAATGGTTAAAGAAAAATGCCAGGCCGGAACAGTTAGAGTTGTGGAACATAAATAACCTTGACGATTTCAACTACCGTGAATATCGTAATTCACAGCCGAATGCTGAGCCTCCCTCTTCTCTGCATGATTTCTTTGTTGACTTCCAGGTAGAAGCCACAGCTGCCTACTATTATGATATAAAACGACAAATGGATGTTTATGCAGGCAATGACATCCCCCTTTCCGCCAACGCTCACCGGTGGAGTCACGAGAGATTCAAAGCCATATATGACAGCTTTGATTTCGGCATAGGAGAGCTTAATTCATTTGAAGCAAGCCCGGTTTATCTTTACAAGGTTGCTTCGGAGGCATTGGAGCGAAATAAAACACAGGTATGGACACTCAAGGCATACGATGTGCCTTTTTACCGCAAAGTGCTGGCAACAACTTATGCATTCGGCAACCATCTTATAGTGCCCTGGGATGTTTACATGGCCTATCAAATACCTCGCCTGTTCGCCCGCTCGGAAGATTTCTCCGATTTATACATGTTCATAAGAAACAACCAGGACCTTTTCGAGGGATATGAAGATGCCTGCGTTGTCGGTGCAGGCCTCGTAGATAACAGGTGGGACAACTTCCCTCCGGTTGTTCCGGAAAATGACGATATACTTGTTGCGGTCAGGGCAAAACCAAATCAGGTGGATGCCCCGGTAATAATTCACTGCGTTGACTGGCGTAGCCAGCCCAAAGCTTTTGCTTTAAACATAAACCCCAACAGGTTTTTTCCAGGAAGGAACATGAAGGTCACTTTCTATTCCCCCGGAAGCAAGGGTAAGGTTATTTCCAAAAATACAAGCAGCTGCATTGTTGTCCCGATCGTTAATCCCTGGGGCATACTTAAAGTGGAACCTGCGGCTGAAAAAAGCTTCCTGAGCGCCCCGGTAGCGGTTAAGCCCCTCCGAACAGGCTTTATGGATGAAACCACGCTTGAACTCGCTGCCCTTGATAAGAATACGGTCATAAGATTCACTAAAGACGGTACAATGCCCGATAAAAGATCAACTGTTTACCAGGGCCCCCTTACAATCGATAGTGATACCAATTTAGTCGCAAAATGCTTTAAAGAAGGCCGTGCAAGCAAGGAAAGTTTATCCCTTAACTTTAATAGAATAAAATGCCACAAAGCAGAAGATGTCACAAACAGGCAAAACGGGCTTATGTACAAATACTATGAGGATATAACCTCAGTGGATCAGGAAATAGAAAACCTGGAACCGGTAAAGACCGGCAGTGTTTCATCACTTAACCTTAATCAGCGAGAAAACCCCGAAAAGAATCATGCCGTTATATTTGAAGGATATTTATCCGTACCTCACCAAAGTATATATACTTTCATGCTGCGAAGTAAGGACTACTGTAAAATTGAAGTTTCAGGCAAAGCGGTTCTCAATAACCGCGACCATAAGCTGCGACAACTCGGCACTGTGGGCAGTGAGATCGGGCTGGAAAAGGGGCTTCACAAAATAAGAATAAGGTATGTATTTGACGGCACAACTTCGGGACATCCGAGAGCGCCGTTTTTGTTGTACTTCAAATACCAAGACATACCCGCATACGAAGTCATTAAAACTGACATGCTGTATTATTTTAATGAAAAAAACAATGAATATCCCCCGCAGATTTGAAATACAGGACTTATAAAGCAATGCACGGCAGGGCGGCATTACAGTTCGCCGAGGTTCGTTGAAGTGCGCGTATTCTGTCAAGGTTCCTTGTCAATGCCGATTTTCAAATCTTTCATAACTCTATAACCGCTCTACAATTACAAAAACCAGGCTTCCCCCTTTCGATCCGAAGGTTGAGGGTTCGAGTTTCTTCGGCCTCGCTTTGTAAAGCATTGTAAGGTAATAGCTTACGAGGCTTTGCTTTTTTTCCAACTCTCAAAACGCCATTTGCGTCACTTTTGCGTCAGTCCTGATTTAGCTTTTTTAAGCATTTCATTAATAACTTTACTTGCGGAAGCAATATTTTCAGATTTGACCGTTAAATAATAGTGACGAGTAGTATGCGGTGTTGGAAAACTTGCCGACTCCGTGCCGAATGATTTTCCGGATAAATGCCCGAAATGCGGGTTCAGCGAGAGTGCGAAATAACTTGCAAATAATTGATCTTTCCCCGATAATGACCAGCTTGAATATAATAGTTGATCAATCTGTAAAAGGAGTAAAAACCAAGTGAAATACATTACTATTTTTCACGCGAATCTGAATTACGCGTATCTGACGCCTGACCGGTATGAATTTGTCATTAGAGCCGCCTATGAGATGACGATCGACACGATGCGGGAGGTCTTTCCCGGCACAAAATACGTTTTCGAGGCCTCGGGTTACACTGTCGAGCAGATCGCGGAGAAGACGCCCGATGTCCTTGAAAAGCTCAAGGCGGCCATAGACGAGGGCGTATGTGAATTCATGGGCTCGCCTTACGCTCACCCGATGCTGCCGAATTTTCCTCAGGAAGACGGGCTCTGGTCGCTGAAGTTTTCAAATGAAGTTTATCAAAAGTATCTCGGCATGACGCCCCGGAGTTTCTGGAACCCGGAGTGCGGCTGGCGGGACTATGTTCCCCAGCAGGTTGTCGATGCCGGCTATAAAAATCTCGTGGGCGATTTCGAGGCGTACAGCATAGCTAAAAAGCCCGACGGCAAACCGCAAAGGCCCGAGATATACGAAGTTGAATACACCGACGACAAGAAGTTTTACAACTTCGGTTATAAGTACGAGCTGCCCGGCGATGAAAAGGCGCTGCATTTTCCTTTCGCGCAAACCCAGACTGTGGGCGACAAATTAAAAACGTTCCTGCGAAGCGACCGTGTATGCCAGTTCGGCGTTCGTTATTTCATGGGCATGGAGGGCTATTCACTCGACGAGTACATGGATCTTATAAAAAAATATTCTCAGCAGAGGCCCGATGAGACCGAGGGTGCGCTTGTTATCTTCGCCGACGACGCCGAGTACATCGGCACCAACGGCTGGTTCAAGCTCAAGTATCAAAATCAGCCCGACAGCGTTTTCGAGGCGGTCCCCGAGGCCAGGCAAAAACTTATAGACCTGGTAAGCGAATGCAAAAAGCTCGGCGAGTTCACTACCTTTGACAGTGCCTGCACGAACCTGCCGCCTGTTGAGGATACGATATACTTCGACGATGACGCCGCGTGGCACGGGGCAAGGGCCTCGATATGGGCACAGACACCTATGGCCAGGCTCCTTCGGCCGTGGCAGGACCTTGTGCGCGAAAAGCTCCATACTGTCTCGGATAAACTCGGCGAAAGCGAAACAAAAAGGGCGTGGTATCACCTTACCAATTCGTACAACTCCGACGGCCAGTGGCCGCCTACACTGCCGGACGCACCGCATATTATTCATCCCTTCAATTATGAATACTGCTTTGAAAATCTCCTTGCCGCGGAGCTTATAGTAGGCGGTGTGGACCGCTCGATGCTCGAGACCGACCCGGTGGTAACGCTTAAGGAGATACTTACGATCCAGCAGGACCTTATACTTGAAAAGGCTGAACGGCTTATCGAAAAAGCAGACGGGCAGGAAAAGCAGGACGCTCAAAAAGCAAAAGCAATGATACTGAACTGCCGTGATTATTCATCGATCGCCGATGCCGGTTTTAAGGTGCTTTACCCCTCGGAATATACGATACGGGCCAATGCGCTTATCGAGGCGAGAAGACTTGTCGGCGGTGTAAAAATAGAAGAAGTCGCAACGACCATGAAAAAATAGAGGAAGGTTATGGAAAAAAGAGAAATAATTAAAAAGGCGCTGGATGCCGAAACGCCTCCTTATGTACCCTGGTCATGCGCGTTCACAGCCGAACCCACTGAAGAGCTTAAAAAGGAACTTGGCACCGATGATATCGACAAGGCCTTAGACAATCACATTGTATGGCTGTTCAATAATGAAAAGAACTTTACCCCTGTCGGCAATGACAGGTACAGGGATTATTTCGGGGTTACATGGGACCGCAGCATAGACAAGGATATAGGCGTGGTGGAAGGGGTGCTTATCCCCGAGCCGAACCTTAAGAGTTATGAAATGCCGGACCCGTGCGATAAAGTTTTTTTCAGCAAGATAGAATCGAAGATAGCTGCCTATTCGGACTGTTTCAGGGTTTACGACATCGGCTTTTCTCTTTATGAGCGTGCGTGGACGCTTCGCGGGATGGAGAACCTTATGATGGATTTCATCAATAACCCGCAGTTTGTTCATGACTTGCTCGATGTCATTGCCGATTACAATATAGCGCAGGTCGAAAAGGCCCTTGAATACGACATTGATGGTGTATATTTCGGTGACGACTGGGGCCAGCAGATGGGTTTGCAGATGGGACCGGCGTTGTGGCACGAGTTTATATATCCGCGATTAAAGCGAATGTACGGCAAGGTGCGCGGCGCAGGCAAGTATGTTTTTATCCATTCCTGCGGCAAGGTGGACGAGCTTTTTGACGATCTTATCGGGATCGGGTTGAATTGTTTCAATCCTTTCCAGCCCGAGGTGATGGATGTATTCGACCTGCTCAAGAGGTATCACGGCAGGCTTGCGTTTCACGGCGGGCTTTCAACGCAAAAGACATTGCCCTACGGCACGGCTGAAGATGTAAAAGATGAATCGGCAAGGCTTGTCGATGCCGGAAAACACGGCGGTTACATATTCGCCCCGGCCCATGCCGTGGAAAGCGACGTATCGGTTGAGAATATTCTGGCTTTTGTCGAAGTCCTCAAGGCTCAGCCCGGTTACAGAAAACTCAGGTCGTAATTCAGCTTCATTTTCAGGGGATATTGTAAATTTATATAATAACTTAAGTTAAAACAGGGGTTGGCATGGATCGCAGGGATTTTTTCAAAACCTCGGCTGCAGCGGCAGCCGTTGGGGGTGCGGGTTTATCCGGCAGGGCTCTTGAGGCGGCTGTTCGCAACGACCAGGCGATAACAGCGGATGTGCTTGTAATAGGTGCGGGGGCTTCGGGTGTACCGGCAGCTATCGCAGCGGCAAGGTCCGGGGTAAAGGTCTGTCTTATCGAGGAGGATCTTTCAATAGGCGGTGCGCCGGTTGACATGTATGTTACGATGCTTTGCGGCTGGCCGAGGATAGGGATATTCCGTGAGATAGTCGACCGCCTCCAAAAGCAGTATCACCTGCTCGGAAGGCCCGTAAAGCAAAGCGAGGAAAGGCGTGATATATGGTTTCTTCCCTCGACATGGCAAAGGACCCTGGTTGACTTTATTAACGCAGAGCCTAATATTACACTTATTTGCGGGGCAAGGGCAAAAGATGCGATAGTTTCCGCCGACAGGAGAACGGCAAAGGTCAAGGGTGCTGTCATAGAGACCTTTAACGGCGGAAGTTTACGAATAAACGCCAAAGTTACGATCGACGCGACAGGTTCGGGGGCTTTCAGCGAGCGAGCCGGCTGCAGGGTAATGTACGGCAGGGAATCTAAGTCTGATTTCGGCGAAACACATGCACAGCAAAAACGCGATAATGTCGTCATGCCCTGCACCTGGATGTATATCAGTCAGGCGTTTTCCGATAAGGCAAAAGAGTACGACCTTGGCAGCCTGCGCGGTGCAAACGAGTCGGGCTACGGCTGGGTCAGTCCGCAGGTAGAAAAAGCGAACGAGCGAAAAAGCGGCATATACCTGCACTGGGGAGCGACGGTGCTCTGTGACGACACCCGTGACCCGGCAGCTTTGGGAAAGGCGCAGGTGCAGGCCCTTGCGAAACTGCACGACACGATTGATGAACTTTTTGAGAACGGCTTTGCGGTTCATCTGAGCCCGCATATCGGCGTACGTGAATGCCGCAGGGTAAAGGGCATGGAAGTTGTCACGGAAAACAGCCTCAAAAAGGGCGTCATTGACGGCAATTCGATAACGATAGGCAAGTATTATCTTGATGTGTGGGGCCAGAAGCTCAGCTACGACGAAAAAAGCCTTCCGACTTTCGGCATCCCTTACGGGGCGCTTGTACCTGAAGGAACCGAGGGCATGCTGACATGCGGGAAGATAATAAGCGGTACGCACATCGCGATGAGTGCATACCGCGTCCAGCCGATAGTTGCCCAGATGGGCCAGGCAGCGGGACTCGCGGCGGCAATGTGCGTTAAGGGAAATTTATCACCTGCCGAGGTCAGCACGAGTAAATTGCAGCACAAACTTAAACAAACCGGCGTTGACATTGAGGAATACTCATGATGCGTTGGAATCTATTTAGGGCAGGAAATAGTATTGCCGCGTTTTTGTTCCTGCTGATGTGGTTGTTATTTCTTACAGCAGGCTGCAGCAGTGAGAAGACGAGAATTTCGGCTTATGATAATTATACCAGCGACGAGCTTCAAACAGGCCCCAAGGTGAAAGTCGCGCTTTTGCAGATGCAGGCCTTCGGCAGCGACCAGCAGAAGAACATGGACAAGGCTGAACGTTTCTGCAGAAGGGCCGCGAAAATGGGAGCCGACATCGCCCTTATGGCCGAAATGTGGAACATAGGATACACACGCTTCGATGCCGACAGGCCCGGTGCAAGGCAGGATTTCTGGGACCAGGCTGTCGCGACCGGGCATGAGTCAATACAGCGTTTCGCCCGGCTGGCCAGGCAGCTCAATATGGCGATAGCCGTAACCTATGAACAGGCCTGGAAGCCACTGCCGAGAAACGCGGTAACTCTTTTCGACAGGCACGGCAGGGAGGTTTTCACTTACGCTAAAGTGCATACAAGCGATTTTAAACCGCTTGAGGCATCTATGAATTCCGGCACGGAGTTTTATGTCCAGCCGCTCGACACGGGCAAAGGCATGGTCAATGTCGGTGCTATGACCTGCTTCGACCGGGAACAGCCCGAAAGCGCGAGGATACTCATGCTCAAAGGTGCCGAGCTTATCCTTACCCCAAACTGCTGCACGCTTGACGATATCCGTCTTCAGCAGTTCCGCGTGCGGGCGTTTGAAAATATCTGCGGTGTGGCTATGGCGAATTATCCTGCGCCTTACAAGAACGGCCATTCGGTGGCTTACGATCATCGCGGCAAATGCCTTGTTATGGCAGATGAACAAGAGGGAATATTCATCGCCGAGTTTGATATCAAAAAACTGCGCAAACGAAGGCGCGAGGCCATCTGGGGCAATGCGTATCGAAAACCGCACCGGTATAAGCTGTTGACATCGGATAGTAAGGACGAAATATGGGATCGGATTGACGGCAACGGAAATCCATGGGACCACAATAAGAGGTAGAGAAATGAACAGACGTCTAGTAAACCCGTAAATGGAAGTATCCGCTGTCTTCTGGTACAATGTATGAATGGAATATCGGAAACAAGCTCATGCAGTTTATTATGCTCAATATCACATTGTGATATCGACCAAATACCGGAGAAAGGTGTTAAAAGCCGGTATGGGCGATTATTTGAAAAGAAAGGTTTTGCAGATTACTAAGTTTCATCCAGAAATTGAGATTTTAGAAGTGAATACTCACATGGACCATATACATTTTACAGATGTCTATTCCCCCAAAATATTCAGTTAGTGCAGTCGTTAGGATGGTAAAAGCCCATACCGGCTCTGCTATGCGTAAGAAGTTTCAATTTTTGGATAAAGTGTATTGGGGTATAAATGGTATTTGGTCAATCGGTTATTTTGTGTCAACGGTTGGGATAAATGAAGAAACGATAGGGAAATATATTCAGAAGCAGGGCGAAGAAGACAGCGGACAAGCTCTGCTTGAATTCTAAAATGCTACGGGTGTAAAGAACTACGGGTTTACTAATGAGGTTGATTTTGCCGTCCGGACGGCGGCTGCCTGTGCGGTTGTTG
>CAZVPF010000071.1:0-11407 GCA_964628195.1 uncultured Pirellulales bacterium | reverse complement strand
TGTCGTTAGGAGAAATTATGTTTTTTAACAGTTTAAATGGGAAATGTCAGTAAATATAATCCCCCACTGGCGAAGATTGGCTTTATCTATGGTTTCCCGTCCGAGGGTTTTGACCTTCGACAAGCTCGGCATGAGTATTGAAAGAAGAAGTGCAATGATGGAAATGACTACGAGCAGTTCAATAAGAGTAAATCCTGAATTATTCTTCTTCATAAATACTTTCTCCTTTAGCATATTACCTGAACCGTACTACATGATATTATTTTAGAAATTCGAGTATTATTCCACAACCCTGTTTTGCGACTACATATTCCCATTTTGCGTCGATTTTTTGGTCTCCAAAATACGCTCTTTTGAAGCATTAACCATGATTTTTAAAATTAAATAAGACTCCATCAAGACTGCTGTAAGAAGGATTCGCAGTGTCTACTGTTATCTCCACCAGGCCGTCGCAGTAAGCGAATGCCACGACCCCGATGGTGGTCACGCTGTCAGGGACCGTCACACTCGTCATGCAGTCGCAGTTGGAGAATGCACTGTACCCGATGGTGGTCACGCTGCTGCCGATCGTCACACTCGTCAGGCCGTCGCAGTTGTAGAATGCATAGGACCCGATGGCGGTCACACTGTCAGGAATCGAATAGTCGCCGGCTTTTCCACCGGGAAATTGAATGAGTGTAGTCTGATCTTTATTAAATAAGACTCCATCAAGACTGCTGTAAGAAGGATTCGCAGTGTCTACTGTTATCTCCACCAGGCCGTCGCAGTAACGGAATGCACTGTACCCGATGGTGGTCACGCTGTCAGGGATCGTCACACTCGTCAGGCAGTCGCAGTTGGAGAATGCACTGTACCCGATGGTGGTCACGCTGTCAGGGATCGTCACACTCGTCAGGCCATTGCAGAAACTGAATGCACTGTACCCGATGGTGGTCACGCTGTTGCCGATCGTCACACTCGTCAGGCCGTCGCAGTAAGCGAATGCCCCGTCCCCGATGGTGGTCACGCTGCCAGGGATAATGACACTGGTCAGGGAATCCTCGTTGTAGAATGCCCAGTTCCCGATGACTGTGACTCTCAGGCCGTTGAGTTTATCGGGTATGGTCACATCGCCGCCGGGGCCGGTGTAGCCGGTGATGGTGCAGGTCCCGTCACCATTGTCGGTGTATCGGTAATCTCCGAATGTATCTGCAAAAGCAAAACCTGAAATGATAGACAGACATAGTCCTAACGCCCAAATCGTTCTCTTCATCTTCCCTCTCCTTAAATATAAATCAAATTAAAGTTTCACAGAAATTATGAGCATTGGACGATTACAAACATCCTCACTCTAACAATCAAAGAAAAAAGCAGACAACTCAAGTATTTTACCAGAAAACAACTGTTTGTCAAGCGAAAAACCCATATATTGAAATATATAAGGCCATTAATTACATATACTTAACATCTGCACTGGCATATATGAGAAAACATTTAACCCTTCATGTCATGCCGATTGTGACTTTGGCTGAGGCTTTTTATTTTTTGTATCTTATGGAGCTGCCACAGGTATTGAGAAGCAGGTTACAGGGGATAGGTGCCTGCTGGGTTTAAATTGCGCATAAAAAAAAGCGAACCGGTGTTTTCGGTCCGCTTTTGTGTATCTGATTTTCCGGCTGATATCTGCCGGGGTTACAATCGTTTACTTTCCGAGAAGCTCTTTGGAGATATCTACTGCGCTTGCGGCGTCGGGTGCATAACCGTCTGCGCCGATCTTCTCAGCATAGCTCTGTGTAACAGGTGCGCCGCCGATGATGATCTTTGTGTCGATGCCTGCTTCTTTGATGGCCTGTACCGCTTTTTCCATTGCCGGCATCGTGGTTGTCAAAAGTGCGCTCATTCCGACGACCTGCGCTTTTGTTTCCTTTGCCTTTTCTACGAACTTTTCAGCGGGAACGTCAACGCCGATATCCTCGACCCTGAAGCCTGCTCCTTTGAGCATCATGACTACGAGGTTCTTGCCGATGTCGTGAAGGTCGCCCTGGACCGTGCCGATCATAGCTGTTCCGATAGGCTCAACGCCGGCTTCGGCGAGCTTTGGTTCGAGAACTTCCATCGCCATTTTCATAGCGCGGGCCGCGATGAGAACCTCTGGAATGTAGACCTCGTTTGCCTTGAACCTTGTGCCGATGACATTCATGCCGCCGATAAGGCCGTCTTCGAGAACCTTGTCAGGCGCCATACCCTCATCCAGAGCCTGTGTTGTAAGCTCTACCGCGGTTTTCTGGTCACCTTTAATAATCGCTTGACTGAGTGCTTCTAAATCTGCCATTTTTTTACCTGCCAATTAAAGTTAACATCCATTTTATTTTATCCATTTTGACATTACGTCAATCCACGTGCACGATTATGCAGTTGCTAATGCGAAAATCAAGGGTGTATCGGGCAAAAAGGTGCAAATCGGTGAAATAAGAGCAGTAAAAAGCAATTTTGTAATATAAAATACTGCGGGTTTGGGGATAATATCAGCAATGTTAGAAATTTATTAATCTTTATGACAAAGCGGTTCATAACGGCTTGTGGGCCAACCCAGGCCGGGACAGGGTTGTTTTTTCAGTATTGTTAAGTCTTAAAAGAGGACTCTATGAGCAACTATATTGTGCTTGTAAAGCAGGTGCCCGACGTCAGTCAGATAACCGACAACGCTTTTGACCCTAAAACGGGCAACCTTATCAGGACGCGGCTGCCAAGTGTAATCAATGAGCTTGACGCCCAGGCCGTGGCGTTTACAAACCTTATGAAGAACATAAGCGGCGACCGCGACGCCAGGGTTATCGCCCTTACGATGGGCCCGCCGATGGCTGTGGATGTGCTCAGGTACAGTCTCAGCAGGTGTGCAGACGGCGCTGTGCTGCTTACGGACAGGGCTCTTGGCGGGGCCGATACGTGGGCGACGGCCAACCCGCTTGCCTATGCCGCGAAGAAGATCGTTGCCGAAATGTTCGACGGCAATGAGGACTATTATATTGTAAGCGGCATGCAGTCGGTCGACGGTGACACGGCACAGGTTCCGGCGCAGCTCGCCGAGGAGCTTGACCTGCCTTGCATCGCTTACGCGACGGACGTTGAGCATAACGGCCAGGGTTTTGCGTTTACCCGGATAATCACGGGCGGCCGCCAGGTGGTTCGGGCAAAACACGCCCCTGCGGTTATAACGGTTGCAAAATACGAGTACCCGATGTTCGCGTCGTTTACCGGCACGAGAAAGGCCAACCGCTTCGAGGTGACACAGTGGACCGCCAGCGATATTAACGCGACCAATATCGGTGTCGCCGGCTCGAAGACAAGGGTTATCCGTGTTTTCCCCCCGGGCAAGACCACGAGAAAGTGCACCGAGGTTAAGGACGTTAAGCAACTGGCTTCGCTGATTAAACAAAGCGCCGCCCCGACAGGCGGTGAAAAAACCGGCCAGCAGCAGGACGGCCAAAAGTATGTTCTGCCCGGCAAGCGTGAGAGCGTTTTCGACCGTTCTTACGAGGGTACGGAAAAAGAGGTTGCAGACTTCGAGGCCTTGAAGAACGAGCTTCGGTTGATGAATATAACCAGCCCGGATAAAATAACCGATGAGGTGAAGGAGAAAATACTCGCCGCCGATTCGGTTTCGTTCCATAAAAAAGCGCTCGATGACATGGTCGAGGCATACAAGAATAACGACCCGACGTATCACGGGCAGGTCTGGGTCGTCGCAGAGCACGACGGGCAAAAGCCCAACGACGCGACCTTCGAGCTTATAGGCAAGGCACGCGAACTGGCCGATTCACTTGACGAAAAGGTCGGGGTCTGCATTGCCGGCGATAACGTTTCGCACATGACCCAGGGACTTATCGAAGCAGGCGCCGACGACGTTTATGTCATAGAGCATGAATTATTGCGGCAGTTCGACCCATGGCCGTACCGCAAGGTTATGTCGGAATGTTTCGACAAGTACAAACCGCAGATCGTGCTGTTCGGCGCCACCCCGCAAGGCAGGGTCCTGGCTCCGATGATATCCTACCGTACCGGCTGCGGGCTCACAGCGGACTGCACCGGCCTTTCGATAAACGACAGCTCACGCAAGGGCCAGATCGGGACGCTGTTCCAGACACGCCCTGCGCTTGGCGGTAATATTATGGCAACTATCTGCACCAAGGACAGCAACGCACAGATGGCCACAGCCAGGCCCGGCGTTATGAAAAGGCTCGACCCTGAGCCCGGCCGAACGGGCAACGTAATAAACTTCGAGGCCCGGCTCAGCGAAGCGGACCTGAGCCTTGATATAATCAATACCGAAAAGGCCGCCGGAGATGTAAACTTCGGCGCCGAAGTAATCGTAGCAGGCGGCAAAGGTATGCAGAATCGCGACGTGTTCGAGTCGCTGACCTCGGACCTTTGCAGCGTGATAAGCGAAAAGTGCAACACTACCGTCGAAAGAGGCGCTTCCCGGGCGGCGGTGGAGCAGGGCTTTGTAGAACGCGTCCACCAGGTCGGACAGACAGGCACTGCAGTGGGCCCCAAGCTTTATTTCGCGATAGGTATCTCCGGGGCCATTCAGCATATGATAGGTGTATCCAATTCACAGACCATTGTCGCGATCAACTCGGACCCGGAAGCGCCGGTGTTCAGGCAGTGCGATTATTACATTGTCGGCAAGGCAGAGCAGATCATTCCAGAACTCGTTAACGAACTGAAAGCGGGGTAAAAAAATTGCAGCAGAATAATAATTTCAATCATACAAAAGTTCTCGTTGTAGGCGGCGGACCTGCGGGTTTGTCAGCTGCTGTTTCGGCCAAGTGCATGTGTCCGGAACTGGAAATATGCGTTGTTGAAAAAGGCCAGGGTGCGGGGCATCATAATCTTTCCGGCGCCGCTCTCGAGGCCGGACCTTTGCACGAACTGCTTGATATGGCGATGGACAACTGGCGCGAGGACGAAAAGGCCCGGAAGATTCTTGCACGCAAGTGCGAGAAGGACGACGTTATGTTCATGGCGACCTCGAAGCTGGCGTTCAATATCCACTGGAAGATTAATATCGCCCGCGCCATGAAGCTCAACCTCGGCCAGATGTACCACAAGGGCGATTATATTGTTTCGATAAGTGAGCTTACCGTCTGGCTTGCGGATATTGCCCGCAGCAAGGGCATCGAGATACTGGAAGGCTTTGCGGTCGAGGATATTATAATCGCCGACGATAACCAGAAAGCAACAGGTGTTAAGCTGGTTGACCAGGGGCTCGGACACGACGGCGAGAAACTGCCCAATTATATGCCCGGTGAGGTTATAACAGCCGATTTTATTATTCTTGCCGAAGGCTGCGACGGGCTTGTAACCGAGACGTTCATACAAAAAGCGGGACTCGAAAGACAGCATCAGCAGCTTTATTCGCTCGGTGTTAAGGAAGTTATAAAGGTAAGCGACAGGCAGTACGAAATGTTCGGCGGCAACCGTGCGGTCCATGCTTTGGGCTGGCCGATTTTTATCCCGCCTGTGGGTCCGGATATGTTTGGCGGCGGTGTTATGTACCCGATGGGCGACAACAAAATAGCGGTCGGTATGATCGTAGGCCTTGACTGGAAGTATAAAGACTTTAACACCCAGGACGCACTGGTGCTGTTCAAAAGTCACCCGTTTGTCAATAAGTTCATCGAAGGCGGAACGGTTGTCGAAGCCGGCGCAAAGATGATACCGGAAGCAGGTTATTACGCCCTGCCGAGGGACCCGGCCACCGGCACGATAGGCAGGAGCAACGTGCTTATCACCGGAGACAGCGCGGGCTTTGTCAATATGATAAAGATTAAGGGCCTGCATAACGCCATAGCTTCCGGAATGCTCGCTGGTAAAGCCGTATCCAACAGCCTTGAAACGCCCTGCGGCACAGCCAGGATGTATACCAAGTATCTCGATGAGTCCGATGTCATCAGGGAGATGAAGCAGGCCAGGCACTTCAGGCAGACGGTGGGCAAGTTCGGCCCCATGTTCGGCCTGCCGGCAAGCGTGCTCAACGGGCTTTTGCCGAATTTCACCGTCGAACCGGATTACGAGTGCATGAAGGATAAGAATTATAAGCTGCGCCCGGACAGGAATTTTGACAAGGATACATTTACGGCTATGGCCCGCACGGAGCACCGAGAGGAACAGCCGAGCCATTTGAAGATACTCGATCCGGAGATTTGCAGGACCAGGTGCACCCCGAAGTATAACAGCCCCTGTATCACGTTCTGCCCTGCTGGTGTGTACGAGACCATTCACGATGAAGTCAAGTCGGCGAACCCCTCGAACTGTTTGCACTGCAAGACCTGCCAGCGTAAGTGCCCGTTCGATAATATTCGCTGGACGGTCCCGGAAGGCGGCGGCGGACCGAGGTATCAGACCATGTAAACAGGCCGATAAAAACGGTGCGGAGTAAAAAGGAAAAACACCGTGAATTATTCTTGATATTCCGCCCTCGTTGCTGTAAGATACGGTTTCGTGCTGTTAATTAACCACAGCCTATTCGCGGGTGTAGCTTAATGGCAAAGCCCCAGCCTTCCAAGCTGGTCATGTGGGTTCGATTCCCATCACCCGCTTTTTGACAAACCCCGACAGCAAGTGCCCCCTGCTGTCTATCCGCCGCATTTACAAACACTTACAACCGCATTTCAAGACATTCCAAATCTTTTGCCCCCCCCATTAAAATTGCCGTAAACAAAGCAACGGGCATCAGGATAGCTGCCGCTGTCCTCTTCACATTCGAGCACAACCCTGTCGCCTTCATAATAATACCGCGTCGTGGTCGAATCCGCCGTGTCGATAAGCTGTATCCTACCAAGTATCCAATTTTTAAAATGACTTTTCTGCATTATCTAAGTAATCAACAACTTTAATATTATTTGGATTTGGACCTGCAATAGTAGGATAGCCACATTTGAGCCTATTACTTTCTCTTCCATTATTATCGTAAATTGATAAAAATATTGGATTATCAAACAAACAAGAAGGAATTTCTAATTTTCGATGTGGAATGCTAAACTTATTTATATCAAAGTCATAAACTTTGAGAGCTTCCCTTGTCCCGACTATATAAAACTGCCTTGTGGAAATACCTTCACCATAAAGATCACGTTCCTTTTTACTCCAGATATCATTTGGGAAAGGGAGTTTATATGTTACTTCAGTTTGGTTGCAATCCGTGTAGTAAATATTAATGCCTGCTGAATTAAATCCATATTCGTACCATCTCAAATACCACCGAAAATGCTCTGTAATGGGAGGATCAATAATTAAAGCGACACTCACATAGTCAAAATAAGGAATATTTTGTATGTTTTTTGAGTCAAAATGATTAATTACTACTGGAGAAACAAGTTTCCATTTTTTTAGAGCGTTAACTTGTCTACGATATTTAAAGTTTTTGTTAAAAAAAATAAAAAGAATACAAGTAAGTAAAATAAAAGTTAAAACAAGTATTATAAATAAATATTGCTTTTTCATGGTTGATTATTCCAAATAACAAATAAACTAATAGCCAGCACTGACAGCAGCATCTATAGGTTCGTCTGGTGTTTCATCTGGAGTTGTTATTGCATAAGTACTACAATAGGTCATTGCATCGCTAAAAGCAGAGGCATAAGAATAACCATATAACCTTACATCTGGATCTTCAGGATAATAAATTCTACCTAAAGAACCACTCAAATAATTATTCTTTCTATTATAAAACAACCCGTATCTATTTAGCAAATAATTTCAACATATAGGTATTAAACTATTAAATGATGTTTGAATGTTTGGGTAATTTAGTTCCCGGCAAAATTCCGAATTGTGAAAGAGCAAAGCTTAAGAGAAATGCGAAGAAAGGCAACCCTGTCTCAATTAAACTCACCCCCTTTTCAATATTTTGTTCATCTGAATACTCATGAGATGAATAATCTATACCTACAAGTAATAACGCATTTAAAACTGAAATAAGAACACTCAAAACTATATAAATTCCTCCACCCCATATAATAATGTAAAATAATTTCTTGTATTTTATGTTTGATTTTTCGCTGTTTTTATTCAAGTTTGTTCCCGGGGCAAAACCAAACAAGGAAAGAAACAAACCTGCTGAGCTTAATACAAAACAAAGAAATAGCCATATTGGCAATAATAACCCAAGGCCGTAAGTGGCAGTATGTAATAATTCAGTTTCCAACAAGTGTTTTTTCGATACAACAGCAACAAGCAGAAATGTCAGAAATAACAAGAAAGTCCAAAATATAGATGAAATAATCTTTTTATACATATCTTTTTCTTATGTTTATTCTCTTGCTGCCAACTCGAACAAAAAACCAATACCATATCCTATAGCAGTTATTATAACACCATAAAAAGGTAGAAAGAAAACAGCAATAAAAGACTGCCCGGAATCGAAAGCAGCTGAATTAATTGATGATGCAACCGCCCCTGTTATCAGCAGATTTAATAAAATGTTTGCAAGTAACGCTAAAATAACTGATGCACCCACCCCATCCGTTCTTAAAAAATGCAGGAAACCAACAACCAAAAAAGGAATATAACCTAAAACAGATGAAAAAACTGGAGTTTTTAGAGAATCTAAACTATAATCTTTATAAATTATTTTAAAACCAATCAATAAAAAAGGAGCAAAAAGACAAATTATGCTTAAATTCACTAACTTAACAGTACTATGTTGATTTATTGCCATCAGATCAAAATCCCTTGCTTTTTGATATTTCAATATCTTACGATATAATTAATCTTGAAATCTTCAAATAACCTTAAAATAAATGAATTCTTCCATGCTTTTGCCTGTTCATAAGGCGAAATGCCATTTTCGTTCACAATATTTGGATCGCCACCATTTCGTAACATAAGTTGAATTAAGTCAAAATTTTGCTTTTGACCTATTGTATCGGCAATCATAACTGCATAATGCAATGGAGTCATTCCCCATTGGTTTTGGATGTTTAATTTAGCATTATTGGTGATTAAGATCTTTGAAACAATATGATTATTCTGTCTAATACAAATATGGAGAGGTGTGTTGCCTGAATTATTTTTAAGGTTTAATCCTGCTCCACATTCTATCAATAAATATGTAATTTCCTCAATTGTTTTGTTACTTTGAGGGAGAGAAATAAGTTTTTTCGCTCCAAAACTTTCGTTTTTTATTTGTTTTTCACCCGAAGCAATTATATGTAAGGGGGTATTATCATGTCTATCTTTTGAATTCGGATCATAACCAGAATTCAACAGCTTAGCAACTAGTGGTACATCGCCTTGGTGAACAGCTTCATGCAAGGCATGTTTATTAGATTCACAACCTAATATGGTAATTGCAAATAAACCAGATAATAACACATAAAGGATATACGGCAATTCAATTTTATCTGGTAACTGTTTCACAATGATAATCTTCCTCACAGCGATCTATCCGTGTAGGGTGTGCAGGTTCTGTGAAACAGGTCCTGCACACGCTGACTGTTTACCCTAAAAAGTTTTGTCCGCCTGTAATTCAGCATAAATATATTATATTTATTCAAGCCATTTTTCATAGTCTAAATTCCGCGTGTGCAACATCCTCCTTCGTAAAACTGCGGAGGATAAAAGTTGCACACCCTACCCAACTAGTAATTACCAGCATGTTATCATTGCTGGGGATGTCAGGTTTTGGTGGATTATTTGAATGACACCCTATAACAAAACTCACAGAAAACAGGTATAATGCTATGAAATACCTTTGCATACAATTCCATCTCCTTTTGCTCTTTGAAAGACAGCATGCATTAAACCTACGCATCAGGGAATCTAATGTAAACAGCTATTAAACTTCCAAAAGCAGTAAGGAAAGAAAATAAACGTGTTAATATAAAGGGATAATGCTTGATGGGTTGGAAAAAAATAATGCAACTGGCAATAATTACTAACAAACTAAGCGAATTCAATAATAGTAAGCAAGGCCACGCAGAAGCCCAAAGATGCCATACATCAGAACCTGCAGGATTAAGTTGCGAAACTGAACTGGCGTTTTTAACAATAAAAACCCAAAAATACAAAATCAATGAGGTAACCGGTGAAATTAAAGAAAGCAGATTAAGCCAGCGAGACCATGTGAGCGTGAGGGTCGGTTTAAAACTATTTGATTTCCAGGAGATTGCAATCAGAAATATAGCTATGACAGCACAAGAGGCCGTCATAGCTATCAATGTATTCGGGTGTTTTTCTGCGTAATCCCACATAGTTATCCCTAAGTATTGATTATGGAATGTATATAGCTACAAGCCGCAACCTTTACTTGGGGGCCTTACTTTCAAATATTTCTCAGTTATCCAATCATCTCCTAAGTGTTTAGTGCAATAATCAAACATTTTAACATCATCAAAATAATGCTTTAGTTTACACTTTAATCCGCCGTCTGGAGAAGTTTTGTCCGGTGTTCCGGCTCCTGGGCCACTGGTTATCAAATTCCCATCGCAGTCATAACAACACTGTTGCCCCGGTCCACATTTTTTCCCAATTTTCTTAGAACGCATACATACGGTAGCACCTGGGTGATATTTTTCAACCATTGGCCCTGCACCGGGATCTGCCCATTTAGATGAATCAGGATTCATCCATTTACTGCCAGATTTGACCAGTTTTTTGGGGCAACACGGTATCTTTTTGAGCCAACTAGTGTCTTTTAATTCTTTGTCAACCCAATCATTACATACTTTGGTAGGATCAGGAGGCGGCGGAGGAGGATAAGGCGGGTAATAATACAAACCCCACGGATCGACACCATTTACAGGGTCTAATTTACAATATTGGTATAAATCCATCCCATCTGCATATTGTTTTGCAATATCGAACTGGTTAGTTTCAAATCCTGCGGGATTAACCCCTAACGGGTCTCTTTGCATAAACCTGCCGGTTTGGGGGTCGAAGTGTCTTGCCCGGTAGTAGTAGATAGTCAGTGCGTCATTGGTATCAAAGGCGTCAAGCCTTCTGCCGGTGAACAGGTACGGGTTGCCCTGCTGCGATACATCATAAGCCTGCGTAAAACCGCTGTTATAAACAGTGGGCGTGCCGTAAGCATCGTATTCAACCCGTTCGATCACATTGCCCGAACCGTCAAACAGAACAACGACGCTGTAAAGATGGTCATGTCCGGCGTAATGGTCAACGGGCGTTGTATTGAGATCGTCCACCATCACCAGCATTTCGTCAATATAATTGCCGTAAACAAAGTACCGGGCGTCGGCAAACCCGGAGCCTGCATCCTCCTGCTCCAGCAGGACCCGATCCCCATCATAATAATACCTGGTCGTGACAGTATCCGCCGTGTCGACAAGCTGAATCCTTCTGCCCAGGGCATCATAAGCTATTTGAGGATTCATTAAGGAATCTAACATCTTTATTTTTCTTGAAA
>CAZVPF010000070.1:0-11445 GCA_964628195.1 uncultured Pirellulales bacterium | reverse complement strand
CTTTATTCGCTCATATTTCATCACAAGCAGTTTCACAGGCGTCTGGTCGATGATTATATACCCCCGCGCATGGTCAAATGGTCGCTGATAAACATCAATGCCCAGCGATTCCTTCATCTCATTATCGAACCAGTTCGTCGCGAAGTCCTGTTCAAGGCAAAACTTCTCCCGAAAATGCTGTTGCAAATGACCGATGATATACCCCACAGCTTCGTCGTCATCCCTGCCAGTGTATTGACCAAACAATCGATCAAATTCCTCAAAAACGCACGATATATGCCGACCGACCGGTTCACGGAATGTGGTTATAACTTTACCGAACACACTTTTCGGGCCGTACTCATCAATCAAACCGCGTATTCTATTGCTTTCGAGCCAGTGATTGGGCGGTATTATGCCGATTCTTTCCTGATGCTCTTTATTGGACTTTATTGTCTCCCCGTTCAGAAAATGCACATAAGAAACCTCAAAACCTTTAAATTGCAGGCTGCGGCGTGTAGTGTTACCCGCCGTTTTGCCCATTTGCAACAGGAGAACTGACTTTTCACTGCATTGCAATTGCTTATCTCCAATATTGTAAGCTGCAAAGCTGTATATCTTTTAATTTTCTCGGCATCAGCCAGCTCTTTTGTCCAGCAAATCTCGATATTTTCCGAATTCGCAATTGAATGTTTCATAACAGGAAAAATGTTTTTTCTTGACCCTGAGGACCATTTTCAGTTACATTTCTCTTTCTGAATCTATTATTTTACATAACAAGGGTCCGCAAGAATGGCTCAAAACCAGAAAAATAATATAAAAGTCGGCCTGGTCGGCTTCGGCACGGTAGGCAGCGGCGTGGCAAAGATAATACTCGAGGACCGCGAAAAAATCGCCTCCCGAACCGGCATCGACATCGAACTGGCCGCCGTGGTTGACAAGGACACAACCTCCCCCCGTCCTGTCAAGCTGCCCCCCGGGCTGCTCACCGACAACCTCGATGCGATGCTCAGCGACAATTCAATAGACATCGCCGTTGAGCTTATAGGCGGCACAACCATCGCAAAGGATATCGTCCTGAAAATGCTCCGCTCCGGCAAGCATGTAGTCACCGCAAACAAGGCCCTCCTCGCCGAGCATGGCAACGAGCTGTACGCACAAGCCGACAAAAACGGAAAATGTATCGCATTCGAGGCAAGCTGTGTGGGCGGCGTGCCCATCATATCGGCCCTTCGCACCGGCCTTGCCGCCAACACCATAACCGAAATGTACGGCATCTTAAACGGCACATGCAACTACATCCTCTCGAACATGACCGCCAGGGGCGAGGACTTCACAGCCGTACTCAAAAAGGCACAGGAAAAAGGCTACGCAGAAGCCGACCCGACCCTCGACATAAACGGCGGAGACACCGCACACAAACTCGCCATAATGGCACGCCTCGCGTTCGGCGTGCAGGTCGACTACGAAGCGATTCGCATTGAAGGCATAGAGAACGTCAACATTGACGACATCCGATACGGCCTCGAAATGGGCTACGTCCTGAAGCTTCTCGCCATAGGACAAAGCGACCCGGAAAACGGCGTATCGCTCCGTGTCCACCCGAGCTTCGTTTCAAAAAGCTCACTGCTCGGACAGGTCGAAGGCCCCTTCAACGCCGTCAGCGTATTCGGCCACGCGGTCGGCCAGACTATGTTCTACGGCAGAGGCGCCGGAATGATGCCCACCGCCTCAGCAGTCGTCGCCGATATCATCGAAGTCGGCATGGGTAACTCCCAAAAGCTCTTCCGCCCCGCCGCCGTCGCAAAAGTCCGCATATACCCCGTAGAAAACCTCACCAGCAGGTTCTACATAAGGCTCATGTGTACCGACCAGTCAGGCGTCTTCGCCCAGGTCGGCCGCATTCTCGCCGAAAACAAGATAAGCATATCCGGCCTGCTCCAGCACGAAGGCAAGAAAAAGAATTCCAGCGTTGTACCGGCGATAATCACCACGCACCCGAGCCTCGAAAAGAAAATCGCCGCGGCAATGCAGCAGATCAGCGCCCTCGAAACCGTGCATGGCAGCCCCGTTTGCATACGAATAGTCGACATACCGGAGGATGATATTGACGAATAAGTACGCCATAATCATACCCGACGGCGCCGCGGACATCCCCATCGAGGAATTCGACGGTAAAACAGTGCTCCAGGCCGCCAACATTCCCAACATGGACATGATTAGCACCCAGGGCAGACAGGGACTGGTCCACACTATCCCTGAAGGCTTCACACCCGGCTCCGACGTCGCCCAGATGTCGCTGCTCGGATACGATCCGGACAAATATTACTCAGGCCGGGCCCCAATCGAAGCCGCCGCGAAAGGAATTCACCTCGGCCAAAACGACTGCGTATTCCGCTGCAACCTCGTAACAATCGCCGACGGCAAAATGGCAGACCACAGCGCAGGCCACATCTCCTCAAAAGAGGCCACGATCCTCATAAACGACCTCGCAAAAGAGCTTGAGGACCTGCCAGTCAAACTGCACACAGGCGTCAGCTACAGGCACCTTTGCGTTATCTCAGACCACGCTTTCAAGCTCAAAACAACCCCTCCGCACGACATAATCGGCGAAAAAGTCTCAAAGCACATCCCGAAGGGCAAAAACTGCGAGATCATCAACGAGATAATGCACCGTTCACAGAAACTGTTCGAGACCCATGAAGTAAACAAGGTCCGAAGCGACCTCGGCGAAAACCCCGTCAGCAGCGTATGGCTCTGGGGAGAGGGCCAAAAAGCCGTCCTCGAAAGCTTCAGCAGAAAATTCGGCGTAAACGGCGCAGCCATTACCGCCGTCGACCTCGTACGCGGAATAGCCAAACTCATCCACTTCGACCTCATCGACGTACCAGGCGCAACCGGCTACGCCGACACCAACTACAAAGGCAAAGGAACCGCCGCAGTAGAAGCCCTCGAAAAATACGACCTCGTTTTCGTCCACGTAGAGGCCCCCGACGAAGCAGGCCACGCCGGAAACGCCGAACTAAAAAAATTCGCAGTAGAAATGATCGACGAACACATTGTAGGCCCCGTATACCAGGCCCTGCAAAACTGCGGCAAGTGGCGAATACTCGTCATGCCCGACCACCCGACCCCCGTCCACTCACGCGCCCACATAGCAGACCCCGTCCCATTCGCAATGGCAGGAACAGGAATAAAAGGAATACTAAACAAACCCTACTGCGAAGCAAACTCCGCAGAATCTGGATTCGTCATCGAAAAAGGCCACGAACTGATGGAATACTTCCTCAAAATATAAACACCCCTCTGCGTTAAAACCTGCATTGCGAAAAAATACAAATCTTTGCGGCTTGGCGCAAAAAAAAACACCGCCGACAACACCAGCCCCCGCACCCATATTTCAACACCAAACATACACACTCTATTGCCTGGTGCCTAATCCCTCATTCCTCATTCCTGTCTTCTGTGTTCTGATTCCTATCCCCTATTCCCTATCCCCTATAACCTATAATCTATCCCTGCTCAAACGCCATCTTCGCAAGCGAACCCGTCCCGATTATCCCCGCGTCCTCGCCGAGCGTCGCGAAGCAAATCTCCACCGACTCCGACTTCATCGTCCAGATAAGTCTGTCAAAGTGTGCCCTTATCTTATCCAGCAGGTAGTCTCCCGCCGCTATCATTCCCCCCGCGAAAACCAGCTTGCTCGGGTCCGTCGCGTGCAGCATGTTAATGCACAAAAGCGCAAGCGTCTTCGCCGTCCCCTCAACTATCGACTCTGCGAACTTGTCACCCTTCTTCGCATGGTCGAAAACATCCTTGCTCGTCACTGTCCCCTTCTCGTCCATCACTTCCCTAAGCGTCGAATCCGCCCCGTCCTTCAGACCCTGCACCGCCCTGTCCGCCGTATTGCTCGCAGAGGCGTAAACTTCCGCGCAGCCCCTCTGCCCGCAGCCGCAAACCCTCTCCCCCTCAGGATAAATTATCACGTGCCCCAGTTCCGCCGCCGCGTCCGTATCGCCATGCACGAGCCTTCCGTTCGCCACTACCCCCCCGCCGATGCCGGTGCCCAGCGTGAAGAATATCATATCCCTGACATCTTTCGCCGCACCCTGAACAAACTCACCCCACGCTGCCGCGTTGGCGTCGTTTTCCATCACCGCCGGAACCCCCAGCTTCTCTGCCGCCATATCCCGCAACGGCGTATTCTTGAACTTCGGCAAATTCGGAGCCGCCACTATAACACCCCTTTTAAGGTCCACCGGCCCCGGCGTGCCGATGCCGACATACTTAACGTCCTCAAACGCGACCCCGGCCTTTTCCGTCGTCTCCACACAGCCCCTTGCCATAGCATCAACGATCACCTCGGGCCCCATCTCTGCCTCGGTGACAACCGAATGTTTCGCCAGGAGCTTCATTTGATCATCGAAACATCCGAACTTAATATTAGTCCCGCCCAGGTCTATGCCGATAAATATATTGCTCATAATCCGCCTCTGAAACTTTTAATCGTATTGCAAATCAAAATCGTTTAATCCGGGTAACCGTCCGGGTTGCTGCTGTGCCATTTCCATGCACTTTCAACGATAGCCTCAAGCTCAGGTATCTGCGGCTGCCACCCGAGCACATTCTTCGCGCTGCTCGCGTCGGCCGTCAGAACCGGCGGGTCACCGGGCCGGCGGTCCGTTTCAACAACCTTGAAATCTTTGCCCGAAATTTTCCGCACCGCGTCGATAACCTCGCGAACCGAATAACCCTTGCCGTTGCCCAGGTTGAACACAAGCTCCGGCTGTTCGTTCAGCTTATCCAGTGCAAGCAGATGAGCCCTGCACAAATCCTCGATATGTATATAATCCCGAACGCAGGTTCCGTCCGGCGTGTCGTAATCTGCCCCGAATATCTTTATGTCCTCTCGCTTGCCCAGAGCAGCGTCTATTATAAGCGGTATAAGATGACTCTCAGGCCGGTGGTCCTCGCCGATACTGCCCTCGCCCCCCGCCCCTGCCGCGTTAAAGTATCGAAGCGCAGAATAACTCAGCCGTCCCGTCCTGCTCTGAAAATGACACAGCCGCTCAACTTCATACTTACTCTGCCCGTAGGGATTGATAGGCTCTTTTGCCGTCTGCTCACTGATCGGTATTTCCACCGGTATCCCGTAAACCGCCGCCGTGCTGCTGAAAACGAACTTCTCTACTCCGCATTTTTCCATCGCCCTTAGCAGCGTAAGCGTATTGCAGAAATTGTTATCGTAATATTCAAGAGGCTCGCGAACCGACTGACCCACCTCGATAAACGCCGCGAAATGCATCGCCGCCTCGATATCGTGCTTATTCATAGTATCGACCAGCAGACCGAAATCCGCGAGGTCGCCTTTGACAAACTCCGCGTCTTTGACCGCCGAACGGTGACCCTTTGAAAGGTTGTCGTAAACAACAGGCTTATGCCCCTGCCTTTGGAGCATCGCCGTCATGTTGCTGCCTATATAACCCGCTCCTCCGCACACTAAAATATTCATGCGTTATCGCCTTTCTCATTCAGCCGTTTCTTCATAATATCCAGCAGTTTCCTCTCAAGGTTGCCGTCCCTGCCGAGATCTATCCAGTTATACTCTTTATCTTCGCTCAACCGAATTTCCTGCTCGTCTATATCTCCGCCCGTAACCAGGCTGTCAACCCACGCCATACCCCTGATATTATCGTCCACTACCGAAAATCTTCTCATATTAACCCTGCAATCTATGCATACCTGTCCGCCCTCGCTGGAAAACTCCATCTCCACCTGCCTCGATATACTGTGCATATTGCTCTCAGCCGTGTTGAATTTCCCCACCGTGTCCCCGCGCCAGAACTGGAAAAACTGTGCCCCGTACAGCCATCGCGTCAATATCACCCCGCTGTCGGGGTCGAATTTCTCGATAACGAAATTCATCCTGAAAAGCATATCCTCGGCCTCTTGCATCGCCGTCTCCACACCGCCCCGCTCAAGGCACTGCTGACCTGTCGGGGGCAGCGGCCCCGTCTTTTCAGTGCATCCAAGGAATAATAACGCGTAAAAACACGAAATCGTTACAAATATCCATCTATTCATACTTTTCATCCTTAAAATTTATATAAACGCCGATTATAGCCTCCCGCCTGCAATTCTCAAGCGAATATTGGCGGTTTTTTCCTAACCCAATCCCTTGCTCTAAAGACTTCTGCCCAAACCTGCCGATAATGAAATCAAAGCGATAGCTTTTTCACACTTAAGGGTGCCTTAAATTTTGCTCGACTCGGAGACAATGCAGTCTGCACAATTGAAAAACATTAAGTCGAAACTGCCCGCAGTGCCTATGGGCAGGCATATCGACACATATATAGATTACCTTGTAGTCGAGGCCGGCCTTTCGCCGAATTCCGTCCTCGCTTACGGCCGGGACCTTATCAGTTTCGCCAATTTCGCCCGAACCCGGAAAGTTCTCGACATTGACGACCTCCTCCCTCAGGCGGTCTATGCGTACATGAAACACCTCAGCAAGGTAGGCCGCGCAGAAGCCTCCATAAACCGCGCCCTCGTTGCTGTCAAAATGTTCCTGCGGTTCCTCAACGCTAACGGTAAAATGACCGAAGATTTCACCGCGATGCTCGAAGGCCCCAAACTCTGGCAGAAACTGCCCAACATCGCCGGCAAAGAGCTCATTATGAAACTGCTCCAGGCGCCCTGTGAGGATGACAAGTATTACCTCCGTGACAGGACTCTGCTCGAAATACTCTACGCAACCGGATGCAGGGCTTCCGAGGCAGCCAACCTGAAGGTCAAAGATGTGAACCTTAAAGTAGGCTTTCTAAGATGTTTCGGCAAAGGCTCGAAAGAAAGAATAGTGCCCCTGTGCAGCAGCGCCGCGCAGGTCACAGGCCAATATATCACGCAGCTCAGACCCCAGCTTGAAAAACCCGTATCCAAAGACTTCCTGCTGCTTTCAAGGACCGCCAGGCCGCTTTCACGAATCGATATCTGGCGGATAATGAAAAAGTACGCACTCCGCGCCGCACTTCCCCCGGGCATAACCGTCCACACACTGCGGCACTGCTTTGCGACACACCTTCTTTCAGGCGGTGCAGACCTCCGCAGTGTCCAGGAAATGCTCGGTCACGTGAATATTTCCACAACCCAGATATACACCCACGTCGACAACGAGAGGCTCAAGTCCATCCACAAAAAGTTCCATCCCCGCGCTTAGCCCTTGAATTTTTCGCCACCTTGTTTATACTTCTTTCCAAAGTTATTATTCGGGCTCGAAACATGATTGTTGGACTGCTTTCAATACAAATACACCTGCACGGCGTTAATTCACTCAAGCAGAAGCGAGGAATAGTAAAATCCCTCGTCGAAAGGCTTCGTAACAAGTTCAATGCCTCGGTTTCCGAGGTCGAAGCTCACGACAGCCACCGCCTCGCCGTCATCGGCATATCCGTAGTCTCCAACGAAACGTCCTTCGTCGACCGCCAGCTTGATACAATTTTGAATTTCGTCAACACAGACCCCCGCTATTTCACAGGAACGGTAACCCGGGAAATTTTTTATTCTAATGATTGAATTATTTCCCAGGCTGTTGTATAAGTATCCGCTTGATTAGTAAATTGTTATAAAAGGTTAGTAATAGCAATGAAAAGTGAAAATAACAGCGCCTGGGCCGTCATTTTCGACGTGGACGGAACAATGGTCGACAACGCCTCTTTCCACGAAAACGCGTGGATTGAATTCGGCAAGCTCCACAACCTCCCGATTACCCCCGAATTCTACCGGAAAAATATACATTCCAAAAGCAACGATAAGATAATATGCTCACTCTTCGAAGACGCAGACCCCGAACAGGCCGAGCAGATCGCCGAGCAAAAGGAACAGATTTACCGGCAAACCTTCAAGCCCCACATTAAGGAAATACCCGGACTACTTACGCTGCTCAAACAGCTTGAAAAAATCGGCGTCCCCTGTGCCGCCGCCTCGAACTCACCCAAAGGCAACGTCGATCTCGTCCTCGACGAACTCGGCGTTAGGCGCTATTTCCAGGCCGTCACACACCGGCAGGAAGTCTCACGCGGCAAACCAGACCCCACAATATTACTGATAACAGCCGAAAAACTCAATATGCCCCCCGAAAGATGCGTCGTACTCGAAGACTCAATATCCGGATTCAAAGCCGCCCACGCCGCGAACATGCCATGTGTCGCCATCACCTCCGCCGCCGACCCAGATTGCATAGCAAACGCCTACCTCGCAAAGCAGATGCACAACGATTTCACAACCCTGACCCCGGATATCCTCAAATCCCTTGTATGTCAAAAAGTCAAAACCTGACCCCCGCCAAATAGAAGTCAGCTCTTAAAATCGTCAGGGCCGTACTGCGGCACAAACTTCGTACCGCTCATCCGCAGCGCAGCCAGGTCCGCCTCGCTAACCTTGCCCTGGATGAACTGCTGAACCGCCTCGTTCGGGTGATTGCGAATATAATCGGCATCACCGTCGGCGATTATCCGACCACGATGCAGCATAATTATCCTGTCCGCGATCTTGTACGCGCTCTTCATATCGTGTGTCACCACAACGCTCGTCACCGCCAGCTCCTTTTGAAGCTTCAGGATTAGCTCGTTAATAATATCCGAGTTAATCGGGTCCAGCCCCGTCGTCGGCTCGTCGTAAAGTATTATCTCCGGGTCCATAGCTATCGCCCTTGCAAGCGACACCCTCTTCTGCTGACCACCCGAAAGATTCGCAGGAAAATGCCCCTGGTACCCGTCCATCCCCACCATCGCAAGCTTCCGCTTGACAAGCTCATGTATACCCGCCCAGTCGGTTATCTTCCGGTGCTGAGTAATCGGGAAAATAATATTCTCGAACACGCTCATGCTGTCAAAAAGCGCACCCATCTGAAAGCAGAACCCGTAATGCATCCTTATATGAGCAAGCCCCTTTTCCTCCAGCTCGTCTATCCTCCTGCCTTTATAGTACACCTCCCCGCTGGTCGGCCTCTCCAGCACGATCAAATGCTTCATCAGAACCGTCTTGCCGCAGCCGCTCGAACCGATTATTACCGTCGTCTTGCCCTCCTCGATATCGAGGTTGATATTATCCAGCACCAACCTCCCGTCAAACTCCTTGACAAGGTTTTTCACCGAAAGAATGGCATTACTCTCGCCATCATTAATATCAATATGTTTGCTGTCGTGTGTCGATATCATAATTATAATAACGGACGAACCGGAAAAAATGTTCTGTAAATGGCCTCGGAAACCACTGCGAAAATGTAATTAAGCCCGAGAATCGATATAAAACTGCCCACGAAAGCCTCCGTACACGCCTCGCCAACACCCTGGGCCCCCTCCTTGCAGTTAAAACCCTTATAGCAGCTTATCACCGCAATCGCCGCACCGAAAAAGAAACCCTTAGCTATGCCCGTGAAAATATCCCAAAGCTTGACCCCGTTCGCGCTGAAATCAACATAAGCCCTGCTGTTAATGTCAAGCTGAATAACGCTAACAAAATAACCCCCGCCTATACCCAGCAGGTCCGCATAAACTATCAATACCGGCGTCAAAAGCAAACAAGCCAGCACACGCGGAGCGACAAGATACTTAACCGGGTCCGTACCCATACTCTCAACCGCCGCGATCTGCTCGGTTACGTTCATCGTCCCAAGCTCCGCCGTCAGGGCCCCGCCAACTCTTCCTGCCAGCATCACCGCCACCAGCACAGGCCCAAGCTCCTTGACAACCGATATATTGATAAGAACACCCAAATGCTCCTCAAGACCCATATCAGCCATCTGCCCGTAAAGCTGAACCGCCAAAATCATACCCACAAAAGCACCCGTTATCATTACGACCCAAACGCTTTGAACACCGATAACATGCATCTGAGTCCAGATAAGAGAATAATACTTCGGCATGAAAAGACACTTAAAAGAGCTCATCCACGCACGGAAATTAAACCGGGCAAACCTGCCTAAATTGCCGATAGTTTCAATCGTTTTTATGCCAACCGCATCGAGCATAATATCATCCCTGTAACTGCAAAAACAGCCCGCCTCGGGCCATATAATTAGCTATCGGTTTAATGGCCTTGTTTTTTCAAAAAAAGACTGCCAAACACAATAAATAAGCTTTTTAAATATTTTTTTAAAAAACCAGACCGCAAAAACTCGTCATGTCAACCTTGATTTTACCGGTCCAAAAAAGTTGTCAAGTCTTCATAAGCCCTGCATATTTAATAATTTACATACTGCATAAAAGAATTTTTACACAATTCCCTACTTGCTTCAATTTGCCTATTTTAACTAAAGAATTTTAAATAATCCCTCCGATAGGCTTTCTATAATCGCTTGCTTGCCCATTTTAACGCAGGCAGAAAAAGTTTGAAAACTGAAGATTAGATAAAACTGTACGGAGACTAAAGCATGGATAAAGAGCGGATTCTTGAAAAATACTTACGTGCCCTGCTCTCGGGCGACCGCAATGCCTCAAGAAGTGTCATAGAAGAAACCCTGCAAACCGGCATGACCGCTTCGAGCGTCTACGCCGAGATCATCTGGCCGATAATGGTCGAAATTGAAAAACTCTACCGTAAAGACATAATCAACACCGCCCAGGAGTCAGTCGCCACACGCATCAACCGCACAATCGTCGACCAGCTCCAGAACAAGCTGCCCAAAAGCGATAACAAATCCCGCAGGGTCTGCATCTGCAGCGCCCGCGACGAGCACAGCGAACTCGGCGCACAGATAATGGCCGACCTCTTCGAGAGCGACGGCTGGACTACCCGAATGCTCGGCGGCACTGTCAACAACGACGATATACTAACCTACATCCACACTTTCCGCCCCGATGTCCTGCTGCTGCACGGTATCGGACCTAAACAGGCACCCGACGTAAGAAGGCTTATCGACACCGTAAAATCCGTAAACGCCTACCCCGATATGAAAATTATGCTCTCAGGCGGCGTTTTCCACCGCGCAGACGGACTCTGGGAGGAAATCGGTGCGGACCTTTACGCACCAGACGCAAGATCAGCAGTTAAGATTGCCTCAGGAGATGCCGATATAGATGCGCCGAAACGAACTATTAACCGAAGAAAAAAGAAAATATCGGAAGCCATCGAAACTATCGAGGTGACCGTTTAGAAATCTTCCTTTCTCTCTTTCTATTATGAGCTTCGGCAAGGACAAGACTTTGCGAAAATGACGGCGAAGAAAGGAAATTGCCAAAGCTTAAGTAACACAGTTCTCCAGGCACCGGTTCACACGGCCGGTGCCGTTTTATTTTAAATCCAAAAACAGGCACGCAACAACCGGAGACCATGCTTTCATATCAGCATAGTCAACACAGATGCACCGACAACATTGCCCTGCTGCGATACATAATAACTCTGCGTAAAATCGCTGTTATCCATCTGTCAAGGTCATAATTATAATATCGGTTCCGGTTATACTGAAGC
>CAZVPF010000069.1:0-11742 GCA_964628195.1 uncultured Pirellulales bacterium | reverse complement strand
AGTCCCGATGTGGCGGGCCAACCTCTCAGTCCCGCTACCCGTCGTCGCCTTGGTGAGCCATTACCTCACCAACAAGCTGATAGGAGATAGGCCGCTCCCAAACCGATAAATCTTTGCTCTCTCGAGATTATCCTGTATTAATGACCCTTTCGGGACGCTATCCAGGAGTTCGGGGTACGTTCCTATCTATTCCTCACCCTTTCGCCACTAACGTATGATCTTGGTTACCCAATCACATAGTTCGTTCGACTTGCATGTCTTAGCCATGCCGCCAGCGTTCGTTCTGAGCCAGGATCAAACTCTTCAATTTATATCGTCGAATCCAGTCGAAACAGGATTACTTCGATTAGAAGGCTCAACACTTTTCGCTCACGCAACGAAAGTGCTGAAAGACCACTAAACGGCTTTCGCCTCGCGGTCCATTACACACCAATTATAGAAATTGGTTAATGAGATTATATGACAAAGGGTGTCTTGCGTGATCGACCCTTCGCCTGCACTTTCGCTGCTTTAATTTGGCATATCGACTGTTAACTTGTAAAAGAGCTTTCCCAAAAATAACAGCGGCCAAATGAACTCGTCAACTAACCAAAGTTACCGGTTATTTACTTGCTCATCTGCCCGCATTGGGAAAATGTAAGTATATGACAACATTTTAGTGTCGTCAACAAAAAATCTCAAAAATTTGAAAAAATTTTCGAGACCAGCAAATCCTGTAAAAAAGTCCTAAATATCGAACCCCTAAACAGGTCGGAGTATAATATCGACAGGGCATTAACTCGTCAACAGAAAAAGTGTTATTTTTTCAAAAAAAATCATTTATGTTCTTTTTTCTGCCGTGACCCATAAATACGGGCTTTAAAACACCGGTATGAGCCCTTTATCGTTGATTTAAGCTGAATCTTTTATAAAATAGATTCAGGACGATATATATGTAAAAGAGGTATAAATGGTAAAAACAAAAAAAATAACACTAAAAACCCGGGGCGACTGTGACATTGTAGATATCACTGCTCAGGTAAGCGACGCCGTTAAAGAATCCAGTTTATCTAACGGAACGGTTACGATTTTTAATATAGGCTCCACAGCCGCTATAACCACGATCGAGTACGAACCGGGGCTTGTCGACCACGATATAAATGCTGCTTTTGAAAAATTCGCCCCCCAAAACGGCACGTACGAGCATGAAAAAACATGGCATGACGACAACGGCCATGCCCATGTCAGGGCCTCTATGCTCGGTCCGTCTTTGACGGTGCCATTTATTGACAGACGTCTGACACTGGGGACATGGCAGCAGATCGTGCTTATCGACTTCGACACCCGCAGCCGCAACCGGACAGTAGTTTGTCAGATCATTGGAGAATAAACATGAATACTCATGAGTCGTTTTGGATTTATTTCACCGCCAAAAACAAAAAAGGCGCTGCGGCAATTCTCGCCCTGCTTGCGGTTATCGGGATATTGCTGCTGCTGTATTTCATACAGGCAGGCTCCTTCTTCGGGCCGGCGACGCCAGGTATAATGAAAAAAGGCCCTGCAAAAAAGCCCTGGACAATGGAGGATCTGCTCGTTCCAGCCGACAAAATCATTAAACAGCCCCGAAAAACTCAGCCTTCGATCGACCCGGGCTTTAAATTAAATGCAACTGTATCATACGACAAAACACCACGGGGAAAGGCCAGAATTGAGTTTGACCCTTCCGGAGAAATATCCGGAGGGTGGATTGCTGATTATTCACACGACACCAAGAATTATTTATACCGGGCAGAGTTTAAGGGGAACATCGCTGCGGAAAAAGAATATATCGACGATGACGGTTTTCATGATGACTCAAAGCTGTTTATCTACGCAAAAGGGAGCTATGAAAAGAAGATGTACAGTACGGCGACTGGCACTGCCGACAGCGAAACAGGGACATCATATCTGACTGGCTGGCTTGACAAGAACAAATGCCTCAGCGCGGAACTGACATTAACAACAGATAAAACCTGGTCGGCGGTTTATGACGTCGAAGGCTGTGTAGAATAATGCATCAGGCCTCAAACCAGCCCGGCCTTAGACGGTTTTGTATTTCCCATGCATCGAGAATTACAAGCGCAGCCATTGCTTCTACAACAGGGATTATCCTTGGGACAATGCAGGGATCGTGTCTTCCTTCAATCTCTATCTTATGCGTTTGACCTTTCAAGTCAGAGGTTTGCTGAGATTTGGCTATCGATGGGGTAGGCTTGACAGCCAGTCTTGCCGTTATTTCCCTGCCGGTCGATATGCCGCCGAGAATGCCGCCGGCATGATTCGTTAAAAACTCTCCGTCAGCCATCTGATCGTTAAACTGGCTCGCATTTGAAACGGCCGCTCTAAAACCGTCGCCGAATTCAAGACCTTTGACCGCGCCGAGGGAGAAAAACCCCGCTGCCAGCCTTGCGTCAAGTTTGCCAAATACAGGGTCTCCGAGCCCGGGAGGGACGTTTTTAACGATCAACTCCACGATACCGCCGACCGAGTCGCCTTGTTTACGGGCTTCCAGTATCGCCTGCTGCATTTTCTCGGCAGCTTCCGGATCGGGGCACCGCACCGGGTTTTGTTCAATAAGGGACAGGTCGAAACTATTTGCCCGGATACCGGCGATTTCAAGGCTGTATGCGGTTATCTCCAGCCCCCTGTCTTTAAGCAGCTTTTTGGCAACTGCACCACCGGCGACCCTTGCCGCAGTCTCCCTGCCTGAAGACCTGCCGCCGCCTTTATGGTCGCGAAGACCGTACTTTTTATAAAAGGTAAAGTCGGCATGGCCGGGCCTGAAAAGGTCGCGAATTATATCATACTTTGTCGAATCCTGGTCCTTATTATCGATGACCATCGCTATGGGCGTTCCTGTCGTTTTTCCCTCGAACACACCCGAAATTATTTTTACCTTATCAGGTTCCTTACGGGAAGTGGCGACTTTGCTCTGGCCGGGCCTGCGCCTATCCAGCTCGGTTTGGATTTCCTCCACGGATATCTCAATACCCGGTGCCAGCCCGTCAAGTACTGCGCCGACAGCAGGGCCATGACTTTCGCCGAAGGTGGTCAGGCGAATGACCTGCCCCAAAGTATTAGGCGAACTCGAAAGGACAGCGAGATACTCGCTGAGGCTCTCAATGGCCTGACTGGCAGTCTGGTCGCCGGTGCCGGAGGCATCTACAACAACATCTGCAAATGGGTATATCACTTCCATGACTTTTTCAACATGGTCCCTGAAATGGTCCCTTGGAAGCTGTAAATATTTTGACTTGCCGATCTGTTCCATTCGCTGCCAAAGAATATCCGGCTGAGCCTGAAGCAGGAGGATTATCGAGTTTTTCCGCAGAAGAGCCCTGGACTCAGGATCAAGGAGAGTAAGCCCCCCTGCCGAGATCACGCAATAATCCATTGCCGCACAGTGTTTTACAGCGTCCCTTTCATACTCACGAAACTCAGGCTCGCCAAGCTCTTCGCATATTTCGTAAAATGAAAGCTCCCTGCCATATTCCCGGGCATACTTTTTCTCGATTATTCCGTCAGTCTCGACAAAACTTAACTGCAGAGCCTGTGCCATCCTGGCGGCAACAGTGCTTTTGCCGCTGCTTTTAGCGCCTGTTATTACAATTCTCATTCTTGTAAACCCGTTTAACTAAAATCCCCAAACCAGCGGAGAAATTTTCCACTAATGTGCCGTATCCGGCAGAAAGCTCTCAAAATCTTCGAGGGTTCCGCCGTCAATGCAGCAGTTGACAATATCTTTGCCGAGCTTATCGAGATCATTGTGAAGGAACTTTTTTAATTCCCGCGTGAAGAAGTCTTCAAGTATTTTTGCACCCGCGTCGTAACCTTCAGTTCCTACCTCGCGCTGAAGATTTACCTGCAGCATCCACTGAGGAATCCGCGTACCCTCGACCTGCATAGAGTTAAAAGCATAACCGAGCAGTTTGCATCGGGCGGGAGTTATCTGCTGCGACCTGAAAGGGGCAATTCCCCTCCTGGCGAGATATTCCCTGCTTATCCACTGGGGCATGAACCCGGTCTTCCAGATGCCCACATGCTGGTTGGGAATCAGCACGTAACGAACTCTCGGGGTGGACTGCATCTGGCGAAGCAGTAAATTAGCATGGTCCACAATCCGACCTGTGGCAAAAGGCCAATATGAGCCCACGCCCTCGCTGATTATACCCTCCGAGTCGGTTATGCTCGGATTGCCGTGTCCCCTCGGTGCCACCAACCGCCACAACCACGCAAGGGCGGGCGGCAAAAGATGCATAAAACCGATTATGCCGTAATTGGGTTTTTCACGCGAACAAGGCGGGGTGCGGACACCAAAACTTCTTACCATGACGTCAACCGTTCCGTCAACAACATCGGGAACAAGCTTTCGGGGCAGAATAACGCGGGGGTTCGGGCAGCGCCGGCCAGGCTGGTCCTCTATATGCTCCCAGAGAAGCGCGGTGGAGTCCTGTTTTCCGTCAATATTTAAGAACAACAGAGGGGCTTTCGGGTGTATCGTAACGCTTTCAAGGTGGGGATCGGTGCCGTAACGCTCGATATGATTGACCCGTAAAAACCATGCCTGCTCGGCATCTTTTACCTGCAGGTAGCCTGTTTTGCTCTCTTTAATAGGTCTGCACATTGCCATATCATCGGTAACGGGATACAGCTTGCACGTCTGTGACATAACCAGCGTCCTGGTGTCGCCGTTGAGCAAATTGAGTCCGAGCAACAGTTTGCCGTTCTCTTCGCGGTGGACATACTCAAGCATTTCACTCTTGCCGCCGCCGCTGGCGCCCTCGTGCATTATGGTTGTAATATTATCATAGGGTGTTTCAACCTGCACAGTTGAAGCATGCAGCGTGGGCCAGTCCTCTGCTTCTCCCAATGTAAGCAGAACACCATAAACGCCCTTTTTGGCACTCGGTCCGGGGTACAAATTATATGAGAAAACCTCGTGTATGCCTTCAAGCCGGTTATGTACAACAACCTGTTTGCCGCCAAAATGGGTATGTCTTAAAGGCGGGACAAGATAAATAATGCTGTGTACATGAAAATCGTCCGGCAACTGGTCCGGGGGGACCAGGCCCTGGAGGTCGGCAAGGGCACCCACAAAAAAACCCGCGTTAGCCGGGGCGATGAGCATAGCTCCTTTGCCGGTATCCCGAACGTCCGAACCAAGGTTAAAGAAAGTAAGGGAAAGCTCCTGTCCTTTGAGCCACTGAAATGATTCATCGCGAACAGAATCAAAGGATTGTGAAAAATTATCGGCAAAGCGAGCCTTGTCGGTCTGCTGCCGGTCGGCAATGAACATGCATCCCGGGTCCCTTCTGCGCATATAAGGGTCGGGGTAATTAATGCTAAGCCCGTTTCTGACTTTAGTTACCTCGGCCTCGAGCAATTCCCTGCCCTGCACATCATATTTAACCTCAAAGGTTCCGGATTCTTTGCCGCCCATTGCCATTGAGAAGATTTCTTCTCTTGTCTTGGGAACTATAAGTGAGGGGCAGTTATCGAGGACATCGGCAACCTGGTCGGGCAGTTTCTTTTTTTTAAGTATTTGGGCAATTTCTCTCATAATTGAGTTCTGCTTTCTAATATTTGTTAGCTGAACGAACTTTCAAGCGCATAAAAAACCGGCAGGCAGTCAACGGCCCTGCCAGCCAGGGCAAACTTTCCCCAACAGGGAACTTTATCGTTAAAGCGATATAATACAGTGTTAATACTTCAAATGCAACCAATTTTTTGCCTGCACCACGTCTGAGCCTGGAATAAATCGTGTTTTTGGGAAATTTATAGCATAATAAATAATTGAAAATACAAACTCATTCTGTTATTTTTGCAATTCGCACTAAATAACAGGTTAAAAGTTATCAAAAGGAACCGAAATGAAACTATTTCTCAAGTCGCTTACCACAATTAGCCTAATTTTGACTGCCCCGCTGCTTACCTCTTGCACAGAACAAAAAGCCATTGAATCCGAGTTTCGCCTGTCGAACACGATGGCTGTGATCTACGTGTCTCCAAACGGCAGCGACGAGTGGTCCGGCAGCCTTTCAAAAGTAAATGCCGACCAGACCGACGGACCTTTCAAAACTCTCAGCCGGGCCCGAACGGAAGTCCGAAAGCTGACAACCGGCATGGACGGTGACATTATCGTTATGCTCGACGGCGGCACATATAACCTTGACAGCACATTTGTACTTGGGCTGAAAGACTCGGGCCGAAACGGTTATAGCGTGGTCTTCACAAGTTATCCTGAAACCGAGCCGGTGATAAGTTCCTGGCGGCGAATAACCGGCTGGCAAAAAGCCGAAAGCGTCAAAGGTCTGCCCAGTCAAGCGGAAGGTCATATATGGTCGGCGGACGTTCCGGCTGGGCCTGAGTTTCGCACCCTCTACAACGGCAGCAAGCTTCTCAGACGCGCCCGGGGAGATGGGTTCAAAACAGAAGAACACGTAAACGGATTCACCGAATTTCGTGAAGTCTGGTCAATCGACGACTATCGAGACTCGGTAACATTCCCGAAAGGCACGGTAAAGCAAATGCCCTCACTTGCGAATGTCGAAATATATCTATTTGCAAGCGTTCCCTGGACTATGAATATAATTCCCGTCAAGTCCGTCGACTTCCAAAACCGCCAGATAGGGCTTGAATATCTTACAACATATCCGGTCAGCAGTCTTTTTAGCGACCGCAATGCCGACAACGCATGGATTCTAAACTCCATAACTGTCCTTGACGAACCCGGCGAGTGGGTCTACGACGCCTCATCGGGGAAGATATACCTCTGGCCAACCGATGATAAGAAACCCGATGACATCCGAGCTGCGATGCTAACCGAGCTCGTTCGTATCGAAGGCGACATAAACTACCACCTCAGCAAGGACGTGCCGGCAAGAAATATCGTATTTGACGGCATCACCTTTACCGGCGCGGACCGATATACCTGGCCGGTGAACAATCTCGGCTGGGGGCTTCAGCACGACTGGGAGATGTTCGACGAACCGAGCTGCATGTTCCGTATCCGCGGCGCGGAGAACTGTGCCGTTACCAACTGCAAGTTCATACAAAGCCGCGCCGGCGGTATCCGGCTGGACCTGCACAGCAAGTTCAATAAGGTCGAGTCCTGCACATTTGAAAACCTTGGCGGCGTGGGAGTGCTGCTTGCAGGCTACGGGCCGGGTACAAAGGACGTCAACTGCTTTAATATAGTCCGCGGCAACACTATTCACGACATCGGCCAGGCTTATTCCCACAGCCCCGGTATATTCGCATGGCAAAGCGGCAGCAATATCATAAGCCATAACCTCGTTTATAATACTCCCTATACAGGCATCGTGGTAAGCGGCAGGATAATCTGGGACAGAAAGGGCAAAGCAGAATGCTCAAAGACGATCCGCTGGGAGGAAGTGGATAAGCTGGTCAATGTCAATGATGATATGCCTGACTGGCATAAAACAGAGATATTCCTGCATGGCCGAAATAATCTCGTGGAAGCCAACGAAATACATAATGTAATGCAGTCGCTCGGAGACGGTAACGCTATCTATATTTCGGGCTGTGGTGCAAATAATGCTGTTAAACGCAACTTCGTACACGACATTACCGGCCACGGTGCACAAAGCGCTATCCGTGCCGACGACGTACAATACAAAACACTTTTCACGCAGAACCTTATTTTGGACACTGTGTGCCCGGCGTTTACCAATAAGAAGACAAACCACTTTACAAACAATATAATGATTAACACCGGTACACCCAAAAGGCAGCGGTATAATTCTTTCATCCTAATGAGACAGGGACCGGTCACCGGATCGACAATGCAGCGAAACATATTTATAACCGACGATTCCGGCAGGCATGCATATGAATATCATAAGGCTTACAGTGCTCCGGCACACCTTGATCAATGCAGGGCCGATTTCAATGTTTATCACTGCACGACAGACCCAGACTGGCAAAGGCAAGAGCTTAGGGAGCATCAGCAGCTCGGTATAGAGAAGCATAGTGTCATTGCTGAGCCGGGGATAAGTTTTCGGGAAGGCAAAATAGTTTACACACCGGATACCCTTGTTAAAGATATTCCCGGTTTTGTCATGTTTAATATTGAAGATGTCGGTCCCGGCGGCATGGCGAATTAACAAGGTGGATGTACTAAGAACGAGAAATCGGTCATGGACAGAAGATCATTCTTAACAGCAGCGGCAGCAGGTATATCCGCAATCGCGATTAACGGCTGTATAGCTGAGGGCCAAAAACAACAAAACCTTGCGGAGAAAAAACCCAACTTCATCCTGATACTCATGGACGATATGGGGTACGGCGACACAGGACCGTTCAACCCCGACATCAATTACACGCCCAACATGAACCGGCTTGCCGAAAAAGGCAAGATATTCACCGACTTCTACATGGCTGCTTCGGTCTGCGCCCCCTCCCGGGCGGCGATAATGACAGGCTCATATCCGCAAAGGGTCGGGCTGTCCTGGAATATCAATGCGGACATGACCGCAGGCCTTAGCCCCGAAGAAATAACCATGCCTGAGATGCTCAAAGCCCGGGACTATAAGACGGCCTGCATCGGGAAATGGCATCTCGGTCACGAGCCGCAGTTCCTGCCGACCAGCCAGGGCTTCGACGAATTCTGGGGGCTGCCCTACAGCCATGACATGAAACCTGAATCGGCAAAAATATATAAGATATGGGCCGAGGTAATAGAGAAATGGCCTCCGCTTCGCCTGCTGCACAACTATGACACTGTTGAGATAAATCCAGACCCAGACAAACTGACCACATTTTACACTGAAAAAACGCTTGAATTTATTCGAGCAAACAAGTCCGAGCCATTCATGATATACCTGGCCCATTCGATGCCTCATGTGCCCCTCGGTGTCTCCGAGAAGTTTCGAGGCAAAAGCGGCAGAGGTCTGTACGCAGACGTGATCATGGAACTTGACTGGTCAATAGGGCAAATAGCGGACGAACTGACTAACCTTGGAATTGACGAAGACACGCTCATCGTAATAACCTCCGACAACGGCCCGTGGGCGGTAATGGGTAATCACGCAGGCTCGACAGGGCTCCTGCGCGGTGAAAAGTCTACGTCTTTCGAGGGCGGACACTGCGTGCCATGCATTATGCACTGGCCGGGAAAGATCAAACCGGATACCCTCTGCAGTGAACCGGTGACATCCATGGATATTTATCCGACTTTCGCAAAATTAAGCGGAGTCAGGCTGCCCGGTTACAAACTTGACGGGCGGGACATAACCCCCCTACTGCTTGATAAGCCTGGCGCCAAATCTCCACACGATAAAATATTTTTCTATCACAATAAAAAACTCGAAGCCGTCCGGTCAGGCAAATGGAAATTGTACGTGCCTCACGGTTACAATTATACTGCTGTCCCGGGAAAAGACGGACTGATGGGTAAATACAACCAAAAGAACATGCCCCTGTCGCTTTATAACCTGGACAGCGACCCGGGCGAAACCAATAATATTGCCGACAGGCACCCCGATATCATTCGCCGCCTTCTTAACAATCTCGAACAAATGCGGACTGAACTAGGCGACACTCTCGAAGGAGTTCCGGGCCGAAACATCAGGCGAACCAACGACATAAAGCAATACTGAGACAACGCAAGAGGAATAAGATTGCTAAGCTGCTCTTGAACTTATAATTTGACACAGCAGCAAAAATCTGGTAAAAATCTATAGAGTATTAGGCGACACGTACTTTTAGTGTAGTGAAAATAAAGCACGAAATAAGTATTAATAGGGAGAATGAGTCAAATGCCGGAAGTGATTTTGATTTCACAAACAGGCCGTAAAAAACTCGAACAAGAACTTGAAAGACTGGGAAAAGAAGCCGAAGAAGTCCGTGCACGGGTCAAAGATGCCCGCGAAATGGGCGACTTAAGCGAAAACGCTGAATACACTTACGGACGACAGAATCTTGGTTTCATCGAAGGCAGAATGGCCGAGATCCGCGGAAAACTCAATTATTCAAAGCCAATCGACTGCACCACGGTGCCTACAGATAAAGCAGCTTTTGGAACTGTTGTAAAGCTGAGAAACCTCGATAACGACAAAATAGTTACATACCAGCTGCTCGGCATGTATGATTCCGACGTCACCGATGAAAGCATTTCCGTTCAGTCCCCAATCGGACAGGAGATCGTGGACCGAAAGGTCGGGGAAAAATTCACGGCTGTAGTGCCTCGGGGAGAACTCTCTTTCGAACTGCTGGAAATCCAAAAATCCCAGTTAAAATAAAAGAATTTAACATCTGATAAGATGAACAACGCTCGCCAGGATTCGAACCTGGAACCTTCGGTTTAGGAAGCCGATGCCCATAAAACATAAAGACATTGCAAACAAAGACTTAGGGCAAGCAAAAGACCCCGCTTATAAGCAAGCTTACAAAGAAGTTTCAAAAATGGCCCAGTCCAAAAGGTCCGGCTTGATCCTGTCGTCTTCAGCCCAGAAATCGAAGACCGTCTTGATCTGTGAAAGTTTCTTACCGCCCTTGTTTATGCCTCAGCCAAATTCATAATCCCTGTGCGGTTCCTTCGATCCGTACCAGAAACAGAACGGCTGGTTGCCTTTTCTGTCCTGAGGAACAACCGGAAGTTCGCCGCAGCCCGCTGCGGTCAGACCAAAACCCGTGGGCCAAAGCAATGTCTTCTTATTAAATAGCCTTCTGTTCATTTCTCTACCTCTTATTGTGGTCCCATGGATTTCCGTTGCCGTCAATCCGATCCCATATTTCGTCCTTACTATCCGATGTCAACAGCTTATACCGGTGCGGTTTTCGATACGCATTGCCCCAGATGGCCTCGCGCCTTCGGTTACGCAGTTTTTTGATATCAAACTCGGCGATGAATATTCCCAGTATACCAGAAATATATCGCACCTACCGGCCAGCCGAACACTATCGCAAGCCAGGGAAATGTCGGGTCGTCAGCGGGACGGAACAGTTTCCAGTAATCAGACGGCACGGACTCGGCAAGTTTTCCAACACCGCCAACTTTGAAAAGACCTATCAGTGTCAATATCGCAGAGACAACTATCATAAGCACAGACTGAAAAGAATCTGTAATAACAACAGCCTTGAGCCCGCCGGAAATTGTAAAACTTGCGGCGGGTGAGCTTTTTGATCTGGGCGACAACATTCTTGGATTTTGCCATTTAAAGTACTCCTATACTCAGATTTATTCTCTAATTATAGGAGCCGAAACATGATTTCAAGTTCTTCCCCATAGGGAAGAATCGATCAACCTGTCTCTTAACTCAAACAACCAACCTGTGCCATTTTTGCTGACGGAAAAGACAATTTATTTGATAGCAAAAAAATCTCACTGTAATGTCTCCACGCATCTATTTAAGCCAGGCTCGTGAAAATTCCACAAGGTCCTTTTCGTCGGTCTTGCCGTCCTCCCAAAGGTCGGTGTTCGTATTTCCAACTGTCATCCAGTCTTCAGCTACATAGGAAAAGTCTTTAATGTTCACCTCGCAGTCGCCGTCAATGTCCGATTTAACCGGAGCGGTCCCGCACGGAGACAAATGCATGTGTATCTGCTCGATCAACTCAACAGGGGTTACGACCCGAACATTCGAGTCCAGTCGGCTGATTGTTTCGGCTACCTCGCCCATCCCGTAGCTCCACGCGTGAACCATTACAAACCCGTATTTCCCAAGTAAAATCGTGCAAAGAAGTAAGATTTTGATAGTATAG
>CAZVPF010000068.1:0-11883 GCA_964628195.1 uncultured Pirellulales bacterium | reverse complement strand
TACTATCAAAATCTTACTTCTTTGCACGATTTTACTTGGGAAATACGGGTTTAAATATGCTTTGTCCGGTAAACTATCAGGCATCATGAACCTTACACTTACACCGACCAAATAAGCAAAAGTAAAAAGAACTATGACACCGAACCCGCAAAACATAATTGCTTTCTGGGCGTCTTTTTCACTTTTTGAAGCCAATAAACGCTGGACCAGGCCAAAATTACATGCTATCCATGCCGTACCTCCCAATATAGCCCAAATGAAACCCGAAGGGATAGGATACCATAATTCAGAGAAAATGTTCCAATCAACAGGCATCGCTGTGCTTGGCATTACTATGCCCGAGTCATTTAGTTCTTTAATATCTGCAATGGCACCAATACCACCGACTTTATAGATTGTCATAACTCCTACGGTAATTAATGCAAGTGAAATGAATACAGACTGGTAAATATTTATTGCAAGAATAGTTTTCATTCCCCCCATCATGACATAAAAGCCCGTAATCGTTAGGATAAGTGCACAGCAGACATATAGATTAAGGCCAAATAATTCATTTAGAATTAATGCGCCCAAGTAGATGGATGTGCCGAGAACAACTATCATATAAACGGACATTACCACTGAAAAAAATGCCCTGCAAAAAACATTAAACCTTTTTTCCAACAATTCAGGCGTGGTGACGATTTTTGTCCTCCAGTAGATCGGGATCAGAAACATAGCCGCCAGCGGTGCAGTAATCCATAAATTTACGGCATTCCATTGTATAGCGAATCCCCAAACGAACCCAATCCCGACCACACCCATAATTCCCGTGTCAATTGACATTGCAATCAAAGTCAAACCTGTTTTAAACCAATTTAAGCTGCGTCCCCCTGTTAAATAATCCGCAGCGCTGTCGGAGCGGTGCTTTTTACCTACCAAATAACCTGCAAGCAGGATAATAAAAAAGTAAAACAAGACAACAGACATATCAATGTAAATGCTATTCATATCTTTTCTCCCGTCTAGTAGCTTCCATAATCTTTCCAGGCATTTATCATTTCAAAGTAATTATTCTTGCTGACTTCTTTTTGCAGCGCGTTTGAAGCTCCTAATACCATCCCGCCGTTCCCTTTGCATTCTACGAGTAAATTACGAGTTGCATCAAATACCTCTTGTCCCGGAGCTGTCAGCATTAATCCGCAGTCAATGTTTCCGCAAAGACAAAGGCGGTCGCCCACCCTGTCTTTCACTTCCTTCATAATCATACCTGCTACAGGATCGATTGACTGAAGTGCATGAATACCGCTATCTGCAATCCCATCAAGACAAGGCATTAAATTTCCGTCCGAATGCAGGATTGTATAAGCCCCCATTTTTTTTACCTTATCCGCCCATTTTGAAAGATATGGCCATATAAGTCGCTCCATCTGCTCGGGGTTAAAATAAGGTCCGCGATTGTCAGCAATGTCAGAAGACGAGCAAAGGGCATCAATTCCGTGGTCTACAAGTTGGCGTGCTCTTGCTATCCCCTGTTCATTTTTATTCATTGCCATCGAATCAATTTCTTCCGGATCATCATAAAGTTTCATTGAAAAATCAACAAAATCATTTGCTTCCGGCATAGCAAGAATACCTGAATTTGATGTGATCAGGATTGAATCGGGTGTCATGTTCTTCGTTATTCTGACCTGTTCGAGTTGTGCCTTTTCCGGCAGCCAGAAATAGGCCGGCTCTCCAGGGGCTATTTCCCAGTAACCCCCCGGAAGTGAGATGCCCGCAAAATGGAGCATTTCCGATACCTCAACAAATATTTCGGCATTATTAAAAAGAGCTTTCTGCTGCTGTTTTTGTGTAAGGCTTTCAAACTCTCTGCCAAGAATCAATTTTTTGCCGGAAAATTTATCCCAGAGATGAAACTCTATCTCCCAGACAGGGACATGATTACCAGAACAAGGTGTCGTTCTATTCAAAGCCCTAATCATATCATTTCTTTTATTCAACGACATAATCTCCTCATCAAAATATTCAATATCTTCCATAAGTCCTTGCTACATCAACCATAGCTTTTATGTTTTCATCGGGCGTGTCGCGCCCGCACTGGTCACCGGTGGAAAGAATAAATGCACCGTCTGCGGCTGCATCATCTATCGCTTTTTTGCTTGCCTCAATAACATTATCAACAGAACCATGTAACATTACTTTTGTTGTATGCAGATTACCCTTTAAAACGATTTTATTACCATATTGTTTCTTTATCTCAGCCAGGTTACAATCTCCCATCGGTGGTATCTCCAGGGGATCAATAACAGTAAGGCTGGTTTCTTCGGCTGCAATTTTTATCAGTTCAGCTTCCGGGCCGCACGAATGAACGTGGGTTGGAATGCCAATATCATAAGCTAATTGAGTAACATATTTAAGTACCGGCAGTGCGAGTTCCCTGAAAATGCGGGGAGATTGAAAAACTAACGAGCCAGAATCACCACAGAACAAGAAATCAGGTTTTTCGTCCAGGCTGGCTATGATTTTCATTCTATTTTCAACAAGCAACATCATTTCTTCACGTCTTTTATGAAACTTAGCAGGATTTTCATAATATTGGTAAATTTCTTCTGTGCTATATAATAAACGTGTCCTTGCGCCGCTTGGCATCCCTACAATACCGCTGTTGCCCATTTCCTTTTTGATTAGCTTCCAGAGTTCCATTCCCGTTGGCCATTGTTTAACTCCTTCAATTTTTTCCCAGGTTGACGGCACGCAAGGCAATCCGACCTTTTCTGGCGTTACTTCAGTTGCCGGTGGATTGTCGATTGTATGTACAACAACAGTTTTTGACCATTGGTCTGTCTTTTCACAGTAATCTTGAGTAACAAAGCTGGCGTCTTTTCTACGGTCAACAATTCGAGATTCCCAATCCTGACCTGTATCTCCAAAAAGGTCTCCAAATTCATATAGTTCAAATCCACCATCTATGTCGAAGTATTTTACGGCATCTATATAAGCTTTCCACAGTGGAGGGTCCTGATAAACATAAATATCCCAGAAAGGTTTTCCGGTCAGCCTTGCGGGGACCATGTTGGATATATCCGGGCAAACCGGGACGCAATCCGGCATCTTTCCTGCCAGCACCGCACGTAATCTTTCTCTGGAATTCATATCTGGTCTTTGATTTTCAGACTATTTGCCATCAAGGTCGAGTCGAGTCCCAATGCTTAATTAACGTTTTGTGATTTTTCAGTCCTTTCGCGGCATTACCCTGATTCAGCACATCAAGCGATTTGGCACCTAAATTAACAAGAACACTGTTGGCTTGCCATTTAACTCTCCCTAACGGAGTATGAATGTCGCTTTTTTCGGCAAGGATTTTTAACTTGGAGATGATGGACCTGGCCCGTTCACCAATATCTTCGAGTGAGGATAAAGCTGCTATGCTTCCTTTTCCTGCCTGTTCCATAAGAGCTTCGAGCCCGATCTCTGTATCGCCGGCATATACAATCCCTTCGCTTGCTGTTGCTGCGACATACTCTGAATTATCGTTGATAAGATTGTACATTTGATCGGGAATTTTTGGCAGTTTTTTAAGGCTTGCCAGGTATGTAATCCCCGAGGCTCCCCAAAAGCGGATTTCCGGACGGTCATGTTCCATGTACTGGATCAGGTCAGCAAGTTTGTCTGGTTCAGCTGAGGATGCATCTTCGGCAGCATTTATCAACATATCGAGCGGATAATCCTTACGGCGCGCCCAGGTATAAAGGCAGAGACCCTGGTTGGTAAGCTCCGTTCTTACATCCATAGGCATCAGACCTAAATCTTTAGTATCCCGCATATAGTTCGAATTAACTCGTCGCAGTTCATTAAGTTTTTCCGCATATTTCGGATCATTGGCCAGATTCCTCAACTCAAAGGGGTCTTCTTTATAATCGAAAAGCATCTCTTTAGGTTTCGGCATAAAAAACTGTTTGTGTTGAGGTTTACAATTGCCTGAATGGAATTGCCGGTCCCATGCCAGTTGTGACGGCATGAGGTAGTGATATTCCATGCGCAGGGAATACGGTTTGTATGGTGTATAATTGCGAATATATGAGAATTGGCCGTCATATACTACTCTTGCAGGATCAAAGTGAGGGCCGTTATTTGTATTAAAACAGCACAGATACTTTTGAGGGGGTGAAGCATACTTGCCCATAAAAGGCTTGCCCTCCATATAGCTTGGAGGCTTGACCCCTGCAACGCTAAGGGCAGTAGGTCCGAAGTCTGCGAAGCTAACTAAGCGATCGCAAGTCCGTCCTCTGTCAGCCGGCAATAGATGCTTCCATTTATCCGGGGCATATATAATTAGAGGAACCTGAAGACCTGTTCTGTACGGAAAGCCCTTGGAACGTGGCAAACATCCACTGCCGTTGTCGGCGAAAAAGAAAATGACAGTTTCTTCAAGTAATCCTCTTTTACGAAGATCGTCTAAAAAAAGCCCTACCCATCTATCTACTCGCTCAATACTATCCAAATGCACTGCGTAGTCCGCACGGCATTCAGGCAAATCGGGTACATGCGGCGGCAGATCTATCTTGTCGGGGTCGACCTGTGTAGGTATCCGACCGTCAACATTCACGGTAATAGTCAATCCCTGATGACTGGTGCCATTTTGAAATTGGGCCAGGAATGGTCTGCCACAGCGGGAAGAATCATTATAAGTTTTGTAATTTGGTTCTATCCACTTGGTCCACAAATCCCATGACTGATCTACGTATTTGTCTGCGCATTTTTCGGTGATGTTATAATCCGTTGTCTTGCCGATGCTGACTGTAAAATATCCTGCATCACGCATCAATATCGGCCAGAAATACTGTCTGTTAACAATATGCTCCTGTCGATGCACATCGTTTCCATAAGTTGTCGCAGGACAGCCGCTTATTAAGCTGGAACGAGCAGGACTGCATACAGGACCATTGCAATAAGCGTTAAGGAAAGTTATACCATTCTTTGACAGAAAGTCAATATTTGGCGTCTTTACAGTCTTATTTCCATAAGCCGGCAACAGATATGGTGACGTATCCTCAAATACCAGCCAAAGCAAATTAGGCCTGCTATTTTGTCCCTTGGTGTTAGAAGATAGTTTCGCTGTTATCAGACCGCCGAGGGTTGATGCCGAAAATCCAAGAAAAGATCTCCTTGAAAACGATTGTGGATTCATATACATCCTTTCACATATATCGGTGTCTAAAGAAATATGGCACAGACAAGCAATATATTCCGACCAAGACTATCCATAGAATTGCTTTGGCGGCTTTTACTTATTATCAAAATGAGAGAGTTGGTGGACTGATTTACAGAAAAAGAAGGACCGCAGAGTGTCACGGTCCTTCCGCAATTCAAACTGATTAATAAAAGTTATTACGACCTGCGCCCTCTCAGCATTAAGCTGCCAATACCAAGTATTATCATTGTAGCAGGTTCCGGTACAGCAGTTATAACTGCATTATCACCAACTACATTAACCTGACCATCTATCAGCCCAAGACCGATATAATAATCTATGTTGTCGAATTCGCCAGCAGGCATTATGACCTTTCCGGTCCCTGTAACATTTAACATTCCGGGGTCACCTATCCACATTTGCGGGGTCGTTATAGTTCCGGCGCTGAGGTTAACTGTGCCTGTACCTCCGTATACGGCAATGTCTAATCTGGTAGTAATATCCAAAGTTCCACCCGACATGTTAACGAAGCCAATTCCACCTGCCTGGTAACTAACATAAAGTACATTGCCAATGTTTATGTCCCCGCTTTCAACAGTCAGGGTACCAGTGGCACCACCATAGCCAACGTAGGCATCACCACCTACATCAAGACCCCCTCCGGTAACTGCCAGTTCATTACTTGGCGCTGTCCAGTTTGCGATGGTTAAGCCGGAACAACTTCCAGTTGTTCCATTGGGCAGCTCAATAGCATTGCCGACCTGGTTTATTTGCACGACGTCGGTAGCTGCCGGCGGAGTACTGCCATCCCAGGTTACCCATGCACCGGCGTCCCCCCAAAGATCACTTGTTGCACCATAAGTTGTACCTGCATTGTAAGTCGTTCCTGCCCAGACGGTAACACCAGACAACAGAACGCACAAACACATTAGACCAAACATTCTTTTCTCCATCTTACCAAACCTCCAAATTTAAGATTAATGTTAATAATACTTCACAAATAACTAATTACTACATAATTATAGTCCCCGACCGAGAAGCAGCCAAGGCCATATCACGTTAATTTAATGCCATTTTGCGCATCAAAGAAAAATCGACTATAGTTGTCTTTATTTGATTTTCATGAATTAACTTGACCCAAAGGTCGATGTTTTATATGATATGTTTATGGACAATATGCGCAAAGTAGCATTGTTTTTTGAGACAACCACCTCCAATGACAGAAATATGTTAAGAGGAGTCGCAAAGTATTCACTGCTTCGAGGCCCATGGCTGCTCGACTGCAAGTTCCACCCATTTTATGTAAAAGGTCGAAACATTTGGAATAAGGTTATAAATGAGCTGAAATCTTGGCAGCCGGAAGGTATTATTGCACATGTTGATCCGAAAAAGTCTCAAGACCTTTTAGAGTTGAATGTACCGACCGTTTTGGGAATATTGACAGAACCTGAATATCAAAAAGTACCGTATTTTGCGGACGACAACGAAAGCATTGGAAATATGGCAGCTGAACATTTAGTTGGGCTTGGCTTCAAATATTTTGGGTTTTGCGGGTTTAACAATTTCTTTTGGTCGCAGCAGAGATGTGAAAGTTTCAGGCAAACAATTCAAAGAAATGGGTTTGACGTAGATATTTACCAGCCGCCCAGTAATCGTTTCCGAAGTTTGTTAAGAGATGAAAGGTCGGCAGTCAGTAAATGGTTAGAGTCCCTGCCCAAACCTGCAGCGATAATGGCATGTAATGATGTTCGGGGACAGCAGGTAATAGATTCTTGCAGATTGGCTAATTTTTCGGTACCTGAAGAGGTCGCAGTTTTGGGAGTAGACAACGATGATTTGATTTGTGACACCACTTCTCCTCCTTTGTCAAGTATTGCATTAGATTCATATGATGCCGGTTACAAAGTTGCGAAACTGCTTGATGAAATGATGACAAAAAAGAGAGCTGTACTAAAAATAATACCCGTTCATCCCACACACGTTGTAACAAGACAGTCATCAGATATACTTGCCATTGAAGATAATGAAGTTGCAAAGGCAATCAGATTTATAAGAATAAATGCTAAACTTAATACCTCTGTTGATGAAGTTGTTGACCAGACAACCCTGGCACGCAGGGCATTGGAGCAGCGCTTTAAAAAGACCATCCATAGAACTATCAGTAATGAGATTAAGCGAGTCTGTATTGAACGTATTTCAAAAATGCTGCGTGAAACGAACATGCCTGTATATAAAATCGCTGCAGCTCTTGGCTCTTTTAATAGTGAACATCTTGCGCGAACCTTTAGAAAAGAAACCGGCATGAGTCCAAGAGAGTATCGTATTAAACAAAGCACATAAAGCTATAATTCTTTTATACAAGCCTCCACAACCTGGCTCAGGTTTCCCGTGGCAAGACAGATGGCAAAATCACAAGCGCCGTAGTAAAGGCGAATCTGGTCTGTTTGATAATCGGCAATAGCACCACAGGGGAAAATTGTGTTATCACAGTTACCATGCCTCTCCCATGGCTCTTCGGGCATCATAAGGTAACTATTAGTCTTTCCTATCACCTTCCATGGTTCGTTAAGATCGAGCAGCATCGCACCAATATAATAGTATGTTCCCCCGGCTGGGTTGAAGACACCGTGAATGATGTCAAGCCAGCCTTTATCAGTCTTAATTGGCGGGGTTGGGCCTATTTTCTGCACATTCCAAAAACGATAGCCTGCTGCAAGTACCGGCCTGAATTCACCCCAGTGAACGAGATCTGTAGAAGCGCTTATCCAGATATCGCCTCCACTGCCATCTCCGCCGCCGGGGCGGTCCAATTTATAATATTTACCGTTAATCTTTTCCGGGAATAGAGAAGCGCCTCGGTTTTTCGGCTGTGTTATAATATCAATCCTTTCGTAACTGTTAAAATCTTTGGTGCGTCCGAGCATGCCTACCGGTGAGTCGTAACCATTTACCATTACAGGAGTAATTATATAGTACCAGTTATCTATTTTAGTGACACGATTGTCAATGAAGTGATGGTAGCGATCCCATGGCTCGCCGACATCCTGGCAATGAATGAAATCTTCATCTGATAGTTTAAAATTTATACCATCTTTAGAACGAGCCACTCGTGTTTGGCCCACATCTCGTCCAAACCCCTGGTTGGCTGCATGCTCAACAACAGAAACCAGTAGAATGGTTTCATCGCCAACCTGGGCAGGAGCGGGATTGTATATCTGAGCCTTGCCGGGGAAATCCTTTATGCTTAGCAGTGGGCCGCCTTTATAGCGTGTAAATATTTTAGTTGCATCTTTCATTGATGCTGCAGAACGCTGTATCTGTGTTATGCGAGAAATTTCCTTTATATACGGTACCGAATTATTCTTTTCGCGATTCTTAAATGTTTGCGTTGTGTTTCCCATTTTTACCTCATAATTATCTCAAATTAACATAGATTAAACATCCATGAAAACATTCACCCTGCATGGGATATGTTTTTGCCAAAACTAAACATAACCATTCCATAGAAATCCTGCTAAAAAGTTATTTTACTTTAGACTGATACAAGCGAAACAACTGCTCTTTTACCCGTTTATAATTAAGCTCGGCAAAGTTGGGGTCGTAATCCAACTCAACAACAACTTTCATATTTGGATCAATAAATTTATTAAGTAAAACCTCTATCTCTTTAATTCTATTTCCAACTCTTACTTTGGCTATTATCTTAGAATCCTTAAGAGCATTTCTAACTTCTACAGGGTCATTCGGCGTCGGATCTGTTTCTCTGCCTAAAGCACAATCAATGCTTTTCACTCCTGTATTGCTACTCAAGAGTTTCATCGTCTCAGTCCATCGGCCGCAGGAATGAACACCAACGCCGCCGAATTCATCAATCAGTTTCTGATTGAACCGGAACGCAACCTTTTTGTTAATACTCGGAGACGAAACCGCGAAATTATCTTCGGATATAGCTATGCCTTCAAATCCTCTGCAAGAAATCAAATTATGCCCAGGACGGGCCAGCAGTTCTTCCCCGATATGTTCTATCTGAACCTTTGTAAACTCAATTACGAGATCTGTAATTATTTCCATAAAATCAAAAATAATATCCTCTTGGGAGTGACATGCCATAAAAAACTCACACGCATCCAATACCAATGTAGCCGTATCAAAAGGTGACTGAGTATCAGTAAGCACTAACGGTATCTCGCTGTTTGTTTTTTCTTTAAGAGCGTCTATGCAGTCAATAACCATTTGCATCACCGGGCTCTTTCGCCAGTCGGGTTGCTCAATTTCCTTAACCTCTTCAACTTTATGATACTTATATGTTGTCTGAGGTGCCTCATTATCGCTCCAAATGTAATCACAGCCAAAGGCGTTGGCATAAACACCCACTCCGACCCAGGGCTCTAAAAATGGCAGATCATCCGTGAAGTCATTTTGAAGACAGCCTTCAATATATGACAAATTATTTCCCACTATCATATCTACACTATTGCAGGGGCCAAATATCTTCAAATTTGACCTCTGGACAACAAGAAAATCGCGGTCACCGTAATAGAAATTCATCATATTTTGATGACGCTGTGATTCTCTCTTCTTATATAAATCTATAATTCTATTTATTTCCATTTGTCGCCTAAATAATTTCTTGTGCAATAATTGGTCAGAATAACAAGGGTAACCAGAACAGAGATTGACATCGAAAGGCCGATCACTTCGACTTCCGACGGCAAACTGAGGGTTACTTTATCCAAGCACAGCCCACTTCATAACTTCTGACTAAGTTGGTAACGAATAATGGCGTATCCGAAGCAAAAGTTGAAGCCGCCATTTTAAGTTTTAACCTGACAAAAAAATCTTCTCTACCGGCACTGGCATCCTTGGTCATCTTTATACAAATCAATACAACCAAAACAACACAGGCAACAACCACCAATAAATCGATCCAAGATAAAGTCATTATTGATATTATCCCTCTAAATATATTATACGAATAATACACAATCAACTCGATGCCGCAAAATGCGGCAATTGTCACCCTTAATCTGTAGCAATATTTTAACTTATTAAAGAGCTTTAGTAGAAAGTCAGAATAGACGGAAACGCAAACGCTATCTAAGCCAATCATAAAAGTCTGCGTCTTGAAGCCGACATTGATAACCACGATGCCATTTCAGATAATACAGGTCCTTAAGTTTGTTGGCATTTTTTACTGAAGAGTCCACAGCAACATAATTTACTCCTCTTCCATGCCTGTAAATGAGACAGCGGTCTATATCCCCTAAATCTGTAAGCCAAACCTCTTCAGGAAATTCAGGCATTAACGAGCCTCCTGAATCGGTTCCGTAAACTCCCAGCCAGCGAGCGTCAATCATAAGCGGAATTTTATCGGCTTGTGAAATATCCGATTTCCTCCAGTAAGGATCTTTTTCCATATATGCAAAAGATTGTGATTCTGGTAACGGATTACTGATGAATCCATTTATACCATAACTTCCATAATCACCCGGAGTCCCTCCCCAATTGTTTTCGGAAAATACACCCCATGCCTGATTCGGAGCTTTCGCGAAAACAAACCCTGTGTTAACAACTTGAGTGACAGGCTTGGTTGCATTGGGGCAAAGTCGGAAATTACCGCTGTCGCCATAATAATTGCGGAGAGCTTCAGGCCACAAATACTCTTCCTGCATTGTGATGCCAGGACCCGTCATCCAGCCGGGAGGGAAACGATATTTATTTTCATCAGCATACATGTGAAAAACTGTTCCCCATTGTTTCAGATTGGCCATACAAACAGTCCTCTTCGCCTGCTCTTTGGCTTGGCGCAATGAAGGCAAAAGAATTGACAAAAGCAGTCCTATGATTGAAATGACAACTAATAATTCTATTAAAGTAAAACCTCTTTTTTTCACAGCTAATCCCCTTAGACTATTGTTTAACTTTCCGTAAAAATATTGTTTCATCGTCTGCTTATATCTTCTTGCGTTTTGCTGAATCCGCATTCGGGACATCTGTCAGCAAAAGTGCCTCGACCCGCAACTCGTCTGAAAATCGTGCCGCACTTTTCACATTTTATAGCTCTGTATGCACTGTCATTACCACATTTTTCACAGGTGAGACCAGGTGTGCCAAAGCCAGCCCAGGTTTTCTGCTTTGTCTTAAGTTCCTCAAAATATTGATTAAGTTCCATTTGGTAAGTTGCGCCACATTGACCTTCTGTACATTTGACCCAAATTGACCGACCTTCAAAGTCCGGAATCTTCCTTGGGTTATCAGAAAATGATAACAAAGTAACGATTACAATAATAATCAAACAAAAAGCGATTACAATAAACGATTTTTTCTTCTTCATCTTTATACCTCTTAACAAATCCAGTAGTTCTAATGTACGTATTTTTATGCAATTCAACAAGGCCATTTTGCATGTATTTACTGCCATTTTGCGCAGCATATATTAAACACGTGTTTTTTTCTTTATTGTTATGTTCTAAAACAATAATTCTAAAGGAAACAATTATATGTCAGCCTTGACGCTGTATTTTGAACCTTGCCCATATATTCTTACCCAAACTTCGGCAGTTTATCAATTGCCTCGCGGGTTTGTTCGTGGGAGATGTGGGTGTAAATGTTCATGGTCATCTCGATTTTCTTATGACGCATGAGCTGCTGGGCTACTTTAGGGTGTGTACCGCTCAGGGCGAGCATGGTCCCGAAGGTGTGACGTAAGC
>CAZVPF010000067.1:0-11950 GCA_964628195.1 uncultured Pirellulales bacterium | reverse complement strand
TGTTAAATTTTTACCAACTTGGGCAACACGCCCAAATGCCTATTGCCTGATTTCTGTTTCCTGATTCCTGATTCCTATCCCCTATAACCTATAACCTATCCCCTATAACCTGATCAAACCGCCTGCTTGTCGCGCCTGTTATTGATGATCTCCTGCGCCAGCTTCTCCGGAACGCGTGAATAATGCGACATCTCCATCGAGAATGTGCCCATCCCCTTGGTCAGCCCGCGAACAACCGTCGCGTAACCGAACATACCCGCCAGCGGAACATTCGCCGAAACCACGGTAAAGTTTTCTTTAACCTCGGTCCCCATTATGATCCCGCGCCGCGAGTTGATATCGCCCACAACCGGCCCCTGGAACTCGGTCGGAAGCTCAACTTCCACTTTCATAACCGGCTCGAGCAGGCAGGGCTTTGCCTTCCTGAACGCCTCGATAAACGCGTCACGGCCCGCAATGCGGAACGCCATATCGCTCGAGTCCACCGAATGCGACGAGCCGTCATTAAGCTCCATCCTGCAGTTGACTATCTCATAACCCGCGATAGGCCCCTTCTTCATCGCGTCCTGGAAGCCCTTATTGACCGATGGTATATACTCCGACGGAATATTGCCGCCCGTGATATTGTCGATAAACTCGTAAACGCCCTCATCATCCGGCCCCATCGGCGAAAGTTTGCCCACTACGTGTGCGAACTGCCCCGAACCGCCGGTCTGCTTTTTGTGGCGGTAGTTGAACTCGGAAACCTGCGTAGGCGCCTCGCGATAGCTCACGTTCGGCTGGCCGACTGTCACCTCGGCCTTGTACTCACGCTTCATCCGCTCGATATAAACATCGAGGTGAAGCTCGCCCATGCCCGCGATAATGGTCTCGCCCGTCTCCGGGTCGCTCGACACGCGGAAAGTCGGGTCCTCTTTCATGAACCTGTTAAGAGCCTTGCCCATCCGGTCCTGGCTCTGCGAATTAGCCGGCGTCACTGAAAGGCTGATAACCGGGTCGGCTACGTAAATACTCTCAAGAGAGTAATTCACGCCCTGCCCGCAGATTGTGTCGCCGCTGGCGCAGTCAAGACCCATCACGGCGACAATATCGCCAGGGCCCGCTTCGTCAATGTCCTCGCGGTCGTTGGCGTGCATCTTCAGTATCCTGCCTATGCGCATCGTCTTGCCCGTTCTCGCGTTCTGATAGCTCATACCCTTGCGGATAACGCCCTGGTAAACGCGCGTGTAGCTCAGTTGGCCGAAAGACTCGTCGGCGATCTTGAACACCATCGCGACCGGCGCCGCGTCCGGGTCGCTTGCAAGCGGAACCTCGCTGCCCTCGTTGCTGTGGTCACGGGCAAATGCCGTTATATCCAGCGGGCTCGGCAGATAATCGCAAACCGCGTCAAGAAGCGGCTGTACGCCCTTGTTCTTGAACGCCGAACCCATCATCAGCGGAACAATGTCCCTGTTGATGGCTGCCTCGCGAATGGTCTGCCTGACCATTTCGCTGCCGGGCTCCTGCTCTTCGAGCATAACCTCCATCATTTCGTCGTTATACATGCTCAGCGTATCGAGCATTGCGGCCCTTGCCTCTTTTGCCTTTTCAACGTACTGTTCGGGTATGTCGGTTCTTATAACCTTATCACCCGTATCGCCCGCGAAAGCGAACGCCTTCATTTCGACAAGGTCTATCACGCCCTCGAACTTCTCGCCGGCGCCCATGTTCAATTGAATCGGCACGACGTTTAGTCCGAGCTTTTCCGCGATGTCTTTTTTAACCCTCGCAGGGTCCGCCCCGGTCCTGTCCATCTTATTTATAAAAGCTATACGCGGAACACCGTAGCGTTTCATCTGCTGGTCAACTGTTACCGACTGGCTTTGCACCCCGCCTACCGCGCAGAGGATCATGACCGCGCCGTCAAGAACGCGAAGCGAACGCTCGACCTCGACAGTGAAGTCAACGTGGCCCGGCGTGTCGATAATGTTAATCGACTGGTCGCGCCAGCTTACCTGCGTCGCGGCAGAGGCGATGGTGATACCCCTCTCGCGCTCCAGGTCCATAAAGTCCATCGTAGCGCCCCCTTTATCGTCATGCACTTCCTGCATGCGGTGTATCCTGCCAGCGTAATAAAGCATACGCTCGGTCAGTGTTGTCTTTCCCGAATCGATATGTGCCGATATTCCAATGTTTCTGATCTTTCTGATGTTTTCCATTTTTCCCTAACTGTCCTGACTGAATTTTTCTATCTGTTTTTCTGTCTTTTAATTTTTAAACTAAACACCTGTTTCTCACGGAACAATTGAAACACTTCAACCGTCCGCTGAAGTTTAATTTCATTACTTCGGGTTACAGGTTACAAACCTTTAATAGAGCTTAAAGTTCAACCTGTAAACGAGGCTGGAAGCTGCATAAGATTCCCTCCATTTAAGCAGGTCTGGGCATAATATACCAAAGTCGTATTTAAATCAAGTTAAAAATTTGTTAGGATTTCATTTCTTGTTTCACCGGCCGAATGTTCCGAAAAAATAACGATTTTTTAACAAAATTTATAAGAATTCAGGAAAAATCTCGAAAAATCATGGAAAATCAGGGTGTTTTGAGCCTCATTTTTGGGCAAAATTTTTTTAAATTTTTTTTACGGAAGATGCGTCCGAAAGCGGTAACCTGTTCCGTGCACTGTCTTTATGAGATTTGAGTGCTTTTTAAGCTTCTTGCGTATCGCCGCGACGTGAACATCGACGATCCGCGGCTTCGGATTAGTCTCATCGGCCGGCAAAACTCTCTTAAGTTCTTCTCTGGTAACGGGTTCCGGCTGTTTGGCTACCAGCGTCGACAATATATTAAACTCACTTGCCGTCAGCTCAAGCATCCCGTTATCGAGCCATGCCTGCCTCGTCTGCGGATTAAGCTTTATAGGACCCGCTGTGACGTAATTCGTTGTATCGTCGGCGTGGCCGTAAGTTCGCCTCAGCACCGCCTCAATGCGTGCAAGAAGCACATCTGAATTATATGGTTTGGTAATATAATCGTCCGCCCCCAGCTTCAGCGCCACCACAACATCAGTATCCTTATCTTTCGCCGTTAGCATAATAACCGGAATCCGCGCCGTCGAGGGGCTGTTTTTGAGCCTGCCGAGCAGGGTGGTTCCGGATGTTTCGCCGAGCATTACATCCAGTAAGATAAGGTCTGGTAAGGACTTAGTGATAATGTTGACCGCCTGTTTCGCCGAGGCGGCTGATCGGACTTCGTAACCTTCACCCGTCAATATCATGCTCAAAAGTTCAAGCACATCCGGCTGGTCATCAACTACAAGCAGTTTTGTGGGCATAGGCGTTTTTTTGATTTAATATTAACACATGAGTTAGTTTTTAGACTTAATATTTAATTATATTAATCAAGGCTGTTTTGTCTACACATATTCTTAATATTTATCGGCCCGATTTGTGCAAACCTTGATTTGTGGATAATATTAATATAGTTAAAATACAAAAAACAGGTTGATTTAACGCCGTTTAATATGGTATAAAAACATACAGGAACACTTTGTTTGCGGTATATAATAACATTTTATTGAGTTAGGAGACGGTGAGATGAAAAGGTTTTTATTGGCAATTACACTGCTTTTATGCGGTGTTGCATTCGCGATTGAAATCAACGTTCCGGGCGATTATGCGAGCATTCAATCGGCTATTAATGCAGCTAATGACTATGATGTCATTGTTCTGGAAGTTGGTATCTGGACAGGGGCGGAAAACACTAATATCGATTTTAACGGCAAGTTAATTACTTTAAGAAGCACCGACCCTGACAATCCGGCTGTGGTTGCAGGAACGATAATCGACGGCGAGGGCAGTTCAAGAATTTTCACATTTGACAGTGGCGAAGGTTCGGATGCAAGGGTTTCAGGTTTGACGGTCACCAACGGCTATTCTAATCTCGGAGGTGGTTTTTATATTTATTCGGCGTCCCCGGTTATTGACCGCTGTGTAATATCCCTGAACGCAGCAGATACCGAGGGCGGTGCGATCCATTGCACCGACAGCGAGGCAGTTTTCATTGACTGCATAATAGAAGAAAACAGTTCCCCCAAAGGCGGAGGTGTTTACTGCGAAAACTCAAGCACCATAACCGTTGACAACTGTGTTTTCCAGGGGAACACATGTAATGGCGCCGGTTACGGGGCAGCAATTCATTTACGTAATTCAAATGCTTTATTCAAAGGCTGTTATATAGAGGGTAACTATAATGATGGCAGCGTCGCAGAAGGCGGGGCGGTCTATGTCTATGGCTGCGATCCGGTATTTTCAAGCTGTATCATAGCCGGCAACCGGGCCAAAAAGGGTGCAGCGTTTTTCTGTAATTATTATGGTGACCCGGTAATAAAGAATTGCACAGTTTATGGAAATTTCGCAAGCATAAATGGAAGCGCGCTATATTGCTACAGATCTCTGGATCCGTCGGTTTCCAACAGTATTCTCTGGCAAAACACCCCCAATGAAATCTATCTTGACCAGCTCGGTGGTGTTACTGTTGATTACAGTGATGTTATGGGCGGTTACACGGGTACAGGAAATATTGACGCCGATCCGATGTTTGTCGCTGCGGGTTATTGGGATGATAACGGCACGGCGGGCGATCCGAGTGATGATTTCTGGGTCCCCGGTGATTTACATATAGATTATTTATCGCCCTGCTTCAACGCGGGCGATCCCACTTATGTCATGAGCGCGTGTGAAGTTGACATTGATATGGATGACAGGGTCAGGCTTGGACGGGTGGATATGGGCGCAGACGAGACAGGCAGCATACCGGGCGATATTACCGAAGACGGGATCGTCAATTACGCCGACCTGGCGAAGCTTGGTTATTCGTGGGGCAGCAGTGAGGGCGAGACGGAATATAACAAGTTGTGCGATTTGGCTGAGCCGGCTGACGGCACGGTAGGGCCGGGGGACCTCGTTGAATTCGGCAGCTTCTGGCTTGATGAGGCGCCGTGGTATTAACAGCCGAACGTAATGTGTATTTGTTTTTTAAGGGCGTGCCTGAGGGGCGTGCCTGAGGCACGCCCTTTTTAGTGCGCCGGGGAATGGGTTGATGTTTGCGGGGCTTAAGTCCGCTGCGGCTGGGCCTGTTTAGGCGCAAAAAAATAAGGGCCGAAGAGGAGGAGTCGGCCCTTAGGTTGGAGGATGCTGAGTTTAGTGTCGAACAACCCAGCTATGTGAAAAAAGTATGTGTATCGTACTTTTAAGTTTTTTTAATAGCTGCGGTGTTTTAGTTAACACCCCCGATTGTCAATTCACTATGAATTATAATAAACAATATTAGCATATTATTAGCGACAAGTAAAGAAAAAATTTAAAAATTGAGAAAAATATCCGTTTTTAATTTACCAGTGGGGTTTCACAATAATATGACACAATTGTCACAATAAATATATGCTCAGAAATGGAAATTAAATGTAAAGTCTCATCTGAATAAACCCGTGATTTGATCTGTTTTTTTATGGTCAAATACACCTATGGGGCTATTAAACAGGCTGAATATTTGTTTTTTTTGCTATTTACATTTGCTGCCGATACGTTTATTTGAAAAGCCGGGCTGGGCTTTATTCGCCCAGAACTTTGACAACATCGCCGACGAAACTGCGCACCTCTTTGAGCATCTTATCCTTATCGTCAAGGTTGCTCTCTATTATTTTTACTATTCGCGAGCCGATTATCACGCCGTCGGCGCCTGCCTGGGCTACCTGGCGGGCAAGCTGCGGGCTGCTTATACCGAATCCCACACAAACCGGCAGGTCCGTCATATTCTTTAGGCGGGTGACGAGTGGCTTGACTGCGTCCGATAAACTGCTCCTTTCGCCTGTAACGCCCAGCACCGAAACTGTGTAAATAAAGCCCGTTGTTTTTTCGATAACCGCTTTCATTCGGGCGTCGGAGGTGACGGGAGTTGCCATGAAGACGGTTTCAAGACCGGCATTTTCAGCGGGTGCGGCGATTTCGTCGGCGTCGTCGATGCTCAGGTCGGCGATCAGTATCGATGTGCCGCCGGCTGTCTTGAAGTCCTCGCAGAACTTATCAACGCCGTACTGGTACACAAGGTTGTAATAAACCAGAAGTCCCACCGGAACATCCTTATGATCTGTTACTTGCTTTATAAACTCCAGCGCACGTTTTACGGTGATACCGGCCTGGCGTGCGCGGATGTCTGCTTTCTGGATCGTCGGTCCGTCTGCAATGGGGTCCGAGAAGGCAAGGCCGAGTTCTAAAATGTCGGCCCCGGCATCGAGTGCGGTTTTAACAAGCTCAAGGCTCGTGTTATAATCGGGGTCGCCTATCACAAAAAACGGTATAAGCGCGGTCCTGTCAAGTTTTGCGAAAGTTTTCTTATATGTCGCCATCGATAATCCTCACTTCATCGGTCTGTGTTTTTCTACAATCCCAACGTCTTTGTCCCCTCTTCCGGAGAGGTTGACAAGCACCACCGTATCTTCGGGCAGTTTGCCTTTCATGGAAACCAGCCATGCGAGGGCGTGTGTGCTCTCAAGGGCGGGAATTATTCCCTCGGTTTTTGTGAACAAATCGAAGGTGTCCAGTACCAGCTCGTCTTCTACGCCAACGTATTGGGCTCTTCCCGCGTCTTTGAGCATGCAGTGTTCGGGGCCTACCGCGGGGTAATCAAGCCCGGCTGAGACCGACTCGGTCTCGAAGACCTGTCCCTCGCCGTCCTGCAGCAGGTAGCTTCTTGCGCCGTGAAATATCCCCATTTTACCGGCTACGAGAGTCGCGGCGTGTTTGCCGGTCTCTATACCCTCACCGGCAGGCTCCACGCCTACCAAGCGCACTTTAGTGTCGTCAACAAAACCGGAAAATATGCCCATTGCGTTACTTCCGCCTCCGACACATGCGGTTACAATATCCGGCAGCCGTCCTATGCTCTCAAGACACTGCGCCCGGGCTTCGGTGCCTATAGGGGACTGAAAATGCCTTACTATCGTCGGGAATGGGTGGGGGCCGCAAACCGTACCGAAGAGGTAAAATGTGTCTTCGACATTGGCGGTCCAGTAACGCATAGCCTCGTTTATCGCGTCCTTGAGGGTGCTGGTTCCAGCTTCGATGGGGACAACCTCCGCGCCGCAGAGTTTCATTTTGTGCACGTTTACGTTCTGTCTTTCGACGTCGACGGCGCCCATGAATATTTTCGTATCCATACCGAAAAGCGCGCCCGTCATAGCGGTCGCCAGGCCGTGCTGTCCGGCGCCGGTCTCGGCGATGAGCTTTTTCTTGCCCATATATTTTGCGAGCAATCCCTGGCCTGCGGTGTTGTTTGTTTTGTGTGCGCCGCCGTGGAGCAGGTCCTCGCGTTTGATATAGACCATAAACCCTACTTCTTCGCTGAAGCGTGAGGCGAAGTAAACAGGGGTCGGTCTGCCCACCCAGGTTTTGTATAAACTGTCAAGCTCGGCGTTGAAGCTTGGGTCGTCGCGGTACCTGTAAAATGCCTGCTCGGTCTCTTCCAGAGCTGGCATAAGCACCTCGGGCACATAATAGCCGCCGAACTGGCCGAATCTGCCTTTCTCTAACATAGCAACCTCATAAATGCTGAATATTACTGAATAATTTTTTTACTTTTTCCGGGTCCTTTTTGCCCGGCTCGGACTCAAGGCCGCTGCAAAGGTCGATTCCATAAACGCCTGTTCGCACCGCTTCGACTGCGTTGTCGGGGTTAATGCCTCCGGCGAGGAAGACCCTCTGGGTCATATCCTGCAGAAGCGACCAGTCGAAGCTTGTGCCCGAGCCTCCGTAAACGTCAGGGTGAAAAGCGTCGAGCAAAACCGCGTCGGTGAAGTAATCGTTTGCCTTTTCAGTATCCCGGGCCTGTTTTATCCTCAGGGCTTTCATCACCCGAACGTTCTGCCAGTTGATACTGTCGCAGAACTCGGGGGTCTCGTCGCCGTGAAGCTGCACCCAGTTGACAAGCCCGTCTTCGGTCAGGTCGCGGACAAGCTCCATGTCGGGATTGACTAACACGCCAGCGATATCGACAAAAGTAGGCAGCTTTTCGCAAAGCTCAAGGCCCTTTTTCGGCTCGAGATACCTCGGGCTTTTCGGGTAAAAGTTAAGCCCGATGATATCTGCGCCATGGTCAATGCACATCATCGCGTCGTCGTAATTTGTAATACCGCAAATTTTTATACGTACAGACACAATCGCTCCTTAGCTCAAACCGGAGTTGGTTATCTCGATCATCCTGCGGAGGCACTTATATGCCGCCCCGGAATCGATCGACTCTGCGGCCTTTGCGACGCCCTCAGCGAGATTGCCGGCCAGGCCTGCTACCATTATAGCCGCGGCGGCGTTAAGTAAAACAATATTCCGCTTTGCGTTGATTTCCTGTCCGAGCAGTATTTCGGTGACTATCTTCGCGTTTGTCGCCGCGTCGCCTCCCTGAAGCTGCTTATAAGCTGCAATCGGGATATCGAAGTCTTCCGGGTGCACCTGGTCGGAACGGATTCTTCCGTTGTCAAGATGCAGTATTTTCGTCGGGCCCATTATGCTTATCTCGTCGAGCCCCTCGCTGTGTACCACCATAGCCTTTTTGACACCCAGCATATTCAGCGTCTCGGCGATTCGCTCCATCAGACCTTCCTGGGGAACGCCCATTACCTGGGCAGAAGCAAATGCAGGGTTTGCAAGCGGGCCGAGAATGTTAAATGCCGTTCGGAAGTCAAGGCTCTGACGGACCGGCTGGACATGCTTCATGGCAGGGTGAAATTTCGGGGCGAACATAAAACCGATTCCTGCCTCGCGTATGCTCTTTTCTACAAGTTCGGTGCCCGGGGCGATATTGACGCCGAGTTCCAAAAGGACGTCCGCCGAGCCGCACTTGCTTGTTATGCCGCGGTTGCCGTGCTTTGCGACTTTTGCCCCGGCCCCGGCTGCGACCAGCGCGGCGGCTGTGGAGATATTGAACGTTTTCAATGCAGCCCCGCCGGTGCCGCAGGTATCGATAAGGTTTTCAACGCCGGGGTTTACCCGCACGGCGTGTGCGCGAAGTGAACTTGCAAGGCCTGCGATTTCCTCACTCGATGCTTTCTTTGCCCGCATTGCGGCCAGAAACGCGGCGATCTGCACATCCGCTACGTCACCGTCGAACACTATGTCGAGAAGCTTGTGGGCCTGCTCGAACGTCAGGTCCTTTCCCTCGAGCAGTATTTCAAGGTATTCGGTAATCTTGGCCATAACTTGTCTCCTTTTTATACGTTACGTTACCCTTGTTAAGAATTAACTTGTCGGCCCGCTGCATGTTCGGCGGCGATTTTGAGCATGTTCTCTATCACTTTGCCGCCGGTCGGTGTTAGTACGCTTTCCGGGTGGAACTGCACCCCATGGACGCAAAGCGATCTGTGCCGGATTCCCATAATTATGCCCTCGAAGCTGGCGGTTTCCTCAAGGCACACCGGCAGCTCGCAGCCGCACAGGCTGTGGTATCGTCCGGCGTGGAGGGGGTTTTCCAGCCCGTCGAACAGGCCTTGCCCGCAATGTGTTATCCGCGAGGGCTTGCCGTGCATTACCGCTGGGGCTTTTGTTATCCGCCCGCCAAAATGCTGTATTATGCACTGGTGGCCCAGGCAGACGCCGAAGAGGGGCAGCTTATCCTTAAAATGCGCAATCGCGTCCATCGACACGCCGGCCTTGTCCGGGTTGCCGGGCCCGGGGGATATTACAAGCAAATCCGGGGCGAACCGGGCGGCGACCTCGACGAGCTTTTCGATGGGCGTGTCGCTTCGGTAAACCAGCGTGGGGCAGGCACGCTTGGCGAACTCGTCGACGAGGTTATATGTGAACGAATCGAAATTATCCACGAACAAAACTTTTACATTGTCAGTGTTCATAATATTCCCCTGGGTTTCGGTTAAGTGTTCCTTATCGCCCGCAGGCAGGACTGTGCCTTGTGGTTTGTTTCCTCGAATTCCGTTTTGGGCACGCTGTCGTAGACGATGCCGGCACCTGCCCGGACATAGGCGGTTTTGTCTTTGACCTGCAAACTTCGTATAGTTATACAACTGTCGAACTGTCCGTCAACGGTAAGGTACATGACCGCTCCGCCGTAGTAGCCGCGCTTGTTTTTTTCCAGCCGGCGGATTATCTTCATCGCCTCGATCTTCGGGGCGCCGGTGAGCGTGCCCATGTTCATCGTCGCAAGGTAGGCGCTGAGTGCGTCGAGGTCGTCCCGGAGCCGGCCTTTGACATTGCTTACCAGGTGCATAACGGATTCGTATTTTTCCACCGTGAGCATTTCCGTTACGAGCCTTGAACCCGGGGCCGCGACCCGCGCGATATCGTTTCTCGCCAGGTCGACGAGCATCATGTGTTCGGCGAGTTCCTTGCGGTCCAGCTTCAGCTCCGCTTCGTATCGCACGTCCATGTCCGGGTCGATTTCACCGTTTACCCTGCCTCGGGGTTTTGTGCCGGCGATGGGGCGGATCTCCACGTGCCGTTTGCCGTCGGCGGTGTTGCTTACCCGCAGGTTAAGCTCGGGGCTTGCGCCCATAAGCACGGTCAGCGGTGAGTTTACATAGAACATGTACGGGGAGGGGTTGAGCTTTCTCAGGCGGTCGTAAACGTCAAGCGGCTCGTCCCTGCAGGGTTCGGTTATGGTTCTGCTGAGGACGACCTGGAAGATGTCGCCCTCGAGGATGTGCTCCTTTGCGAGCTGCACCATCTGCTGATACTCCACCTGGTTGGTGTCGGTGTTGGTGCTGCGGGAGCCTGATGCGCGTGGGCCTGGGCCGGCGGGGGGGGCAGAGAGGGCGTCTTTATACCGCTTAAAGCATGCGCGGGCCTGCTGGTATGTTTCGTCGGTGTCGTCGCCGGTGACGATGACGTTTACTATCGCGTAGCCCTTGCCTTTCTTGTGGTCCATGAGGAACATGTTGTCGGCGAAGTAAAGCTCGTAGTCCGGGTTTTCGAGGATGTCGCTTTCGTTTGGGGGCAGCTGCTCGAACTGGTCGATAAAGTCGTAGCTAAGCGCGCCGATAAGCCCGCAGGTTACGCGGAAGGGGCGACTTGCCAGCTTGAAGGAGAAGGCGACGGCGCGGATGACGTCCATCTGGTTGACGCTCTTTAGCCTGGCCTGTTCGTCCATAATCCCGGAGGTTACGGCCAGTGTTCCGGATATTTCGTTTTCGCTGAAGTTTATCGACTCGCAGAAGGCGAAAAGCTCGGGCCTGTTCGCGAAATATCGCACCATCCGCTCGCCGACGGCTGAGAGAGCCTTTATTGTGAACGTATTTGCCTTGCCCGTGAGGTAGAGGGCGGGGTCGGCGGTGCCGAAAGTGAGCTCGCCGGTCGGGTCCTCCGCGAGGTGGTCCCGCGATTCGAGCAGGCAGCAGTTGCGTTTTCGGCCGTAGTCCGAGAGCTTCGCGAAATAGCCCAGAGGCGAGCCGATTTCGATCTCCTCGACCAGCGGGATGATCGTCCCTGCCTGGGCCGTTTTAAGCTTTTCCTTTAGTTGGTCCATTTTCAAAGCCTCATAAACCTTTATATTGTCAGTATTTAACAGTCACTTTTGCCGGCGGCGCTTACGCGGGACAGGTAAAATATGTTTCCATTTTACCCGGCCCGGCTGAAGAAACCAACCTGCCATAAAAAAAGCCTGTTCGAGGGAACAGGCTGCGATATTATCGGTAACTGATTGTAAACGCACAAAAACTACCGCGCCGGTCCGCTATTCAATAGGCCGCCACCACCAGTTATTCAAATTGTCAACGTAGTTTCTATGCATAGAAACAATTTAAGCAAATTTAGACATTGATGTCAAATAAAAAAAAAGAAAAAATGTGTTTTTTTGTTTTTTAAGAGTAACTAAATTAGCCAGTCAACTTCTTATATGCTGCCTCAAATAAAAGAAAAAAGTCTTTAACTTTTGTCTTTTTGGGTTCAATGTAATATACCGCTTCTTT
>CAZVPF010000066.1:0-12339 GCA_964628195.1 uncultured Pirellulales bacterium | reverse complement strand
TTGGAGCACTAAAAAATATCCATCATTAATCTGTTAAAAACTGTGAACGGTTACGTTTATTTTTAACCTGCGCAGCACCAAATAACATCTGAAAGGGCCAAAATGAAATATATCATCTATACCGCAATATTAATAGCAATATCGGCAGTTGCCGGCTGTTCAAAGGACCAGCCCGCCGCAAATTCGGACAATCAGAAGCAAAATCCCAAGGACTCGCAAACCATGGGCCAAAAGCTGGACTCCGCCGTAGAGCAGGCCGGTACAAAGTTCAGCCAGGCAAAGGAGACGGTTACAGAAAAAGCAATGCAGACCAAACAGCAGCTTGACGAAAAAACAAAGGAGCTTGTTGCCGTTATCGAAACCAAGATCGAAGAGAACCGTGACCTGATCGAAAAACAGGTGGAGAAGCTCGAATCGCTGCAGGCCGAATTCAAAAAATTGAACGTAACCGAAGCAATGTCCGAAAAGGGCAAACAGCTTCAGTCGCAGATAGATAACGTTATGGAGTCCACACGCAAGCTTGGCGAGGAGGTCAGAAGCCTGACCGAACAGCTCTTGCAGCTTCGTTCGGAAATGACGCAATCGACCGCCAAACCCGACGAACAAAACTCTCAAACTCAGAGCGAGTAGGTAAAGATAAATGATGTATTCAAGACACGCGGGTAATTAGCCCAAATTAAAATTGAGGCTCTATAACTATTTCGCGATACCCAAAGTCCTCGTTGCCGTAATACATCTTTTCGGGCTTCTTGTAGCCTTCAGGCATGATGTCGAAATTAGTAACCCCCTTTTCGAGCATTATGTTTTCGTAAACGAGGTTTTCGGCCCCCGTTAAAATATTTCGTCGGTAATGTTGGTCACCGAAGGTTAATCTCATCTCGGAGTTTTCCGCAAAAAGCTGTTTTTGAATGCCGGTCACCGTCACCTTGTATTTGCCGGAACGTATCACTTTTATCGGCCAGCCGGTGGAGTGCCTGTGGTAGATGTTGAGGAAGACTTCTTGCTGCCTGGGCGAGCCGATATAAGTAATACCCGGCCTAAACGGGGCCTTGGAGATTATGTCCATGAACCATTTGTCGTAGATCGCCCTAAGCTTGCGAACTTTTTGCGGGTGTTTAGCGGCAACGTTATACTGTTCGCCGGGGTCATTCTTCAGGTCATAAAGTTCATCGCCGTTTACCAGCTTCCACCTCTGCTGCCGAACGCAGGCGTTCCGCCACGGCTGGGGGGCCTCGACCCTGTCCGACTGGATAATTATCGCCCTGTCCGGCACATCCTGCTTTTGCCCCTTAAGCAGCCGTGAAAGGTCCATCCCGTCCATGGCCGGCCCACTGCTGTCCTGGACCCCGCAAAAACCGAGTATCGTCGGCTTCATATCAATATGCGCAACCATAGTCTCAACATCCCGTCCTGCCGGAACCACACCGGGCATTTTCACAAAACAGGGCGTTTTAATCCCGCCGTCGTAAACATTTGTCTTGCCGCCGCGCAGACCGCAGTTGTACCTGTCGCCCATGTCGTGTTTCCGGCACGCAAGAATTTCCGGCTGACTCACCAGGTCCGGGCACAGTTTCAAGGGCCCGTTGTCGGAGAAGTATATCACGAGTGTGTCTTTTTCAAGCCCGAGATTTTTAACTTCAGCGAGCAGCCTTCCGATGTTCTCGTCAAGCTTTGTAACCATCGCGTAAACTTCCTTGTCGCCCTGGGTAAGGTGGTCAAGGTTTTTGTAAGGCTCGATGTACCGCCCCGGCACCTGGGGTTTTGTGTTGTCGTGAGGCAGGAAAGAAGGAACATACGCAAAAAATGGCCTGCTCTTATTTCTGCCAATGAAAGCCATGGCCTTGTCGAACAATATATCGGTAAGAAAACCTTTTTCCCGCTTGCGAACACCGTTTGTCTCGATCATCGGGTCGAACCTTGCACCCATCGAATCGACCCACAGCGAAACCTCATCAAAACCATTGTCCCGGGGTCGCATCGGGCAGTTGTCACCCAGGTGCCATTTACCGAATATCCCAGTGCTGTAACCGTTGTCCCTGAGGCATTGGGCAACTGTGACCTCTTCATCGTGCATACCGCACCTGCCCATCCACGTATCCCAAACACCGGTTCGATAATTATACCTGCCTGTCATCAGGGACGCCCTTGTCGGTGCGCAAAGCGGCGAAACGATATAATTTGTAAGCCTCGTGCTTTCTTTGTAAAGTTTGTCGAGGTTCGGTGTGTTTATGTGCGGGTTCTCGGCATATTTACACAAATCGCCGCAGCCCTGGTCATCGGAGACAATCATAAGCACGTTGGGTCTTTTTTCAAGTTCTGTACCGGCGTGGCCGCTGCCTGCTTCGCCGCAGCCGTTAAAAACGCTCAGCCCGGCGACACATCCGAAAAACGACCCCGTCGATTTAATGAAGGACCTTCTGGTTACCTGGACATCTTGCTGCGACATTTAAAATCCTTTCTCGACAGCAACTTTGGTTTCGATACAAACAGCCGTATAGCTGCCTACTCGAATATACCATGCTGCGGACCGGTTACAAGCTCGAAATATGCAAGCTTGCCAAGCAGCGAACCGGGCACCGAGTCGGCCCTGTGTATCTCGTTGTCCTTTATGACAATGCTTTGCTTTTCCTTTTTTATGAACTCCGGCAGCTCGGAAGCGCCGAACACCTTATCCTCCTCGACCTTGTAAACCTTTTTCGTCTCCGGGTCCATCAGGCGATAGGTATCCAGAAGCGAACCGGTATTGATGACGAAAATATTTTTCCGAATAACGTTATTCGCCGTGTCCGGGTTAAAGTGCATAATATCGTCATCGATATCGTAGATGAAGTTGTGCTCTACGAGCATCTCTCCGCCGCCGCGGTCCCAGCGAAGGGCATTATTCGGCGCCCTGGCCTTCGTACCGTCGACACCGTGGACAAGGTTGCCCCTGATAACGGTATTGTCCTGCCTGCCGAGCGTGTAAATCCCCGCCCCGTCGGAAAGTATATTCATCACATCATGCACATGGTTGTACTCGATAAAATTGGAATGGCACGGAGTTTTTTTATCGCTCCAGCTCCACCCGACCGATATCCCCGAATAAGGCAGATGCCTTACAACATTGTTCCGCAAAACGTTATGATCGCTCAAACCGATCCACAGCCCCACCGCGCCGAAATATTCCTGCCCGCACTTTTCGACAATGCAGTGTTCGACCGTGTTACAGCCCGCCGCCCGGCTGGGCTTAAATGCCGTCCACGGCTTGCCGTTGATGTTCTGCTCGCCGCTGGAGGTGCCTATCATAATCCCGTTTGCACCGATGTCCGTTAAACAGCAGCCCCTCACAAGGTTGTCCCTGGACATGTTCTTAAACCTCACAGCAGTCTGGCCGAGATGAGAAATCTTCAATCCTCGCAGAGAACACTTCCTTGCACATGCAAACTCGACAGCAGCGGGCACCGCCGTTGTCTTAAGGTCAACATCGCCTTCGTAATTCGCCGAAGTCACATAGTAACACGCCTGCATACCGAGGTAGTGGTTCTCAGGCGGAATCCATGCGGCGTATTCGAAATTAATATTCTCGAAATGCAGGTTTTCCACAAACTTGCCTTCATCTGCATTGCCTTGAACTTTTATAAACCCCTCCGCAACGGGTACAACGAACTCGGCATTATTAATCTCGTCGTCCTCCCGCGGTAAATAATACAACGTGGCTGTGCCTTTGAGCATTGTCTGCAAGTACCACTCACCCGGCGCATCGAGGAAGTGTTTCGAGTTCTCGAAATAATACGGCTCATCCGGCAGCCTGCCCAAACACATCCACCATGTTTTAAGTGCAATATCTTTTTCAAATGTGATATGATTTTTCAGCAGGTCGATTTTCTTGATTCTGCCCCGCGCTATCGACCAGTCATGCAGAAACACTATCTCCGTACTATGCGACCCCATAGATTCCGTCACATCGCCCGGGTGAAACTCGAAAGTGTTCGTCTTGTTAACCGCTTCTTTTACGCGAAGATATTTATCGTTCGGATACCGTGCACGGATGCAGCGTCGTCCGTTTATATACAGGTCCCGAAATGCCCCGTATTTTTGAACGAACTCTGAAACGTCGCACTGCCACCTGCCGTCCTCTGTTTTCTCCCATCCGGTGACCTTCCTGCCGCCGCTTATAACCACTTTCTCTCCGGGGTAGCCTGCGTAAGTAACACCGAATATATTTCCCCCGCCGTCCTCCGGGCCGAATACCAAAGGCTTGGTTATCTCGTACTTGCCGCCGCGGATGAGCACTGCCATGTCTTTATCCGGGCCTTTAGATATATCCTCCCGCAGCGCGTCTCTCGCTTTTTCGATAGTCGCGAAAGGCTGAGCCTTGCTGCCGGGGTTCTCATCGCTTCCCGATGTCGAAACATAATAATCCGCGTTGTCTGCATAATGCTCTATTGCCCCAATACAGGGCAAACTTAAAACGAAAACAAAAAGCGAAACCTTCAACAGGAACCTGAACATGCAAATTCTCCTATGAATTATTTATCAAAATTTTCCGCCAAACACCGGGCAGTATAATGATACCGCCCAAAAAGCTGCCCGATAATCCATTTCGCGTAAAATTTCCGCCTTTTTGCGGCAAATGCTGCCCGCGGGAATTATCCTTTTTCCATCGCCCCGCGAAGATAATCACAAAGCGGCGCAAAGCTGTTCGGACCAGCAGCGAGCATGCCCGTCTTTAGCGTCTTCGGCTGGTTGAATGTCAGTTTTTGTCCGTTCTTCTCTATCGTTTTACCGCCGGCCGACTCAAGAAGAACCACCCCAGCGGCGATGTCCCATTCGTTTTTCGGCACCAGCGTAAAGGTAATATCATCAAGCCCCGCCGCAACACGCGCCAGCTTGTACGCAACCGAACCCATCGGTATAACCTTAAAAGGGGCATCGTCAAACTGCTGCCATTGTCCCCGCTTGACCTCGGACCTGCTGGCAAGAACCGTCGCGTTATCAAGCGTTTCTATCTGTGTCGGCCCGGCAGGTTTGCCGTTTAGCGTAATACCCGTTTCCACGCTTGCGAGAAAAACCTCGTCGCGCACCGGGTTGCAGATACCCCCCGCCTTGAGCTCGCCGTCCTCTACAAGCGCGATGGAAATGCACCACTCGTCTATTCCCTGAACAAACTCTTTCGTGCCGTCCAGCGGGTCCACTATCCACACCCTGCTTTTTTTCAGTCTTTCAGGCTCGTCAACGGTCTCCTCCGAGAGCCACCCGTCCCCCTTGCCCACAAGTGTTTCTTTCAAAACCTTGTCAATGGCGATGTCCGCTTCGGTTACCGGGTCACCGCCGGACTTTTTAAGGGCCTCGATATCACCTGGGGTAAAACGCTCGGCAACTTCACGGGCTATTTTAAGAGCATTCTCGATCTTCAGAAGGTCGCTGTCTTGTTTCAAAATTATATCTTTCAATGGACTAAGGTTTGAATATTATGCCCTTTTGCTGGAGCATTCCTTTCACTTCATCTATTGCAATGTCAAGGTCGAACGGGCTGTCGAGCAGCATATCGTAATTCAAATCCGTCGGTTCGTCTCCCAGCCAGATAGTGTATATGTTCTCTGTATCTACGGATGTACGAATGATATCAAAATCGTCTTTACCAAGCCCCACAGCCGTAACGACAAGTATCATCCCCGCGTCGAGCATTATATTGGCAACCTCCGCGAGACGGCGAAGATGCTCGGACCTGTTGGCGTCCTTGCCGGGCACCTTTATATCCGCGTCAACACCGTAAAGAATATTGCCGATTCCCAGGAAGTACACAAACTTACCGTCGCCGAAAAGCCTTGCCTCCATCGCCCGGGCAAGCGTCTTTTTGCCGACGTCCTGCGGGCCGGTAACAATAACAAGCGACGCCTTCTGGCTGTAACGCTCCGCGCGGTCGTCACGGGATATCCTGCTCGTCGCCCAGCGGTAGTTACGCTGCATAACATAATCGCGAACCTTCTCCTGCGTGTCTTTCAATGCCTCTCGAATTATCCCCCCGCCACGTATCTCGTAGTCGTCGACAATGACAAACCTGCTCGTAACCGCGATATTCTCGGCCAGGTCGAAAGCTATCGGCTTTTTGGTTCTCAAAATACACTCGGCAACGTCATGGTACTCGACCATTTCTTTCTTTTTGCTCGTCTTAAGGTCCGAGCCGTCAATAACGGTTATGACCTCTTCAAGTTCCATCTCCACGCTCGCGGTCCCGACTTTAAGCAGGTAGCTCTTTCCATTGACCAGCGGGTTTCTGCCCATCCAGAAAATGTTCACCCTCACGCGGTTGGTCACTTCCGGCAAAAGCTGATCGGCCTTTACGGCCAGTTCACCCCTGCCGACGTATATCTGCTCGGTCAGCGTAAAAGAGCTCGCGTAACCCGCCGGTAAAGTGTCCGGCGGCTCGACATTGAAAGTTTCAATAGTCTTAACCGTGCTCTGTTTGCCGGAGGGGTAAAACACGACACGGTCCCCCACGCTCAGTGTACCGGCCTCGATGGTGCCTGCGACGATCCGCCTCTTGTCCCCGGCCTTTGTGAACTTGTAAATATCCTGAACCGGCACGCGAAGCGCCTTGTCGACAGGCGGCGGTTCCTTGATAAAATTGTCAAGCACCTCAAGAACCGTCCTTCCCCTGTACCAGTTCATCCGCTCCGAAAGCGTAGCTATATTATCACCCTGCATCCCGCTGACCGGGACAAAATCACACTCCAGCCCGATATCTGCCAAAAACTCACGGTACTCCGCTGCAACCCTGTCGAAAACCTCTTGACTGTAGTCAACAAGGTCCATTTTGTTTACAAGCACCACCATCTGCTTAATACCGATCATCGAAATAAGATAACCGTGCCTGCGTGAATTTTCCTGAACCCCCTCCTCGGCGTCTATAACCAGAAGCGCCGACTCGGCACGCGAAGCACCGGTAACCATATTCTTCAGGAACTCGATATGACCCGGTGCATCGATAATTATATAATCCCTCTTGGGCGTCTTAAAGAAAACCCGCGCAGCGTCTATCGTAATACCCTGCGACTGCTCATCTTTAAGGGCATCAAGCAAAAAAGCGTACTCAAAAGGCTTGGAGTTCCTCTCGCAGTTGGCCTTTACCTGTTCAAGCTTGCCCTGCGGCAGCGCGTTGGTATCCGCCAGAAGCCTGCCTATAACCGTGCTCTTGCCGTGGTCGACATGACCGGCTATCACTATATCCATCCTGACTCTGTCGTTTGACTTTGCCATTTACTTTTGCACCTGTCTTTCTAATATTTACTCTGATTGGTAACTCTACCCTGGTTAAAACACAACCGCCGCTTACATATAACCGTCCCGTCTCAAAGTTTCCAGCCCGCCGCCGTCTTCCTTGTCCTGCTCCCTGCCCGAACGCTCGGCAATGTTGGACAACTTGCCGCTCCTGAGCTCCTCGATTATCTCCGCAACGTTTTTCGACGTCGACTCTATCGGGCTCGTGCATGGCCAGCACCCCAGCGAGCGGTATCTCTTGCCCTGGCCCTGATCGTAATAAAGCGAAACTGTCGGAATATTCTCCCTCTCGATGTACTCCCATATATTAAGTTCCGTCCAGTCGAGCAGCGGATGCACACGCACGTGCGTACCCGGTGCAAAGTCCGTCTTGAACTGGTTCCAGAACTCCGGCGGCTGATCGGCAATGTCCCAGTCACCGCGCCTGTCCCTCGCGGAAAAATACCTCTCTTTCGAGCGGGAACCTTCCTCGTCGGCCCGAACCCCGGCGATCACCCCCGTAAACGGTTCTATGTTTTTGTCGACTTCATAAGCGCCTTTGGCGTGGTTAAACCGATACCTCGGCCAGTTTCCGCTGAGCGTATTTTTAAGCGCATCGGTCTTTAACAGCTTGCAGCATGTGATCCGGTCGATTTTACCCTCCGGAAATGTTTTCTTTTCCTCAAGCGCCCCAACGTTCTGACCGTATATCATATTCAGGTTCCATTCTTTGGTAAGCCTGTCGCGATACTCGATCATCTCCGGTATCTTGTAAGAAGTGTCGATATGTACCAGCGGGAAAGGCACATGGCCCAAAAAAGCCTTCCTCGCCAGCCAAAGCAGCACCGTGCTGTCCTTGCCTATCGACCATAACATGCACAGGTTCTTGAAATTCGCGTAAGCCTCGCGAAGAATGTGAACGCCTTTACTCTCCAGTTGTTCAAGATGATCCATAAATACTCCGGTTACTTAGATATAACCTTTAATATAGTTCATAACTTTTTCTACCGACTCTTCGAGTGTCTCTTTTTCAGTGTCAAGCACCAGTTCGGGACTCTCGGGAGGCTCGTAGGGGTCGCTGACCCCGGTAAAATTCTCTATTTCACCAGCCAGCGCCTTCTTATAAAGACCCTTGACATCCCTTCTCCTGCACTCATCCAGGCTCGCCGAAACGTAAACCTCGATAAAATTACCGCAAAGACCCCTTACAAACCCCCGTGCCTCGCGGTAAGGCGAAATAAAGCTCGCCACAATACACACACCGTGCTTTTCCAGCAGCGAGGACATATAACCTACCCGTTTAATATGGTCATCGCGGGACTGCCTGTCGAATCCCGTCCTGGGGAACACGCCCCGAAGCACATCACCGTCGAGCATCTCGAACTCAAGCCCCATGCCCGCCAGTTTCTCACATACCGCGTCGGAGACCGTGCTCTTGCCCGAACCTGAAAGCCCGGTAAACCATAAGACAAACGGCCTTTTCGCCTTTTTTAAGTTGTCAACCATTCTGCGTCCTGAAATTGCGTAAATAAACAGGCCTCTCTTGTAATGTCAGGGACCTTTTTTTTCAAGCATAATCTGCCTCTGTTACATTTTCCCTTCTTTAACAACTCTCAAGTATGGTTTTCAGCTTGACCGCTGATTTATATCTGTTAGAATACCGGGCTAACGGTTTATTTTGGAGCTCTGCAGCATGAAATCTTTCCGGCGGATGTTGGAATATATAACCCCGCAATGGCACAGGCTGGTGGTAGTGGTAATCGCCGCTGTGCTTATCGGGTTTCTGTTCTCTCTCAGCTTCGCGACCATCATACCTCTGCTTAAGGTAATGATGGGCGAAGAGGGGCTGCGCGGCTGGGTAGACCGCAAAATATGCAATATTCGCTACGGGATGGACTTCTATGTGCCGGACTCCATTGATTACTCAGCAGACACCCAGGATAATTATTCTCACCACCTGCTCGTTGTATCAGTAGACGAGGAAAAAAAAGCCTACAAAGCAGGAATAAGGGAGAACGACCGTATTGTCGGTGCCGGACAATCCATGCCCGGACCGCAAGGTCCTGTCTCGGCGTCGTGGATTCTCGAACACCTCGCAACGATACAAGCAGGCGAAACCTCCCCCCTGCTTGTAAGGAGATTTGAAGACGGAAAACTTATCCCGGTGGAAATTCAATTAGAAGTGCCCCAGGATGTATCACTCACATCCGGACTGCAGAACCTGGTCGGGTTCGTGCCCCGCGAAACCACACGCCAAACAAAGCAAAAAGCGGTCGTCTTTATAATACTGCTCATGGGAGCGGTTACCATTGTAAGGTGCCTGGCAACTTTTGTTCAAAAATACATGTCCGAAAAAGTTGTCCAGATCGCATGTTCGTCGCTGCGGGAAGACACTTTTGAGCACGCCCTGAATATGCCTGCCGGATTTTTCGTATCAAGCGGAACAAGCGACACCGTCAGCCGGATTGTCCGCGACATCGCCGAAGCCGGAAAAGGCTACAAGGTCCTGCTCGGCAAAACCCTTCGCGAGCCGCTCAAAGCGATAGGCATGTTGACTATTGCCATGTTCATAAGCTGGAAACTTACCCTGGTCTTTCTCGGCCTTGCGCCGGTCACCATCGGCCTGCTCGCAATCCTCGGCAAGAAGATTAAAAAAGCCACCCGCCGCTCCCTTGAAAGCTGGTCGACAATGCTCTCAAGACTGCAGAATATCATGGCGGCCCTTCGCGTCGTAAAGGTCTACAACAGGCAGCACCACGAAGCAGGGGTTTACAAAGTCATTAACCGCAAACTGCTCAAAAGGGTTCTGCGAATAGCAAAAGTGGAGTCGATCACCGGACCGGTCATGGACGTGCTCGGAATGGTCGCAGGCTCGGCGGCCCTGATTATAGGAGCCCACTGGGTATTCAGCTCAAACCTCCAGGCGTCCTCGTTTTTCGGCCTGCTGGTTCTGCTCGGGGCAAGCGCCGAGTCCATTAGAAAGGTAAGCGACGTATGGAACAAGCTCCAGCAGGCAAACGCGGCCGCCGAAAGGGTTTATAATGTCATCGACCACCCGCCGGAGATAGAAAAGCAAGGCGCCGTGGAAATACGCCCCGTTAAGGACACCATAGAGTTTCGCGATATAACCTTCACATACCCCGGTGCTGAAAAGCCCGTCCTTGATGACCTTAACCTGAAGTTAAACGCAAACCAGACCGTCGCGATAGTGGGGCCCAACGGCTCGGGAAAAACCACCCTTGTCAATCTCCTGCCGAGGTTCTACGATGTCAACTCAGGCGCGGTCCTTTTCGACGGCGTTGATATCGCCTCGGCCACACTGCATTCGCTCCGCTCGCAGATAAGTATGGTCACTCAAAACGTCGTGACTTTCAACGACACCATCGCAGCTAACATTTCCTACGGCAAGCCCGACGCGACTATGGACGAAATAATCGAAGCTGCCAAAATGAGCTACGCCCACGAATTCATCGAACCTATGCCCAGGGGATACGAAACAATGATCGGCGAGCAGGGCGCGGGTCTCAGCGGCGGCCAGCTGCAAAGAATCGTTATCGCACGCGCAATCCTCAAGGACCCTGCCATACTAATATTCGACGAGGCAATGTCACAGGTCGACGCCGACAGCGAGACAAAAATACACAGGGCCCTCGAAAAAATCATGAAAGGCAGAACATGCTTCATGATCGCGCATCGCTTCAGCACCGTAAAGTCCGCCGACACCATCGTCGTGATGGACGCTGGCCGAATTATCGCACAGGGAACACACGAACAGCTTATCGAAAACTGCCAACTATATAAAAACCTCTACGAAACACAGCTTATATAGTTGCCTTGTGTCGATTCTTAGATTTGTAAATCGCCTATTTCCTATTAAACAGTACTTCTTAATAGGAAAATCTACTCTCAGGTTATCAGGATTTTCCTGATATTCAGCCACGCCGATTCCTGATTATTTGTAATCCTGTTTAGTCTAATAGTTTTGCCTTGCATATAAGTTGTCTTTTTTGTTATGCTCGTAAGTTGTTGTGGGGGTTAGTGAGTACCTTTCTTCATTAGCTCCGTTAATAATTTACTTACTCTTGTTTCAGGAGGTGTTGTATGAAAGGAGTTCTTTATTTCAGTTTGTCTTTGGCTTTGCTGCTTGCAGTGTCGGCAACTGCCTTGGACGTTAATCCACCAAATTGGCGAGGTGAACCCGGCACAAGCTGGGTCAGGTATGAGTTCATCGAGGACCTCACGCAGGGCGGAACTGTCTCCGGACCGTTTTCCCCTGTTTACGATGATTCGTATTTGCCTTACGGGGAACCGAGTATTGATGTTACACCCGGGACAGGCGCCGGCTGGTTCGCTGAAACCGAAGGCTGGAACCCGGAAGGCGTCGAAGGAGACGGCTGGTGGAACCTTTCCGGCGAGATTCAGCTTTTCATGTACAACGATCCGCGTACAAATCCCCACAAGGAGATTTGGATCCAGTTGACATGGTCGCCTCAATCGCCGAGCAACAGGCCCTACATCAGCGTTCAGGATGACAGAGGTGTCTGGACTCCGGAGACAAGCAATGCGCTTGTCGAAGAGACACTTTATTCAGACCCGATCAACAACGACGTCATCTACAGTGTTTTCCACGTCGACCTGCCTTACAACCCCCAATTTGAGACGATCAAAATCAGGGGCGGCATCAATGTCGATGAACTCGTGGTTGACACTTTTTGCACACCGGAACCCGCTTCTATAACACTGCTTGGATTGGCGGGAGCACTGGTTCTGCGTAAAAGAAAATAAATTAATTGTCGAAATGGTGGATTAAAAGCCGCGGGAAACCTCGCGGCTTTTTTTATGCGCAAATAAAAAGGCCGAATTATCGCCCAGGCAAAACAAGAACGGCTTATCGAAAATTGCCGGCTATATAAAACCTCTACGAAACCCGGCTTGTGTAATTATTCAACCTCGGCATGGCCCACATAGCAGGACCAAAACACTCAAATTCCTTTAAACAGGAGAAAGAAAACCGCAGCAGAGACAACCCTCATTCTAAAAAAAGATTCTTTAGTTAAGGCAGATTTACTTCTCTGCTTTCTACTATCACCTTTCTACTGC
>CAZVPF010000065.1:0-12484 GCA_964628195.1 uncultured Pirellulales bacterium | reverse complement strand
TCCAGGAAATATGAATTATGTTAAGTCTTTTAATTCAATGTATAGGGTTTGTGGTTTAAAGGCTATTCTCTCATTTTTCCCTGTTGGTATAAGAGGAATGCTTATCGCCGGACTTATAGCCTCGCTTCTTTCTACTATCGATGGACTGATGATTGCATCAAGCACACTTATCACTGAAGACATTTACCTTCGTTTTTTATCCCCGAATGCTGATAGCTTTAGAATAAAAAGATTTGCTCGAATCGTGCAGATTGTTATTATTTTTACGTCCTTAATCCTCGTGCCTGTTGCAGCAAAATCCAGAACTGTAACCCAACTGATACAAAGCCTTGTAGCAGATATGTTTGGGGTACTGATTGCCTTGTACTTTGTTGGCGTATTTTCTGTTCGTACGACTTCCAGGGCTGCGCTTATGGCTATGGTTAGCGGCATTATTCTGGCGGTATATCTTGATTTTGGAACTGATATAAGTTTTCCCAATGTCGGGATATTTTCTTTTGCCTGGGCAGTTGCAGTATCACTTGTTTTAAGCCGCTTTGAAAAAGCACCAGATAGAAAGAAATTGGAAAATTTGACAGTTTATACAATACCAGGCGTTAAGGGGCCGTTTATTGGCTTAAATGCATGGCCGAATTTGTGGAAATATACCGTTGGAGTTGCAGTTTTCTGGCTGGGCCTGACATTAGTATGGGAAATATATATTAGATGGCAATAAACATATTAAGTTTGAGGCAGTTTGAATTATAATTGCTGCATTGTTTCTGGTTAAATTTGCTGCAGATTGATGCCCTCATTTGAAGTTTTAACAAGAAAAATTTTTTTATCGGGAAAAGAATTTTGTTTAATACCTGGTGCGCAAAATGGCAGTAATTCGTCGTAAATTGGACTTGGCATTTGCCGGTAATAACCATAATATATTATTTATGAAGATTTAGCCACTTTATACAAACTGATCTTGCAATGCAAAAAGAACAAACAATTCTTTGAAAGGGTGAATGGATGAGTAAGAAGATATGTTTAATTTCACTATTTTTAACCTTAATTGCAGGATATGTACTGGGTAACACCTGCGATCAGGTACTCAACGATTTCGACAATGTAACCGGTCTTTGGAATTGGCCCCTTGGCACACAATCTGACCCGGCGCCCGTAAGCCACAGTGCGGCGTCTTTTAAGGTCTCTTGGCCTGCCCAGGAAAACCTTGAGTGGGACTATGGGATTCTTCCAGATCCTACCGCGGTGGATGGTGTGGGTAACAGCCAGGATTTGACCAATGCTACTCACATAACATTCTGGCTTAAAGCAGACGTAGATGCAGAAACAAGCATGGAATTTATGTTGACCGCAGATAACTGGAGTGCCTATAATTCTTATTGGATTTCTGATCCGCTCCCTGAGTTCTGGAAGTTCTATGCGGTGCCTGTTGAGGATTTTGGCGCTTGGGGAACCGAACCCACACACGACTGGTCCGAAGTGCATTTCGGCACAATATCAACTTGGCCACCTGAGCCGAACAACGCGAGCATATGGGTCGACGAGATTAAATGGGTGGATATGTCAGGACAATGCGGGTGGAGTGATGACGACACCGATGGAGACGGTTTCAGCGATGCGGATGAAGCTTCAGCCGGAACAAGTCCGATAGACCCTTTAAGCACTCCGCCTACTTGCGACCATATACTCAACGACTTCGATGATGTAACGAACCTCTGGCATTACCCGCCCGGGATACAAGCGGCCCCTGCTCCGGTAGGACACAGTTCGGCTTCTTTTGAAATTCCCGTACCCGTTAATGATTGGCTGAATTTTGTCTATGGAATTCTCCCTGACCCTACAGCGGTCGCCGGAGTTGGTAACAGTCAGGATTTGACAAGCGCAACCCATATTACCTTCTGGCTTAAAACAGACTTTGATGCAGGAACTGTAATGAATTTCACAATGACTGCCGACAATTGGAGCGCTTACAATAACTATCAAATCAGTAACCCGCCTTCGGAGTGGACCTTTTTCGCAATACCAGTAAGTAATTTTGCAGCATGGGGTACCGCACCTACACATGACTGGTCTGAAGTGCATATGGGACAAATTACTACCTGGCCACCATCTTCAAACCCCCAGACAATCTGGATCGATGAAGTCAAATGGGTGGATATGTCAGGACAGTGCGACTGGAGCAACAAGGACACCGACGGGGACGGTGTTGGTGATGCCGATGAAGTTGCCGCAGGAACCAGCCCGATCAACCCTATTGATAATAACGCTTGCGTTAAGACCCTGAATGATTTCGATGATGTATCGGGTCTGTGGCATTGGCCATGGATCAGCGTGCAGGATGATCCTGCTCCTGTTAGTGACAGTACCAGTTCGTTTGCAATTACGTGGGATCCTAATGACGCTCTTGACTTTAATTTTGGAATTCTTCCCAATCCAACTGCACAAGACGGAGTGGGAAACAGTCAGAACTTGACCAACGCCAGTCACATTACTTTCTGGGCCAAAGCTGATCTTGATCCGGGGGTCTCAATTCTGCTGCAGATGATTGGGGATTACTGGACTGGTTACCGAAGTTACTCTTTTACACCCACTTCCGACTGGACTTTTTATGCTGTTCCCAAAGAGATGTTTGTCCAATGGGAAGACACACCTCTAACCGATTGGGCTGTTGTAAGTATTTGCGCAATTAAATCATGGCCTGAAGTGGCACCCGGAACGGCAACTGTCTGGATAGATGAGCTTAAGTGGGTAAACATGGCCGGAGAATGCGAATGGATGGATGAAGACCTGGACGGCGACGGCATAGAGGACTTGACGGATAATTGCAGGTTGGTGTCAAATATAATGCAGCAGGACACTGACAGCGACGGAACAGGGGACCTGTGTGAATGTTTTGATGCTGAAATCACCGGCACAAGCGCTATCGATATAAGTGATTTGGCACTAATGGTTCAGTCCTGGCTCATAAGTGCTCCCGAGTTGCCTGGAGACATATATACTGATGGAGTAGTTGACGGGCTGGACTTCGCATGGTTTTCTATGTATTGGAACTGGGAAAGCTGCCCCCAACTTCCATAGTTACATTTAGGTATGTATGGAGCAGATTTGCTTATAACACCTTTAATTTTATTTGATTCTAAACGGGAAATAGGGAAACCTATTTCCCGCATTTTTACCTGTTTTGCTGTAATTATATAATACAAAGAAGTATTTCACTTGAGCGATCTTGAGGATAATTGTTATGAGAATTAAACTTATATACCTTAGTTTTTTCGCTTTATTATTGCCAACAGTAATTTGTTCGGCGGCCTCTTTTAATGATGGAGGATTTGAGATAACATCGACTTTTGTTCCATGGTCCTCTACTGATGGAGAATGGGGCTCTTTTATATCCGGCACTTCCGATGCTACACTTACGATAGTTTCTAATAATACACACAGCGGTTCAAAGTCTGCAAAATACTCAAGAGCTGAACCCGGCAGTGATAACATCCATCTCGACCAGATACTAAACGTAACCCCGAATACAATGTATGAAATAACTGCATGGGTAAAAGGTGACGGAATATTGCAACCCGTCATTGCAGTACAAACAATGGACTGGTCCACTATAAATTCTGCGAGCGCACCTCCGAGTGAACAGTGGACTGAAGTCCGTCTTATCTTCGACTCCGGAAATAACACTCAATTGCGTTTTGAGTGGTTTGGAGGCGCAGATGGCTCTATGTATCGGGGAGTACCGGGAACAAGTTATCTTGACGATGTATCCATAAACGACACAACTGACCTATTTGATAATGCAATGAAGAATAAGTATAATTTTGACCGCACCGAAATTGAACAGGTCACACCGGGACCTGTTGGTGATCCAGCCCCTCTTCGCCCAATTACTGTCCAGAATGGTATTCTTGTTTATGATGATGCCTCCCGGGAAGAAGTCGCTTTATTTGGGGTTAATTTTGGCCCCACCACTTACTGGGAATATAGACAGACTCTGCAGAAATATACTAACCTGCCTCTGACCAGGGAGACGCTGCACAATGTTGTTGACGAGAACCTCGCCCGCGCAAAGCGTATGGGAGCGGAGGTAATTCGCATTCATCTTACGGTTTCGGACTTGGCCATATCAACCGGTGATCTGAATACTAACAGCGCATTTCTTGACGCGGTTGACTATCAGATAGCCCAGGCCTCATCGCTGGGTATCTATGTTAACCTGTCGATGGTGAATGAAATGAACACAGCTTATTACAGCAATTCGTTTCTGGTAGGTCAGGAAAGGGGCAAATGGATAACCGACCCGGCGCTCGTATCAAAGACTCAAACATATATCAGAAATATGATGAACCATGTAAACCCTTATACCGGCAATGCGATCAAGAATGAGCCTGCAATAGCTTACATAGAAATCATGAATGAACCGCTCTATGTAAGTTATGATGAAATGATAAACAATCCTGTGTATTCATCGCTTAATGCAGACTTTGAGGCAAGGCCCTCTCCTTCGGGCTTTCCGGAGTTTGACTATGTTGATTATAGGTATAATTATGTTAAAGAATATATAAACGACATGGTTTCAACCATTTCCAATACGGGGTGCACAAAACCGCTCGCCTGGAATCTGGGCTGGCCGGGTTGGATATACATAGGAAATTTCAGAAATGATCCCGGCTGGGTGAACAGCCTACTCTATGGAAATGAGGCAGTATTTCAAGCTGCCGCAGACAGCAATGTTGATATCATTGCATTTTGTCTTTACCCGGGGCAGGAAGATGCGGGGGCCGAATATTGGTACAACCCGGAGAACCTGGACGGAAACAATTATTTGCCGTATATCAAGGAAGTTTACGATAACTACGGCGGACACCGATGGGCACTGGGCGACCGATTCGAAAGCAAGGCAATTGTAACATACGAGTTTGAGACTTTTTTCCAGCAGACAGCATATTTATATCCCGCAATGGCCCGGATGATGCGCGCACTGGGATCACAGATCGCTTGTATGTGGAGATACACACTCCAGCCATCTGCAGAGTACTTCGCCGGTTCACATTTTCTGAACCTGGACTGCACCCCTGCCAAGGCTGCCAGCTTTGCAATAGCCTCGGAAGTATTCAAATCTACAGATCGAAATGATCCTTATGTGGCATCGGCTGATGACAACCTTGTATTCGACGGCAAACTCGGGGTGTCCTTCCTGAATAATTTAAGTGTCTTCTGCACCGAAGACAAATACATGTATTCCACAGACGACAACTGGTTACCTGCGGGATTAACTGTTCCGAATTCACCCGCTATTATAACCGGACGCGGTGATTCAAGTTTTGTTCAATATTCTGGTACGGGCATCTACTTTATAGACTTGCAAGGGGATATGATTAAACTTGAAATCACACCAGACGCTTCATGGCTAAGTCCGCACTGGTATTGCACATACTCCCCGCCTTACAACAAAACAGTCCTGCTCGATTATGACACTGTTCATACATTTACTCTGAATCATCCCGAATGGGGCAGCGATGTCAAAGTAGAACGTTATGAATCAAACGGATGGGAACTTATCCATACTGGGGCAGCGTCTTTCGATGCAAAGGCGGGGAAATATAGAATTACACCATATACCGGCGAGTTACCATGTGGTGGTGCCAACCTTGATAATACAGGTGCTGTTAACTTCGCAGATTATTCAATACTTGCAAGTCAGTGGCATGATATACCGGGCATCCCTTCTGCAGATATCGCTCCTGAACCGGATAAAGATAATTTGGTCGATATACATGACCTGGCCGTAATTGCCAGTTACTGGTTAAATTTAAATTGCGTAAATCCACAGTAAACAAACCGGGACATAACAATGTCCCCATGAAAGAATACAAATGAATAGGAGAAAAACTATGGTAAGGAAAAATAATTGCTTCATCTTGTTTGGATTAATTGTCTTTTTATTATTAATTTTTACCGGCGGTGCCGTTAAAGCAAAGTCCAATTCTGCAATTAACGAACTTCAAATTAAGGTTGATGCTGATAATACCAAAGGTGTTATTAGTCGAATGTTAACTGGTGTTAATATGAGTTATTACTTTGACCGCGACTTAATCTGGTCCGATGGTAAAATTGCCGGATACTTAAAAGAAGCAAATGTTGGATTAATGCGGTATCCAGGCGGCGTAGAAACATCGCGATTTCACTGGGAAAAACCTGAGGTTGACTGGTACATGGACGGATGGGATGTCTTTGTTAGCAAGGATTTTTCAGGTGGTGATGCCTATATGAGCACCGACGATTTTATTCGCCAGTGCAGAGCTGTAGGTGCAGAGCCCTTGATAGGTGTTAACATTCAGTCCGGCATAAGATTCGACCGAATAGATGACAGTATTGCAGAAGCCGCCAGGTGGGTTAAATACTGTAAGGATAAAAATTACAATGTTAAATACTGGTATCTTGATAATGAGCCGTATTTTGGTTCTAATGTTGACGCTATGACCATAGAAGAATATGTCGGATATATTAAGAAGTTCGTTCCGGCGATGAAAGCAGTCGATCCCAATATTAAGACCGTTGCCGACTGGCATAGTCTTTTAAGCAACCCTGAGTGCTGGAAAGAATATGAATATATGATTTCCGAAGCAAATGAATATATTGATATTATTGACGTACATCTATACTGGGCATGGGGATATTGCACTTGGGATTTGTGGCTTAAGGACAATCCCATGAAAGTCAGGAATTGGTGTGGAGATTGCCCAGACCAAAGGTATATCGGCCCGAGTATTGCCGAGGAAATCCGGAGTTTTTATGAAAGAATTCAGCAAATGGGGGTAGACATTAAGTTAGCCTCACTTGAGTGGAATATTGCTCCGAATAGAAATACTGAATTTTCACGATACCAACACGCCTTAATGCAGGCAGAAATGCTGATGCAATTTATTGAGGGTGGGTTACATATGGCCTGTATGTGGCCTTTGACTTGGAATCGCGGTGATCTGGGTGGAGATTTTCGTGCTATTCTGGACCAGCAAAGACGTGAGCCGACGCCAAGTCACAAAGTTTTTAAGCTGTTTTCTAACTTGCTTGGACAAAGACGGATAGAGACCAAAGTCGATCATGAATTTATACGGCATCTTGCCGCAGTCAGCAGAGACAGAAAGACTCTTTGGGTATATTTGTTGAACAAGAAAGGTACTAATCAAGAATTTGACACAAATATTGATATTAAAGATTTTGTCGCATCCAGGGCGAGAGCTTTTTCATTCATGTCTTTGGACTTGTCTTCCAATGTCGCTGATATTAGGGAAATTTCAATTAAACAAAACACCAACGGCGGAAACTGGAATATTGGTTTACCGCCATATTCTTTAACTATGTTGGAATTTCATAAATGAAGCAACAGCAAACAAGAAGAGATTTTTTGAAGACAACAGGAGCTACAGCAGCCTCAACCGGGCTTTTATCGCTGCTTCCAAATAGCTTAGCTAAAAATACGACCCGGAAAGCTGGTAAGCTTCAACCCAATATTGTGTTTATTATTTGCGACCAGCTTAATGCCAATTCACTGAGTTGTTATGGCGGCCCAGTAGATACTCCAAACATTGATCGCATTGCGAAAGAAGGTGTTCGTTTCAATCAGGCTATATGTACTAATCCATCTTGCTCTCCGTCCCGGGCATCGATTGTTACCGGGTTGTATCCGCATTCTCACGGCATTGTTCAGAACTGCAGTATTACAGGTAAGAAAAGAACCCCTGTTCGTATTGATGCGGCATCCATGTTAATGGAGGGACTCAATGCCAGCGATATAACAACTGAAAAAATTCTTTCCGAAGCCGGCTATGCCACGCACCACTACGGAAAATGGCATTTAGAGGGTGATAACCTTCCTTACTACACAGATATGTTCCGTGTAAACCAGGAATACGCCATGGAAATGGCTGAAGTATTCTGGAGAGTTCGTCACACAAAAAGAAGTGAATGGATGAACTGGTACAACTGGTCGCTCCCCGTAAAAATAACTCCTCAACTTAAAAAAGCCGTAAATGAATTAGGCACCCGTTGGGATGACGACCCCTATGCAATATATAACGAACTTGTACAAAAGATCGGCAAATTAGATTTAACCCATGACCAGCATTTTGACGTACAGGTATGTAACAGAACCGTCGAACGTATAAATGAGATTGACAAACCATTTATGATTACCTGCTCCTTTAATTCGCCGCACGATCCTCATGTGATCCATTCTCCTTATTATGATATGTTTGATCCTGCCAGGATCAAACTTTCGGCTAATAGAAATTACAGAGAAGCCCGTTTTGAGAGAGATTTTGGCAGGAAAGTGGTAGCTGGCTTGGGCGATGAATTTCTTAAAGAGTTTTTGAGAATTTATTATGGTATGGTTAAAATGATCGATGATCAGGTCGGGCGAATTTTGAAAGCTCTTGAGAATACCGGCAAACTCAATGACACTGTAATCATCTTTACGGCGGATCATGGTGATATGATGGGTGGCCACGGAATGATATTAAAGTCAACCGGAGGATGTTATGATGAAATAGTAAAAGTGCCCTTGCTTATACGTTATCCAAAATTAATCAAACCTCAAATAAGTGAGCTTGCTATTGATGGTACTGATTTTATGCCGACAATATTGGATTTGGCTGGATTGTCCATACCCAGCCATGCACAAGGACAAAGTATATTGCCCTATGTTACCGGCAAAGCGGATATTGCCAAAGCAAGGGAGTTTACATTTAATGAACGTGTTGCATTAAAAGAAAAAGGCATACCAACACGATCAATGACAAAAGCTATGAGTTCGTGCATGATCCGGGGCAAAGGATGGAAATATATGTTATACTCAAACAAGCAGGAATTCATGTATAATCTGGCAGAAGACCCTGGTGAAATTAGAAACGTTGTCTACGATGTTCGATATCATTCGGTTCGTGATGAAATGCGAATAGAGTTGAAAAAATGGCTTAAGAGGACCGGTTGGATTGTTGATGAGAGCGACAATTTTCTTTAGTAAAACCGTTATATGATCCTTTGTATGAGCATATCATTGCAGTTGAAAAAATGGAGGAAATACTTGAAAAACCTTTTGGTGATTTAATCGCAGGTGATTGATGCAGTTAAAGAGATTCGTTCGAAGTATAAAAAGTGAGTGCCTGGAGCGGATGCTTATCTTCGGAGAACGTCACTTGGAATATCTTATCAAAGTATTTGTAATACATTATCAGTAACTTCCCGAGCAATCTTACATTAGATATGGTAGATTATATGAAAAAGACCAGAAGATATTTACAGGCGACATTTTTTGCTTTGGCTATTATCGTTCCATTGATAATCTATTTTTTCATAAAAAATATCAACACTGATACGTTAAATAAGCTTTCTGCTTTTTATCCTTTCTGGTATGTGTGGCCATATTGTTATATTTGGCAATCCGGGCCGTTTATTCTTTTGGCAATACTTTGTTGTCTCAAAAAACAAAATGAAACATTCCGGTATAAGGGCGGCAGTTTAATAGGTGCTGCAATAGGAGCCACTATAGCCTCTGTGGTCCCATATTTCCTTTTAAGCTATCCTGTTCAAGGAAATACTGCAAGTATTGGATTGGGAATCCTATTTATATTTATGCCGCTCTGTTTTCTTTTACTAATTTCTTCAGGATGGTTGCTTGGTGGAATATCGGTTAAGATTATCCAACAATATAAATCTTGTATGAAATAATTGAATAGCTTTCCGATTTCAAAAAAACTTTCTATTGGATTCATTGTTTCACTTGATATTTTTAATATAATCTTAATTATTAGCTCTATAAGCATAGTGGCCTGACTGCAGATTATGAGCAGAAAGGCCACTACATTATCTCTTGTGGTTCAGTAAAGTGTCAAGCGGCGCTTAAATCCAGCCGGCAATGAGCGCGTCAAAACCAGCCACTTTTTAGAAGATTAATTGCTATAGTCGCGTTTTCGAGTCCATAATACGGATTTCGGAGACGGATTATGGCTAATCAACTGAAAGCGGCTATGGTAAACACGATATTGCATCTTAAAAATCAGGGCTGGTCTCAGCGAAAGATCGCCCGAGAGCTTTGTATTGACCGTGAGACCATACGAGATATCCATCATCATCTTCCTGCCTACCTTTTGTGCCAGGACGGCATAACAAACTGCGGCGTAACGGTCAAGAATAATATTATCGCGTACAACCAGGCCAAAGGTCTCTACGGCGACAGCTATAACAGTTATAACTGCTTCTGGCAAAATGCAGGGGGCAGTTTTTACGATTATTACGCCAAAACAGGTGACATTTATAATGACCCCGGCTTTGTTATGATAGGCAGTTGGAGCGGTGATGACTGGACGGCTGGCGATTATCATATTATGAGTGAATACGGCAGGTATGATGCCGCATTGGAGACTTGGGTTGCAGACGCTGCGACAAGCCCCTGTGTGGACGCTGGAGACCCTGCTGACGGCATTATGTATGAACCCAACCCCAACGGCGGTTTTATAAATATCGGGGCATACGGCGGCACTGAGTACGCAAGTATGGGAGCTATGGCAGGGCCGGACCCGAACGATCCGCCTCCTGTTGAGCCGGTATGTGTAAACCCGCCCCAGATGGACGCCAATAACGATTGCCGGGTGAACATCCTGGACCTGGCGGTAATGGTCTCCGAATGGCTGAACTGCGGCTACGCCGACAGCGCTGACTGTCAATAGGCCTAATTACAACTTAGCCGGAATAGAGAGGGCAGAAGTGTTTTTCTGCCCCCTATATTATATTTTAATGCTCGTTGCAGATTAGCTGATTTAGCTTTCTTTGCTTTCTGTCCATCCGCATTTCCGGCAGGTATATTCAGCCTTGTCATTTGATGCGCTGCATTTCATGTCCATGACACCCCGGCAAATGGAGCAATGCTGTTGCTTTCTTTCCGCCTGATTCCCTTTAAGGACTTCCCTTATTTTGCATTCTGTGAGCCTGCGGACAGACCCCCAGTAGCCATCCGGTGTTTGCTGGTCAATATCAAACTCCTTAGGCGCGGCATCCAGCGGCTTTGCCTCCCACCTGTGACCGCATTTGCATTCCTTGACCAGTTTACCCTTCGCAGGTTCATACCTGCCCGCAAAGACAACCTTGCCGCAAACCTGGCAAAGTTCAGCATGGAAAGTTAGCCTGGACTTTTCTGCTTCTACCGGCTTGTAGGATTTCTCAGCCCATCTGTAGCCGCATTTAAGGCAGTCAATGGCCATGGCCTCCTCTGCCTGCTGATAAGTAAGGTTCAGGTCATAATACCCGCACTTCGGGCAGATTCCATCCAATTGCAGTTTGCTTGTTTCTTGTGTCTTCATGTTACGATCCTTTCAAAAAAATCACCATTCTTTTCAAAGGATACCGTTGGAAATAAAGATGCGATCCTGAGTTGACCATACCTTTATTTGCTCTTAAAGAGCCGCATTGCTCCCTGAGGGAGGCATTAGCACCTTGGCGGTATCCACCAGGTTGCCGGACGGTCAACGGGACGGCCCCTCGCGCCACTCTTAATGCAACAAAATCAATTTAGCACTCTTCCGGTTTCTTGTCAACAAAAATTGGTAATAATATTAAAAGTGCTCTCAATTTCAAGGGTACCAGAGACGCACTGTGGTATAAACCAATATCTCATGTGGCAAAAAAATCGAGATGACCATGAATATCTATACCTATATCTCGCCGGAACAAACTCGCGATGCTATTGATAAGCTGCCGAAGTTTGGGTAGGAAATATTTGACAACAAGTATACATTTCTGTTTAATACTTGCATGGCTAAGATTTCGAGATATTACGAGTTTGAAGTGAAGTTGCTGGAGGTTAAACCTGCCATTTGGAGGAGTTTTTTACTTCGCAGTAACAGTAGCTTTTACGACCTACATGACACAATACAAAAGGCTTGTGGGTGGGACAATTATCATCTTTTTGAGTTTCGTACAACCGATGGTAACCGAAGTATAGCAACATCGCCAAATCTTGAAACAGACCCTTATTCATATGAATCTGCTCCCGTTGCAAATGAGCTTAAACTGGACGACTATTTTGACGAAATCCAAGATAAATGTATTTATATCTATGATTTTGGTGATTACTGGGAGCATTTGGTTACCCTCAAACAAACACAGGTAATTAATGGCAGTTTCAAACGTAAATTAACTGGTGGCAAAAGGGCCTTTCCCCTGGAGGATTGTGGGGGGACACCGGGCTATGAGAACTGCATTGAAGCCCTCAGTATGACTGAAAAAAAACTATCCAACCTCGACGAAGATGAAAAAGAGGAGTTCTTACATCTAAAAGAATGGTCAGATGGCTGGAATCCTGAATTTTTTGATTTTGAACAAACCGCCAAAAGATTAAAAAGACCTGTAAGCTCGGATTATTAGTTACAGCTCAGGAAACTCACCTCGACAGAAACCTTGACAGAATTGGCGCATTTTGCCGGAATTTGACGGA
>CAZVPF010000064.1:0-13134 GCA_964628195.1 uncultured Pirellulales bacterium | reverse complement strand
GGCTGGTTTTAACCTGCAAATTACTGGCTGGTTTTAACCCGCAAATTGACATTGCGCCGGGTTTGAGAGTAGAGTTACTCTTTTTCGAGATTATTTGCCATTATTTGAAAAGTATATTTGAACGGAAGCATCTTAATACTTCGGGAAACAGCTTAAACTAAGAATTCTATAAAAAAATAGACAAAAAATGAATAACAGACTATATTTTTATAGACTAATTATCCGATTTAGTATATAATCAAGTAGACTATATAATGAATCCGATAAATAATTTGAGGCGTTAAAATGAAACCAAAACAAATAAAACTGGCCAGAGAGCAGCTTGATGCCACTTTAAGGCGTTTCGAGCCGCTAAAAACGTCTACCTCTCCCGGCAAGGGATGGATTCGCGCCATTCGTGACGCACTTGGGATGACCGGTCAAATTGCGACAACTTTCTTGAATATAGTTAAACAGCAGCATCTCACCAAGTATATTAAGATCTCTGATCATTGAACCGCCACAATTGATTTCTTTAAAATATGGCGGGGTTCCTTCTTTACTTTCGATCTTAATAACATTGACTACAGCAGTGTCGACTTTTGCAACGAATTCTATTTCTAGTTGATTATCTTTTACCTCAACTTCATAAATGCCCTCTTGACCGATAAGTTTGCCACCTGTGTATTGAAATGGATCATAATTTTCCTGTACGATGTTTCCTTCAGTTATTACATCAAATACCCTTTTACCTGATTCATTATGAAAATTTTCTGAGAAATACAGTTTAATATTATATTGGCCATTGGGAAGATCAAACTTATATGTAAAATTGGTACCAATTCTCTGCGATTTCATAGCTTGAGCATATCCATAGTTATTACTTACAGGTGTATCAACTGGCCAAGTCCTCCCAGCAGTATACCCCCAACTATCATTAAAATATAATTGATCACCAACTATATTTGTAACACTTTCACTTGTACCAACCGCATAAGATGGAGCCAAAATAATTTTGCCTTTGCCATACTTAATTTCACCTATCAGAACAAGCAATTTGCCAGGATTAAATGTGTCAGTTCGCCAGAAATAAGCACCGTAACTAGTTGTTTCATACGCACTTTCAAAGGGCCAGAATCCTCGCGGATCACCCGGAACTTCCCAACTGTTAGTACCGATAGTAGAACCACTCGGAATTGCCTGATTGCCTATATAATAATCCAAATAGCCCCAGCCATTACCGTTCCATCCACCTGTCTGTTCACCTCCCCATTCTAATACCGGTTGAGCAAGTAATGCCTTATTATAAAGTTTCGTTGCCCACATTTCATCAAAGTTAATTATCAAGCATGTACCATCATTGAATGTTCTCTGCAACATATTATTAAGTTCATCGTCAGTAGGATTGCCGCCAACACATATATAATCTAAAATTTGAGCATCTGTCGAAAAATTAACAATCTTCACGCCAGTATCACTCAATACTGTTTTTGCCGCATCCCAGCTAAATACTGCTCCCTTAAAAGGAGCTAAATTACTATAATATGAAGGCCTATTTTGCAGCAGCACCTGCTCTGTCCCATAAGCTGCAATAGTTGATCCACTATACAACTCACCCAAAATTGTTATGTAACCGCCATGCCATTTAGAATCCATAACAACAGGAAAATCATCAATAAACTTTTGGGCATATACTATACCACCTTCAATGTCCATACATGCTGAAGATAACTGATATCTCCACTGAGAACCTCAGTTAATACTTCCGGAAAACTGTTGTTACTATGCGTGTCTCCGTATGTGCCGTTACGTGTGCCAGCCATGTCTATGTCACTATTTGCCAAATCGTCACTCAAAACAGTATAAACCTGGTTCATGTAAAGCTGTTCCATAAGCTCTTCTATTGTAACAACCTTTACATTAGGGTCCAACTGGGAAGCATAGTTCACAATATCACTTACCGTATAATCCCATGTACTTGCCGTTACTATTGAGTACGAACTCGGGCTTGTTGGATCCTTAGGAAGATTATTCAAAGCAGAAACTATCTGTTCCGGCGAAATCCCTGCAGCAGACCATAAAGTGAAACGTATCGTGCTGAAGGGTTTTCCTCCGTACCAGTTAATTTCATGTTTATTATGCTGACCGGTTGGATAATCAAGAACAGCACCGTTTAGTGAGTCCATACTGGAATATTTCCTTATGACAGGTGCATAACTTGAGTCAAAATCGCTGGCATCACTAATAAGCACAACACTCTGATCTGACCGATTCATATAACGATTAAGCTGTTGACACTGCTGATCAAGCTCAGGCATCAGTCTTGGCATGAAAAATCCCATCCCATCATATGGAACATAGAAACAGTCTTTTGTGGTTGCAGTTTTATAGTAGCGGTCAATACATGCTGGAGCAACTTTCATAAGTGCTGGAGAAACACCCCAACTTATTGGAACAATGCCACGATCACTACTTCTCCACAAACCGTAATTATTATTCTGACCCCAATCACCGATATGGCCCTGTAATCCGTCACCATCCATAAACATAAACGCCACATAATGTACACCATCTTGAGAATTAAACGTTTTGTCTGATTTTTGCTCAAATTTAATTTCGGGCTTTAAATTCGCAAAAGATGCATGGACAGACATATTATACAAGTAGTCCGAAGAGAACTGGTAAAGATTATTGGCAGAATGCAAATCAATGAATTCCGCCTCAATATCTGAGGCAGGGTCATTCCACCCAAAACACGGTGAATTGTCTATAATAGAACTTAGAATATTACTGGCCACAGATGGGTCATTACACCATGACATCATTGTCTGTGTAGCAGCACTCCAGTCACGCACTCTCCAGTGGCTATCAGTGTCATTTTTTAAAATTGTAATCGCATTGTGATTCATGCTGTTCCAGTAATTATTGTATACCCATAAATCATCTTTACCACGGCAATCCAATAGCCTCGATAGCCCCATTGCCTGTATCTGGGGCTCCAGCGAAACTTCAACTGCCACACCTTTTAAAACACCTGCAAGTGAAGTTGCAACAGTAAAAGAGTTTGGATCTTCTGAATCATAAAGCAAGTATCCGTCATAATGGTCCGAAAAATGATTCAGCAACCACTGCGTAGTAGAATCGCCATCTTTGATTTTCTCAACTCGGGTCGTTGTAACTCCGTAATTATCAACAATATAATCAAGGAAAGTAGGATCATTTTCTGCGATCCAGATTTCAGATTTACTTTGTGCAACTATACCCTGCAGAGTCTGAACTAAAATTAATTCGAATTTACTTAAAGCCCCCGCATTTACGACATAAAGATGATCAGGTGCAACAAGGCCAAAATCAAGCCCGTAAGCTGAAGTCGTAAAACACCAGACAGGTCCCTTTTTGATTGTAGCACCGCTTACCTCATCTATTCTCCAATAATATGTCATATCAGGGATTAATGTTCCTGGATCGTATGTCGTACCAGCCTGATTTGTTTTAAACTCTCCGTATGCACGATTAGCATTCGCAACTGCATTTGCATCAACACCTAAATATACATCGTGGGATGATGCTCCTGTTCCTGCGGACCAACTCAGAATTGTGGTAGAAACACCGCAACCCTCTCCATAATTGTTCGGAGCAGGATCATATGCAAATTCAGGATCGGTTGGTGTTACTGTAAATTTCCAAACATCCCCCTTAGATACTTCACTACCATTTACGGAATCAACACGCCAGTAGTAAGTCTGACCCAACTCAAGAATGCCGGGATCATACGAGGTATTAACCGAACTGCCCATAAACTCACTACTGTTCTTAACGGCATTGATGACTGTATAATGATCAGTTCCCAAATAGATATCATTTACTGAAGCATTTTCACCTGCAGTCCATTGAAGAATATGGTTTTGTTCAAGATTTATTGCTTTGTCGTGCGGTTCAGGGTTCTTGGAATATTCCGCATTGATTGTCGCAACACGAGATTGCATATAGTTTGCATCTTTTGCTTCAGTGTGTAAGATAATCTCATCAATCAGACCACTGTAGCTGGAAAGATACCCTACATAAAATGGTTCCGTTGTAGGACCTACCGGGCCGGACCATGGGCACATTGTACTAACAGGCTCACCATTTAGCCATAAGGTTAATTCCTGTTTAACTACATCGCCTGTAACTGCTATATGCTGCCAGATATCAGGGGAAATTATTGCACCACCATAGATTGTTTGATAAGTAGGATATGTTTTCGCTGCTATTGTTTTAAGATATGAACCTAGTACATAGCTGCCAGTACCACCACCCCAATGGTACACAATATAGGTCCAATCAGAAGAAACTGTCTCAGGTTTTATAAAAGCCTCAATAGTAAAAGAACTGCCATTCAAGTCAGAATCAGCAGATGCTGGAGCTCTTAAAGTTCTGACAGAATCTTGCCCAAACCGTATCGCTCTGCCAACCACCCCCATCTCATATATAGGACTAAAACCGGAAATAACAGTAAGATCATCAGAAACCGTTGAATTAACAGCGGTATCCAATAAATTATCCTCAAAGCTATACTTTGTAACAATGTCAGCTTTTAGGATACAATTAATCTCAAATAAAACTATGACAATTAAAACAAAAAATCTCATGCCAAACCTTAATTAATAAAGAGCAGAATCCGCATTTATTACCCCAGAAAAGATAAAGACATAATATCAGCTACACTTAGTGCTAGCTTTTGCATTATTAAAAGGCAAAAAATCGTTTATTTTGGATTAAAAAACGACGATTATCAATTAATGTGACTTTCGGAAAAAGCTCCGAAAGTGGTTGAAAATCATATATGTCATTTATTGACATTTTTCCCCTATCTTTACATTTTTAAAAAATGCGAAACTTAACTTAATGAGTATTATAACTTAAATAATAGAGAATTGCAATTTCACTTTGCACCAATTAAATCATCTTTTCGCGAACATGTATCAGTTCCCGAAAAGTCAATCTTAACGGCTAACCATTCTTCCATAACTAAAGTAGAACCAAAGGTGCAGCGTTGGTACGCGTTTTAGTACGCGTCGCTTAGCTAATACGATATATAGTAATCAGGCTGCATATTTTAAAACTTCAATTTCCACACCGTGCCGGAAAGCCTGTTCGGCAAGATTCTGAATTTTTTCAGTTACCTCTTCACTTAGATAATATTCACCGCAGTTTTCACAAATTTGTGCAGGAACTTCCTTGATCACAACTGTGGTAGAGCCTCTATCAAGAGTTACGGTGGTTAATCCATTGCTGGTTTGACCTTGTCTGCAAATTACACATTTCATTTTGTATTTCTCCTTGACTTAAAGTCTTCTGTCCATAATTGAGTATCTGGAATATAAGCAGTAACAACTATTCCAGTTTTATTTTCCTCATCAGCTGCAAAGACAACATGTATCGGTTTATTGTTTATAAATCCGAGCATTAAGTAACTCGGATAAGGCGCGTCATCTGCATAACTTATGATTATCTGCCCATTGTTAATAACTTCGATAACATCATTTTTAGCAATTTGGCGATGAAACATCTGCCTTATGGCATGACCGCTAAATATTATTTGGTTATACTCCACTATCAAGCTCTTTTCAGAAGGGTTCCAAAAGTCATCCTATCCATTATGCTGCCGTCCGATAAGATTTTAACAGCTCGCCAAGCTGCTGTTCAAGAAATATTAGGCTTGATTTTCATAAAAGACGCCTGATAACCTAAAATTTTCTTAAATCTCTACCAAAGTTATCAGATTATACTCTATCCAAGCCTGAAATTCGACCGAAATCTTAATTATTTACAATTCATAACACTTTTTGTCATAATCATTTAAAGTTAGGCAGACTTTTGAAACCATACGAGAAAAAATCACCCTGCCTCCTTCCGTCTGTGCCATTGGATATGTTGACAGGAATTATACCAGATTTATCCGATTAATGTCAAACAATAACTTCCAAAACGGCAATTTTGGGCCAAAAAAACAGCCCAGGCATATAAATAATTGAATAATAAGCAGTTATAACAGCTTTTGGGTTACCACTTCCCCATCGGACAGTTCATTGACTGCCAGAGCGTCTTTATTGACACACAGCAGCCGCAGAGCTTGCAGCGATTTCGGGCCGCATCGTAGCCTTCCGCGCAGGACAGGCAAATCTTCCTTCTGCGCTCAACTTCATCTCTCGAGCGAAGCTTAAAGCCTGACTTTGCGACTTTGATTCCATCTTTAACAAGGTTACTTCCCCGCTGAAGCAGCGATGGATACTGCTGTGAAGTTTTGACCAAAGGCTCGATTGCGCATCTGTGTTTCTGGCATATAGGCGTGGTCTTAAACTGCTTGCCCTGGGCGAGTTTTTGAGTATTTGCCGAAGCGTATCTGCACTGTGCGCATTTTTTAATCTGCTTATTTGTGAACACAGGTTTCTCATGACAGTTCATACAGCTCACACGTCCCTTCAAATCCATCTACCATCGTACCGCTCTCATCGTGGCAGACCATCGACTCCTGCATATCTATTGCAGTCCAGCCGGGCCCGTTGGTCACACAGCCGTTCCAGCCCACATACGAAGACTGCCACCAGTTTGCGCACCAAAGCTCAAAGGCAACCCTAACTGCCTGGTACGAGTCATAGACAAAGATATTCAGCGGGAACATCGCGGTGCCGGAATCGATTAAATCACCCATTTCCCAGGGTCCTCTTTCGATACAATGACCATGCTGGTCCCACTCAATACAGGGTTTTATCGCCTCGTAAAGCTGCCAGCCGATAGAGACATCGGGCTTTCGCCACCAGCAGTGCTGATAGAAGTCGCACTGATAGATGCCGGTAAGAGCATCAAAATCAAAGACATAAAACTTATGCCAGCCTCCTTCCTCGCCGAGATTGACCAGCATCTGCTGACATGAACTTGTTACAGTAATCCTGGCCTGTATAGAATCGGGGGCATAATGGCCCCTGCCGCAGCAGTCGCTGCAATTAGACCTGCAGCAGTCTTTGGGGACCGCCACTTCAAATGTCCCATCGGTATTCAGACAGCCGTAATAAGTGTCATCACAGCATAACCTTGAAACGGTCACCGCTACCTGACCTTCATGAACGCCCGATGTCACCAGGCAGCCGTAGTAGGTGCAGCTCGGGTCCTGGCTGAATACTATCCTGCCATCAAGCCTTAGACAGCCAGTGATTATCTCAGTAGGCGCGTTCACTTATCACTCCTCAACATCTTTCTATATATGGTATATTTGCCTTAGGTCTCTCGGCGGTCCATCCGCTGCCGGTGTTCATGGCCCATATCCTTCTGACAGTCGAATACTCGCCATAGCTGTGATAGCTATGCGGCCAGATATCAACTTCAACAGCGCCGGTTAAATCAAAAAACGATCCGCTGGCAAACCTCTGCTGCAGTCCTTTCATAGGTGAGGCAGAGACATCGGTAAGCCTAAAGACCCTGATATCACTTCCTGCCGGGCTTCCGCAGCGTATCACCGCCCAAAGTACTCCCGTACCTGCCTGTCTGCTTATTATAGATACCCCGCCATTACCGCAGCTTGTAAGGTTTGCTTTTTCGGCATCGATGATATCGGCGTAAAGATGGGACTGGTCTGTTATGTCGACCTTAACCAGGCAGATGCCGGATACGTAAGCTGCGGCCACTTTACCTGCTGCTGCAGGCCGGGCAAGGACAGCGAACCTTCCGCCGCTGTGATAATCTACAGAAGGCAGAGAACATGACAGAACCAGCCTGTTTCTGGCATCGGGTGATGTATCCGGCGTAAAGACCATACCATCGACACCGAGTATATCAAAACGTGAGCAGTCAACACCGCTGTCGTTTCGGATATAAACCTGACCGGCGGGCAGGTTTTCGGGATTACTGTTTCGCGCGGTTCTTTGACTGTTCTGCTGATAGTCACGCGCGCAATCGACAAATGCGTTATAATCCGATGCCGGTATATTTAATGGCTGGCCTGTGGTCACTTTACGAAGAGGTGGCATGTCATATCCCCAGTAAACTAAAGTCTCCGTAGTCGTAGACCTGCTCTACGTATACCGCCACGGGCTTTTTAACTATAGACTGTGCTGAAGTATCTTCACTGTCCTCGTAACGGACCCAGAGATACTGCCAGCCTTCCTTTGATATGCCGGTTATGTCGCCTATAACGATACCGGAGCGGTTCTGACTTGCAGCGAACCTGAAGGTTATCTCCCAGTCACCCCTGCCCCTTTTTGAGCCGCTTGCGCCAAGGAACAATACCTCCCCGCCGTAGAACCACTGCCATGCGGCATCGTTTACCTTGCCGGTCAGGTCAAACAGTGTCTGCTGGTAGGTAGATGTTACCAGAGAATCATCGAGGCAGTGGGTCTGCGAGAAGTTAAAGACAGGAACCGTGATATCCACACCTTCGACACCTGACTGTGTTACTCCTACCGCTCCGCCAAAATCCGGCGCAGTCCTTCCCGCAGATGCGTAGATACCCGCAGTCTGGATGCTCTGTGTTATATGCTGACTGCCGCCGCCGGTATCGAAGTTAAAAAGTGACTGGCCGGTCTCCATCTGCCTGGTGTAGCCGTACCTTGCCATGCCCAGCCAGATAGATGGCCCTACCGGCTCGATGGACCTGCTCTGTCGGGGCAGACCCTGGTGGACTGATGGCGAGGTAGTATCTAAACTATCCAGCGCCTGCTGGTCATCGTCCGTACCTTTTATTATATAGGTAAGGACAGCCGAGGCGTTTGCGCCGGTAGTTCTTTCTCTTGATCCGAATTTTTCTTCGCAGGTAATCATTTTTCAGGCTTCAGGCTTCAGGAAAAAGATGAATTGTTATTCTTTGTTTCTTCGAGCAGTCTTTTTGTATTTAGGGCAGTCTGTTCTGAGGCTATGGCGGTCCTGTCCATAGCAGAACCTGTCCCAAGGCCGGAAAGTTCCGCGGGGTTAAACGTACCGACCACGGATATCTTCTGGACCTGGGCGGTCAAAAAGTCACCGATACCGGCCAGCTGCCGCTCGACCGATTTTGCCTTGTCATCACCTTCCCTGGCAGCGGCGATGGCGGTCTGCCACTGACTGCGGGCCTGTTTTAGTTTTTCTTCTGTGTCGGCTATGCGCTGTTTATATTCGTTGTTGAGTTTATCTGCCTGATCATTGTAATCGGTTGCAAGGTCGTTTAAGTTGTCCTCGTGCTCTTTTGATGCCGAATCGCGGAGGTCCCTGCGCTGCTGCTCGGCCTGTTTTAATGACTCTGTCCTCTGGTCCTCGATCTGGTCGAATCTTCTTTTAGATTCGGTATCGAGATATTCGTTTACGAATGTCATATCGATAGTGTCATCGAAGAGGCTCTGCAGCCAGAACCATTTTTTAGCTATCCAGTTGGCCAGCTTCTCGACCGTCCGGGCGTGCCAGCTGCTGAAGTTTGCCCATGTCTTTTTAAGAGCTGCCGTGGTCTCTATCATGGCGATGGTAATGGCGTTTACCGCAATCTGCCATGCGGCCTGCAAGCCATAGAACGCATCGTAAGCTATCTGCAGGAAAACTTTCTTGAACTTCAGCCAGCAGCCCGACAGGACCTTGATACCCCTTAGCCAGTACATCTTCAGGGTAAGCCACAGTATCTGCGCTGCCAGTGCGATATCACCTGCTGCGAGGGCATTTGATATGGCCGAGATTGAAAGTTTGGCATCCGAGGCAAGCGAGTTAAGTTTACCCTTCAGCCATTCGATGGCCTTGCCGCCTGTGCCGCTGTAATAGACAATTGCAGCGGCCAGAGCTGAAAGCGCTGTTACTACAAGCCCCACAGGCGATAGAAGAAGCGAGACAGCAGAGCCTGTCAGCTTAAAGACAGCGGCCAGTTTACCGACCATAGCGGCAACTAAACTTACAGAAGCGCCGAATGTGATAAGTAAAAGCCCCGCTGTAACCAGCGCAGCTCCGACAGCAGCGACCATGACGATAAGACCGCGGTTAGCGTTTATCCATTTATTTATATGGGCGATAATCTTTGTTACCATCTCGGATACTTTTTGAAGCGCTGGCGCAAGTGAAGCGCCGACATAAAACACACCCATCTTCACCGACTTCCACAGCCGGTCAAGGGCATCGGTAAACTCCTCTGCGGCCGCTGCATCTACACTGCTTATAGTAAGGCCAAGCTCCCGTGCCTCTTTCTGAAGCTTTTCGATACCGGCAGCGCCGGCTGCGAACATAGGCAGAAGGTTAGTACCGGACCTTCCAAAAAGTGACATCGCTATACCTGCCCTGCGGGTGGGGTCCTCGATAAGACTTAGTCTCTCTGCAAGCAGCTTAAACTGCTCTTCCGGCGACAGGTCCTTTAGGTCCTCAAACGTAAGGCCGAGGTCGGCCAGGGCATCGACTGCTGTACTAAGACCCCGGCCGGCATCGTAGATACTCCTTTGCATCCTTCTAAACGCCATCTCCAGCGACTCAAATTCCGTGCCGGTCTGTGATGCGACGTATCGAAGCTCGGATAAGGTCTCTACAGACAGGCCCGTTCTTTTTGCCATCTTCGCAACCTGGTCGCCCATCTTGCTGAACGACCTTGCGGCCTTTAGGACAGGCAAGGTGACAGCAGCGCCCAGCGCTGTCATCTTTAAGCCGAGATTGCGGATGTTATTGCCGAATGCGCGAAGTTTCCTCTCGGCCAGTCTAAGACCCTTTATCAGCCTCGAACTGTCGGCGAATAATTCGACGTATGCCTTGCCTGCCCTTATTGAACCGCTCTTTGCCATTTATCAGACTCCAGTATTCAGCTTTCAGTGATCAGTAATTACAATAGCGGGCAAAGCCCGCTTTCCTTATCAATCTGAAGCCTGAGGCCTGGCACCTGAAGTCTTGAGCTCTGTAATGACCTTATCCTTCCTGCGGTTATCTGCCGAAGTCCCCAGGCCAAGCGATGTACCCAACAGCCCTATAGCTATAGGTACAAGCGAGACCGGGTTAATACCCGCACCTGCCGCCTCCGCGGCAAAAAGCCCGGCGGTATCCAAAAGCTCTCTTCTAAACTCATCCTGGCGGTCAAGGTCCTCGATACCCGCTTCAACCCTCTGGTTAAATGCCTCAATCTCCCGGTTGAACTTTGAGACCTCGGCATCGAGCTGGACCCTCTCAACTGCAAGGTCTTTCTGGGCCTCGTTTACCTGAAGGTTAAATTCATCTCGTGTGACTTTCGCGATCTGCCCTTCCGGGCCGGGCTTTAATGAAGCCGTAGTCGACTCGCAGCCGGAGATACCCGTTACCGCAGCCATCATGAAGATAAATACGACCATCGATACCACGGTCCAGCGGTTGTGGTCCAGCCATTTAAGTGTCCTGTTAACAAAATCTGTCTTCATTTACTGCCTCCTAAAAAAGCGTTGCGTAAAACTGAAACATTATCCTTATCTATCATTATCCCCGTTTGCTTTCTTTCAGCGAAGGGGTCGAAGTCCGATGGCCTAAACGGCCTTGTTCTTTTCGGGTCACGGTTGACATTTGCGATAAGTGCCATAACCGATGATGTATGACGCCAGTTATCCTTCTGGCGGGCCTCGGCCATCCAGAGAAGCTCTCTTAAGGTAAGTTTCCCTGGGTCAACTGAGATAATCCCTCCAAGCTCGCAGGCAAGCCGGAAAATATCCGGTCCATCTCGCTGTCTATGTCGAGGTTTTCCAGGGTCTGGGCCGCCCTTTGAGTTGCCAGTTCTATCATCTTCTTCTGGGATGCGACCGCCTTTGCCCTGTCGGCGCGGCCGCGCAGCCGGAAAAAATCTATAAGCTCTGCGTAAAATGCATCAACTGCCGAGAGTATCGCATCGGGGCCAAGCGCCCTGCCGAACATCTCATCGGTTATACCCGCCTCATCTGCCTGCGGTTTTACCAAACAGTAGATCACATCACACAAGAGAAGCTCATCTGTGCCCAGCCGGGTCAATAAAGGCGGCTCGCCATCTTCCGGCGCAAGTAAGTTAATACCCAGAAGGTCCCTTACCCTCTTTGCCGAATCGAACGTAAGTGATATGTCCCACTGCTTGCCGTTGTTGTCTTTGAACTGTTTCATAACCAAAACCCTTTAATAAAATCAGTTGCGGGCAAAGCCCGCGTTCCTTAACAACCTACAACCTACAGCCCTGAGCATGTAGCCTGAATCGCCTTAAGACACTGCCACCCATTCCTCGAACTTAGCTAGTTTGGCAGTGACAGAGACGGTGATCGCCTCTTCCAATGCCTCGTTTCGTGAGAAGTTTGTTATCGACCAGTTGCCGCGAGGCCCTTCTGCGCCGCTTGCATCCTTGGCATCAGTAAGGACCGCCAGTGCAACTTCCTGGGCGTTCAGGAATGCGGTCTTGATCGCTTCAAAACACACATCTCCGGGCTTCCAGATCATCTCGAACTCGCAGGTGCACTCGCGAAGCGTAGGCGCTGTCGCACGCCAGCCGGAATTGGCGCGGGTGGTTACATCCGCCTCGCCTGCCTCCATAGATAAGGTAACATCCTTTACGTTACTCATCTCGGTAAGTGTCGTAAGGTCCGCATCGGCAGCACCCTGGTAGATCTTCGCGTTCATTCCCAAAATAAAATCAGCCATATAAATTTCACTCCTTTCAGTCGTTTAGTTCGGGCTCCAGACCCCGGGCTCCGGACTTCAGGGTTGACAAGCCGTTCAGTTTGTATTAAAAATTCAAATTATGCGTAATCATAAAAAACTCAAAGCCTTCGAAGCTGCCGATGAGCTGGTAATAAGCGTTTACAAAGCGACAAAAAGTTTCCCTAAAGAGGAACTTTTTGGCCTGACCAGTCAGCTTCGCCGGGCCTGTGTCTCTATCGTCTCCAATATCGTTGAAGGCTGTGCTCGTGAGACACATGCGGATTATTTACATTTCTTAAATATGGCATACGGTTCTGCATGTGAGGCCGAATATCAGATTTCACTTGCTTACCGCCTGAACTATATGGATGAAAAAACATATATACCTCTCCAGGACAAAGCCTCGCAAACAGCCAAAGTTCTTAACGCTTTAATCAGAGCTCTCAAAAAATCCCAAACCTGAAGCCCGAAGCCGGGAGCCGGGAGCCTGACTCCCGAAGCCCGAAGCCGGGAGGGCGTGTTGCCCAACTCATTCTTTACATTGTTTCTTTTTTAAATATAATTGGC
>CAZVPF010000063.1:0-13311 GCA_964628195.1 uncultured Pirellulales bacterium | reverse complement strand
GGATGTCGTTAGGAGAAATTATGTTTTTTAACAGTTTAAATGGGAAATGTCAGATCCAAAGAAGGCCTGTGTCATCTACAAGCAAAGAGCGGGTATGCTCTCCGTAACCTTTTTCGACAAGCTTATCGTCATCGAATGCATCGCTTGGGCTTGGTGCAGAATATACTTTATTGTCTTTGTAATAACGAATGTGGACTGTGTTCGGACCTAACAACCGGGAACCTTCAGGTTTTGCAAGCTTCTCAGCTTTATTCTTTTCGTAGTCATAAAGGTTGCCGAAATCCTTACCCCATAGTTTGCCTCGCTGCTCGTATGCTATCCAGACCCCATCATTGTTGTCAGCGGCTATTGAGACATTTGCTTCAAAATATTCATTGCTTGAAACCAGCACTTCTTCCTGCCATTTGTTATTTTTGAACTGACGGAGGTATATGTCATAATTGCCTAAACGGTAACTGTCCCAGGCGACCGTTATAGAACCTTTATTGTCAACGCATATGTCCGGGAACCAGTCATTGCCCAGGCCTGAAATCTTCTGCGGCGCAGACCATTTACCATTTCTTTGCTCGGCAAAAAAAATATCAAAACTGTCATCGCCAAAGCCCTGCCAGGCCATGGCTAAGTCGCCATCAGGTTTTGTAATTAGTTTCTGAGCAAAGTCATGGCCTTTTCTGTTGAATAACTTTTTCTTTTCAGACCATTTACCATTGTAGTTGATTTGCCATAGATCCCAGTCGCCATTATTTTGTTCTGACCAGATGACTACAAGGTCTCCAGCTTTATCGACGGCGCAAGCAGGTTTATAAATGTCTCCCTTTATGCCCGGAATGTCCATATGGTTTGACCATGAATTGTTTTTTAACCGGGCCACCTGAATAGTGTCGAACTCGTTACCTTCAATGTAATTCTGCCAAACGGACCAGACGGAGCCGTCATGTGCCTTACACATTGAAGGATAGTCTGATTGCCCTTTGTCTGGGCTTATTTGAAAAGGTTTATCGGCACCCGTTTTGTTTGCAGCCAGGCTGATGTCTGATAAAGCTAAAGAAAGTGATATTACTCCAGTAGATTTTAAGAAAGCTCTTCTATTCATTTAACTGACCTGTTTACTAAAACCATTTTATACAATTACAACTTCAAAAGGATATTGTTATTGTGCTTTCCATCAGGGGAACTAATTGAATTATATATTATAACTTTCGCTCAGGCAATCAATTATTTGAGAGGGATTGAATTTAACGCGGCTGATACAGTGAAGTTTCTTTAAAAAGGTTTCTGCCCATAAACCGTTTTTCTGAAATCTTTGTTCTGGGACAAATAACTATTTCGAATCGATCTCTTTAGAGATGTTGATCTTTTCCTTATCCATTGAAGGCAAGGTTAAAATTCTTGAATGCACGGACTTGGAAACTGTTTGACCCTTACCAGCCGGAAGGCCTGTAAGTTGTTTCGATAGTGAATATTCCAGCAGTTTATGTACGTTTGAGTACTCAGTGTCACAAACTATTTCACATCCAGCGGCAATAATGAATTTGTCACCTGCCTGCTGATGACATTTTCGGAGTTCTTTGAATACATCTTCAGGGGGCATGTCGCGCAAAACCGAAACGGGGTCCATGTTTCCTGAGATCACCTGATTGTCACCGAGTTTTTCCCTGGCCGTTTCTAACGAGACCATATGATCGATATCTACAAGTTCACATCCCAGCAATGCAATATCGTCAAGCAGGTCCGTAATGTTCCCGCAGATATGGAGCCTGACCATACAGCCGTAATCCTGGATACGTTCAATAAGTTTCTTTTCATGGTGCCAAACGAAATCTTTATAAAGCTTCGGGCCGATTAGCGAGCAGACAGCATCGCCGATGCCGATTATGTCGGCCCCGGCATCAATCTGTGCCCTTGCAAATTCCCATGCCAGTTCATTTGTGAAAGTAAGCAGGTCATAAATGAAATCGGTGTCATCTATGAAGTCCATCAGTAAAGTGTTTATGCCTCTAAGGTCGGCAGCTTCAGCGCAGGGGCCTTCCACCCAGCCTTCTATAAATAACTCGTCACCCACTTTTTCCTTAAATGACTCTATCGCCTTTACACGGTCTTTCATTCTGCCGGGCGAATAGGGACAAGGGGGGGTCAGCCCTGCAAGTTTTGCCTTATCTTCAAGGAAGGCATTAGAATAAGCTATGCTCGGTACAGCACCTTTTTTAAAGATGACATCTGCCCCGAGGTCCGCCGCCTCTCTCGTCGGGTCCGAAATTGCGGAAACATGATCGAAACCAAACTTTCTTGCGGTCTCTATCTGGCCTTTAACAAGGACCCTGTAGTCGCTTACATAATCAAGATAGTCGGCACCTATAAGATTTCCCGCAAACTGCATAGTTATAGGCATAAGGGGCAGCCGGTCGACCGGCAGGCTCTTTAACATGGATATAACTCGTTCTCTGCCTGTTATGTTATGCCTTATCATCTGCTTATTGTCCTTTTTTGATCTAATGATGTCCATTCCAGGCTGCCTTGTGCGATTTAAGCCTTCTCTAAAAAGCAAAAAGCCGCAGAGCCCAACAGAAACTCCGCGGCTCTATATTCAACAAAGATTATTTACGACGACGCAAAGAAACCAATCCGCCCAATGCAAGCAACGCCATTGAAGCCGGCTCCGGGATAGAAGTATGAGTGTTCATTACTTCTTCAATTTCGGATGCTGAGAGAACCGCACCTGCTCCGGACTTACTTCCCCAGATACGGAAGTCATCAAGCATTGCGTTAAGACGCTGACTAGAAGCTTCGCCGCCTATAACAAGCGGTTCATTTGGAGTGCCGCTGACACTACCAGCAGCAAGGCTCATTGTCTTACTCATAAGTGATCCGCCTTCCTGCCAGTACCAGACGGCATTGTTTGTAGTTGCTGTCCCGTCATAGGTCAGACCGATAAACTGCCAGTCACCGACTACATCATATTCCACGGGATATGGCCCCCAAAGGAAGCTGCTGTTTACTTTAAGAAGCATTGCACCGGGAAAAGCAGCGCCTGCATTAAGATAGAAACCACTTGTGGCGGTTGTGTTCATGTTGCTGAATATACTCCTGTCGTTACCAAGCAGGGTGTCCGATTTGACCCAGCAGGTTATGGTAAAAGAATCTAAACCATTACTTAATGCGTCATTCATTGCAGTGCCGCCTGTTGTAGGTCCAAATGCAACCGCAGCAGTTGAGGATGTAATATTAGCTGCTGTGGTTCCACCTACGCCCGCCTGGTAATCACCGGTGTACCACCAGCCGGACTGGCTTATAGAACCAGTCGAATCAATATTGTTCTCAAAGAGCAATTCCATCTGGGGCTGAGTAACCGCACATGCGGATACCGAAAATAACACAACTGTAAACAAAACCAAACACACATTCGAATACTTCATCTTGAGTACCCTCCAAACTGAGACATAAATTATTAGACCCGGAAACAACACATTTCCGGGATATACAATCGTTTTCAAATCTAATTACCAATAATAATTTCTTACAAGGCCCGGACTGTGGTTATACTTATACGGACCTTCCCATCTGCCGTTATCGCCGGCTGTCAATGGTTGTTCGTCCTGCGCCATGACCTTGTTGGAAACCCAGACGACGCTGCCGTCATTATGCAGACGATTGGTACCAGCGGGTAAACCCGACGCATCTCTGGTTTGGTGACATGACCAGTGGTAAGGTTCATCCCAATACATATTTATATCCGCCCCTAAAAGCTTTGAGGCGCGATCCTCAGGCCTGATCGCACAGGTTTTATGATCAATTCTTGCAAGAATAAAAATTCCCATCTGCCGTCTTCCCGGCCAATGCGGGGGAGACGGTGCCCAGTAGCTAAGGTCATTTTCAGTGTCATGTTCACCTGAGGCCCGACTTTCCAGCAATTCGTTAGCAGTTTTCTTGCCGTCATAGCCGTAACCGACATAAGTCGGACAGACAAGAACTTTCGGAGCCATGCCATAGCTTGTCTTGGCAATTTGGTAGAATTTGTCACGGACAATATAAGGCAGAACGCCGGTTTCGTAGGACTCCTGTTCCGGCAGTGTGTCTGAGACCATAGGTTTCGGGTATTTGTTGTAATCATTGGCATAGAGTGTTAGTGACAAGCCTACAGAATGAAACTGTGACTGACATACTGTCTTTCTCGCCAAATCTTTTACTTTTTGTAAAGAAGGCAATAAGATTGACAAGAGCAAGGCAATTATGGAAATAACCACCAACAATTCAATTAATGTAAAGGCTTTTCTCCTTTTTTCCCTGCCTGATATCAAATTATCCATACGTTTCACCTTTATATTTATATTAAATAAATTAAAAGGGCCGGCCGACTAACCGGCCCAAAAACGCGAATTTAGATTTTCTATTACTGAGTCCAGCAAGGTTTCGTGAGGTCCAGCAGCCACTTTTCAGCAAACCATGCAAAGTCCTTAAGGTCTACAATACCGTCATTGCCGGCAACATCATACTGAGGTGTATAAGGTCCTTCGATGTAGATGTCGTCGACTTCACCTTCCGCACCGCCGGTCAGGAGAGTTGCTGCTTCAAATCCGGCGGCTGAGCCGGCACGGCGGTTCATGAAAAACTGCCCGTTTGCGGTAGTGCCTGCCTGGTCGGCGATGGTGTAGTCAACGCCCATTCCAACTGAATTCGGGTCCATCACAATGTCTATATCGAGCATGCTGCTGTCGAAGTCGGTGATGCCATCGCCTTCAACCCTGACGTAAGATGTAGGCGGCCAGCCGGAAGGATCCCACTGCTCAATGAACTCAACATACTGAGTATTGTCCGGTTTAAGAACAACGTGGAAATTAAGTGCACCGTAATCTCCGCTGCCGGTTCGGGTGTCCACATTCATCCACATGCCTATGCCGCTTCTTGAACCCTCAGAAGTATTTGAGGTTGTTGTTGCACGCATTGATGTACTGATAATTGTCCTGCCGGGGAAACCGTTTTGCGGCGTGGTATCAAGTCTCCAGTTGCCGGTATTTCCGTTAATGACCATCTTGCCTTCGCTGATAATATAATCACCTTCAATCCCTGAACGCTGAACCCAACCGTTTCCATTAGGATCGACAGTCATATCATTGTCCCAGATGATAGTGTCTGCAAGCCAGTCACCGATCATTTTATTAAGATCTTCAAGGTCACATTTGTACTCTACGGGAGTTCCCAAAGTAGTATGCTCATTTATAACACCACGTATCTCGTTAGGATCGAGTACTGCGGAATTATCTGTCTTACTTGCCCACATACGGAAGTCGTCCACTCCGCCGTGAAGACGGGAAATGGAATTTGCGTTACCCCCGCCTATAACTATCGGGGCCGTTGAACTGTCAAGAACCGGTCCTGATGTCATATCAGTCATCCAGCTCTGTAGAAGACCTCCCTCAAGCCAGTACCATACACAGTTGCCGGCACTCTTAGTCCCATCATAAGTAACAGCGATAAACTGCCAGTCGCCAACAACGTCATAAGGTAAAGAGCCCGGACCCCATTGGTATTCTCCGTTTATTCTGAGCAACATAGCGCCCGGGTGTCCGGCACCTGCATAAAGATGAATACCGCTTTCATTAGGCGCTGTTGTATTTGCGAAAAGCGTTCCATTATCGAAAAACTCTTCCATACTGTTTGCCTTTATCCATGCCGTAATAGTGAACGAATCGAGGCCGCTGCTCAATGCTTCATTCATCGCCGTTCCGCCTGTTGTGGGACCAAAGGCGATCGCATTTGAAGTGTCGCTAAAGCCGGCTCCAACAGTTCCGTCAACACCGGCGATAAATTCATTTGTATACCACCAGCCGTCCTGGACAACTGTTCCGCTTGATGTGATATTGTTCTCCATTAAAAGCTCAAGTTGAGGAGACTCTGGAGTTGACACCGGTCCACCTGGATTTACAGTTGTGTGTGCTGCCATCACTTCTTCAATTTCTGTTGCTGTTAGGACAGCTGAAGAATCACTCTGACTTCCCCACATGCGGAACTCATCAACCCCGCCGTGAAGACGTAATATAGCCGATGCATTTCCACCGCCTATGACTATGGGGCTGGTGTCAGTTGCGGTTACCGAGCCGGATGTCATACTGGTTGTCCAGCTTTGCAGAACACCGTTTTCTGCCCAGTACCACACAACATTATCAGTTGAGGTTGTGCCGTCGTATGTGATTGCAATAAATTGCCAGTCGCCTACGACATCGTAAGGAAGCGAGCTTGGGCCCCATTTGTTTTCACCGTTGACCCTTAGAAGCATCGCCCCAGGGTAAGTTGAGCCTGCATAAAGGTGGATGCCGCTTGAGTTAGGAACGGTTGTATTTGCGAAGACTGTTCCGTTGTCATAAAAGCCTTCAAGTGTGTCGGCTTTGATCCAGGCGGTAATTGTAAAGGACTCAAGGCCGTTACTCAGGGCGTCTACCATTTCTGTTCCGCCGTTGGCTCCACCAAATGCGACACAATTTGAAGTATCGCTTAAACCTGCGCCTACGGTGCCGTCAACCCCGGAAATAAACTCATTGGTATACCACCACCCTGAAACAGCAACGGAACCTGTGGAAACTATATTGTCCTCAAAAAGCATTTCCATTTGCGGTACAGGCACCGCCGCAAAGGCTGCGCCTGATAATAGACACGCCAACAGTATTATTATAAATGTAGTTTTTGGGAAATTCATCTCATACACCTCCAAATAAAGTTAACAGAATACGCCGCACATAACCTGGTTTAGTTGCAATATATAGCAATTTCGTATCATTATTTTATTATAATAACAAAAGCAGATTTTCATTGCTAAGCCATTTTAGGCCTTTATTATAACCATTTTACGTCATGCACCTTGACTTCAGGCTCAAAAGAGGATATAATAACAGCATAATGACGTCCTTTAACGGGGTAAATAATGCCGAATGTAAAAAAAATCATACTTTTTATAGAAAAATCAAGAGCCTACGGAAGGGGTCTTATCGAAGGGATTTTCAGCTATTCAAGGCAACACGGTCCATGGTCATTCTATACCGGTGAAGATAAGAATTTTATACAATTACCGGACCTTAAAGACTGGAAAGCCGACGGTGCCGTGGTCAGAGAACTTTCGAATATGCAGAAGGTCATAAACCTTGATATACCTGCTGTAATATGTGTTGACGTCACGAAAGGCATTTCTCCTTACCCATTTCTCTCTACGGACCAGCAGAGCATAGCACAATTAGCTGCTCAGTATTTTATGGATCTTAAATTCAGGAATTATGCCTATTCCGGGTACTCGGATTTATGGTGGGCAAGAGAAAGGGAGTCTTGCTTCTCGCAATTGCTCAAGAGCAAAGGTTTTCAGGTGCATGTTCACCAACAGCACCCTGCCAAGGGCAAGCGCACATGGTCGCTGCTGCAGGAAAAAATGATAACGTGGCTTAAATCGCTGCCCAAGCCGGTTGCGATAATGGCCTGCAACGATGACCACGCACGATATATAATTGAAGCCTGCAAAATCGCTGAACTTTATGTCCCCGAACAAGTTGCTGTTCTGGGGGTCGATAATGACACAATGGTTTGCGATCTTTCTCAGCCTCCTATATCAAGTGTTAGTCTGGACACCAGAACCGCTGGTTATAAAGTTGCCGAGTTACTTGATAAACTGATGAATGGGGAGGCAATGAATAATCAGCTTATCACTGTAAAGGCAACCCACATTGTATCGAGGCAGTCAACGAATATACTTGCGGTTAAGGACAATGTTGTTGTCGAGGCTGTTCGTTTCATCCGGCAAAACGCCAACATGCCGATACAGGTTGATGATATCGCAAATGCCGCATGTGTATCCCGCAGCACTCTTGAGCGCCGGTTCAAAAATGAACTCGGGCATTCCATTCTCAAGGAAATAAGGTGTATTCGGGCCCAGCATATCGCACAATTGCTTATAGAGACAAATATGACCGTAGCAGAGATAGCTGACACATTAAATTACATAAGTTATGAACATATTGGTCGATATTTTAGACGTGAAATGGGTGTCAGCCCGCAGGCATACAGGAAAAAATACAAGGTTTAAGCCTTACTTGCCGAAACCCCAATTTTCCGCAAATTTAGCAAAGTCTGCGAAGTTTATTTTATCATCGTAATTCAGGTCGCAAGTCCGATTCCCTGAACTCAGCCAGTTATCGCCAAAAATTGACAGGTCGAATGAATCCACAAAGCCGTTCTCGTTCAGGTCTTCTTTCGTAATTACCGGTCCGAAATTAATGAAGCTTTCCGAAGCAGATAAATAAGTCGCCCTTATCCAGTCCTGTGACCTTTCTGAACTGGAAATGCGAATTTCATCGACCTTTCCTGCAAACCAGCTTGTGGTTACCCCTTCCATGCGCCCGCCTATAATTAACGAGTTGGAGTTGTTTAAGCCGGCCATAGAGCTAATGCTATATACAGGTCCTGAAGTTTCGCCATTCACGTACCACCTGCCGGTTGATCCATCTGAAGCAAATGCCAGGTGATACCACGTGTTTGCTGAACTAATATCATTGGCGCTGTTCAAAGATTTATATTCATAAGTAGCCATGCCGCTGGAGGTCGAACCCCAACCGATCTCCCACGATTGCTCCAGCCAGTGGCCTCCTTTTGTGAGCCACATCCCCGTTTGAAGAGCGTCCTTGTTTATCCAGCCTTCAAATGTGAAAACATTATCATTGAAGTCCAGGCTGTTGTCATCGTTTACATTAATTTTTGCCGTACCGTCAAAATACTTTGATTTACCGACAGCACCGTTCAACGCAACAGTGGAACCAAAGTTAGTGCCATGATTTTCATTGGCTGTCGAATCTTTTGTATCATCTCCGAGATGCCAGACCCCGCTGAAACCATTGCTCCATACCCGGGAACTTTCCGAAATCTCATCCGGCATGATGTTGCCCCAGTGCATGGTTATATACTGGTCCGGCAGGGCGGGATCGATTTGAGGGACTGAAACCCATGCAATAGTTTCTCCGTCTGGATTAAACGTTTCAAATTCATGATGAAGATCGGTGCCGTTTTGATCCGTGAAGCGAATATCCGATCCGTCTGCAAGGCATTGACTGTAATCAAAATTATCAGTGCCGAACTTCACCAAAACGGGAAAATCCGGCAAAACTTCTGAAATATTTGAGCTGTCAAAACCAAGTTTCATTTTATACTGCCACGCCCAGATGCCTTGATAGCGTATTTCGGTCTGCGAGGGTTCAATAGCTGAACCCAATATACTATTAATATCAGAAACCGAAAGCGTATATCTTTCTGTAAAGTCAACAAATGACTCTTGCGTCAGATTCAGTGAGACTGTCTTGCCTTCCGGGCCGAGAACTGCCGAGTCAATATCGAGAGGGGGGGTTATTGAATAATTCTGAATATCTTGGGCTGATACGGGTTCAACTTCTCCACTGAACTCAACTACCACAGCATCGGGTTCTTCCACAGTTGCTCGGACAACTTCATGCGGCTGAGGCTTGACAGTAATCATGGCCCAGATATTCAAGGCCGGCAGTGATACTGTTGAATAAGTGCCATTGTCGGTTACCGTATAATTAGTGTCAGCCTGCTCGTCATTGAATATCATTTCAATTACAATGTTTTCTTCGTCTGTAAAGCGATTGTGCTGTATATCGAGACTGAAAGGCTGAGGGTTATCATCCCATTCTACCAGGTGAATTACTGTCGGTTTTAACGGATCATTTGGGACAGACCGAACTGCTGCACAAACTCTGCCCGACCCGCCGGTAAGAGTAACTGGCACCGGTGAAGCATATCGGGTGTCGCTGAGATCATAACCCGTCACATAAGCGTCTTCATACCCGTCGAAAAATTCGGTATTGTCACGCACCATCTTAAATAGAAAATAGTAATCATCCGGGTTGCCGAAATACCTCGGGTTACCCTCCGGCATGTAATGGTCCCAGGGTGCCATCATGTGCCCGCCGAAGGCGTAAGAAGTGGCAATAGCTTTGCGGGTTCGTATTCTAAGCTGGGGATAGTCGCTGTCCCAGTTCGTTATTCCGGCTTGTCCCCAGACTACAGGCGGGGTGTACATCTGGGCAAGACCAGCCTCTACTGCCTGCTTGTAAGTGCTGTAAAGATACGATGGTATTGCTTCCTCAAATTTCAACTCATGCATGCCAAAATCAAAAAGATCGAAGGGTGTCGGGTCTGTCAGAGGCAAACCATTACATGAGATAGGTACATGTCTGCCTGCATAACTATTCAAGACCGGCCTCACATCGTCAAAAAATTCCCTGACGGACTGTTTTTGGAAATTTTCATACGGTGAGCGAATGCTTGTACTTGCATATCTAAAGTTCTGGTCGTGAACATAGTTCAGCACATAGTCTTTTATATTGAACCAGTAAAATGTCATGAAGTCGTTAACGCCGTCAAATCTTACAGCAGGCCTGCCGTTTATCGCATCATATTTGAATGTGGGCGCCCCGGCTGTTTGGCCGTTGGGTAAAGTCAAAGAGGGCACAACGGCGTCAAATCCCGCAGATGCAGGCCAGGCATTGACAACGGCTCCGTCGGTATGAGTTATCGACAAGACGTCGGCACTTAACCATAGTTTCAAGTTTCGGGCAAGATCAGTCTCTTTGGGATTCATAGGTATTCCGGAAATGCCTCCGTACAAATCGCCCAGGTATGCCTCTACACCCTGTCTTTCGTTGGTATTGAGGGACCTGTCGTAGATTATGATCTCTGCGATGTCCCCTGCAATGTTTTGATTATTTGCCTGAAGAGGTATGCCGAGGTTGCCCCCGCCGCCGAAGGCTTCGACTGCCGAGGAAATACCGCTGCCTGCAAGGGTTCCGTTTCTGTAAACTTTTAAATTACTTCCACCGTCGTGTGTAAAAACCGTTATTTCGACACTATCGGATAAAGTGGAAATATTAACGGTGTTTAAGCTGTTATATGAAATGCCGCGCCTGGAAAGATACAGTCGGGGCACACTGCCGCTTCCGTTGGCCCCGTTACCAGACAAGCCAAAATCGCTGTTGTCCGACCTGGTTACCATAAATATTGTGAATGACCCGTCTGTTCCCCAGTTGCTCCTGCATAAAAAAGTGTTAGCAAAATTGTTGACCGGGTAACTGTCTATCCAACCGGATAAACCGTTGATTTTAAGATATTTATTAAACTTAAAAATACAGTCCTCGCAGAAGCAGCCGGGCCCAACGTTATTATCTCCAACTGTTCCGGGGTGCCAGTAAAGAGCAGCACCGTTCATCCTCGGATCATCGTGCTGGAATGACGAAACCCCAAGTCCGGCATAATATTGCGACCACTCAAGCCATACGCTCCGCCATTCTCTTCGGTTGGCACATCCCCAGTAGGAATTGGGCCACGGCATCCAGGGCCCGGTGATCCTCTCTCCGTGAACATCCAATATCCTGCCTTTTTCAGTTGTTACCTGTCCCGGCCCATCGGAAATGTTGGAGTTCAAAGAAGGCTGAAGCTCATACCCAGCCGACTGAATATCATGTATCCAAGAAGCGTCCACGCCGGGATAAACCCAGTCAAGCCTGGTGATATGAAACGCTTCGGCGGCCAGAAACGTGTTGTCGTAAACCGTGGTTCCCTTTCGAGGAACCATTGATCGCATGGAGACATCACTTAGCTTGGGGACATAATCTGGACGTGAGGAGGGCTGTGCTGTTTCATAAACTTTTTCCAGCCCGAAAACGAGTGGGCTAATGAAAAGAAGTAAGCTTAATATAATTAATTTGGCACACAAAAGAATCTTTGCCATATATTTACTCTTTATACCAGACAATCTAAAACACTCTATTAAGACAATAATACTAAATATTGCCATTATATTGCAAGCTCAATTTCGGTCAGGATATTAACCAATTTACGGCATAATAATTGGCTTAAAGAGGTTTAAGAGAGCTATATTAACAGTAAAGGCCCTGCAAGTTTGCTGTTTTATCACATTTTCAAGACATTTGTGTCATTTTTAAGACATGTCGTCATATTATAATTTAAAGCGTATTATATTTTTTATAATAATAGGTCGTTGGCCTTTAAGTCATCCGACAACATGATTGTAGCCTCTTTTTACAGGATCGAAGTTATGAAAAATAACACTCGCAGACAATTCTTAAAAAAATCAGCAGCAATTACCGGTCTTTTTGGCTTAGGTTTGGACCGGTCACAAATATCAGCAATGAGTCAGCCGACCCCAAAGACTGTAAAAGCGCACTCAAAAAGTGAAAACCCGAATATCGTAATGATAGTTGTAGATGATATGGATGCCGGTACACCGGCCTGTTTTGGGGGTAAGACTCCTGAAATATCACCGAATATTGACAAACTCGCCGCTGACGGCATGCGTTTTGAACATGCATTCGTAACCGTATCTGTCTGCCAGCCGAGCCGGGCTGTATGGGTTACAGGCAGGTACCCTCTTCATAACGGCAGTATGGGGTTTAACCCGGCGACCAAGGGAATCGCCATGCTGGGCAGCGAACTTCGCAAAAATGGTTACTTTACCGCCCTGATGGGCAAAGCCGGACATTACAGGCCTGTTGATCACGAGCAGTGGGATATTATTAAAAACCATTTTGCCAATCACGGCAGGGACCCGAAGGTTTATAAACGTGAGATGAATTCTTTTTTAGCAAAGTCCAAACAGAGCGGCAAACCTTATTTTCTCATTATGGATATCATGGACCCGCACCGGCCTTATCCCGGAAGCGACTATGAAAAACAAATGTATAAAGATACGATTCCGCCAGGGCCTTCACGAGTCTATTCGCCGGATGAGGTTGAGATACCCGGGTATATGATGGACACTCCACTGGTGCGGCGCGAACTTTCATGGTATTATAACGCCTGCAAAAGAGCTGACGATATCGTGGGTGTTCTCGTGGAACAACTCAAGGCAGCGGGGCAATATGATGACACGATAATAATGTTCCAGTCAGACAACGGGGCAGCTTTGCCTTTTTCCAAAGGCAGCTGCTACCTTCAATCGAACCGCACGCCGTTAATTGTTCGATGGCCGGGCGTAACCAAACCCAATAGTGTTGACGATGAACACTTCATCAACGGAATAGACATGATGCCGACCATACTCGATATTTGTGGTGCTCCGCTACCTGAGCATATGGACGGCAGTTCATTTAAGCCGGTTCTGCAGGGAAAAAAGCAGCCGAAGCGGGATCACGTTGTTACTGTTTTTCACCGCGATCAGTACAGGGTTTTTGAAATGCGGGCAATGCACACGAAAAAAATTGGATACATTTTCAACCTCTGGGGCATATCCCCCTGGCTCGGCTGCGA
>CAZVPF010000062.1:0-13632 GCA_964628195.1 uncultured Pirellulales bacterium | reverse complement strand
ACAAACGCATATTTCCCAGCATAATCACTTTTTCCACCCTCCTCTGCTCTTTATACAAACGGCCCAAAGTCGGCAAATCCATAAGCCCTTGTGGTTAAAGGTTTTACGCGGCGAGCCGGCACTGATCTAAAGTTTGAAAGTTGTACGTCTCGGGGAGCCTCATCGCGAAAATAAAAACACCGCCCCCGCCGCCAATCCCCGCATAAATGTTTCACACCAACGCCCCCGCCTTTCTGTGTTCTGTGTTCTGATTCCTGTGTTCTGTTTCCTGATTCCTATCCCCTATAACCAATCCCCTGCCCGTATTTTTGTAAAAATTCATAACACCGTATGGATTACTTACACCTCTGCAAAGCTCCTGATTCGCACAAAAATCATAACCTCCTTAAAAACAAAGACTTACGCAGCAGGCAATATGCGTCCCGCCTGCTGGCACGCACGTTGCACATAGTCTCAGGTCGAAATATTGCGCATTTAAAGGTGTATGTAGATACATATGGAAGCGGAAATAAAAAAAATAATCGAGCAGTACTCCACAGGCGAAAAAGTCGACCCTGAATCGCAAAGCGTCTTTGAAAAAGCCGCCTCCCGCCCCAACTCCGTCGACATCTTCGGCGAGAGGAGCAAAAAAGATGTATCCGCAAAGGACGTATTCAACTGCTCGCCCGAGGTTCTCGACCTCATCGAGGAGCACTGCGGCCCCTCGGTCAGAACCGCGGCCAAAAATACCGCCAAAAAGGTTAAATACAAGGTAACCGACTACCTGACCCCTGCCAACATCGTCATTGGTATAAACGCGCTCGTAATCGCCGCACTGCTTATATACATGCTCGTCAGGCCGTCCGGCTCAAAAACCAACCCCGCCGCCCCTGCCGCCGCCGCTCAGACCCCCGCCGAACCCGTCTCGCCTTCCGAACAGGTCGAGCCCGATGTCGCCTCACAGCTCGACAAAGCAGCCTCATGGGCACTCGGCCAGACCCTCATGCAGAACCAGAAGTACGCCGAAGCATATTACGTCTTCGAGAAACTCAATAATAACCTCAACACCGCGATACCCGCCAACGAATACCTCTCAGACCTGCTGCAGCTCAAAATGGCCCTGGCAATGAGACACACCGAAAACCACCGGGACATAAGCAAATACCTCACACGTTCGCTCCAAAGCAGCTCCCCCGTCGTCCGCGCCCTGACCAACTACAACCTGATGTTCATCGAAATGGAAAAGGCCAACTACCTCAACGTCAGGCACTACGCATACAGAACTCTCGCACTGGTCGACACGCTCGAAGGCGTCTTTTCGCCCGTAATCGAGGACAACTGCTACTTCATGCTCTGCGAAGCCGTGACACGCGAGGTAATGAGAATCCACAACTCCCAGCCGGAACTGCCCGGAACCAAATGGTCCGACGAGCTCATACCCGAACAGATACCCATCATGGAGCAAAGCGAACTTACAGCTTTCCTGCAGTCAAGCGTCTACCATCTCAGCGAAGGCGCCGTCACAGCGAAAATCGACAAAACCGAGCACCTCAGCATTGGTCACCAATGGTCCGTTATATGCCTCGACGCCCCGCTCGAAGAAGTGCTCGCGAAGTTCGCCTCTTTCGCCGGCCTTAACGCCCGCTGGCACGATGTCGAGCCAAAAATGCACAACACTCCGGTCACAATGTACCTCAACAATACGTCCGAACAGAAGATCGCCGAAACCTTGACAGGCGCCGCCGACCTTATGACACGCTTCGAGACCAATTCGCTCGAAGTGTACTGCCCCCGCGAGTACACCGATCTCGATGAATACAAAAAACTCATCTGCTCAGAAGCTGTCAGCCTCTGGAGAAGGTTCCTGCTCCGCTACCGAGGCGACCATCGAACCTCAAACGCACACTATGCACTGGGCCGTGTGCAGGAATTCGCCGGCGAGCCGACTTTCGCACTCGGCGAATACAAAATCATTCGAAGCCAGTACCCCCACAGCAAAGTCGCGCCCTTCGCGCTGCTCAACGCGAGCAATATAAAAACCGACCTGCACGATTATATCGGTGCCGCAGAAGACTTCCGCGAAATACTAATCCAGTACCCGGACTTCAAGCTCATCGACCAGGCCTCGCTGTCCCTCGCAGAGGCGACCATGAAAGCAGGCCTCTACGACGACGCGATAAGAATGTTCCAAAAAGCATACAACGTCGACATAAATCCCGAATCCCAGAGAAAAGCCGCCTACGGAATGGGCACATCATACTACATGGCGAAAGAATACGAGCTTGCCAAGAAATGGCTCGCGATATCGATACAGCTGATAAACAACTCCGCCGACCACAGGCTGAAACCCGCCTACTACATGCTCGGCCAGTCGATGATCAAACTCGGCGAATACGAGGACGCGTCGCAGGCCCTTCGCCTCGCCATAGACGAATCCGCGCCCAAAGCCGAATACATCGACACAATACTTATGCTCGTCGAGTCCGAAACAAAACAGGAAAATTACGTAACAGCCCTTAACATACTTCAAAACATACCAACCCTCAGACTTTCGCAGGAATACACCGCCAAGGTCCTCTCGGCAAAGGTCAAAATACTCAACAAAATGGACCTCGTGGAAACTTCCATCTCGCTGCTTAGAAGAAAGATCGAGTACATAGCGGACTCTTACGTTCGTGCCCTGCTGAGTGTCGACCTCGCACGCTGCTACACCATAGTCGGCGACTACAAAGTCGCAGCCCGGGAGATAACCGACGCGATGTACGACCTTCCGCCCGGTAACAAACTCGACGAGGCACACCTGCTGCTGGCCCAGAATTACTTTAACCTCGAAAGTTTCGATAAGTGCATTTCGATCTGCAAAAATCTTATCGAATCCGGCGCAGAAAACGAAATAACCTCCCAGGCCTGCCGCCTGCTCGGCGATTCTTACACAAAAAAAGGCCTCCACGAACAGGCCGCCCTTGCATACTCACAACTGACAGACAGTATCATACCCGCGGAGGACTCCGATGAATTGTAAAACAGCAATCATATTCACAGTCTCGGCACTGTTCGCCCTAAATGCCCTCGCCGCCGATACGCCCGACGAACAGCCCAGGGAAAAATTCAGGCAAACACGCAACAGCTTCCTGCAGGAAGAAATACTTTCCATGGAAAGCTACACCGAACCTGTCGAAAATGACGGCTCCGTCGACCTCAAGCTCCTTGCCGAGCAGCTCAACATGCTGGATTTACCATCACCCGACCGCGAAAAACAAAAAACCCAAAACCAGCCCCGGCAAAAAGAAACTTCACCGGCCCGGCAAACAAAATCAGCTTCCGAAAAACAGCAGCAAAACGCAAAGGTAAACAATAAGAGCCTCGCCCAGCCGGACCAGTCCGATCCGGCAATCAGGGCCCTTCTGCAAAACCCTGACAGGGTAAAAAACCCCGTCAAAATCGCAGACTCCCTCTACCTCGCAGGAAGGATCGAACAGGCCGGCTTCTTCTACAACCTTGCCATCGAAAGATTCGCCGGTGAGCAAGATAACCCCGACAGGCCCTGGGCACTGTACCAGGCCGCGACCTGCCTGAAAAAAACCGAACAGCTTAACCTCGCAAAACAAATGTATGATACACTCGTAAAGGACTACCCCCAGTCGAAATGGACCAAACTCGCGATAACCCAAAGCAAATCGATAAGCTGGATCACCGATCCTCAAACAATCGAAATGCTGGAGAAATACACTGATGACCCAAACAGTCTCTAACAGCGCAACCGTCATGATCGTCGAAAACGACAAGGCCGCGGTCAAAACCGTTCTCCAGTGCCTTGCCGAAAGGGCGATAATCGGAACCGTCATAAACGCCGGCCGAAAGTTCGAAGACTATATCGACCGCACAAGCTGCAAACTCGTACTGCTCGGATGCACCGAAAGTGCCGACTCTTTCACAGCCGCATGCGACAAACTTGAAACAATCCGCCAAACGCTGCCCGAAGCCCCCGTCGTACTGCTCAGCCAAAGCGACAGCTCGGACCTCGCCGTTGGCGCCCTTCGCGCAGGCTTTGCAGATTTTATCGCAAAACCGGCCCTGCCCGAAAAAATACACAGCCTCCTCGACACCTACTGCCCAAACCACAAAGCAAACGTGATCGCCGAGGCACAATGCCGCGAAAACCGGGTATTCAAAATAATCGGCAAAAGTCCCGCACTGGAAAAGACCGTCCGGCTCGCCGCACGACTGGCCCCGACTTCGGCACCGGTCCTCATAAACGGTGAAAGCGGAACCGGCAAGGAACTCATCGCCCAGTTAATACATTCCCGCAGCAAAAGAAGAACCGCGCCCTTTATAAAAGTAAACTGCGCAGCGCTCAGCGACTCCCTGCTCGAAAGCGAACTGTTCGGCCACGAAAAAGGAGCTTTCACCGGTGCCACGGCAACGAGAAAAGGCCGCTTCGAAAGAGCAAACCGCGGAACGCTGCTTCTCGACGAAATAACCGAAACATCACCGCGATTCCAGGCCCACCTGCTTCGAGTGCTCGAACAGATGGACCTCGAAAGGGTAGGCGCCAGCGAAACGATTGAGGTCAACGTAAGAATAATCAGCACGACCAACAAAAATATCGCCAAAATGGTAAAGGAAGGAAAATTCCGCGCCGACCTCTACTACCGGCTCTCCGCGGTAAGGCTCACCGTCCCGCCCCTGCGTTCAAGGACCGAGGACCTCGAAGAGCTCGTATGGCACTTCATAAATGCCTACACGCACGAAACACCCAGGAAAATAACCGCACTCGACCCGTGCATGATGGACATCTTCATGCAGTACCACTGGCCCGGCAACATCCGCCAGTTGAGAAACATGATCAGAACCGCCATGACACTCGGTACCGGCCCGGTGCTGTCGATAGACGAAATATCATGGCTCGACGACGAATTCAACAGCGACTGCACCGACCCCGAAGATGAGCTGATAGAACTGGCCGGGATGAACCTCCAGCAGCTCGAACAGCAGGCGATCATAGCGACGCTCAAAAGATACAGCGGCAACCAGGCAAAAACCGCAAAAGTTCTCGGCATAAGTGACCGAACTTTAAGAGATAAGATCAAAAAATACCGCACCTGCGGGGCAATGTCATAAAACAGGACAAGGAGAAAAAATGCCGGAAGAAGAAAAACAGCAGGATCAGCAGAAGGGCAAAGCTGACGCGAATAATTCAAAAATGAAAAGCGTGCTGCCCTGGATAATAATCAGCGTCGCGGTTCTCGTTGCCTCGGCCGGAGGCTTTGCACTGGCCCAGATTTTCGCCGCGCCAAAGCCCGAGCCGAAACCCGAAGACCAGCCGCAGAAATCTTTCCAGGAATTCGTTACACAGGAAAACGGCCAGGGAAAGTCATGGCACTACGAGATCGAACCGGTGGTCGCAAACCTCGACGAACCGGGCGTTACAAGGTACGCAAGGGTAACCATATCCCTCGTGCTCAGCGAAGAAATGGACCAGGAAACCGGCACCATATTCCTTGACGAAAAAACACCGATCATACGCGACTGGCTCACGACCTATGTCGCCGGACTCAGTCTCGAGCGCGTCCGCGGAACAAGTAATCTCAGCAGGATAAAAAAAGAAATTCGAGACAACATTAACACAATGCTTTTTCCCCAGGCAAAACCTTACGTCACAAAGGTGTTGTTCAAGGAGTTTGCTATTCAATGACAAATCCCTTCGAAGATAAAAATCTGACAAGAGAAAAGCTCAGGCGGATCGTAACCGCCGCCCGGCAGCATGTCGATGCCGTCAGCGGAACCGATCTTGAGTTCGAGGAATACAACTGGCATCAGCCGCACCATTTCAACCCCGAAAATTTCAAGGCCCTTGACAACCTCGCCAGGAAAATAAACCAGCAGTTCATGAAAACATTCGAGACGCTTTTCCAGGCAGCACTCCAGTCCGAGCTGACAAAAGTTGACCAGCAGTACGCCTTTACACTCGCCGAAGAAGCAGTCACCGACAGAAACGCCTATTACCTGCCTTTCAATAATCAGCTCGACAGCAACTGCGGATACCTGAAATGCCCCGTCGATACCGCAATAGCGCTTGTCAGCCAGATGCTTCGCGACAACAACGCCGACATCGACTCCGACCGCGGCCTTTCAGAGCTCGAAGAGTCAATCCTGCTCGACGTCTCAGGTTCCATCGTTGACGCCTTCAGCCTCGGCTTCGGTCTCGACGACAACTTCATTAAAAAAGAACAGCAGATAATCAAAGGCGAATGGCCGGTCGATATAAGCGAGCTGCACGAAATGACATGCCTCGACTTCCTCGTCTCGAACGAATCGACCGAAATAAAATTCACCATCGTTATGATATCCGAAATGCTCGACCCCTTCGTGGGTAACGAGTCAAGCAGGACCACCAAACCGACACCGAAGCAAATTTCCGACCTCATAATGAAAAACGTCCACAAGGCCCCCGTAAAACTCGTTGCGAGGGTCAACGCAGGCTCGTTAAGGCTTGAGGACATTATGAATCTCAAAAAAGGCGACCTGCTTATGCTCCACAACCACATAGACGATCCAATAGACGTGCTTCTAAACGACAGGCCCTGCCTAAAGGCCTACCCCGCCCAGTGCGGCGGGAATTACGCGATAGTTATGGCTGAATACGAAAAGGAATAAAAGGAAAACAAAATGGCAGAAGTTCAGGAAACACAGGTTGAACAGCAGGTAAACGCTCAAAAAGCAGAGTTCGAGGAAGTCGATAAAAACTCCGTCGCCGGCGAAGAGCCAAGCCTCGATATACTGCTCGATATCAACATGCCGATAGACGTCAACATCGGCAAAACAGAAATACCTTTCAGGCAGCTTCTGCAGCTCGGCCCAGGCGCCGTCCTTCAGCTCGAAAAACCCATAGGCCAGCCCGCAGAGCTCTACGTGCAGGACATCAAGTTCGCCACCGGTGACATCGTCGTCGTCAACGAATGCTTCGCCGTAAGGATCAAGGAAGTAATCGGAATGGAAGACCCCGAAGAAATGGCCAGGCAGGCCCAGCAGCAGTAAAAAGAAGGAACAACACGACTAAATGCAAAAACAGTTGCCAAAACCTGACAGCACTATGGGCGTAATCGCAGCAAAGCTCGCGAAGAACAGTAACTTCTTCTTCGTCTTCGGCCTCGTTGCCATACTCGCCATACTGCTCATACCCCTGCCGACCTTTATACTCGACATGGGCATAACTTTCAGCATCTCGCTCGCTGTCGCAGTGCTCATTATTGTTATATCAACCAACAAACCGCTCGACCTGTCAACATTCCCGTCCCTGCTGCTCGTGTTAACACTTTTCAGATTGTCCCTGAACGTCGCCTCCACAAGAATGATCCTCACCGAAGCCCGCGCAGGAGCAATAATCGACACGTTCGGAAACTTCGTCGCAGGCGGAAACCTCATCGTGGGTATCGTAATGTTCACGATACTCGTGGTCATCCAGTTTATCGTAATAACCAAAGGTTCACAGCGTATCGGAGAAGTTGGCGCAAGGTTCGTTCTCGACGCGATGCCAGGTAAACAAATGGCCATCGACGCCGACCTCAACGCAGGACACATCACAGAAGAGGAAGCAAAGCAAAGACGTGACGAAATCGTAAGGGAATCCGAATTTTACGGTGCAATGGACGGTGCCGGAAAGTTCATCTCCGGTGATGTAAAAGCAGGCCTCATAATCACTGCCGTAAACCTCATCGGCGGAATCCTGCTCGGCTATACCAACGGAATGCCCCTCGCTGAAGCCGCCCGGAGATACTCGATACTCTCAATCGGTGACGGCCTCGTCAGCCAGATACCTTCGATAATAATCTCTGTCAGCGCAGGTTTCCTCGTAAGTAAGATACGTTCGGAAAACACCGTCAGTTACGACCTCACAAAACAGTTGCTCCACAAAACCCAGCCCATAGCAATTGCATCCGTTGTCATCGGAGCTTTTGCTTTGGTCCCCGGATTTCCCAAGATTCCGTTCCTGCTTATCTCCGGCGCATGCGGAACCTACGCGTTCATGTCGCGCGAAAAGAAAGAAAAGGTCAAAACAAAGGAAAAAGGCGAAGACTCCGAACAGGACGGCGAGCCCGCCGAAGAAAAACCCGTCGAAGAGCTCCTCGACACCGATGTCCTCTCGATACTCGTAGGCGTAAGGCTCATCAGCATGGTCGACCCGAGAAAACAAAGCAGCATCTTCGACCGAATAGGGGCCCTTAGAAGAAAATTCGCCCAGCAGCTCGGATTTATAATACCGATGGTCAGGATAAGGGACAACATCAGCCTCGAACCCAACGCCTATGAAATAAGGCTCTACGACCACGTCATCGCCAAAGGAACACTCGAACCGGACCGTTTCCTCGCAATGGACTCCGGAACGGTCGAAAAACCCGTCAAAGGCATCGCAACTAAAGAACCAGTATACGGCCTGCCCGCGATCTGGATAACAGAACAGAACAAAGAAGCCGCCGAGTTCAACGGCTATACAGTTATCGACCCCGAATCCGTACTCATAACACACCTCTCAGAAACAATCGCGAGAAATGCCCACGAACTGCTCACAAGAGAGGACGTCCAGACACTCGTCGACAGGCTCAGGCAGTCCCAGCCCTCCCTCGTCGGAGAAGTCGTCGGAGAATGCATCTCCATAGGAATGCTGCAGAGGGTCCTCCAGAACCTGCTCAAGGAAAATATCTCTATAAGAGATATGCCTATGATACTCGAAACGCTCGGAGAAAACGCGTCCAAAACAAAAAGCCACGTCCTGCTCACCGAGCTTGTAAGAAAGTCCCTGAAAAGAGCAATTACTGAAAGATTCCGCGACGATCGCAACATGATCTCCGTCATCGCCCTGGACCCCGCAGCCGAACATCAGCTCATACAGAGCGTCAGCCACCAGGGCGAAATGATAAACCTCGCAATCGAACCCGAAACCGCAATGGAACTCAATAAATCGATACTCAACGCCTACAGAAAAGCTATGGAACTGGGCATGGAAAACGTCGTCGTAATATGCGATTCACGTATAAGATCCGGCATCCGAAACATTATCGCAAACTCCGCGGCGACAGGCCTCAGCGTAATAGCATTCGACGAAGTAGTGCCAGGCACCGAGATCGAACCGGTGGAAACAGTGAAACTCGAAACAATGTTCAATGCCTCCGCAGCGGCAAACCAGCCCGTAGGGGCGATGTAAAGCCAAATGTAATAACTGCAGCTGCCAGTATTAAAAGGATTTAAGCCTATGAAAAGATATGTAACAATGACAGCTTCGATTTTCGCGATACTGGTCTTCTTCCTTATGTCCGCGATAGGCATATTCAATGGATGCAGCCCCGATGTCTGCTCGTTTCGGGCCTTCATTGGAGCTGTAACGGTCTACATTGTTGTAAGCCTCGCGGGAAATTTCATAATAAATATGATTATTGACGAAATAGTTGACAGCAAGATCAAAAAATCCATGAAGAATGATTAATGGCACAGACAGAAACAAAAAAACCAAAAACTGCGAAACCGCCTGTTAATGATGACAGTCAGCAAAACCCGATCGCAGGGCTTGCGCAGGAGTTCATAGAAGATTCCCAGCCGCAGCCCGCCGAACAGACCCTTGAAGCTGACCTTTCAAAAACAGACCCCCAGCAGCCGCCTGTTGACTCCAAGGCCGCCCCCGACCAGCAGGACCAAAACCAAACCGGCGAAGAAAAGATGACTCCTCCGGCCCATACCGGCAAGGCCCTCAAGGCCTACGGCAGCCACACGAAAAAGGCCCGCGAAGATAAGCTCATAATAGAGTTCCTGCCGATGGTCCACAAAATAGTCAGCCAGGTCGTAACATACCTCCAGCCGCCCCTTACAATGGACGACCTTGTATCAGCAGGCACCATTGGGCTGGTAAAAGCTGCCCGGGACTACGACAAAACAAAAGAAGCAGAATTCAAAACATACGCATACATAAGAATAAAAGGCGCCGTCATCGACGAACTCCGCGGCTGGTCCTTCGCGCCGGCCAGCCTCAAAAAAATGCTGCAAAACGCCCGCGACACTTATGACGCGATACTAAGCGAAACCAACAGGGAGCCCACAGACGAGCAGATCGCCGACCGAATGGGAATCCCGGTTGAAAAACTCCTCAAGGTCTATGAAAACGCCCGAGCAAGGCACTTCCTATCCCTGGACACCATAACAGGAAATGAAGAAAACGCCACCTCGATAGGCCAGACACTCGAGGCAAGAAACACACGCGCCCCCTCGGCAAGAATGGAAACTCGCGAAACCGCAAAAGCGCTTGCCCAGGCAATCCAGCAGCTTCCCGAAAAACTCAGGCAGATTATACTGCTTTACTACCATAAAGAACTGACAATGAAAGAAGTCGCTGAAGTTCTGAACATAACAGAATCTCGCGTAAGTCAGTTACATGCGAGTGCCGTATTCAAACTCTCAAATAAAATAAGGAACTGGCATGACACCTGATAGCAATTACAATTATGTCGAGGCCAACAGGCACGTCGAAGGGCTCTCTCACGTCGCCGACAGGGTCGTAAGAAAAAAGGATCAGCAGCAGCCGAAGCACCAGCAGAAGAAAAAGAAAAAACACAAACAGCATATAGACCAGCAGCTTGAAGAAGAGCTTCAGGAGTATGAGAACAGTGACTCTACCGACGACGGCCACATTGACTTTCATGCGTAAGGATTTATAAATGGCATCAAGATTATTCGATCTTATAAAAAATGACAACGTGCAGGTTGAGGGTTCTATCCGCCTGGGAATAAGGGGTCGCGCTAACCCTGTCAGGACCCAGCCAAGCTCCGCCCAGGCGGGTGACCCCAACCAGCCAAACCAGCCCCAGCAGGTACGCATAGTCGAAAGCAACAGCGAATACGCGATCATCGAGGTCATGTGCGCCTGCGGAAACAAGTGCTACGTGCAATGTAATTACGCCGATATGGCCAAGGCCAATGCCTAAGGAGAATAAGTTGAAAATGTTGATCAAATGCCCACTCATAATGTTAACCGTAATGATGCTGCTCTCTGCCGGCTGCACTGCAGAGCTCCGCGAAGAAACCATTCCCGTAGAGGTCGAACACAGGGTCGAACCAGAGCCGAAACCCGAACAGCTCGCTTCAAGAAACCCGGAAATACAAAGACGGTTCACCGACGACCTTGACAACAACGAACAAAGCGCAGTCGACCGCGCGCTCGAATGGTCCGAAAAGTACCAGCAGCTTAGCATCGAAACTGCCAAATTAAGGGAAGAAAACACAGAGCTTAAGCTCACAAACAGGGATCTTCAGTCACAAATAGAAAACCTCCAGCTCCAGCTCGAACAGGCAAAATCCGAACTCGAAGACGCCAACAAGTTCCTCGCCGACCTCCAGCTCGAACTGACAAAGTGGAAAAGGGACGTGCTCGGATTTCGTGACGAAATGAAAACCGCCCAGGCCGCCCAACTCAAAGCACTCGCGAAAATACTCAAGCTGCTCGGAGCAGAATCCGTCGACCTGTCAAATACAGATATGTCCACACCCGCAAGCGAGGAAATAGAAAATGAATAATAAAAACATAATTATTGTTGCCCTGTCGGCCCTGACCGCCGCTCTTATGCTCGGCACAGGATGCTCGGCAACAAGAACAGTTCACGTAAAACCCGAAACCGGGCATTACTACGTAAACCCAACCGCCGAAATGGAAACACTCGGAAGGGTCGTCGTCTTCGAAATGGTTAACCGAACACCCCACGAAAACCTCTCCATGGAGGTGACAAGCGCCCTCTCCGAAGCCCTGCAGAAAAGACACCTTTTCAGCGTAAAAACACTCTCATCCGACGACCCCCGCTGGAAGGACATCGACGTAACACCCGCACCGTATTCTTTCAAAAAAATGGCCGAAATAAGAGAAAAACTATCCGCCGACGCCGTAATAGTCGGAGAAATAAACCAGTATTACCCATACCCGCACCTGATGATGAGCCTGCACATGAAAATGATCGACCTCCGCGAAGGAAAAACAATATGGGGACTCGAACAGTTATGGGACTCTGCCGACAAGCGCCTTCAAGACAGAATGATCGCTTACTACGAAACACACTTGAAAGAAGGCTACCAGCCCCTCAACTGGCAGATACTTATGACAAGCCCCCGGGCGTTTAGAAAATTTGTCCTCCACGAGGTCGCCGTCACCTTCCCAGAAACGAACGGATACCGTTTATCGTCCGAAAATGATACCGGCTTGAGCAGAAGCAGTACTAAAATAAGCCTTTTTTAAAAAAATTTTAAGATTATACTTAAGATAACTCCGCAGCCTGCGAAAATAAGAGTGGATAGATTATGGAAATAGATAAGGCAAAAGCTATGTATATAGACGTAACAAACAACATCGGGTTAAATGCGGCCAGTCAGAACGTCGAAAAGGTCAACGCGCAAAAAACCCCCGAAAATCCCAAAAGCGATAAGGCCGATTCTCTCGACAGGGTAGACTACCAGAAGCTCGTTGAACAGGCCGCGAAATTCGACAGGGTAAACACCGAAGCCGTCCAGCAGGCAAAACAGGAAATCAGCGACGGGACCCTCGACACCCCCGAAGCAATGCTCTCTGCCGCGGAAAACATCCTCAAATACGGATTCTAACCTCTTACAGGATCATAACACTTTGGCCAGGGAAGGCCGATAACAAATATAACGGAGTATCAAAATAATAAGGCGGGGTTATGGCAAATGTCATAACCCCGCGTCGCTTTAAACAAACGCTCTACACCGCTTCTAATTGTAAAAATCCACGACAATGCCACGCGGCAATGGCTTGCCCTGGCTGTACACCTTAAACCTCCCGCTCGGCCCCGATGTATCATCCCCGGACCTGCACGGCAATTCGTCATAAATGTTCTCACGCGGCTCGACACGACCCCTGCCCTCAAAAACCAAAGGCCGCATAAGACGCGTTTCAACAACTGTGCAATCAACTCGTTTAACCATCAATTCACCCCCCGTAAAAAGATGCTGCTAAAAACGAAACAATAATGGAACGGGCAATATGCCCACGTTCACATCCCCAATTATCAATTATTATACTCGAAATCTCCGAAAAAATCAATAGAAAACTGCCCCCTTTGCGATAAAATACCAAGGGTGCTCATTATTATAAATAGAAGCAACGCCCGATAATATATTGAAAACAGGTGCTATGAACATAATCGCAAAATGTCCGAAGTGTTTTTCATCGAGCAGGCTCGACATCACCAGCGCCGACAAAAGGGTCCGCTGCCGAAAATGCGGCCGACTCTTCAAACTTCCCACACTCGCTGAACTCCAAAAACCGATTGAGGTAATAAAAAACGCCGGCGCCACCGTCTACGTCGACGAAAAAGGAAACATCTACGCCTGAAACCCATATCCCCTGTCTTCTATGTTCTTTTTCCCTTCCTGATTCCTGTTTCCTGTTTCCTGATTCCTATAACCTATCCCCTATAACCTATCCCCTATAACCTGATTACCGCCCTTAGCGGCTTTGCGCGAAAATAAAACACCGCCCCCGTCTCCCAACCATGCACAATATTTTCAACGCAAAAACCTCTCACCCTCTATTGCCTATTGCCAAATGGGCGTGTTGCCCAAGTTGGTAAAAATTTAACATATTGCTCTTTTACAAGTTCA
>CAZVPF010000061.1:0-14643 GCA_964628195.1 uncultured Pirellulales bacterium | reverse complement strand
CTGTAATAGACTTTCGGTTTTGTACCCCCTCGCAGCCAGAGCAGGAATTTGTGTAATGACCAGTTCAAAACAGCCTTTACCTTCCCCTTGAAATTTTGCACGCGAAACTGGTCCAGATGCTTAACGGCTGAAAAACCGGAAATAGATGCAATTTGCTCAAGGCTTTGTTCAGTCAAACCTGTTACATGTGTAAAATCGTCATTTAAGTGTCCTTGAGCCATTATATTCGTCATATTTACGCACAACTGCAAAACCATGCTCCGTAAGACTTCGTAAAACCATGGTCAAAAAATCAATTACCTCTTCATGAGGTATATGTTCAAGGACATTCCAGATGAAGATGATATCGAACCTTTTTTGTGTTGCCCTTAGGTATTCGGCAGCATCGCAGTTGATGAACTCGGCGTCTACATTATGCTTTGCGGCCTGAATTAACTGCTCGTTTATATCAATTCCGATAATGTTATCAAAACCAGTACTTCTTAGGTAATATACGAGGAATCCGCAGCCGCACCCGATGTCCAGAATGGCAGTTTTTTTATCTGCAGGAAGCAAAGGTGCCAGTTTTCTATCGAAACTCCGGCATCTTTTTGAGTAATTTTCCGAACTAAAATCATTTCTGCGATTGTAAAATTCATCGTAATTTGTATAGGATACTTTGGAAGCCATTTGTAACACCCGTCTGGATTGTGTCTGTTATTATGTTAATAAGCGAATGGTCACCCATGCATCCAGGGTGCATCGTATATTCCTTTTTCAATGGCCTCAAGGGTATAAGATGCTATCTTGGTACAGTTGAAATGCTCATGGATCCATTCCATGCCGGCCTGAGCAATCTTTTTTCGCTCATCCTCATTTTTCAGATACCATTCTGCCAATTCGACGAAATCATCATAATCATCAAAATATCGCAGGTGGACACCTTCTTTATAGAGCGGATCTGAATTTGGCACTCTCTTGGAAAGGACAAAACTGCCGCATGACATGTAATGCGTAAGCCTGTCCGAATGGTACATAGGAACATTGTTAGCAGCATTTACGCTTACTGAAATCTTCGCCCCCGAAATCGCATAATAATAATTCACCCCCCCTATCCACGGCCTGCCAAGACAGCCGTACAATGTACACTTCGGATTTATTGCCAGCCGGTTTACAAAATCGGGTCTGAAATCATCAATAGGATATCGCTTTTTGCTCTCCCGCGCCTTGCCGGTCCACAGTATTTCGCTTTGCCATTTGCCGTCCACCTCATAAGGCCGTTCATAATCGGTGTCACATAAATTTGGCATGAAAAGAGACTTTGGTCCTTTAGCAGAATATTCCTTCAGCCAGTCTCCGTTATTGGTGGCAAATACAAGGTTAAGCCGAGAACCCACTGCAATACGGTTTTTTTGCAGTGAAGGCCATGGGTCTCCGTCCCATCCGACGAAATAAGCGTCAGGTGCTGCCTCTTTCAGCCGGTCAGTAGTCACCCCGTCAAGATAGTTGCAGAAACCAATAAAAACAATATCCGGCTTGTAACGCTTTGCCTGCTCGATTAAAAGCTTATCCACAATATAATTTTTGCACAACCTCCGAGCGACCCTCATCCCCATTACCCCTCTCGCCGTCCTGAAAGCCCCCCGGAAGTCGAATACTTGGACATCATGCCCCAGGCGTATAAAACCCTTTTGGTATTTGCGAATAAGAGATATAAACAGTTTTCCCGTGAAATCCTTCGAGTCGCCTACGCATAAAATTCGTTTTGGTCTGTTCATTTATTCATTACTCAAAAGCGTGCCTTATCTTCCTTGAAACTATGAAATATAGAGATTCCAAATAAATTTTCAAGCCAAAATTTGACATTTCTGTAAAACCAGTTCCAAAACCCTTCGGAACCTGAAAAAACGAAATCTTCTTTTCAAAGAGTTTGCGATTTCTTTCAGCAATAACAGCTCCCCGTATGACTTACCCCAAGCCGCGGTTCAAATTCTAAAACTGGCTCAAAAACCGAAGGTCGTTCTCGAAAAGCATCCTGATATCGTTAATACCGTATTTCTTCATCGTCAGCCTCTCGATCCCGAAACCAAACGCCCAGCCCGTATATTTCTCCGCGTCAATGCCGACAGCCTCGAAAACGTTCGGATCAACCATACCGCACCCGCCTATCTCCATCCAGTTCTCCGACCCGTCCTTGTCGACCCACAGCACATCAACCTCCGCGCTGGGCTCTGTAAACGGGAAAAAGCTCGGCCTGAACCGCCACTTTGCGTCCTTGCCGAAAAAAGTGTGCATAAACTGATCGATGCTCGTCTTCAGGTCCACCATCGAAATACCCTCGTCGACAACCAGCGCCTCAAGCTGATGAAACATGAACATGTGCGTCGCGTCAACCGTGTCCGGCCGGTAGACTCTCCCCGGGGCGACCACCCTTATCGGCGGCTTATGATGTTCCATAACACGTATCTGTATTGTCGAGGTCTGGCTTCGCAGCAGCGTCTTGTCGTCGATATAAAAATTGTCCGCTGGGTCCCTCGCAGGGTGCTCCGCGGGAACATTCAAAGCGATAAAATTATGCCACTCATCCTCAACCTCCGGCCCGTAAGCAACACCGAACCCCATCCTGCCGAATATCTCCAGCAGCTCATTTATGGTATGGGTAATTATATGGCTCTTGCCTATGTTGGGCCTTTTGCCCGGCAATGTCACATCGGTGATCGGCCCTGTCTTCTTCTTCGAACCGGCAAGGTCATGTTTAAGCTGCTCAAATGCCCCCGTTACCTCCACCTTTACTTTATTGGCAAGTTGACCGCCGTCCCGCTTAAGCTCTTTCGGCAGCTTACCGATCTGGCTCAGCATACCGGTCACCAAACCCTTCCGCCCGAGGTACTTGATACGGAACCGCTCAAGCTCTTCAAGGTCCTTTACGTTTTTCAGGTCCTCAAGAGCCTCGGAACCGATTTTTTTGAACTCATCAAGCATTTACCTGCCCGTAGTCAATAGTTGTTTTACAGCGCCGCCTTTGCCTTTTCGACGATAGCGTCAAAGCCCGCAGGGTCCGCTATGGCGATCTCGCTGAGCATCTTGCGGTTCAGCCCGATATTCGCTTTCTTACAGCCGTTCATAAACTCGCTGTAACGTATGCCCCTTGCCTTGCATGCCGCACTGACACGAATGATCCAAAGCCCGCGATAGTCACGTTTTTTCCGCTTGCGGTCCTTCCGAGCCTGGTTTTCCGCGCGGATCCAAAGCTCCTTAGCCAGTCTCAACTGTGTACCGCGCGAGCCGCGATAGCCCTTTGTTGCCTTTAAAATGCGTTTGTTGGATTGTCTTCTTGCCGAACCTTTTCTTACTCTTGGCATATCAGCTTCCTTTCAATGGTCAAATAATAAATCCCGCTGCGGCAGCTGATAGGGGCCGAGAAGCGGGAAAAAAGATTTTTACAATTGGTTTGTCGAGCGTTTTGCCGTGACGGACTGCTTGCCCACAACGACAGTCGCCTTTGCCAGCCTGCGCCTGCGTTTGCTGTTCTTACAGCTCATAAGATGGCTGTGACCGGCACGGCTGCGCTTGACCTTGCCTGTCCCGGTTATCTTGATACGTTTTTTCAGGCCTTTATGCGTTTTTTGCTTAGGCATCGTTTAACCCTTATTATTAAAGTACTTACCTGTCAACTGCTTCAATAGAATTGAAGAGCTCAATAAGATACAATAACTCTGCCGAAAGGTCAACAGAAAAAACTAAAAAATCTACCTCAGCTTATAACTGCCGGCAGACCCGCCGACTTATACATGCTCAGGGGCAATGACCATCGTCATACGCCTGCCCTGCATAATGGGCTTTCTTTCGACTTTAACGTCCTGGCCCATCATTTCCAGTGCCTCGTTCATTAGCTCGTCACCGTGGTCGACATGTGTCATCTCCCTGCCCCTGAAAAGCATGGTGAACTGAACTTTGTTGCCCTTTTCAATAAACTTTTTGGCCTGGTTGAGCTTGATCTCAAAATCGTGCCTGTCGATCTTCGGCCTGAGCCTTATCTCTTTGAGCACTACTGTGTGTTGTTTTTTGTGTGAAAGCTTTTCCTTGCGCTTTTGCTGATAAAGCCACTTACCATAATCCATAATCCTGCAAACGGGAGGCTCGGCATTCGGGGACACCTCGACAAGGTCCAGCCCTGCCGTACGTGCCTGGTTCAATGCGTCTTCGACCCTGATGATACCAACCTGGTTGTTTTCTTCGTCGATCAGGCGTACCTGCGAACTTTTAATCCTCTCGTTTACGCGTAAATTCTTTTTGCTAATGCTAAATTCTCCTTAAAATTAAATCATAAATCAAAATTAATGGACCTCTCGGATATTTTCCTGGTCATTATCTCGATAAGTTTTTCAACTGCAAGGTCTTCGGTTTTCTTGGTGCCTGCCCGTCTCAGGCTGACCATGTCTGATTCGGCCTCTTTCGGACCTATCACCAGCATATATGGTATTTTATCGGCATGGGCCTTTGCGACTTTAGCTCCGATCTTCTCACTGCTGCTGTCCAGTTCACATCGAATACCCGCCGACCTGAACCTTTCAAGAAGTTTTTCAGCGTAATCCATCGTCTTGTCACTTATCGGCAGTATCCTCGCCTGCACAGGGGCAAGCCAAAGCGGCATAAGCCCGCCGTAGTGCTCCAGCAATATCCCGAGAAACCGCTCCAGCGAGCCTAAAATGGCCCTGTGGATCATCACCGGCGTCTTTTCAGTATTGTCCCGGTCGGTGTAGACAAGCTCGAAACGCTGCGGCATTGAAAAATCAAGCTGGATAGTCCCAAGCTGCCACGAACGCTTCAAACAGTCCTCGATATGGAAATCGATCTTCGGCCCGTAAAAAGCACCGTCGCCCTCGTTAACCTGGTACTCCAGCCCCTTCTTCTCAAGAGCGCCTTTCAGTGCCCCCGTCGCGAGGTCCCATATCTCCTGAGAACCGATATGCTTCTCAGGCTGGGTCGAAAGCTCGATATGATAATCCTCGAAACCGAATGTCTTGTAAAGCTCCATCACAAGGTCGATAACACCTATTATTTCGTCCTCGACCTGCTCGGGCATACAGAAAATATGCGCATCGTCCTGGGTAAATTGCCTGACCCGCACAAGCCCGTGCATCTGACCGCTCGATTCGTAACGGTGCACAAGCCCAAGCTCAGCGATACGCATCGGAAACTCCCTGTAAGAGTGCTTATTGCTTTTGTAAATAAGCAACCCACCCGGGCAATTCATCGGCTTGACTGCATACGTTATATCGTCAACAGTCGTAAAATACATGTTCTCTTTATAATTGTCCCAGTGCCCGCTCTTATGCCATAGCTTTTCATTCAGCATTATCGGGGTCTTGATCTCGCTGTACCCGTAACTGCTGTGAACACTCCGCCAGTAGTCGATTACAGCGTTCCAAAGCACCATGCCCTTGGGATGCAGAAACGCAAAGCCCGGCCCTTCCTCGTGAAAGCTGAAAAGGTCAAGCTGCTTTCCGATCAGCCTGTGATCCCGTTTTTTCGCCTCTTCCAGCCTTTCGAGATACTGCTTAAGCTCTTTATTGTTCCGCCAAGAAGTCCCGTAAACCCGCTGCAGCATCTTCTCGCTCGCGTCGCCGTGCCAGTAAGCCCCCGCCACGCTCATTATCTTGAAACTGCCCACCCTGCCCGTGCTGGGTACATGCGGACCGCGGCAAAGGTCTTCAAAACCGTTGCCGTGGGTGTAAAAGCTCATCAAATCACCCTCGGCACGTTCGATGTTGTCGCTTTTGTACCTGTCGCCCTTAACCCGCTCAAGCGCACCTGACCGGTCCATCTCGATACGTTCAAAAGGCTTGTCCTGCTTGACTATCTCCGTCATCCTGGACTCTATCTTCTCGAAATCCTCAGGCCGAATAGGCTCATCCAGGTCGATGTCGTAATAAAACCCGTCCTGAACAGTAGGCCCGTAAACAAGCTTCGCCTCGGGCCAGAGGCTCGTTATAGCCTCAGCCATTACATGCGCACAGCTATGACGCATTATTTCAAGCCCCCGCGGGTCCTTTTCAGTGATTATGCGAAGCTCCACCTCGCCGTTGACCGGGGCAGACATATCAACCTCTCTGCCGTCAAGCTCAGCCGCGACAGCCGACTTGGCAAGACCCGGACCTATCTGCTGAGCGAAATCCGCAACAGTAGAACCGTCGGCAGCTTCGAGTATATTTCCGTCAGGAAGTCTAACTTTAGCCATTAATTCCTGTATAAATCCTTATCTAAACAAAAAAAAATATTATCGCAGCGTACAAAAAAACATAAAACATCAAACAGCGTGCGACAACTTCCAAACTAAATAATATACATACAATGCAAAATTTGTCAAGAAATCAAATCCAATATTTGCGCCGGCTTGTCAACAATGATCTGCGCCCCGGCTTTTTTCAAAAGTTCGGCCTCACGAAACCCCCAACTGACCCCCACCGGCAAAATACCGGCGTTTCCGGCTGTTTCCATGTCAACATCGCTGTCCCCTACGAACAGGGCTTGCGACGGTTCGATATTCATTTTTGAGCAAATCTCAAGCGTGGATTCTGGGTCCGGCTTAATCTTTCGCTCAGCAGTTATTCCCGCAATCTCGTTAAAAAAACCATTAAAGTAATAATCCACCGTCTTCAAAGCCTGATCGTGCTGCTTATTGGTTAAAACTGCCAGTTTTACCCCCATTTTGCGGAGTTTTTCAAGCAATTCCAAAATTCCCTCAAAAGGCCGGGTTTTATTGCAGCAATTATCAATGTAATGGGCCTTCATTATCTGCAAAACTTCTTCCACACAGTCCTTCCTGTTATCAGGCAATGCCCTTTCGGCGAACTTAACCACTCCGTTTCCTATCATCATCCTGCACTCTTGAGCTTCTCGTTTAGGCATCCCAAGCTCGTTCAGGGCAAAGTTCATAGAATCCGTCAGGTCGCCCAGCGTATCCAGCAACGTACCGTCAAGGTCAAAAATAACTGCTTTGTAATTCATAACCATTCTTATTTACAAATTATTTATAAAAATTATCAACTTAAACAACGACCCGAAGTTGTAGACCATGCCTGCTAATTGGTCAAGTCTTAATACCCTCAAAGCAGGTTTTTCCCTGTTTTATGTCGACTTGTTGCACTTTTGCCTTGTATTTTTGCTGCTAACTGTTATAATAAATAGATGAATAGGAAGTTATGCGGCTATGGAAGGAGCTGAAAATGGACGTAAATCTCGTTCTGCACAAACAAAACGGCAGTAAAAAAACTTTTCACATCCCAAGCACCGTCACTGTTATCGGCAGACGGCAGGAATGCGACCTGTGCATACCGCTGATGATCATCTCCAGGAGGCACTGCCAGTTAAACTTCGACGAAAACACGGTTCATATCCGTGACCTCGGCTCGCGCAACGGCACATTCGTCAACGGCCGCAAGATTGAGGAAACAGAACTCAGCGCCGGCGACATGCTCGAAGTGGGCCCGTTAAAATTCACCGTCCAGGTAAACGGCCAGCCGGCTGTTGTAGAGACACCGTCATCCCAACAGGACCAGCAAAAACAGGCCCAGGCCGCAGAACATGCAAATGATTTCGCCTCAGAGCAGCACTCCCAGCAGGACCCCAACAGCACCTACAGCTCCACGGAAATATTAAACGGCATAAACGAAGAAAGTAACTCGCACTGATACAAGCTGGTTTTTAACGCATATAGCTGTCCTTCAGGAACAGGTAATACAGCCGTCCCTCCTGGTAGGTTTTGCCCGCAAGTCTGCCCGCCTCGTCGCCGACACCCATATAAACATCGCACCTTCCCGGAGCCCGAATCGCCCCGCCCGTGTCCTGGTCGAGGAAAAAACCGCTGTAAGACTTTATCACCGTGCTGCCGCCGATCATCCGGGGCAGCGGAGCCTTGATAAACGTCAAACTCGCACGCGGATAAATATCCTTGTCCGTGGCGATACTCCGCATCTCAATAACCGGCTCGTTAAGACTGCCCCGCGGGTCCCCTTCGCTGAACCTGAAAAACACGTACCGCGGATTTATCCGCGTATACTCACGAACTTTCTGCGGGTTGGACCTAAAATGCTCGATCATCGCCGAAAGACTAAGCTGGCTCGCAGTCATGGTCCCCTCTTTAATAAGCTGCTTGCCCACGCTCTTGTATTCTCTGCCGTTGCTCGCCGCGTAACCAACCGTAACAAGTTCCCCCTTAGGTAACCGTATCTTCGCCGAACCCTGCACATGCGCGATATACGCCTCGAACGGGTCCTTCAACCATATAAGCTCATTCCCTGCAAGCATATTGCTGCTCTCGATCTGCTCCCTTGTCGGGTAAGGCTCAATTGTCCCAGCCGCCGTCTTTCGCCCGAGTATCGCCCCGTCCTCTGCCTTTACCAGGTCCTCAGGCTGCTTATAAAGCGGATACTTATAGGCCCCGCCCGGCTCGAGCGAACCGTCGAATATCGGAGTGTAATAACCCGTGAAAAGCACCATCCCCTGCCCGTCATATCCTACGGATGTATAAACGTCAAACTCTGCGCGGAGTATATCGTTAAGCTGTTTACCCCTGTAACCCTGCGCAAGCAGGTCGGAAAACCTCTCCAGCGACGCCTGCACCTTTCGATGCGAGATGTTGTTCATCGGGAAGAATTTCCTGCTCGAGGGCTTCGCCATATAGTTCAAACTGTTCTCCACCGTCTCGGCCAGCCGGTCCGTTTCGTAACAGGCAATTGTGAAATCCGGTATCTCCGCCGGGTCGGTTATCTTTCGCAGCGCGTTTTCGCCCGGCCTAAGCTGTCGGTCATAATCCGCCGCCTCCTCTTCCTTAACCGGCTTTTGACAGCCCGCGATGATCAAAATAACAGTCAAAACCAAAACGCTTAATATACGGCGATTCATAAAAGCCTCCGTTCTCAAAAAAACAATCCATTTTCGTAATTATACAATTTCATCTTACAGCAGCGCGGTGCTGAAATACCTTTCCGCCCTGTCCGGCAGTATTGTCGCAATATTTCCGCTCATCCTCTCAGCCAGCCGCCTCGCCGCCCAAACATTCGCACCGGACGATATGCCAACAAGCAAACCGTGATCGCTGCCGAGCTGCCTTGTCGTTTCGATAGCGTCCTCGTCGGTAACCTCTATAACATCGTCAACCAGCGAAACATCCAGCACAGCCGGTATAAACCCGTCGCCTATGCCCTGTATCTGGTGCAGCCCCGGCTCATGGCCCAGCAGCGCGGAAACATTTTTCGGTTCCACTGCCACAATCTTCACGTCTTTTTTATGCTCGCGCAAAAACTTGCCGACCCCCTGCAGGGTCCCCCCGCTCCCGACTCCCGCCACAAAGCATTCCACGTTGCCAGTCATCTGCCGCCAAAGCTCCGGCGCCGTCTGCTCGTAGTGTATCCTCGGGTTGTCCGGGTTCTCAAACTGTTGCGGCACGAACACATTTTCATCTTCCTCAGCCATTTTCATCACCGCCTCAACCGCACCGGGCAGACTAAGCTCAGGGTCCGTCAAAACAAGCTCCGCGCCGAGAGCCCTGATAAGCTTCTTGCGCTCCTCGCTCATATTCTCCGGCATGACTATCCGCACCTTGTATCCCTTCAGCCTGCCCACCAGCGCGATTCCGATACCCGTATTTCCCGAAGTCGGCTCACAGATAATCGAGCCCGGCTTCAGTTTCCCGTCACGTTCTGCCCCCTCCAGCATGGCAAGGGCCACCCGGTCCTTTACGCTCCCCCCGGGATTTAGAAACTCGGCCTTTGCGTAAATATTCTCATCTCGCAGTCTGATAAGCGGCGTATTGCCGATAAGGTCCAGGATGTTGTCGGTCAGCATAAAAAAACTCCGAAAAGTCCACAGAAAAAAAGCGACAGCGGTATTATAACCAGCCGCGCCCGCAAATCAACCTCCGTATTTGCATGCTTTCAATCCAGCCCCGGACCCGCCTGCCCGCCTTGACTTATAACTGCCATGTTGTTTGCGACCACATCAAGAAGCGAAACCAGCCTGCTCTTGAAATAAAACCAGAAAACCGGGATTATAAATATCCACGGCGCAAGCGGCAGCGACGATATCAAAGCCACATGCCCGAAACTCATCTCGCCGTTAAGCGAAAAAGCGATCCCGAAAACCGCGAGAAAAAAAACTTCCATCAGTAAAATAAAAACCGCAAGCGCAAGGATCATCTTTTTAAGGTTGCCGACATCGGCGGTGAAAACAAGCTCGTCGCCTGCCTTTTCCAGCCTTGCACTTGCGATAAGCTGGACCGGGTTGCGGTTGCCCGCCCTGAACCAGCCCATCGATTTAAGCTCGACAACATCAGCGTCATTGCGAATAAGCTCAAAGCTGCTGTTCAAAAAGAAGCTGCGGAAAAACTCAACAGCCTTTTCCCTGTCCCCGGAAATCTCGATTCGCTTTTCGTAATGCAACTACCGCGTCTCCAGTTCGATAACATATATCTGCTCGCCGCTGAGGTCCGTCGGCATATGTACATTGTAAACCGTCCCGTCACCGCTCATTTCCAGCGTAAACTTCCCCGCCTTTGTCAGCAGGTCGGCCCTGGTGTACCTGAACCTCCCCGCGGGTATCTCAAGAAGCCCGCCTTCCGGAACGTCGTAAACATAAACATATACCCTGCCGTCTTTATAAGTATATCTGCCCCATTCGGAACTGATAAACGGGCTCGCCTCGCTTCCGTATATCCCACTGCCGTTCACTTCCAGCCACTGCCCCATATCCATCAGCCGCTCCACGCTCGCAAGCGGTATCTCCCCTCTCGCCGTAGGCCCTACATTAAGAAGAAAGTTTCCCCCCTTGCTCGTGACCTCAACAAGTTTCTCAAGCATAACCCTGCCCGACTTCCAGTTAAAGTCCGTCTTGTCAAATCCCCACGTGTCATTGATCGTCATGCAAGTTTCCCAGTAATGATCAAGCCCCGTATCGGGTATCTCCTGCTCCGGCGTGCCGAAATCCCCGTCATCGACCTCTCGCTTACCCACCCGGTTGTTGATAATTATATCCGGCTTCAGGCTCAGTACGTATTCTTCAAGGTCCCTGCCGTCCTCTTTCGTCCACCAGTCCACCCACTCACCGTCGAACCACAGTATCTCAACATCATATTTCTGTATAAGCTCACGGCACTGGTTCTTCATGTATTCGATATACTCCTGCTTGCGCCCCTCCTTTATCATATTCTTCGCGTACCTCGCCCCGCCTTCGGTCTCGGTGTTAAGCATCTGCGCCGGGTGGTGCCAGTCAAGTATCGAATAATAAACGCCGAAAGGCATACCCTCTTTTCTGCACGCCTCAGCAAGCGGGCCGATAAGGTCTTTTCCGTAGGGAGTCGCGTCAACCACGTCATAATCCGTATACTCACTGTCATACATGCAGAACCCGTCGTGATGCTTCGATGTATGCACGATGTATTTCATCCCCGCCTCTTTCGCTGTCCGCACCCACTGCACCGGGTCATAATTGACCGGGTTGAACTGCTTTGCGAACTCGTCATATTTCTCACGCGGTATATCGAGATGGCACTGTATCCACTCGGCATAGCTGTCAGTGTGCCTGCCCTCAAATTCACCTGCCGGGATCGAGTATATCCCCCAGTGAATGAACATGCCGAACCTTGCCTCCAGCCACCATTCCATGCGGCTCTCTCGGTCGATGGGCCCCTGCTCGAGCTTCAGCGTCTCGACCTTTGCCTCCTTCTCACAGCCGAAAAACATCGCCGAAACCAAAATAACTGTAAATAAAACTGTTCCCTTATTCATCTCAACGCTCCTGTCAAATTAAACAGCATTTTCTAATTAAATCTTATCCAGCGCCTGTTTCAGGTCCGCAACAAGCAGGTCGCTGTTCTCGATCCCCGCCGAAAGCCTGACCGTATTCAGCTTCACCCCGAAACCAAGCCTCCGTTCCTCAGGCAGATACAGCATCGTCGTAAGATACGGAATACAAATCAGCGTCTCGGTCGCGCCGAGGCTAACAGCGTGAATAATCGTCTCAAGCTCACTTATAAATTTGCGCGCATCGGTCTGGCTCTCGCCCACGTCAAACGCCAGAAGCCCTCCGTACCCGTTCTTCATCTGCTTGACCGCTGCTTCATGCCCCGGGTCGCTGTCAAGCCCCGGGTACCGCAGGTTCGAGACCTGCCGGTGCCCCTCGAGCAGCCGCGCCATCGCCATGGCGTTCCGCGCCATCTTGTCGGCACGCAGCTCGAACGTCTTAAGTCCCCTCTCCAGCAGATTCGCCGAATACGCGTCATGCGTCGTCCCTATAGCCTGCCTCGTAAACCACAGCAGCTCATAATTTTCCTTATCCGTCGCAATCGCCCCTGCCATCAGGTCGTTATGCCCGCCCAGCCCCTTCGTCGCGCTGTGAACGACCATGTCAACCCCGTATTCGAGCGGCTTCTGGTGATAAGGTGTTGCGAAAGTATTGTCGATTATGCACATCGCCCCGATCTTTTTGCACAGCTTCGACAAAGCCTCGATATCCACCACCTTGCAAAGCGGATTAGTCGGCGTCTCGCAGAAGACCATCTTCGTATTGGGCTTGACCGCCTTTTCCACCGCCTCTATACCCCCGTCCGCGTCCAGCCATGTTATCTCGACGCCTAACCGCTCAAGTATTATCGACACCTTGTAATGCGCCCCGTACACGTCGTGAAATATTATCAGATGATCGCCCGCGCTGAGGTAAGTCAAATACACCATGGTGCACGCAGCCATCCCCGTCGTGCAGACAATGCAATCCTCGGCCCCCTCCAGCCGTGCTATCATCTTCTCAACGGCCCGCACCGTCGGGTTGTCGTCCCTGTGGTAGGTATACCCGTCGATCTCGCCGTCGGTTATCTGCCTGAGAACCTCAAAATCTTCATACTCGTAGTTCACCGCGTTGACAATGGGCGTCACCATCGGGCGGTTGCCGTAAGGCGTCAAGGGGTCTTTTGCCATATCAATTCCTGAAAAAACAACAAATCAAATATTTAGCCGAATTTTAACATCCAGGCCCGCTTTTGACAAGAACAGTTTCGACCAATATCTGTATTTCGGATATTATTCGTTTTGAAATCCAGTCTCTTTAGGGTATAATTATTTGTTTGATTAAAGGGAATCAAACACTTATGCCAAAACAAAAGATTGAAATTTTATACCGAAATGAAAATCTTGTCGCGATCAACAAGCCCGCCGGCATCTCGGTTACAAAGGACCGAACCGGCGCACCGGATGTCATCGCCCTGCTGCGTCACCAGCTTGAAGACTCCGCCGACATCCGAATTCTCCACCGCCTCGACAAGGACACCTCCGGCATAATGCTCGTCGCCCTGAACGAAGAAACTCAAAGACGCCTGACAGAAGAATTTGTAAACCGCCGGGTGGAGAAAACCTACCTCGCACTTGTCCACGGTTTCATTAGTCGCGAACAGGGCTCGGTCAAAACCCCCCTCGCCCCCAGCAGGAAAAACCCCGGCCGCATGCAGATAGACCCACGCAAGGGAAAACCCGCCCACACTGAATACCGCCGCCTCGCCGATTTCCAGACAGCAAGCCTCCTCGCCGTAGAACCCGTCACAGGCAGAACACACCAGATTCGCGTACACCTCGGCAGTATTGGCCTGCCCCTCGCCTTTGACCCTCTCTACGGTTCGCAGAAACCGGTCATGCTCTCGGAATTCAAACCCGGCTACAAGCTCGGAAAAGACAAAACCGAAACACCCCTCATAGAAAGACTCACACTCCACGCATATCAAATAAAAATCCCCGCCCTTGCCGAAATGCCCGAAACACCCGATACCTTCGTCGCCCCGCTGGATAAAAAATTCGCAGCCTGCATAAAGATGCTCACAAAACACTGCCCCGCCGGGCCAGAAAGCTTCCACAACCCCGCCGACTTCGACAATATTATCGAAGCAAAACCTCTCACCGCTCCGGCCCATAATTAAAGAAACTCAGTCTTTACCCGCGCTAAACCACTTCCGGGCGATTAAAACTCGATCCCGGTTGCCATCATAGGCTTGCCTGTATCTCGTTAAACAGCGACCCCACCTCAAAGTCCTCCGGGTTCTTCTGAAAATAGCACAGGCATAACTTCAACGCGCTTTCTGTCATACCATTGCCCGCAAGAAGCTTTGATGTTTCAATAACGGTCTCTCTGTCGTAAGGTGCCTTACGCAGAATTCCGGTAAATTCACGGATCGCCATCTGCTCCCTGCCGGTCTTCAAATAGCACTTCGCCAGAATTCTCGACGCCTCTATACATTCGGGCTTGCTGGCGAGTATCTTGCCGCACGCCTGCTCAGCTTCATCGTAAAACCCTTCGGCCATTTTCCGCTCGGCCAGGCTGATCAGCTTTTCCATGCTCCCGGCCCGGCCCGACCACCTGTCGACCAAACCGCGAATTTCCTCACCTGAATAAAAATGCCGCATATATTTTGAGTCATATATATACTCAAGTAGCTGCCGGTCAAACTTTATCTCACGAAGCACACGCTTGTAAAGCCTCGCGTAATGCTTCTGAGAAGAAACATTCGAGTTGACAGGACTGGCTATATCTGTCCCCAGAAAAGTCGAAAGAGCCTGTGAAAAAATCTCCTTTATTCGCTCATATTTCATCACAAGCAGTTTCACAGGCGTCTGGTCGATGATT
>CAZVPF010000060.1:0-14748 GCA_964628195.1 uncultured Pirellulales bacterium | reverse complement strand
TTTATAAGACTCACACCGAACCATATTACCATGACAATACCCAGCCCAGCCGCAAGGACGGATGTAACAACCCATTTGAGCGAATATATGCTGTACCACAAGCCCGATGTTTCACCGGGCTTTGCCCAGTTTGCAAAAACCAGTATTCCAATCATTAATGCGAAATAAACAACCGTTTGATACACAGGCCTTTGACTGACATCTTCAAACCTGTCTAAATTTTCACTTTCTTCCGGCTGTTCGTTTTTGGGAAACAAAAAGTGCATTAAAAGCCCGATCACAACACTGAAAAGCACCGCACCGACCGCACGGGCTATCCCCATCGCCGGACCGAGGACGCTTGCGGTCAATACTATGGCAAGCACATTAATAGCCGGCCCGGAATAAAGAAATGCCGTCGCAGGCCCGAGCCCCGCCCCCATTTTATATATACCCGAAAACAAAGGAAGCACAGTGCACGAACAGACCGCCAGGATAGTGCCTGATATCGAAGCTACCGCATAAGCGACAGGCTTGGGAGCTTTTGAACCCAGGTATTTGACAATCGCAGCACGGTTTAAAAACACAGCCACAGCGCCCGCTATAAAAAACGCCGGCACAAGACACTTTATCACATGCTCCCTCGCATAATCCTGAACAAGCAGCAATGACTGCTGAACAGCGTTCAAAAGACGCGCACTTTCCGCAGGAAGAAAATAGCAGCCAAGAAAAACCCCTGTCATTATTAACAATACTGTCAGCTCTTTTTTTATATCCATAATCTACTGTGAATACCTTTTACAAAGATCCTTTTTGTCCATTTTTGATATCACGTTTAATTTCTCCCTGTCGGCATCTACAAAAGGGTCACCAATCAGGGCCTTTTGCATCCATTTAATTGCCTCCCCCGCCGGTGTATCCGCATCTTCCTCTGCGAGACGGTAATTTGTCCATTTACCCTCCTTCTCCGTAACCACCAGACCAGCCGATACAAGCTGGGACATATGCCTCGAAACCGTCGAAGGGGCAAGCTCAAGCATCTCGATAAGCTGACATAAACACAACGGGCCGTTTTTAAGCATCATAAGAGCCCTCATTCGACCAGGGTCCGATAATGCCTTGTTTATCGCTGTTATTTCTGCAAGCTTTGACATATACACCTCAATTCTATATTTCGCCAAGTAACGAAGTGAAATATAACACAAATCTTAAGACCCGTCAAATAAAATTCCGGATTTTACAGAAATTTACGTGTTATCTTTCATTTTATTATACGATAACACTGTATATAAAAATGACTTAAGATAATTTATCTTGAACAGATTGTGCCTGAACGAAAGGTCTTTAGCTCTAATCTTCAGATGAAAGTTTACATATTTCTTGATATGTTAAATTTTACACTTGACTTTAAGTGCCCTTTTAAATTATAATTAAGTCAGTTGAGGTGTAGGTTATGTTATGTATTTTTGATGAAAGGTGTATATACATGAAATATAATTGCCGCTGCTCGCTGGTTCTGCTCTGCCTTTTAATCATTTCTTTCCCGTCTTTGGCCGATTCGTTATGGACCAACGCAAGCCCCGTGAACAATCGCTGGGACAACAGTTCCAACTGGAACGGCGGTGTCCCGAATATTACTATAAGTGCCCAGCTCGACTTGCTTACACCCAATCATTGTCTAATCGAAAATGGCATAACTGCTGACTGCAAAACTCTGAAAATCGGCAACTCTCTTTCTGCCCCGGGTCATTTAACCATGACAGGCGGAACCCTGAACACAAACGGCTTTTTTAAGGTTGGACTTGTAAGCGACGATTCTGCCGGCATCAGCACCTTCACAATGTCCGGCGGCAGCGTGCTTATCCCGGGTAAATTCTTCACCATTGCAGAGACAGGCGGATCCTTTGGCGAGGTTTACCTTTCCGGAACCGCTTCAGTCTCCGGGATTTCCGGTTACAAAGTGGGCAACCGTAACGGCGGTACAGGCCCCGCTGTTGGATACATGTCAATTACAGACAATGCTTCTTTCAGTTGCAGCAACGCACAGGTTGGAAACAATGAAGAAGGTGACGGAACACTCGTTCTTACCGGCGGACAGTTCACCGTAAATGGAACATTGACCGTTGCAAATTCATCAACAGCTATAGGCCATATTCAGCTCGACGCCGGGACAATATACTGTTATGACTTTTCAATGGCACCAAGCGGCGGCACCGCTTCGATGGACATTACCGAAGGACAGCTTGTTATTGACGGCGACAAAAGAACCACTATAACCAACTACAAAAATCTGGGTCTCATCAAAGCTTATGACGGCTTTGGAGTGGTCAATATCGATTTTGACGGAACAAACACCATCGTAACTTCCCAGTCACAGTCCGTCGCACCGGCATGGGGACCCCAGCCGCAAAGCGGTCTCTCCGACACAGCCCCTGATACATTATTATATTGGAACCCGGGCAACGGCGCCGACAACCATGACATTTATTTTGGGACAAGTGAAACTGCTGTTACAGATGCAAACCTCGCAAACCCGATGGGCGTTTATGAGGCAAGACAAACCGTTGGCAATGAAATGTTTGACCCCGGCCTGCTCGCGACCGGGCAGACCTATTACTGGCGTATCGACGAATCTTCCGGCGAAGACCTGACAAAAGGCCCGATTTGGTACTTCACAACCGGGGACGGAAAGGCTTCAAACCCGATCCCCGCCGACGAAGATGCGTTTATTGACCCATCGATTATCTTGCAATGGCAAAGCGGTATTGCAACCGGCACATACGATGTTTATATCGGCACCGATTATACGGCTGTCGCCTCAGCCGACACCGCCGACCCCGAGTTTATGGACAGCGTTTCTGTCACGCAATACGACCCGGCATCCCTTGAGCTTGGACAAACACATTACTGGAGAGTTGACGAAAGAACAGGCGGCGAGATATACTATGGAGATGTCTGGTCATTCAGTGTCGTCGAAGCCTCCGACCTCGAGGTTGACGACTTCGACGAATATTCCTCAACTGCCGACCTTCTGAATAAATGGAACGACGGTTCAGCAAACGCAACCGGCTCTTCCGTAAGTCTCGAACTAAACGAGTATCTCTATGCTTACGACTGGCAGGGGATGAGAATGGATTTCGACAATACCTCCTCGGCAACGGGTTACATATCCGAGGCCGACTTTGAAATAAATCCCGCGATGAACTGGAATTCGCTTGGCGTCATGTCCCTCAGCCTCTGGTATCGCGGCCATGAAAACGTTGACCGGCTTTACTTCAGGGTCTCGGACGGCAGCAATGAAGCTGTCAAGGTGCTTACCCCTGCCGACAATATAAACACCAAATGGTGGAAAGAGATAAACATTCCCCTTTCCGACTTTGCGTCAATAGACCTTTCAGCAGTCACAAAACTCACCATAGGCGTAGGCAAACAGACGCCAGAACCAGGCGCCGCCGGAACTGTTTACATCGACGAAATATGGTTATACCCCTCGAGATGCACCGACCTTGCCATGCCCCCCGGTGATATGACAGGCGACTGCAAAATTAACATCTTCGACTTCCTGCTGCTCGGCGAAAACTGGCTAAAAACCGGTTACTATCTCACCGCCTCCGCCCCCGGCACAGGCGATCTTGTCGCATACTACCCCCTTGATGAAACTTCAGGCACGACTGCACATGACCAGTCAGGAAACGGAAACAACGCAACCGTCGACCTTGCCGGAAGCGGAAACTGGACAACAGGTTACATCAACGGCTGTATGAATTTCGACGGCAGCTTCGGCATGACGGTTCCTTCCGGTGTGTTTACTTCGATGACCGACCAGTTCACCGTATCCATGTGGGTAAAGGGCGACATAACTGATGCCCAGTCCCGCCCCGGCACGGTCCAGTTCGGCGCAGGACACATTCCCGCCTCAGCAGATGACAACGACTGGAACTGGAGCGCCGCCTTTTACAACGCCGACGAACTATCCGAATACGCCGGCCAGTGGAACCATTTCGCATTTGTATACGACGGCCGGGACTCAACAATAGAACTCTACCGCAACGGGCTGCTCGTTTCGATAAACGATGCCCAATACGTTGACTTCTCCCAGTCGGGGGTAACCATGATAGGCCGGTCCATTGACGGCGGCGATAATTTTGTCGGCGACATTGACGAAGTGAGAATTTACAGCACAGCTCTGACCCACGAAGAAATACTCTATCTCGCAGGCGGCACAAACGCGACCCAGCAGTTGGCCCCTGTTCTGGCACCTGCCGAATCTTCCGGCGACAACATGCTCAACTACGAAGATTTTGCAGATACCGCCCGCAACTGGATGTCAGAGGTCCTTTGGCCTTAATATAAGAATGTCTCCAAAAGCGCAGAAAAAGTAATTGGTAACCTGAAAGGGAAAATGATATGGATAGACGTAATTTTATTTCAACAGCGGTCAAAAGCGGTTTTGGCGGAGCTTTGTTCGCCGCAGGCGCAGCCAATGCAGGCTCGCTGTTTTCTAACTCGAACGTTAAGGCACACCTCGGACCAAAAGACGCAAACCACTTCCCGCGACTTGACAAGGTGGGAGATAACTACACCTTTACCCTCGTCGCGGACCCGCAGCTTACCTCTGACTTCGGCATCGGTTCCGTGGGCGGAACATCAGCGGTCCGATATACACAAATGATACAGGAAATGAACGCTATGGCCAAAAGACCGGCGTTCAGCATTATTGACGGCGACCTTGTCAATACACCTACGAGCTCCGAAAGCTGGGACAATTTCATGTCGCGCACACTCGAGATGAAATTCCTGCCGATACTCGTTTACGGCAATCACGACGGAAACAGGGACGCAGGTTACTACTCCACTTTCCAGCAAAAGCAGCAGCAGGCAAACGGCACGAATGATTACACCTTCTCGTTCGACTGCGGCAAGTGGCACTATGTAAGCATCCCATGCGATGTCCAGACCAGGACCGACGAACTTGCAATTCTTGCATGGCTCGATGCGGACCTGAAGAAGAACCGAAACCGTCCCACAATGGTATTCGAGCACGAACACCTCATGCCCCAGGGCCTGACCCAGCTCGAATGGTACACGTACAACATGACTTTCCGCTCGGAAATACTGGACACTCTCGCCCGTTACGGCAATGTTCGTTACATTGTATGCGGCCATGTTCACAACGGGATAAAAATGTCTTCCAAGACCGCGTGGCAATACCGCGGAATGAGATTTATTACATCACCTACCTGCACCGCGTCGCGTCCTTTCGGCGAGGAGTTCGACGAATTTATTGCCGGACTTGACCAGGAAAACGGCGACACGGGCGGCGGATACTACATGGTATTCGAGGTCTCAGGAGACGATGTAATAGTAAAGGCACGACTTGCCAACGTGGACCATGAGTTTGTCTACGATGATGCAGCCTTCAAACAGTACACAGGCCAGGAACCCCTGTGGTTCAAAAGAATTTTCGACTACCAGCCAAATGCATCGCTGCTTAACGGCTCTTTCGAGAACGACCTGGACGGCTGGATGATGTCCTACCGATACCCCGGCCCTATGTTCCAGAAAACCGTAAGCACATCACGCTCACGCTCAGGCGGAAAAAGCGTGCTCTTTGATATACAGGAAGCAGGCCAGCCATGGGCCCAGACCGAAATGCTCGAAGCTTACCAGTGGCTCGTATCGCCTGCAAACCCGCTTATAAAGCTAAGCTACTACCGTGAAAACTCCGGAACAGGCGGCGGCGGATACCTGCGTATTTTCGCCTTAAACAATACAACCGTCAAAAGGGCCTTCGTAATAGACTGGGGCGCAAGCGATTCCGAAAAGGCACAGTCAGACAACTTCGGCAAAAATTCATTCTTCTACGTAAGTCCCGACGGCAGCCGTGGAAAACCACAAAGCTTCCTGCTCATGGGACTCGACCAGGAGGCGATGTTCTGGACAACAACCGGCAGCACAGGCTCATGGCATGACATAGTGCTGAATCTGCGCCAGGTGTACGACGGCATGAAAGGTTTCGGCTCATGGAGCGCACTGGGCGTAAACAGGCTGCTGCTTACTTTCGGTGTATGGACACTTTCAATCGACGGCTCGCACAATAGCTGCTGGTTTGACGACATATCGCTTACGCAGGACTCCGGCGAAATATCCAGCATCGACGGTTCGCCCCTTGCACTCGATTCAAATGTCTGGGACACCGACTGGGGAAGGAATTACCTGTAATCGCCCTTATCTTTCTGCCCGATATTTATACTCTAACCGGGCCGTTTGGCAGTCACCATCGCCCTCACCGGGGCGGGATGACCCTCTACCGTTCTCGAATCATCCGCCGGATCAAGAAAATCCGGCAAAGACTCGAACCTCATCCATTCAGTCGCCCTCTGTTCCTTTGCTGTGGTTTTGGATATATCGATAACTTCGATTTCTGCAAATCCCGCCTCACCCAGCCAGTCTTCAAGCAGCAGCGGAGTTGGTATCTCAAAAACATTTCGCATCTTCGCATACCTGCCGTTCGGACTCAGCTTGTCCCTGCCGGGTTCATCAAGAACAAGGGTTTCAAGAATTAACTTGCCCCCACCCCTCACAAAACCGTAAAGCGACCGCAAATGCTCCATCGGGTCCCTGCGGTGATACAGCACCCCCATCGACATTACCATATCAAAACAGCCGCATTGCCTCGGAACCTCGTCCACGCCAAAAGGCAAAACCGCCGCACGCCCGACCCTGAAATACCGGTTAACAGCGACAAACTGCATCACGTACAGCAGGAAAGGATCGACCGCCGTTACCGTATTCGCACCGGCACCAACCGCCCGAAGAGCGTAATACCCGTTCCCCGAGCCTACATCAAGAATATTCCGGCCCGCAAATTCACCAACGACACCACCCAGCCTCGCCCATTTAAAATCGCTTCGCCATTCCGTATCTATTCTAACACCGCAAATTTCAAAAGGCCCCTTTCGCCACGGGTGCAGCCCCATCAGTTTTTCTTGCAATTCCTTTTGCCCCTCAGCTCCGCAATCTCCGCAGGTGCCCGCCCTCGGCGCTTCGACACATAAGTCTGTCGACGAAACCTTTATATCGGGCAAAGATTCAATGGCATACTTCCACTTCGGATAATCACCCTGCCCCGGCTCGGCAAAAAGTTCCTCCGTTTGTCTTTGCAGCCGTCCTGCTATACCCTCAACCGGCGTCCCTTTCAGGCTCTCGAAATAATCGGCGTAAGCGTTCAATATTTCCATATCACTTCACTGCCGCGATGGATACAAAATTGATGCACTGAAACCATGTATTAACCCGCGAAAAACCCGCGTCTTTCAGTCTCGCCGTATGTGCCCCGAGTGTCTCGGGAACAAGAACGTTCTCGAGCGACTTTCTCTTTGCGCTTATCTCCATCTCCGAATAACCGTTCATCCGTTTGAAGTCAAGATGAAGATCGTTCAAAAACTCAAGCTCCCCTGCGTCGTCAAAAGTTACCTTTTCAGAAAGCAGCAGCATCCCCCCCGGCACAAGCGCATCGTATATCTTTTTAATAAAACCATCACGCTGCTTCGGGGCAATGAACTGAAGCGTATAGTTAAGCACAGCCATCGAGGAATTTTCAAAGCGCACCTCGAGAATGTCACCGGCTGTGACCTCAACCTCAACCGGGCTTATATCAGCCGAGACTATCTCCCTGCACCGTTTGACCATCTCCGGGGAGTTATCAACGGCAATAATCTTAGCCCCCTTTTTGCCTATCCCCTTCCGCATTGCAAGGGTCGACGCGCCTAATGAACAGCCCAGGTCGTAACAATGCGTCCCGGCCCTTGCATACCTGTCAGCAAAAACCGAAGTCATCGCGATAACCGCAGAATAACCCGGAACAGACCTCCTGATCATGTCGTCAAAGACCGCCACAACCTTCTCGTCGAAAACAAATCCGGACACCTGCTCACGGTAATCCGAATAAATCCTGTCGATAAAATGTTTATCCGTTTTCATTAATCCAGCCCGATATTAAACTGCCCTTAAAGATAGCTTCCGCAACAGGTTAAATCAAGAAAACCCGCAATATTTTTCCAAAAACCCCCGAGACATACAATATACTGATTTTTACTTTGACAAAGTATAAGAATAAATAAAAATAACTTTACTAACCTGACGCTAACAAAACATTGAATAATGGCCTGAGGTTAATATAGATTATTTTGTCACAATAAAGGGTCCTTAAATGCCTAAAGAAGTTATTCTTGTCGTCGATGATGAACAGGATATACTTGAGCTCGTGGAATACAACCTGAAGCAGCAGGATTATAAGGTCCTCCCTGCAGAAACAGGTGAAGCGGCGCTGAATATTACCCAGTCAAACCTCCCGGATCTTATTATTCTCGATCTGATGCTGCCCGGCCTTTCCGGCCTTTCCGTTTGCAGGCTCCTCAAAGCCGACGCCCGAACATCACACATACCGATAGTTATGCTCACAGCAAAAGGCGAAGAATCCGATATTGTCACCGGTCTCGAACTCGGCGCTGACGATTATATTACCAAACCATTCTCCCCAAAAGTGCTCGTAGCAAGGGTCAAAACTGCTCTAAGACGCAAAAACAACGTCCACGAAGACAAATCCCACCTGATCCGCCGCGGGGACCTTACCGTCAACACCGAAAGGCACGAGGTCCTCGTAAACGACAAACCCGTGGAACTGACCCTGACAGAATTCAAGGTGCTGCATTTCCTGTGCAAAAGACCCGGCAGGGTATTCACCCGATATCAAATAGTTGACGCGACAAAAGGCGACGATTATATTGTAACCGACCGGGCAGTTGACGTGCAGATTGTCGGGCTCAGGCGAAAACTTGGAAACTGCGGCGATTACATCGAAACCGTAAGAGGCGTAGGATACAAGTTTAGGGATATCTAATCCGTTGAGGTATTAAATTGGGTTTTAAGCGTTTATTCTGGCGGCTGTTATTTACAAATTTGCTGCTTATTCTGATGGTCCTCGTGTCCGTTTCGGCATATTCATCCTGGAAGCTGGGACACCTCTATTACGACCTGTCCGAGGAAAACCTTATAAGCAGGACCGAGATAATCAGGGAAAAGGTCCACAATTTTCTCGCGAAAAATGACTACGAAAATCTAAACACGTATTGCAGTGATGTGCTCTCGCATAACGATATCCATGTTACGGTCATGCTCGAAGGCGGAAAAGTGATCGCCGACTCAAGCGACCAGCCCTGGGATGTCGCAACACTTGCAAACGAACCTGAAATACGCAAAGCCGTAACCACCGGCATGGGTTCCGATATCAGGGTAAGCGGCAGGTTCGGAAATAAAATGCTCTTCTACGCCGTCGCCGTCAAAGATAAAGACGGAAACTTAAAAGCAATCATCAGGACCGCAAAGCCCGTCGGAATAATTGACGACAGGCTCCGCAGCTCCTATCTCGGTTTCGGCAAGTACGGCCTTTTCATCATTCTCATCTCAGGTATGTTATGCTGGGGCGTGTCCCGAAAGATAAGCAGGCCGATTGAAGAGGTCCAGAGAGGTGTAGAAAACTTTGCAAAAGGCAACCTCAATTACAAGCTCGCCCCGGTCGATAGCGAAGAATTGTCGACACTGACAATTACCATGAACAAAATGGCCGACGAACTTGACGACCGAATAAGAAGCCTCACACGCAACCGAAACGAGCTTGAAGCCGTGCTTTCGAGCATGGCAGAGGGCGTTATAGCGGTCAACTCCGACGGGCATATTGTAAGCATTAACCGCGCAGCTTGTGAAATTCTCGGCATCGAACAGACAAAGGCAAAGGGAAAAAGCATCGAGGAAGTTGTCAGGGACACCCAGTTGCAGGATTTTGTAAAAAACGCACTCGAGGGCAAAGGGGACAAAATACGAAAAGAAATAGTCTTGCCCGACAAAAAGACAAGGTTCCTCCATGCTTACGGCCGTCTTATCGAAGGCACCGGCGCAGGCGAAATCTCGGCGATAATCGTACTCGACAATGTAACACATGTTAAATGGCTGGAAAATGTAAGAAGGGAGTTCGTTGCGAATGTTTCTCACGAACTGAAAACTCCCATCACGTCGATAAAGGGCTTCGTCGAAACCCTCCTCGACGGGGCCATTGAAAAACCCGAAGAGGCAAGACGCTTTCTGAAGATAATCGCAAGACACACAAACAGGCTAAACGCGATAATCGAAGACATACTTATACTTTCACGTGTCGAAGACGAGTCCGAAAGAACAAGGATACCTCTCGAAGACTGTCGCCTTAATGAAGTCCTCTTCAGCGCAGTCGAAACCTGCTACATGAAAGCGAAGGAAAAAAGCATCACGATAAATGTCAACTGCGACGACACGTATCACGCCGAGCTCAACGCTTTCATGATGGAACAGGCGCTTGTGAACATTATAGACAACGCGATAAAATACAGCCGGGACGAATCACACATCGAAGTTTCCGCAACAGTGCAGGACGACCATGCCTTTATGAGCGTTACGGACAACGGCTATGGAATACCGCCGGACCATATCGACCGCATTTTCGAAAGGTTCTACGTTACCGACAAGGCTCGCAGCCGCAAGCTTGGCGGCACCGGGCTCGGACTCGCGATAGTCAAACACATCGCCCAGGCACACGGCGGAAAAGTTACCGTAGAAAGCATGGTGGGCAAAGGCAGCACATTTACAATATCAATTCCCTGCCGCGCACAAACAGCCGGTGACACCCAACCCGACCCGACCGATACATCCCCGGGCGGCCCCGACCAAAATCCGGCAGGTTAACCCTGAACGGCTTCGGAATCCATTTCATCCTGTGCCGAAGAAGGTTTGGGAACCTCATAAGAAACATTCTTAAACTGTATCCACGCCGGTTTCATCCCTGAAGGTACATTGAAAACCAAAGGTATCCACGCCGACCTGCCCAGCGGCTGTTTCGTCTCGAAATGCTCGCGGGTGAAATTAATAACCTTATCAGGCTGTGTCTCGGTCATAGAACCTCTCTCGATATATGCGGTGGGATAAACCGCCTCGGCCTCTCCGACAGAAACATCGCTCTGATTCGACGGTACGCAAAGCAGCCGGGTCTGCCCGACAATAAACGAAACGGTTCCATCCTCGGATGCCGCACCGCCCTCTTTTATCTCTTTCGCTGAAACGCCCAATTCTATGGCGTATTTGCCGTCTTCGGTTTTCTTCACTCCTCCCTTACGTGGCACCGCTATCGCCTCCTTGCCTGCAAAAGGAAACACGTTGTCGGATTTCACTTTGGCACGCAGCAGGTGTATCCTGTCGATAAAGTCGGCGTTAAAAACAGCAAAACTTTTATCAGTCCTCAGTGAGTTCTTGCTGAACATGCTGAACATACCGGCGACAAACCCGTCGGGCTTTAGCAGAACCGAAGATGTGTTATTTAAACTGATGTTTTCACCGCCGAATCGGCTGTAAGGAATCTTCGTGCTTATAGGAAGCAGCGTCAGGAAAATTATGAAACATCCCGCTGTGATATAACCTGTCAGCACTCCGCAAATGGTGGTTATTACCGCCTTAGGGCCCTTCCCGAAATCAATCGCCACACCTGCCAGGAATGTGCTCAGCACATACGGCACCGCCATACCCACGGCAAAAAGAAGCAGAAAGCTCAAGCCGTACATCCAGCCCGGCATCACACCTAATGAAATAAACAAACCGCCCAGTATCTCGTAAAAATTAAACGCGGCGATAACCCCTATGACCGAACTCATTAGAAGTGAAAAAGCCGTCATAACCGAACACTTCAAGTAAAAGTGAGCAGTTGCAAGGATTACTATCAATATAAGAATTATCGTGCCTGTCATATTCGTCCCTTATTATCTCAAAGTCCTCATTGTTATTTGGCTGCTTTTTTCTGCGGAGGGGTAAACTCCCTTATAACCTCGTTTATCGAGGTAACACCCTTTGCGCATTTCTTGATCGATTCTTCCTGCATATACAGCATACCGGATTTGCGGAACTGGTTGGAAATATCCTGCATGTTCTTCGCCGTCCTCACAACCTCTCGAAGCTCGTCGTTGAGCATGATCATCTCGAAAATGCCCGTCCTGCCGTAATAACCCGTACCCTGGCATTTATCACATATGATCGGCCTGCCCCGCTTGTCGTACTCAACCTCCCCGGGACGGTACATAACCTTGATCTTGTCGGCAGGCATATTGAACTTGCGCAAAAGGTCCGGGTTCGGCTGATAGGCCTGCCTGCACTCGTCGCAGAGTATCCTGACAAGCCTCTGGTTAACAATACCCCCCAGGTTCTTCGCCGCCAGGTCCCTGTCCTTTACCAGCTTAAGCCACTTTTGCAGAGCCTGCATGACAGATGCAGCCTCCATCGTCAGGTGAACGACCTTCTTATCCTTTGCGGCCCTTGCACAAAGCAGCGCCACCTCCGAATCGTCCCCTGCGTCGGCGACGCCCATGATATCAGGCCCCATTCGAAGTATCGTCTGGAGTTTTCTCGCATAGCTTACCGAACCGGAATCCGTCATCGTATAAACATGCTGAGTAATGTTCTGCATCTCCGCAGAGGGGTTTCGTTCCAAAGTGTTGATGTTATTCAAAAACGGATCATGGTTCTTGAGCATCGCGTAGAAAGTCGCCGAAACACCGCTTTTCTTCGGCCCGGAAATCAGAAAAACACCCTGTTTAACCTCCTCGCGAAGTGGCTTGATCTTCGCCACCTGCTCAGGCGTCATGCCCAGGTCCTCAAGTTTCATCACGCTCGTGTCCTCCAGCAGCTTGATCTTCAGTGTCTCACCCGCCGTCGTACCGGCTGTTGTGACCTGCCATGAATACTTCTTATCGTCTTTTTCGACCTTGAAAGGACCTGTCTGCGGTTTTCGCCTTTCTTTAACTTCAAGGTCCGCTACTTGCTTAAGGAAAAAAATCAGGTACTCGACTTCTTCTTTCTCAAGGTCTTCCTGCTTCTCCGCCACACCGTCGATGCTATAGGTAACCTTGTATGTCTCACCAGCAGGCTGGAATGATATCTGTGCCGCCCTTCGCCATATCGCGTCGTCGAAAAGCTCACAAGCAACGCCGAAACCGAAAGACTCCGGCGACTTGGGCTCAGGCATAGGAACATCGTTGCCGTTTGCGGTTATATATGACAAACCCCTGCTTGATTTCTCTATCTTTTTGCCCTCGTTGACAAACACGCTTTTAAGCTGGTTAACGCTCATCACTTTTTCAAAATCAGACACAAGCGAATCGCGGTGCATAACATACGCAACACCCGCCCCGCCAAGCGCGATTAAGTAAATAAGAACCCCTATCAGGAACATCGGCGCAAAAAGCACGATAAACAGCGAAGCTGCGCCCGTTCCGGCGACTATTCCCGTCCACATCTTGGTTTCCGTCTGCACAGCCTGGCTGTCCTGGTAAACCCAGTTCACAAACGGCAGGTAAAGAAAAAACATAACCAAAAACACCGCAAACTTTATAAGTGAAACATATCCGCCCAAGTCGATAGCCGAAGCGAGTGTGTATTCCATTGAGGTCTCCATATCTTTTTTTTATCAGAGAATTGCGCCCGAAGATGCCCGGATGCCTTTCAGTGCCATCTTCAGTTCTTCCACGTTTGGTGCATACTGCAGCGCGACCTTCAGGTCGATCCATTCCTTCTCGACCATCGCCCGCAAAGATTCCGTAAAGTCCTGCATTCCCTCGCCCTGGCAAGCCCGGATAACACCCGGTATGTCACCCTCGCGTTCCTCAGAGATCAGCTTTTTAACGATCGGGTTGGCCAGAAGTATCTCAACCGCAGGCACCCGCTTGGTCTCCTTCTGGATCCCCGGCAGAAGCTGCTGGCTGACAATGCAGCGGATAGTCAGTGCGAAAGTCTGCCTTGCAAGGTCCCTTTCCTCCTGGGGAAAAAGGTCGAGAATACGCTGAATGGTTTGCGAACAGTTGTTAGCGTGAAGAGTTCCGAAAACCAGGTGCCCCGTCTCCGCTGCCCGCATCGCAGCCGTAAGTGTTTCGTTGTCACGCATCTCTCCGACAAGCACAACATCCGGGTCCTGACGCATAAGTGAACGAAGAGCGTCGTCAAAGTCCGGCACGTCGATGCCGATCTCACGCTGCGAAACTATCGCCTTTTTGTCAACGTGAAGATACTCCAGCGGGTCCTCGATCGTAACGATATGACAAGGCCTGGTCCTGTTGATGTGATCGATCATCGAGGCGATCGTCGTACTCTTACCAGACCCGGTCGGGCCCGTAACAAGCACAAGACCGTCGTGAGTGTCATCTGCAACTGTCTCGACTATGGCAGGAAGGTGAAGATTCTCGAAAGGAGGAATATCGCTGGTAATGTGCCTCGCCGCAAGGCTTATAAAGCCTCTCTGTCTGAAAATGTTGACCCTGAAACGGTCCTTCTCGCCGACCTGGTGAGCAAAGTCAAGAGCCCCTTTTTCAAGGAAGAAGTTTCTTTGCTTCTCCGAGAGCATCGGAAAAATAAGGTTCTCCGCAGCCTCTTCTGTTAAAGGCTCACCTGTGGTGCTCTTGAGCCTGCTGTGAATTCGCATTTTAGGGGGTTGACCGACCTTCAAATGAAGATCCGAAGCCCCGGACTTAATGGCTGCCCGAAAAAGCTTATCAACCGCAAGGTCGGAAGCCTCTTTTTGGGCTTGGCCGATTGGCTGGCCTTTTGTCATAATGAATCTCCTGTGAGTACATTAAAAAACTCCGGGCAAATCAAACTGGATAGTATAAGCCTATAATTATGGCCCGGAAAATCTTTATTTTATTT
>CAZVPF010000059.1:0-15108 GCA_964628195.1 uncultured Pirellulales bacterium | reverse complement strand
TGTGATTACATAATCGATGTTCTGAGCAATTTTATTAAAGAAAAAGCTATATAATATCTTTAATGATTTAATTAAAGAGTGATTCCGATATTATCCGATACTAATTGCTGGACAATGCTTTTTATTAAAGGGATTTATCATGAGCATATTCGTAATCGCCGAGGCAGGCATAAACCACAATGGTGATATTGATATCGCCAAAAAACTTATCGATATGGCCAAATTTGCCGGTTGTGATGCGATAAAATTTCAGAAGCGTACGATAGATCTTTGTTACACGCAGGAGTATCTTGACAGCCCGCGTGAGAGCCCCTGGGGGACGACCCAGCGAGACCAGAAGGAAGGGCTGGAGTTCGGTGAGGATGAGTATGAACAGATAGACAGTTACTGCAGGACCCAGGGCATAGAGTGGTTCGCTTCGGCGTGGGATATCGAAAGCCAGAGATTTTTGAAGCGTTTTGACTGCAAGTATAACAAGGTTGCAAGCGCGATGCTGGTATACGATGAGCTGCTTGAAATGATCGCCTCGGAGGGCAAGCACACGTTTATATCGACGGGTATGAGCACTTACGGTCAAATCCAGCATGCAATAGATATATTTCGTGAAAAGGGCTGCTCTTTCGAGCTTATGCACTGCGTGAGCACTTACCCGATGGAAGAGGAGCACGCCAACCTTGAGTGCATAAGGTCGCTTCGTGAGCATTTTAAATGTGATGTAGGTTACAGCGGGCACGAGGTTGGGCTTGCAGTTTCTTACGCTGCGGCGGCGATGGGTATTTCGTCACTTGAGAGGCATATAACCATTGGCAGAACAATGTACGGCAGCGACCAGGCGGCTTCGGTGGAGCCGATGGGGTTGTTACAGCTGGTGCAGGTTGTACGCAAAGTCGAGAAGGCGCTTGGGGACGGTCAAAGGGTTATTCGGGAAGACGAACTGAAAGTAGCCGAAAAGTTAAGGGCACATATACCCTCGAAAGTACTGGTATAGGGTTTTAGATGAAATTCGATCGGTCGATACTTGGGCTGATACCTGCAAGGTCTGGCTCAAAGAGCATCCCCGACAAGAATATCGTATCGCTTGGCGGTGAGCCTTTGCTTGCCTATTCGATACGGGCTGCGCTTAAGTGTGAACTTATCGAAGAGGTAATCGTCTCGACGGATGACGAGGGCTATGCCCGAATCGCGGAAGAGTCGGGGGCGTTGGTTCCTTTTATGCGTCCGGCTGAACTGGCGGGGGACAGCAGCGGAGACCTGGATGTTGTAATTCACATTCTGGAAAAATTCATGGAGATACGCGGGGCCGCGCCGGAGATTATAGTTCACTTGCGTCCTACCACACCCCTGAGGGACTCGGGGGTTGTAGATGATGCCATACGATATTACCTGGACAACGAGGATGAGGCTTCTGCGCTGCGTTCGGTACATGAGATGCCTGAGTCGGCGTATAAAATGCTCGAGTTTGACGGCAGGTTTCTGAAAGGAGTTTTTACCGGTACACGTGACCTTGACGCATTGAACAACGCAAGGCAGAGTTACCCGTCTACATATTATCCCAACGGTTATGTTGACGTTTTGAAAAGCCCTTTTGTATATGAATTCAAGAATATCCACGGTTCGGATGTTCTTGCATTCGAGACCGAGCCTGTGATTGAAGTTGACTCGCGGTTCGAGCTTGGCCTGCTCGAGCTGCAGATTGAAAAGGACCCGAAACTAAAGGAGAGGATTTTTAATTGAAATTCGCATTTAAAACTGAGCCTCAGCCGGTTTGCGAGGTGCGAACGGAGCACCGGCTGATAAAGACGGAGATACCCTGCCCGGGCACGAGGGAGGTGCTTGAAAAGCTGGAGAAATATGAATCTCGGTCCATGCAGGGGCAGCTTCCTATAGTTTGGGACCGGGCGGAGGATATTTATGTTTATGACATGGCCGGTAACAAGTGGATAGATTTTACGTGCACGATCTTTGTAATGAACACAGGGCACTCGAACCGGCGTGTTGTCGGGGCTGTCAAGGATGTGCTTGAAAGGCCCTTGATGCACACTTACGCTTATGCCAACCCGTGCCGGGCCGATTACCTGGAGGCATTGATCAATTTTACGGGCGGGGCTTTTGAAAAGGCATTTTTGCTTTCGGCGGGGACCGAAGCTGTTGAGGCGGGAATAAAGCTGATGAAGATGCGGGGGCAAAAAGTCGGTAAGCGGAGGACGGGGATAATATCGCTGGAGGGTAACTGGCACGGCAGGACACTTGGTGCCCAGATGCTTTCAAGCAATGCGGGACAGAAGCAGTGGATCGGCTACGAGGATGAGAATGTTCATCACCTTGCTTTTCCGTATCCGCGTGCGATGGAGGGGATGACAGGGCAGGAGTTCTGGCAGCGGAGTATTGAAGAGATGGTCGAGCGGGAAGGGGTTGACCCGGGGCGCGATCTTTGCGGGGTGATGCTTGAGACTTTCCAGGGCTGGGGCGCGTGGTTTTATCCGGTTGATTACGTTCAGGCTGCGGAGCGTTTTTGCCGCGATAACGATCTTGTGCTGGCTTTCGATGAGATGCAGTCGGGATTCGGGAGAACGGGGACGAAATTCGGTTATGAGCATTACGGGGTTCGAGCGGACATGGTCTGCTGCGGGAAGGGGATGGGTTCCGGGGTTCCGCTTTCGGCGGTGCTTTCGAGTGCGGAGATAATGGATCTTCCGGGGGTTGGTTCGATGAGCAGTACGCATTCGGCTAACCCGATAGTTTGCGCGGCGGGGCTTGCAACGATACGTGAGCTTACTGAAAGCGGTTTGATCGAAAACGCACGGGCGAAGGGCGAGATTTTTTTGGCCCGTCTGGAAGAGATAAGGAACCGATATTCGGATACAATTGAGCGGATAAACGGACGGGGGCTTGTGGCGGCGATCATCTTTAAAAATGACGGAGACAAGGATGGCGGTTTACTGGCAAGCCGGATATGTGAACGGTGTATGCAAAAAGGTTTGCTTGTGGTTCATACGGGCAGGGAGTCAATTAAGCTGGCACCGCCGCTTACCATAGGTGAGTACGCCCTTTTCGAGGGGCTTGATGTGCTCGAGGAGTCGGTCGGCGAGGTTGCTGCGCAGGGCGTGGAAGTTATGAGCGGGGCATGATAAAGAGAATACGACATACTGGAATTGTTGTGGTTGACCTTGAGGAGTCCTTAAAGTTTTACAGGGATTTATTAGGGTTTGAGACTGTTGTCGACTCGCTGGAAAGCGGGGCCTTTGTCGAGACGATTTTGGGTTTGAAGGGTGTAAAGGTACGGACGGTCAAGCTTAAGGTTCCCTGCGGTGATGACTGTATCGAGCTGCTTTATTACCATGATCCTGTGAGCAGGACGTATCCGGTAGAGATTAATGACCGGGGCATAACGCATGTTGCGCTGGAGGTTGAAGACGTTGAGGCAGCGGCCGGCAGGCTTGAAACGGCCAATGCAGAGTTTTTGTCCGGGCCTGTTGTTTCGCCGGACGGCAAGGTGAAAGTTGTGTTTTGCAGGACGCCGGAAGGTACGTACCTTGAACTTGTTGAGGTGTTGAGTGAGCAATAAGTATGTAGATGTTGTTTATGATCCGAAGGTTCGCCCGCTGACGGGGTATCCGTCGAAGCTGACGGGGCACCTTGTCGAGAGGTTCGGACTTGAGAGGGGGGCCAGGCTGCTTGATATGGGCTGCGGCAGGGGTGAGTTTGCCAAGGGCTTTGCCGATTGCGGACTCGATGTTTACGCCGTCGACATGAGTGACGGTGCGAGCGGATATTTTGAGCAGCTCGAAGTTCGCTGCGCAGATCTTTGCAAAGAGCCTGTTCCGTATGATGACGCGAGCTTTGATTATGTTTATTCCAAATCGTTCCTTGAACATTTTTATTACCCTGAGGATATTGTTCGGGAGGTATACCGTGTTCTGCGTCCGGGCGGGCTGGTTATTACGATGACGCCGGACTGGCACAGCAATTATAAGGGAGCATTTTACGAGGATTATACTCACAGGACACCTTTTACGCGGACATCGCTGCGGGACATTTTTCTTATTCATGGATTTGAAGATGTCCGGTGCGTTAAGTTTTTTCAGCTTCCGTTTGTTTGGAAAGGCCGGTGGCTTGAGGCTGTTCCGCATGTTGTAAGGAACCTTACATTTGACGGCTGCAAGAAGCACAGCAAGCTGATAAGATTTTCGAAAGAGATAATGCTGCTTTGTTCGGCAAGAAAACCGATGGAGAGTTGAAATGAGCGTGAGTAACTTTAACGGTTTGACAACAGTAAACGTGGAGCTGACCAGCAGGTGCAACAAGGACTGCTGGATGTGCGGCAGGCGGAAGATTGACCGTGATTACCCGCAGATCAAGCTGAACTACGGGGATATGGATTTTGGTCTTGCCGAGTCAATAGCCGAGCAGCTTCCATCGAATATCATGGTGCAGCTTCATAATAACGGTGAGCCTTTGCTTTACCGGCGTTTCGGCGAGGCGGCGGGACTTTTTCACAGACAGATAAGGAACATCGTGACCAACGGCAAGCTGCTTGCGGAAAAGGCCGATGAGATCATCGGCAATCTTGACACTATGGCGGTGTCGGTTTTTGAAAATGACCCCGAAGCCGACGAGCAGTATGATACGCTGGTGCGATTTCTGGAAATAAAGGGCGACCGCAAACCGCATACAGTTTTGAGAATAAATGGTGATGTGGAGGATATAGAGCGTTATGAGCGGTTGGGCCTGGTTATGGCCAGGCGGGTTCTGCATGCGCCGGAGGGCAGTTTTAATTACAAGAAGGACCCGACGGTGCCGGAGGCGGGGATATGTTTGGATTTTCTCAATCACATGGCGATTAATAAGGACGGGGAGGTTTCGATCTGTGTGCGTTTCGATCCGAAAAGGCTGGGGGTTATCGGCGACTCGAATCGCGAGCGGCTGGCGGATATATGGAACGGGCGGGTGAGGATGCAGTGGCTGGAGTTTCACAAGCGTGGAATGCGGGACCGGGTACCGCTTTGTTCATATTGTCAGTTCTGGGGTGTGCCGACGGGGAACCCGACGCAGAAAGCCGAGACAATAGACAGCAGCAGGGTGCTTGGGTAGAAAAGGAATTATTCTTACTTGAGTTTGACGGTCGCAAGCAGTGTGTCGCATATTTTGTTTTTTGCGAGCATTTTTTTGTATTCACAGTTGAGTTTGTCGTTTTCGAGATGAGTCCATATTTCGTGGCCGCCCGGTTTTGCGTGTGAAAGCCAATATAGGTGGTTTGCGAGGCCGTATCTTTGTATTTGCTGAATTGATTCTATGCGGCAGCCGGCGCGTTCGCAGACGGCCTTGACGCTGTTTTCATTGAACAGGTATAAGTGGCAGCTCCAGTAGGTGAAGTCCATGAATGCGCGGCATTTATAGACGGTCAGGAGTGCGTCGTCGGCGTGAGGGATTTCGATAATTATCCGCCCTTTGGGGGAGAGGTAATCTTTAAGTTTCTGGATCTCATTTACGGGGTCGGGCAGGTGTTCCAGAACGTGAAACAATGTAATGTAATCGAAGCCCTGCTGTTTTATTTCCTGCGGTATTTCAGAGAGGCCGGGGTAGACATTTATTCCGTATTCCGCGAGGTGCGATCTTGCCCCGCGGTCCAGTTCTACGCCGACCGGATTTTGCGTTACCTGATTACACTTCCTGAGAAAGTTTCCGTTTCCGCATCCGAAGTCAAGCAGGGTCTTGTCTTTTATCTTGTCCCTTAGTGTATTGAACCTGCGACTGTCGTCTCGTTCTGTTACCTCGGTCCATTGTTCGACAGAGCTGTAAGAGGCCGAGTGCATCTGCGAGTTTTCGTAGAAGCTGTCGTTTATATGGGAGAAGTCCGAAAGGAATACCAGGCGGCAGTTTTTGCACTCGAGAACGTCGAGGTCCGGCATGTCCCTTACCTTTCCGGGCCTTTTCTCAAAATCGCTTCCGCCGCAAATATAACATTTCTTATTTTGAGCCATTTATAATATCAGGTTGTTTGCCGGAGATTAACGGGGCTATGCCCGGCGGGTTATTTCTTGACACCTTTGCAGAGCAGCATTTTTTCTTTTGCAAATCTTATGAGTTTACGCGGCTGTGATTCCTGCTGATCCTTCCATTTGAAACTGTCCGGCAGCAGGGCTATCAATTTTAATAATGGCAGGGCAACCGGGTATTTCCAGAGGAAAGGCAGCTGGTAGAACCTGTCGCAGAATACTTCTTCAAAGCCGTTAATTTTCATTGCGTTCTGGAGGCCCTTCCTGGTGAAGGCGCGGACATGGGTATAGTCGTCCCAGAAAAATTTCATCGTGCTTCGCCAGTCGGGGGTCATCATGACGGCTACTCCGCCGGGGCGAAGGACGCGGAGGCTTTCGGAGATAAAGTTGTCGGTGTTGTAAACGTGCTGGAGGACCGATTTTGTGAAGATAAAGTCGAAGAAGTTGTCATCGAAGGGGAAACGGTCCTTTTCGAGGTCGCAGGGGCGGATGTCGAAATTTTCGAGTATTTTTATACACTCATCTCTTTTGTCGATGCCGTAAGACTCTATGCCGCACCTTGAAAAGCCGACGAGATGGTTACCTTTACCGCTGCCGATATCAAGGAGTTTGGGTTTGTATTCGGTGTCGCCGGGCAGGGCGGGTTTATAATATGTTTCGTAAATATGGTTGCAGAGCTTCTGCGGGTAAAAATTTTCGCCGTATTCCTCGGTAAAATAGATTGTCTCAAGATAACTCGGCAAGCTGCACTAAGCCTCCAGGGTCAAATATTGATCCGTCAGTTTTCTTATTATCGGATGTATGGAGTAAAATAATTAATATTTTATGAAATCGAGTTTTCGACAGGGTTTATGTGTGCCTGTAGCCTCGGAAGTTCATGTTTTTTTTGGTGTAGAGTTCGTTTGTCTGTTTGAGCATATTTTCGCATTTTTTTCGGTAATAGTTATCGATCAGCTTCTGGTTGGCCCAGTTCAGTGCGTCGTAGAATTCGTCTTCGGACATAGGGGTAAAGTTTACGGCCATGAGGTCTGAATTCAGGTGCTTGTTTTCGTAGAAGTCGGCGGGTCCTTCGAGGAGGCCTTTTTCTATCGCGTAGTAATAGAGGTCCGAGCCGGGATAGGGTGTTACGGGTCTTATTGTGCGAAGCTGGGCGCCGTCGTCGTATTTGAGGAGGAATTCGACATCTTTTTCGATGACTTTCCTGTCCTCGCCTATGTTGCCGAAGATGATGTTGAAGCCGGGGCTGATGCCCGATTCCAGAGTCGCTTCGATGCCTTCGGTGATTATCCGGGTATTGAGTGATTTGTTCATTGCTTTGAGGGCCTGGTCATCCATTGATTCGATGCCGTAGTTTATGAAGAGGCAGCCTGCTTTTTTCATTTGCCTGAGTATCCGGGGTTTGGCGAAGTTCAGCCTGCCGTTACAGTACCAGTTGAAATCAAGGCCGCTGGACAAAAACGCGTCGCACAGTTCGAGTGTTCTTTCTTTCGAGCACATCAGCAGTTCGTCGGAGAAGCATATATAATCGATACGGTATTTCTCTTTCAGGAAGCGAATTTCTTCGATTATGCTCTCGGCGGTTCTGGGCCGAAAGCCCGGGTCCATGCGGTAGCAGAAGTTGCAGCGGAAGGTGCAGCCGCGTCCGGAGAGGACGGGCATTGAGAACTGGTTTCGGCGGGCGGCAGGCATTGGCATAAGCCGGTATACCGAGATTGGGAACAGGTCGTATGCGGGCATTTCGATTGTGTTGATGTCCTGAATTACTTCTCTGCGGGGGTTTACGGTTACTTCGGCGCCGTCGCGAAAGGCGATGCCGTCTACGCTTTTCAGGTCGGCGCGGTTTTCGAGGGCTTTTAGCAGCTCGACTATTGTGACTTCTCCTTCGCCGAGTACGGCTGCATCGGCGGATGTTTTTTTGAGGAAATATTCCGGTTCGGGCGAGGGTCCGTGTCCGCCGAGGATGTAGTAGGGGCGGCTGCGGGAATTGTTTATCGCTTCGGAGATGGCCAGCAGCTTTTTGTACTGGTAATAGCCTGCTATTACGCCGACGCCTACGACGTCGAATTTATTCCGGTCGAGGTATTCGGTCAGTTCGCGGTCGGGGGAGTGTTCGATGTCCTGCTGATAGATTTTGACCTCGTGTCCGGCCCGTATCAGCGCCGAGGCGATGTAGGCGATTCCCTGTGGGAAAAAGTGTATGTATGCGTCATTGTCGTAGACGACCAGCAGAACCCGCATTTAACATCTCCAAATTTAGATACCGACGGATATTCGGGCGCGCGGCCCTTATGTGTATATTTTCGGCATGATGTCGAAAATTCTGTAATAAGGCTGATTTGCGTATATAAATCGGCATTGCGCAGACCCGGCGGGCGGATAATATTGCCGGTTATGTTAAAAATGTAAACATCGGGGCGTATAATATTATCAGCTAAGGGGGCATTTGTGCGGATTACAGTATTGAAACAGGGGGTCGGAGCGGTTTTCGATTGACTGGCACAATTATTGCTTATTAATGCATTTCAAGGCTTATTGTCGACAGGATTAAATTGTGTTCGGTACGAGTTGGCGTTTTCCGGGAAAAAATGTACGAACCTAAATTAAAATATGTGTTTGCCGCATCTCGATTATACGATTTGCGTCAGAATCTTCCGCTGTTTAAGTATCTAAACCGGCTGGGGCACAGGGTCCGCATTCTCGTCGGCGATGATTCGGTAAGTGAGTCCCTTAAAGAACAGGGCGTTAATTTTGAGCGTTTGGACTGTCTTCCCGGCGACCATGACGCGATTATATCACGTGGTTTGGGGCTAATACCTTTTGACAGATACTGGCTTGAAAAAAACATGACGGCGGGCAAATTAAATATCTGCAACCCATTATTTTTGAACCCATGCAAGGCGAAGTTCAGGCCTCTTGAGCGGGAATTCTCCAGGCTCGGACATATAATCTGTACCAGCGACGGGATAACCCTTGAGAATACCCGATCATATAATGACGATATGGTTTACCTTAACACCGGTCACCCGGAGTGGGATTTTTTTAACAGCGAAAAGCACCGCAGAGAGGTGCAGGAGGTTAAGGACAGGTACGGAGATAAGCTGTGTGTTCTGGCTTTGCCGATTTTCGATGTACCGAGGGAGAACGATTATACCGCCCGGTGTATCCGGATAGGGGAGTCGATGGGGTACAATGTGGTAATACAGATACACCCGGGTTTTGCCAATAAGCTGGACCCTGTGCTGCATGGGTATGTGAATCCCGGTTTCAGGAACTTCGCATTGTTCGAGGCGGCTTCGCATGTGGTCACATTTGTGTACAGTTTCGTGGTCATGGAGTGTTTGAATTTTGAGACGAAGGTGGGTTGTCTGCCTTATGCTGCGAGGTATACCAGCCCGAACGACCATCCGTGGCTCGATGACGATGGGCTGTGGTATAGCTGGGTGGAGGAAAAGTATCCCCGCGAGTTTGTCGGACTTCTTGAGCGGATAGACAGTGATGAGCGGATCGAGGAATTTCTTTCGGACAGTCGGGCTGCGCTGACGCGAAAGCAGTTTCGTGAGCTTGTGCGGATGCCTGATGTGCCGAGTTTTACAGAGAACGTATTTCGTGAGATAGACAACCTGGTAAGCAGCCCGGATGATCCCCGGATCGAGAAAATGATCCGCAAAACAGAGCGTGTTGTAGGCACGGAGGCGGATTTCGCTTCTTGGGTTACGGAAAAGAACAAAGACGCCGGGATCGGTGCGAAGTGTTACGAGGATTTTTTCTCGGCGGGTCAGCAGGTTTTGAGGCAGGGCAATTTTCAGCAGGCTTTGGGATTTCTTGACCGGGCGGTGATGTATTCGGGAAACAATGACTTTGACTATCTGCAGTACCTTCGGGCGATCTGCCATTTTAAGCTGGGCAAAATATTTCAGGCGCAGCGATGCATTGGGCAGGCATTGATGGTCAAGCCTGATTGTGAAGACTACCTGATGGTGAAAAACACAATAGATAGGTCTTTGCCGGTCGATTACTCGGTTTTAGAGGAGTCGAAGAAATTTCAGCATACGCTTTAGGATGAATATGCCAATGGAAGTTGAATATGTCAGCGACGGGGCAGCCGGATGATAATAACAAGGACGCCATTTAGAATATCGTTTTTCGGCGGGGGGACGGACTACCCTGCTTACTATTTAAAGCATGGCGGGTCGGTACTGAGTACGACGATCAACAAGTACTGCTACATAACGCTTCGTAACCTGCCGCCTTTTTTCAAGTATAACTACCTGATACGCTATCGTTTCAGGGAGGAGCACACCGAGCGTGAGGATATTCAGCACCCATCGGTGAGGCACTGTCTGCAGTATATGGGGGTCAACCGCGGTGTCGAAGTTGTTCATACATCGGACCTGCCTGCTCGGTCGGGGATAGGGTCGAGTTCGGCGTTTACGGTGGGGCTGCTTCACGGGCTTACGGGAATGAAGGGCAAGATACTGACCAAACGTCAGCTTGCCGGGGCTGCGATACATGTCGAGCAGAACCTTATAAAGGAGAACGTTGGTTCGCAGGACCAGGTGGCGGTGGCATTTGGGGGGTTTAACAGGGTCGACTTTAATTGTGACGGGACCTTTTACGTTCAGCCGATGACTGTCCCGGAGGAAAAGCTTGTGAAGCTTCAGGACCATTTGATGTTTTTCTATACCGGCCAGAGCCGTATCGCCGAGGAGATCGCAGCCGAGCAGGTAAGCAGGATGGAGACGCTTGAAGAACGTATGAATAAGATGAAGGGGATGGTCGAGAGGGCGATCGAGATACTCAATACCGATACGGAGGATATAACGCGGTTCGGGGAGCTGCTCCACGAGGCGTGGGAAATAAAGTCGAGGCTGACGAACAGGGTATCGTCGAAGTGGGTTGATAAATTATATACTGACGCTCTCGGAGCAGGTGCGATAGGCGGCAAACTATGCGGGGCCGGCGGCGGCGGGTTTTTACTTCTGTTCGTTCCGCCGGAAAACCAGGAGGCTGTTAAGAGGAGCCTTGACAGCACGCTTTATGTACCTTTCAGATTTGAAAATCTTGGCAGCCAGGTGATATTTTATGAGTACAAGGAATTCTGACAAGCTTAAGGACGTTGATGTCATTTTGCTTTGCGGCGGGATGGGGACGCGTTTGCGGTCGGCGGTTAGCGACCGGCCTAAGCCTATGGCGGCGGTTGGTAAGCGGCCGTTCCTGGATGGACTGATCGAACAGTTCAAGAGCTTCGGCGCTCGGCGGTTTATATTGTGCACCGGTTATATGTCGGAGTTTATCGAGGATTACTACAGCAGGGGGGGCTTTGAGGTCGAGGTGTTGATCTCGAAGGAGCACGAACCGCTCGGGACCGGCGGTGCGGTGAAAAACGCCGGCTCGCTGATAACCAGCAGGAACTTTATTGTCGCGAACGGGGATTCTTTCTGTGATGTGGATCTGGAAGGGCTTTACGGGGAGCATTTGAGGAACCGTGCGGCGGCGACGATAACGTTAACCCGGCCTGACGGCAGGGTGGACGTGGGGACGGTGAGTATTGACGGCAGTGGGCGGATATTGAATTTTGCCGAAAAAGAGGCAACCGGCGGAGAGCTTTTTGTAAATGCCGGAGTTTATGTTTTTAACGAGGATGTTCTTTCGCTGATCCCGCCTGAGAAGAAGGTGTCACTTGAGAATGATGTTTTTCCTTCTCTTGATAAGAATATTTTTCACGGTTATGTTTCGCAGGCAAGTTTGCTTGACATCGGCACACCGGAGAGGCTGAAAAAGGCAAGGTCGCTGATGAGGACGAAATGAGCTTGAGTTTTTAGGGAATAGAGATGCAGGATAATTATCCGCTGGTAACGATTTTTTCTTTTGTCCGCAATGCCGCCCGGACCATTGGCCGCAGTGTCGAGAGCGTTTTGTCGCAGGATTACCCGAACTTCGAGTTCGTGATACAGGACGGTGCGAGCGACGACGGGACGGTCGAGATAATACAAAGCTATAACGACCCGCGGATAAAGCTTGTTTCGGAGCCGGACGATGGGCCGAACGACGCCTACATGAGGCTTGGGCCGAGGCTCGGGGGTGATATAATAGGTTCGTGCCTTGCAGATGAAGAGCTTGTGCCCGGTGCGATAAGCTGGGGTGTGCAGATGCACCGGCAAAACCCCGGGGCGGGGGCTGTTTACGGCGATATATATCTTACAGACAATGAGGGGAACATAAAAGAACGGCAGGTGTCGCCGGAGTGGGATTTCAAGAAGTACCTTTTCCAGCATTTTTCGGTGCCCTTTGTGGGAACGTTTTTTAACGGTGACCTGTTTCGCAGGTTTTATGATAAGATGGCTTTTGCAGCAGGCGAGACGGGTATATGGCTGAATATCGGTGCGCGGGCGCCGGTTTTGCATGTGCGGCATTATGTCGCGAAGTACGCGGTTGATGACAAGTCTGTGGGAAGGGCACAGACGCGGATGGACCGGTTCAGGGGGCGTATGAGGGTTATCGAGGAATTTTGCGACGATCCGCAGACACCTGAGCCGCTGCGGAAGCTCAAGGACCAGGCGATGTGTCATCTGCATACGTGGCTGGTCTCGCGAAGCGCGGTGCGCGGCGAGTGGGACAACGTCGAGAAGTATTTGAAGTTTGTTATGGATGTTACGATAGAAAGCCCGCTGGTGCCGCAGATCATCGAGAGGGTCAGTAAAAAGATGATGGGGTTTTTTAACGCAGGTGACTTTGGACAGGCTTTTCGCTTTGCGGATATGATGACCGAGGCGGGGATAAGGGTGCCCAACCTTTATCTTGTTAAGGGGATACTGCTGGCGAACAGGGGCGACCACGACGGGGCCTATGAGTGCTGCAGGCAGGAGCTTCTTGCAAATCCCGGGTGCATGGAGGCGCGGCAGCTTATTGAGAAGATACTGAAGCTTAAAGGGCTGACGTGTGAATTCGAGCCGCAAGGCGGGGCTGATAATTTAACCGTGACATGTAAAGACAAAGCGGAAACAAAGGCTGGGCAGCGTAAAAATGTACTGGTGGTTTCGCATGAAAGGTCGGGGACACATTTTCTTATTAACTCGATAGCCTTTAATTTTCCGTGTTACTCGAATAAGGAAATAAGCATAACCGGGACGGGCGAGCAGCAGTACGAGCAGTACAGCGAGTATTTCGGCAGGTTCGAGCGGCGGATATTCAAGACGCATTATCAGTATGAGACGATGCGGCCTTTTTTCGAGCGGCTGCTTGAACACTTCCATGTATTTTATATATTGCGCGACGGTCGGGATGTTCTTACGAGCTGCCTGCATTATTTTAACCGGACCGGGCCGGAGTCGTTCCCGCAGGCGGCGGATATCGGGCAGCTTTTGAAGTGCCGCCCGGCGGATTATCAGTACGATTACAAGAGCGAGGTTAAGAGCGAGAACCTTGCGGCGCGGTGGCACTTTCATGTGCAGAACTGGCTTGAGGTTTCCGAGAGGATAACGGTGATACGGTATGAGGACCTGCACAGTGATTTTGAGGGGCAGTTGGGGCGGATAGCGGATGTGCTTGGCTGCGATGTGCCTGAAGATGTGGTTCGCCCGGGCCTGAACGATAAGTCGGTCCAGCCGCGTAAGGGGGTTGTGGGTGACTGGCGGAGTCATTTTACTGCTGCGGACGAGGAGTTTTTTGACAGGTATGCCGGCGGGACGATGCGGCAGTTTGGTTATTGCAGCGGTGTTTCGGCTGGGTCGGGGCTGTTTCCAGGGCAGGCGGGTTAGCGGCTGTACCTTGCCCACAGGTTCATGCCGCCGTCGACTTTGACGGTCTGGCCTGTGATGAAGTCGTTTTCGACCAGGAAGCGGACGGTTTGTGTTATTGGTTTTGCGGTTCCCCATTTTTTCAGGGCGGTTTTTTCGATGACCCCTTTTACGTCGCTTTCGGTTTTGCCCGGCGGGGGCAGCATGGGGCCGGGCGCGATAGCGTTTGCGCGGACGTTGGGGCCGTATTCGAGGGCGAGCCTGCGAGTAAGGTATACGAGGTCGAGCTTGGCAAGGGTGTAGGGGTTTGCGTGGCGAGAAGGGGCTGTTCGGGCGATTTTCTTGAGGGCGCTTTGGCGGTCGGTTCGGGAGGTTATTTTCAGTATGCCGCCTGTTTTTTCGTAGGGGTCGAGGGTTTCGCTGTCGAGGTATAGCAGGCTGCGGGCGTCGGTGAAGTTTATTATGCTGACAGGTGCGGGCGGTTGAGCGGGCAGGGTTTGGAGCCATTGGAGCAGGGGGTTGATGGTGTTGAGGGCGACGGTGAAGTTGGATTCGTAGAATTGCCAGTCGCTTTCGGTTACGGGGCCGCCGTTTTGCCATCGCTGCCAGTCGTTTTCTTCGTCGGGGTATCCGGAGGCGACGTTAATAAGTGCGTCGCATTTGCCGAAGCGGTCGAGGCATTTTGTGATTAGTGCGGCGGCCTGGTTTGGGTCCTCGAGGTCGGCTGATACGGTCATGCATTTGTCGCTGCCGTGCCTGTTTACAAGGTCCTCAGCGGTTTGCTGCGAGCTTCTGCCGGGGCGGAAGCTTATTACCGCGCTGTGGCCGGTTGATAACAGCTCGTCGACGGCTGCGGCGCCGAGCCTGCCGAGGCCTGCGAATATGACTGTTTTGGGTTTTTCGTTCATTACAAAACCATTTCGATTTTCTGATAAGTGAGCTATGATATTTTATCGCGCCAAGCCGCCAGGCCGCAAAGATTAAATTTTATGCCCCGCAGCTTCGAGGGGTTTTGTTTGTTTAGAGGGGAATTTGAAAGGCGTAAGTGTTGTATGTGTATCCGGAATGTTTATATTTTTGCATGTTTGGCTTTAGTAATGATAAGCCGGAAAATTATAAATGGAGCTGGCTTTGGCGATGTAAAAATGATGTATTTTGCTTTTTTCTGTATTTCCGGGCTAAAAACGTGTTGACAATATGGCTGGGAAAGGGTTATATTTACCTGCTTTATGACTTTAAGGCGGCGTAGCTCAGTTGGTTAGAGCATGGGATTCATAAGCCCAGGGTCGGTGGTTCGAATCCACCCGCCGCTATTTTAGACGCCCCCATCGTCTAGCGGCCTAGGACGCCGGGTTCTCATCCCGGTAACAGGGGTT
>CAZVPF010000058.1:0-15625 GCA_964628195.1 uncultured Pirellulales bacterium | reverse complement strand
CCAAACCCCGCATACATGTTTCACCCCAACGCCCCCGCCTTTCTGTGTTCTGTTTCCTGTTTCCTGATTCCTAATCCCTATCCCCTATAACCTATAACCTATTCTCTCCCCCGCACATTCACAAACGTCCCGCCCGTTTTCTCGGCAATATATTCAAGCGTCACCTCATCTCTCGGCCCCGTCCAGAAGCCTATCGTATTGATAACCGCGTCCGGGGCCTTTTTGCGGCGATAAGCAAGCAGCGTCTTGACGAAATCCACCGAGCCCTCGTTATCAAGGTCAAATCCGTCGGTCAGAAAAAAAATAACCTCCGGCCCCTTGCCCGAATTGTCCCTGACCTCCAAAGCCCTCGCTATCGCGGGCAGCGGGTCCGTCGCGCCAAACGCCTCGGCGGTTTCGATAAATTCATACGCCCTGTTCTTGCCCCTCGACGATGCCCTCAAAAGACTGCCCCGGCCAGACTCCGTAAGGCTCTGCCCGGAAAAAAATATGATGTAATAATACTGATCCTGCGCCAACCCCGCGATCGAACTGCGAAGCTGGTTCTTAACCGACCTCAGCAGCCCCTTCATCGACCCCGAACAGTCCACCACGAAACAAACCTTCCGAGCGTAAGCTTCCGCCCCGAAAAACGAAAGCTCCGGCCCGCTCGCCGCCAAAGCGGAAGTCTCCGGGTTCGCCTCGAGCAGCGGACCCGGCTTGTCCTGCCCTTTACTCTGCTCGTCGAGAAGTTTGAGCTTATCCTCATAATCCGCAGGCGGCGGCTCGGGTATGGTATAATCGGTCTTAATGCTCTCGTAATCAACCTTAGGCTTCGGCATGTCGACCGGTGCAAGCTGTCGAATGTCGTTTATCGTTATCGTGGTCGGCCTTGCCGCCGCAGGTGCCTCGCGCTCGGCGAATGAAATAAAACCAAGCACCGCCAGCCCGGCGCCATGCAGAACAAGCGACAAAATCCAGGCCCAAAACGTTATAGAACCACCTGCATTTCTCATCTCCGCAGCCGCACCTTTACCAGTGAATTATCTGTTCACTCCTTGACAACTATCTCCGACATCCCTGGCGTCATCAGGTCATAAACCTCCTGGGCGTGACCGTTATGCAGCCTTATGCACCCCATCGAAGAATTCGTCCCGATCGTCTCCGGGTCCTTCGTACCGTGTATCCCGAACCCCTCACGCTTGCTCGTGTTCTGGTCGACACCCTCGATACCTATCCAACGCGAACCAAGCGGATACTCCGGGTCTTCCGGGTGAACAAGCCCCCCGCCAAGCTCCTGCGGCCTCGGCCACGGCGGCCTGACCAGCTTGCCGTTAGACTTCACCCGCCACCTGCCGAGAGGCGTCTCCTTGCCCTCTTCGCCGAGCCCTATCGGGTATGTCTTTACATAAGTGTTCTTGCCGAGATAAATATCCATGGTAAACTCCGACCGGTCAACAACCGCGTGAAAAGGACCCTTGGGAATCTTTATCTCCTGCCCTGCCCGCAGCAGCCTGGCATCGGCAATATCGTTTATCTGCATAATCAGTTCATAAGGAACCTTGTAACGCGAACCTATCGTCGAAAGATAATCCCCCGGCCGAACCTGGTACAAAACCGTCAAACTGTCTGCCGGGTAATGCTTCTTGCTGAAAAGCCACTTCTCCGAAAGCCTTTCCAGTATCTTCTTCACCGCCGCCGCGTCACTGTCCGAAAGTTCCATCGAAAGAACGGAGTTCAGCTTATCCCTCGCCGCGATAACGTCCCCCGTATCGACATCTCTTTTTGCAGAAAGTATCATCCGCGAAGCGTTCTCGCTCGTAACCGGACCCGCCGCAGCCTGCTCGACTACCTCAACTGCCTCAGGCTCAATCTCCGGGGTCTCTTCTATAACACTTTCAGCCTCGCTTGCTTCAGGCTCTGTCTCAACCGCAACCGCCTCTGCATCAGGCAAATCCTCAACATCCGCCCCGCTGTCAGGCTTGATCGATTCGCTGAAATCTCGCGATATACTCGTCTCGCTGCGGGAACCGGGTGTAAGTATTTCCTCATCCGCCTGTGGACCGGTTACAGGAACCTGGGCCTGTGCTGCCTGCGGTTCCGACCGAAAATGGCGTATCCCGAAAAAAACCGCCGCCCCGGCGACAAGTAGTATAACCGCCCCGGCAACATACTTTTTAACCGGTCGTTTTCTTGTAGTATAAGGCCTGTAACTTCGTGCCATTTTACCTCCGTGTACAATTTAATAATCTATCGTAACTTATGACGAATTGTACTATATATCCGTGCAAATTGGAAATGTTTTCTCAAAACTTCCGCGATAACCCAGATTAACAAAAAGACCCCTTAAAAATTCACTTTATCTGAATTATCTCCTTGTCGGTAATGATCATGTCCACTTTCTTATCGTGCTCCTCCATCGGAACCTCATCGATGATCTGCTCATCAAACGCGAAACCGCACCTCATCGCATTTAACCTGCTCGACGAAAAGAAGCGATCGTAATACGCCCCCCCCCTTCCGAGCCTGCAACCGCTTCTGTCGAAAGCAAGCCCCGGTGTTATCACAAGATCAATATCCTCAAGCGGGGCCGGAACACCAGTTATCGGGTTCCTCAGCCTGCTTTCCTCCGCTGCGAATCCGGTATCCAGAGAAGTTATCTCAACCGGTATCATGTGCCTCTGCTGCCACGAAACCTTCGGAACCGCAACAGTCTTCTCCTTCTGCCAGCAGTAAAGAATCGCCGGTGTCGTGTCGATCTCATGCGGAAGAGAAAGATACAGCATGATAACCGACCCGCGATTAAAAAAATCCGACTCGATAAGGTTCTTACACGCCAGGCGGCTTTTATCCGTCCGCGACTGCGAATCTATTTCCAATAGGCGGCTTTTCATGAGTCGCCTCAGTTCTTTTTTATCCATACCAAATCCTCAACTATCCGCCCTCTAAGGCGTCTTTGTCATTTCCAGGCTTTGAGGCTTCCTTACTTTTTACCTTATTTTTAAATTTTTTCAAATATTCTTTAATAACTTTTTCCCGGCCCCTCTCACTGGGCTGATAATACTGCAAATCTTCATCTTCGCTCAAATACTCCTGCTCAACCCACGCCCCGGGATAATCATGCGGATACTTATACCCTTTCCCGTGCCCAAGCTTCTCGGCCCCGCCGTAATGCGAATCCCTTAAATGCGCCGGAACCGCAACTGTCTTGCCCTTTTTAACATCACCCATAGCCTTCCATATCGCCTTCGCCGAGGCATTCGACTTCGGCGCACATGCAACATAAATAGCCGCCTGCGCCAGAACAAGCTGCGACTCAGGCAGCCCTACAAACTCCGATATCTGCACAGCAGCCCCCGCGAGCAGAGTCGCCAGCGGGTCAGCGTTGCCCACGTCCTCAGCTGCCGTAACAGCTATCCGACGCGCGATAAAACGCAAATCCTCACCACCTGCCAGCATCCGGGCAAGCCAGTACACCGTCGCGTCGGGGTCGCTTCCACGCATCGATTTCTGCAAAGCAGAAGCTAAATCGTAGTGACTATCACCTGTACCATCATATTCAATCGACTTTTGCTGTATCGATTCTTTAGCAATATCCAGATTAACCGTGATTTTATCGGCTTTTGAGCCACTTTTTTGCGAAAGAACAGCAATTTCCAGTGCATTTAACGCCTTTCGCGCGTCCCCGTCAGCCATTTGGGCTATAAACTTCAAAGCACTGTTTTCAGCCTTGATATCGTACTTCCCCAGCCCTTTTTCCCTGTCCTTCAACGCCCTTTTCAGTAGTGTTAGAACATCCTCCTCGCTCAGCGGCTCAAACTGGAACACCGTCGACCGGCTGATAAGGGGCGAATTGACTGCAAAAAACGGGTTCTCAGTAGTGGCACCTATCAGCGTGACAACCCCGTTTTCAACATCGTCAAGCAGCACATCCTGCTGGGCCCGGTTAAAACGATGTATCTCATCGATAAACAGAACCGTCCTCGGCCCGTCCGTCATAAGCCTGTCCCTGGCCCTTTCCGTAACCTCACGAATGTCCTTAACACTCGCCGCAGGTGCCGAAAGATACTCGAACCGTGCTTTCGTCGTCTCCGCTATCACCCTCGCCAGCGAAGTCTTGCCCGTACCAGGCGGCCCGTAAAAAATAACGGAGCTAAGCCGGTCCGCCTCCAGCATCCGGGTCAGAAGCTTTCCAGGCCCAAGAAAATGCCCCTGCCCTGCAAACTGCTCAAGGCTCACTGGCCGCATGCGCACCGCAAGCGGCGCCCTCGCGTTCAATTTAGACCGCTGGGCGGAAGAAAACAGCGTCTCTTTATCCTGCCGTGCCATAACTTCATTATACACCGCTCCGGGCAGGATACAAAAACATTCCCCCGCTTATTATCTTAACAAAACAAAGGTTTTGTGCTGAATAAAAAGTTCCCTCATTTATCCCCGAAGATGAACATCTCCCACACCGTCGGCCCCTCAAGAGCGTCAAGCACATTCATCCTTACATACCTCGTCTTGACCGGCTCGAAATAAATCGACTCATCACGAGGCGGGTTCGCAGCAGAATAAACCGTCTTCCACTGACCGCCAGCCTTTACCTGCAGGTTAAATTCCCGTATCCGTATATAACCGCGTTCGTCTATCTTTACCCGGTTAACAGAATACTCCTTACCGAGGTCCGCCTCGAGCCACGCCTGCTTAACCCCGTAGTTCGTCGCCCAGCGGGTGTCAATGTCAAAATCAAATGCAAGCTCCGGCCCGTAACCGGAAACATGCTCCGAAGACGATGCCGAAACAGGCTTTATTATACCCTGCGGCAAAACGCGAATAGGCTCGATATCTTCGGCCTTCTTGTTGATCGTCAGCTTTATAATAGTATCCAGCCTGTCACGCGATTCCTTCGGCACATTAATGAACAGCCCCTTTTTATTGTGCTTTACAGTCGCACTGCCCCCCGTCATCACGTCGAAATCCTCAACTATCGCCGGAAGAGGCGGAAGTTCGATCTCACCCTCAGGCCAGCTCATAATATGCACGTAAATATTCTTGCCCCTGCAAGTAGTGCCCAAGTGCTCGGTCGGAGTGTAAGGCCCGCCCCTCGTACCGTAATAACTCTCACCGTATTTCTCAAGCCACTCGCCAATCTCTCTGAGCCTGACAACCTGTCTCGGCTCGATCGCCCCGGTCGGCATAGGCCCGACATTCAGCAGCAGGTTCCCGTCCCCGCTTGCGGTATAAACAAGCATTTCGATACATTTTTTAAGGCTCTTAAGCTTGTCATTCGTTCTCCATGCCCATTGGTTGCATAAGGTTATGCACGACTCCCAGTTATCCTCCCGGTCAAACCCGCCAAGATGCTGCTCGGGCGTCCCGAAATCTCCCGGCACACCGCACCGGTTGTTTATAATAATACCCGGCTGCAGCCTGCGTATCATCTTGATAAGCCTGTAAGCGTCCCAGTCCTCTGCCGTGCCGTGCAGCCCGTCAAACCACATTATATCCACCTTGCCGTAATTGGTCATAAGCTCCCGAACCTGCCCGTGCAGGTACTCGATATACTTATCGTGGTTTTCAGTAAAATAGTCCTCGTGCCGCCAGTCCGGCTGGGAATAGTAAAAACCAACCTTCAGCCCCTCTGCCCGGCAGGCGTCGGCGTACTCCTTCACCAGGTCCCGCTTAAAAGGCGTGCTCTCCATATCGTAATCTGTATACTTTGAATGGAACAGGCAGAACCCGTCATGGTGCTTAGTGGTCAGGACCATGTATTTCATACCCGCAGCCTTTGCGATCTTCGCCCATTGACGCGCATCGTACTGCGCCGGGTAAAAACTCTTGTAAAGGTTGTCGTAGACCTCAAGGTCTATCGATTTCCAGTCCTGCAGGTCCATGCCCCGCCGCGGCCCTTTGCGGGTCCAGCTTATTTCAGTGCCTGCAAGCGAAACAGGACCCCAGTGTATGAACATCCCGAAACGATCGTCATTGAACCATTCTATATCTTCCGGTTTACAGGTCAGGTACGATTGATCTTCCTGCCCTGTTTCTGTCTTGCCGCTGTCTGAAGCGACTTGTTTTTCATCGGCCAATTGACCGCCTTGGCCCGTATCTGCGGCCTGCTCGCTGCACGAACAGATAAAAAGTAACGAAAAAACCAGCGTCAAACTTAAAAAATACCTCATGCCAGCCCCTTAATAATGAGTTCAGATAAGTGTTTTCTCTATTATTTCACGGTAGTATACAACAGCCCTGTCGATATCGTCAATATCAATGTACTCGTCGGGCTTGTGGCAGGTGCAAGGCAGACCCGGGCCGAAAACCGCAACCGGTGCACCCAGTTTTGCGAAATAAGGCCCGTCGGTCGTAAACCCCACCGCTTTGGTATCCTTTTGGCCTGTAGCTTCAAGTAGTTTAACCACAAAATCGCACCCCGGGTCGGTCTGCATAGGAGGCACATGCCTGAGAACATCTATTCCGGCCTTGAAGTCGGAATGTTTCGCAGCCAACCCGTCAATAAGCCCTCTTGTCCGCTGCAGTATATCCTCGGCTTCCACCCCCGGAACCGTCCGCAGGTCAACTGTAAGCGTGCAGGAATCCGGAACAACATTAGGGGCCTCGCCCCCCCGAACCTGGTTTATACTCATCGAACATCCGCCCAGCAATTCATCTTTAAGCTCAGGCAAAGGCATCTCTTTCAGCGCGGAAATAAGCAGGTGCATACTCTCGATAGCGTTGACACCCAGGTGAGGCATTGAACCGTGGGCCGTCCTGCCGAAAGTCGTAAAATTAACCCATAATATCCCCCGGTGAGAGGTTATTATCTCAAAATCTGTCGGTTCGGGAACTAAAACCCCGCACAGCCGGCCAATCCCCGCACCAGTCCTGTCTATAAACCGTTTGGCCCCTGCAGAGTCCGTCTCCTCCCCCGCCACAGCCGCAAATATCACCCTGCCGCAGATATCACCGCCTTTAACAGCCTCCACTGCCGCCGCCGCCGAGGTCGCGATGCCCGCTTTCATATCTGCCGCGCCGCGTCCGAAAACCTTCCCGTCCCGCTCAACCGGCACAAAAGGCTCGCTTTTCCACTGCCCGTCCCCTGCCGGAACAACATCAAGGTGACTGGCGACAAGAAGCCCCGGCCCGTCTTTGCCCGTATCGAGCTCCGCGGTCAAATTCGCACGGTTGCGGTCCCAGCTGTCCACAATGGCCCTGAAACCGGCCCTTTCGAAAAACTCCGCCAGTACCTGCGCACATTCTAACTCCCCCCTTCGAGGAGTCGATTCAGCGGCAATAAGTTTTTTCAACAGTTCCTTTACCATACCGACAGGATTATACCATAAACCCCCTGAGGGAAAAGGTTATAAAAAGTTGACAGTTTTTTGTTGAAAAAGATGCAGACTTGCTTGAAAATGGAAAATCCGTTGTTTGGGACGTTTAAAAAATAAATAAGGAGCGTAAATGGGACCGATATTAACCGGTTTAACAAAGTTGCAGAGTGTCGAAAATCGTCTACGCGCCGTAAAGTCCAAACTCAAACGATCTCGCAGGGGTGTGGTTTTTCAGGAAAATCAGGTCAGAAACCTTCAAAACGACCTCGAAGCGAAAAAAGAGGAGATAAAGCTTACAAAGGTCCAGAGCGACAGGCTGGAAATGGAGCTTAGACAGCGCGACGACGACATCCAGAAGTACCGTTCGGCACTTAATCTCGCAAAGAGCAACAGGGAATATTCCGCTATTCTTACCGAGCTAAACACCAGCAAAGCCGACAACGCCAAGATCGAAAACCAGGTCCTCGAATTAATGAAGAACATCGAGACCGACGAAGCCCAGTGCGAACAGATCAAGGCCCAGATAGAGGAGCAGAAGAAAAAACTCGAAGAAGTACGCAAACTGGCCGCCGAAAAAAGCGAGAAGTTCGACAAAGAGATCGCCGATATTCAGAACGAATGGGACCAAACCGCCTCTTCGATCCCCCGAGAAACGCTCGACCAGTTCAAACGGGTGGCGGACACTTATGACGGCGAGGCCATAGCCTTCATCGAGCAGCCCGACGAAAAACTCTCACAGTATAACTGCGGCGGGTGCTTCATGGGCCTGACAACCGAAACGGTCAACCGACTGATGAGCAACGACGAAGTGCTGCATTGTCCAAACTGTTCCCGTATTTTGATACTCAAAGATTCGGAGGAATCTTAAGATTTGCCCAAAGCAGTCATAATCCATACAGACGGGGGAAGCAGGGGCAATCCGGGGCCCGGCGCAGCCGCTTACGTCATCACAGAACCCTCCGGCAAAGTTATTGCCGGCAAGGGAATATTCTCCAAAATGACAACCAACAATGTCGCTGAATATATGGCCGTGCTCAGGGGACTGGAAAAAGCCCTCGCTCTCGGCTCCAGCTTAGTAACCCTCCGCAGCGACAGTGAGCTTGTCGTAAAACAACTGACCGGACAGTACAAAGTCAAAAACGCCGTACTGAAAAAAATCTATACCCAGTGCCTCGAACTGATCGATAAATTCGACAGCGTTTCAATTGAACATGTCTACCGTGAATCCAACAAAGACGCGGACGCCCTCGCCAACAGATCCATGGACGCCCGCGCAGACGTCGATATAACCCCATCGCCCCGCGAATCAAAAAAACGCTCCGGCCCGCCACTAAAAATCGCCGTCCTTCTAAGCGGAGGCGGCAGAACCATGCTCAATATCGCCGAAAAAATTGACACAGGAGACCTTAACGCGAAAATCGTTCTTGTCATAAGCTCGCGGTCTAAAGTAAAAGGCGTCGAAAGAGCCAAAAAGCTCGGACTTGAGCCCCAGATAGTCCGCCGAAAGGACTTCCGGGATATAGAAACATTCAGCAAAAAACTGCATCAACTTATAAAAGCATCCAACGCCGATCTCGTAATCCAGGCCGGCTGGCTGTGCCTCTGGCATATCCCTTCAGGTTACGAAAACAGGGTTATGAACATCCACCCCGCCCTGCTGCCCAGCTTTGGCGGCCAGGGCATGTGGGGCCGCCATGTCCACCAGGCGGTTATCGAAAAAGGCTGCAAACTCAGCGGATGCACAGTGCACTTCTGCACAAACGAATACGACAAGGGCCCGATCGTAGTCCAGAGATGCTGCCCCGTAGAGGAGACAGACGACCCCGACACCCTCGCAGACCGGGTCTTCGAGCAGGAATGCATCGCATACCCGGAAGCGATAGAATTGTTTGCTCAAAAACGCATCGAAGTCCGCCAAGGCAGGACATATATAACTTAAGGAAGCTTGATTTATTGCGGTAATAAAATGAACAGACGCCAGAAATCGCTTTTGATAAATTTTATCTTCATTACAACTCTTACCATCGGTTTCATTATCGCTATGGTCTATTTCAAGGACACGATCAATAAGTCCGAAGCAATAAGAACGATGGAACATCTCTCACAATTCATTACCGACTACCGGCAGAAAAACCGCGCCCTGCCCCCAAAACAAGTCGTCGACGAACACAGGATCAGCATCGGCGACGCAAGGCTTGGAAAATTTAACTACAGGGCGATATGGATCGATTTCGACTCGACCGGCGACACCATCCTTGCTTATGCCTTCACGGACTATAACCCCCTGATGGAAAAAGGTTACATCGTTATGAGGCTCGACGGCAAAGTGGAGTGGATCGAAAAGCAGGAATTTGAAGAAATCCTCAAGAAACAGCAAACCACCGACGAACTCCTCTTTCTTGACAGCGATATATAACCGCCGCGAAAAACCGGCACATCAACACCCTTGACTTGGATTGCATTTCTTGTATCCTTGCAAACCTCAATAGCTTTTAATAAAGGGTTTAATAATGAATAAACTGAATCGTCGAAGTTTCCTCGCCAAAACACTCTCAGCCGCCGCCGCTCTGGGCTGCTCATCCCTGATACCCGCCCTGGCCCCTACCGCCCGTGCCCGCTCAACGGAAACAAAACCGAACATTATCTTCATCTTCGCCGATGACGTAGGCTGGGGCGACCTCTATTGCTACGGCAACCCCCGCGTAAAAACTCCATACCTCGACCGCCTTGCAGCCCAGGGCCGCCTCTTCACGCAGTTCTACGTCTGCTCGCCCGTATGCTCGCCAAGCAGGGTCGCCGCAATGACAGGCAGGTTCCCCGCCGCCTTCGATATCCACGGAGCACTGTCAAGCAAACAAAAAAACATCGAAAGCGGCTGTGCCGACTACCTCCCCCCGGAAGTCCCCAACATCGCCTCACTGCTGAAAAAACAGGGCTACACAACAGGACACTTCGGCAAGTGGCACCTCGCGGGCGCAGGAATGAAAGACGTCCCCTCACCCACAGAGTACGGCTTCGACGAATACCGAATCGCAAGCGGAGACTTCCCAATCTTCTCCCCCAAATACCGCCCCCAGAGCACTAAAATGGTAATGGACGAAACATGGAAATTCGTCGACAAAAACCGCTCCAAACCCTTCTTCGTCAACGCATGGCTCGCCGACACCCACTCCCCGCTCAACCCCTCCAAAGAGCAGATGGACCGCTACGAAGGCATCTGGTGGGCAAACACACACACCGACCACGACGGAGCAGCACGGGTCTACTACGGCACCGTAACCGAGATGGACAAACAAATCGGCATCTTCCTCGACAAGCTCAAAGCCGCCGGCCTCGAAGACAACACAATCGTCATATTCTCATCGGACAACGGCCCGGAAGACATAAAAATCGGCGAAGCATCACACTCCGGCATCGGCTCGACAGGCCCATTCCGCGGCAGAAAAAGGTGCATCTACGAAGGCGGCGTACGCGTGCCCTTCATCATCAAATGGCCCAACCGCGTCAAGCCCGGAACCGTCGACAGCGACAGCGTCCTCTCAGCCGTCGACCTGCTGCCGACCTTAGCCTCCATCGCCGGCGCCGACACATCCAGCCTCGACCTCGACGGCCACGACATATCCCCCGTCTTCAAAAGCAAAAAATTCACACGAACAAAACCGCTGTTCTGGTCCTATCCATACATCATACTCGACAACCCGATCAACAAGCCCCCCCGCCTCGCCATACGAGACGGCAAATGGAAACTCCTGATAAACCCCGACATGAGCAGGGTCGAGCTCTACGACATCCCCGCAGACCCCGCAGAGATAAACAACCTCGCCGGCCAAAACTTCCACGTCGTAAAACGCCTCTCGCAAAAACTGCTAACATGGTACGAAAAAATGCCCCCTGCAAACCCCGACCCGTCAGCGGGAACCGCCGATTGGAACTGGCCCGAACAACGCTGAATTACGGGCAAAATTATTTCCTTTTAATACCCGCCCTTTGCCGTTAAGATATGCTCATGCTTGAAAAAGGACTGATACAGCTATACACAGGCAGCGGAAAAGGCAAAACAACCGCCGCCTTCGGCCTGGCCATAAGAGCCGCTGGACACGGCGGAAAGGTACTGTTCTACCAGTTCCTCAAACCCGCCGACCTCATGCTCGGAGAACGCGTCGCGATGAGCAAAATCGAAGGCATCAACGTAAAGGCAATCGACCAGCCCTGGGACATGAAAAAGTTCCTCGCAAACGACGAAGACACAGCCAAAATGCGACAGCGGATATCCGAGGCACTCGCAGAGGTCGAAACCGCCGCCCACGAAAAATATTACGACGTCATCGTCCTCGACGAAATTGTCTTCTGCCTCGAACAGGGCCTCGCCGACTTCTCACAGGTCGAAAGCATTGTCAAAAACCGCGCCCCCAACGTCGAGCTCGTCCTCACCGGCGCCGGCGCCGACGAAAAACTCATCGAACTCGCCGACCTCGTAACCGAAATGAAATGCCGTAAACACCCGTTCGACAACGGCCAGCCTGCACGAAAAGGCATCGAGTATTAACTAAGGAGCTATCACAAATGAAAAACGTGGCGGTAATATTCTGTGCCGCGGGAGCAAGCGCAAGGTTCGGCGGCAACCGGAAAAAACCATTCATCGAAGTCCTCGGCCGCGCCGCCTTCCTCAGAAGCATCGAGTTCTTCGCCGACCGCTCGGACGTTAAGCAGATGCTCCTGGCCATCTCACCCGAAGACGACGAACTGGTCAAGCTCAAATGGGGAGCCAACCTGTCCTTCTACGGCGTCAAACTCATACACGGCGGCTCCGAACGCTTCGAAACCGTCGCAAAGGCCGTCGACCAGGTAAAACAGGACATCGACCTTATCGCCGTCCACGATGCCGTACGCTGCTGCCTGACAAACGACTGGGTAGACGCAGTAATCGAAAAAGCCTCCCAAAACCGCGCCGCAATGCTCGCCTGCCCCGTAATATCAACGATCAAACGCGTCAGGGGCGACATAATAACCGAAACAATCGACCGCTCCGACCTCTTCGAGGCCCAGACACCGCAGGTCTTCGACGCCTCCCTGCTCCGCCAGGCGTACCAGAACCTCGATAACCTCGACAAGAAAAAAATATCCGACGACTCCATGCTCGTCGAGGCACTCGGCGAAAAGGTCCACATCGTCGAAACCGACAACACCAACCTGAAGATAACGAAAAAAAGCGACATCCCAATCGCGGAGGCGATAATTAAAGCCCGACCAAAACCAAAACCAAACGGCCCCATAGGACCATACATAGAAGCACAGTGGTAAATACAGAAAAAAGGCACGCAACAGCCGGAGGCCATGCTTTCATATATTTAGGAAAATACTTGGTAGCTGGAGAGGTTTGGTGTATATTAACAGCATTTGGTGAGGTCTGGGCATTTCTTTACAGGCAAAAATATAATCCTTGGAATAGGGAACAGCCACCGTTTTCAGGCAATTTAATAGGTAACTGTCCCTATTATTCCCATATTGATGAATTAAGATATATTGCAGATCGCTGGCGAATGGATTAGAATCATTATCGTCCGCACAGCAGTCTGGTTTATATGACACCTGCTGAATATTCGAAATTGTGTGAAGATGTCGGCTGTCTCAACCAGCGAAAGCGTAAGCCTGAACAGTCTGTTTTGAATTTCAATGTTAAACAAGCAAGAAAGGTTTATTAACTATGGCCAACCGAGAAAAAGAACTTAAAGATGCCTTAACAAATCTTGAGAAAGCTGAAAGTTCGCACCCAGATGCTGAAATCAAAAATAAAAATAGACTCAATTATTTGTCGGAAACCAATCACAATATTGCAATTGCAAAAGCACTTACCTCGCTTATTCAGAACTTTTCTAACAATACAATCGTTGCCATAATTGAAGCTGAAATACTAAGTCTTGGTTATCGTTCGAATCCAGAAGATATTTTATTGTGGATTGAGGATATTGGACTGTTTGTAGTCGAGATAAAAAGTCATACGATTGATGGCATTCGAAGCTTTGAAAACAATGTTCCTCAAATTGTTTACAAGGGAAAAACTGTTCCTGATACACACATTATTGATCAGCCAAAGACTTTTGCATTTAACCTTCGCGGTGACATTGAATTGCTTTTTGAAAAACATAATTTAAGTGCTCCGGCTCTTTATTATGCGGGATGGCTTCCAAATATTTCTCCAGAAGAAATTATAGCTATGGATGGCAATATTGATGATTCGAAAATATGGCTCTCTGATATGTTAGATAGGGATGTATTTATTAAGAGGCTGGATAAGTGTAGGAATATAACGCGGGGCGAGGGGGCCCCAAGAGAATCGCTTGATATTATTATAAAATCATGCTTTGGTTGTTCTGCTGGATTGAGAACTCCACAAAAAAAACGTCAAACTTCTACGACTCCTGGTTCTTTGGCTTATTTAATTGCAGAACGTGAAAATCAGCTTAAGAGGCTAACTAAGGAGCAAGAGGATATTATTCACCATGAACATTTATTGACAGGACCAAAAGTAATACGTGGCGTTGCTGGTAGTGGAAAAACAATTGTTCTTGCGAATGTGGTTGCAGACTTATTAGTAAATCAATCAGAAGGACAAACTGAAATGTCTTTTGTTTCACCCAAGAAGATTTTAGTTTTATGCTTTAATAGGGCCTTAGTGGTATTATTGAGAGAGCATGTTGTTGAATGTTTTCAAAGACGCAAAAGAAAATCTGGGACAAAATTTCCTACAGACATACTAGATATAGTAAATATTGATCAGATGGCCATGAATGCAGCAAGAGAAAAGGGAATTAATTTCGATATTAATGATAAAGATCGTGGTAAACGTGCGGCTGCTCTGGTGAAAAATAAATTATGGAAGGGGCGTTACGATTATATTTTCATTGATGAAGGCCAAGATATTGATTTAGATTGGTTTAAATGGATAAGGTTTACTGCATTGAATCATAAATCTGCCGGACCCTCAATTATAGTATTTTATGATGATGCTCAAAACATATACGGCTCTAAAAGACCTGGCACCAGCAATGTTCCCCCATGGAAAGAATTATTAGGAGGCGATGTATATTCTAGGGGACTTCGAACAATTATGCGAGTAGGCCATAGAAATACAAATCATATCTTAACCTTCTCATTTAGTTTGCTATTAGGTGCCTACGCCGACAAAGATCCAATGATGGCAACATTTGCGGATATAAATTCTTACAAAGAGGAGAAAATACCCGCAGATCCCTTACTTCAACATCCTAATGCCGGCAAACCGTGTATAGAAGAAATTGGAAACAGAAGCTATAGAATTAATTTTGCACTTCATGATGGCCCATTTCCTAAAGTAAATATTATTACAGACTATAACATATTTTGGGAAGAATATATCGATAAGGTTAAATTTCTGATTGATCCTGTCAGAGGTAATATACTTCCTAGTGACATTCTTATTATGGCGAATACAAGAGAGAATATTGTAACTGTATCTCAACATTTCAAGTCAGCAGGGATCAAGTACAGAATAGCACACAAGGAAAGGGACTCTCAGTTTTTCCAAGATGATACAATTACTTTAAGTACAATACAGTCTGCTAAAGGGTACACGGCACACGTTTGCCATCTCCTTTTTGTAGATCGATTGGAGCAGCCCGGTAAGACTAAAAGAATAAGAGAACAGAAAGAAAGAGCAAAACTACATGTTGCGTGTACTCGATCAAAAACATCCTTAGAACTTTTTGGCACAGACTGTCCTTTTATGACCGAAGCTAAAGATTCTGTAAGAAATCTATCACCTTAGACTTAGACAAAGTATAAACAAATTATAACAGGGGCCAAAAAGCTATAATTATACTTGAGATGGGGTCAATAACAGAAGTGTATGTCTTCAGCATAAATGAAACAAAAACAGCAGTCGCCTATTATTCTATTATTGCAGGTTCCCTGTGCACTGCCAGCGCAGAATCGACAACAATCGTCCCCATCTCATTTTCCGTCATTACTTCCCTCCAAAAATAATAATTGTACTTTAATGCCTTAATATTATTCTATTATCTTTTTTTCTTAAAACAATCCTTTAAATCTTAGCGGCTTTGCGCGATAAAAAAAACACCGCTGCCGTCTCCCAACCATGTACAAATTTTTCAATGCAAAAACTTCCCACCCTCTATTGCCTGGTGCCTAATTCCTGGTGCCTGTCTTCTGTGTTCTATGTTCTGTGTTCTGTTTTCTGTGTTCTGTTTTCTGTGTTCTATTTCCTATCCCCTATAACCTGTAACCTAAAACCTATAACCTGTAACCTATAAACTGATTCCCGCCCACCCACATTT
>CAZVPF010000057.1:0-15687 GCA_964628195.1 uncultured Pirellulales bacterium | reverse complement strand
TGGAGCACTAAAAAATATCCATCATTAATCTGTTAAAAACTGTGAACGGTTACGATTTGACGAAGCCCTTGAAAAATGTATTTTCAAAATTTGTAAAAACTTCGCAATCGATTATCAGAGAAAAGAAAATTCCAAAAATAAATTAACGCAAAAATATATTGAAGACAAAAAAATAGATATATTGAACAAGAAATATAAAGATATAGACGACTTAATAACCGATAAAACTCTAAAGCACTTGGAATCCGTTTTATGGCAGTTGCAATATCAGTTAATCTGCCTTAAATTTGTTGATAACCTTAATATGCAGCAAGTAAGCAACAAATTGGGGAAAAGTTATGAGTATGTAAGGTATCATTATGATAAAGCCTTTTCAAAAATTAAGAGCTACTATATATACAAAGACGTTATTTACTTACAGGTAGCTGCATGATTTTGGAATTAGTCTTTCTCGATTTTTGACATCATCTTGAATCTATCTGAGGCTTTTATCCGTTCGTACATAAGGTCTTTAGCCTCTTCTTTTAACTTTTTTTTACGTACTGGATCTGGCGTAATCATTGCCAATAGCAGTTGAGCTTCAATTAATTCACCAATTCTCGCCTGTTCATGATTTTGACTATATCTCATTTGATTTACCTCGCAAAACAATTATTATATAGACCAATTCAAAAAATTAGTCATATTATAATATTAAAGAAAAATATAATTAAATCCTTTTTATATTTACTGAGATAATTATTTCTATAAGTCTTATGTGCCGAGGAACACTTCTGATTACCTTCTCCTTTATAGGAACCCAACGGACATGTTCTCCCATTTTGGAAATTTTTTTGTGAAATATAATTGGTATGGGAGAGTAAATCCACCTCCGTCTACTGCGGGAGTCTTATCTTAACACCCAATATTGTGCTGGCACGTTCCATCTGGCGTTCCACCGTTTATATAACATGAAAAACGCTCTTCATTTAGATTTGTGCCATATGCTACATACCAGACTTTCACTTACTGGAAACCTCCACTTGGTCTTTTGTACAAATTAAAGCTTTTCCATTTAAGACTTTCTTAATATATCTTCTTTGTTTTTTCATTTCATAAATAATCAACTAAACCTATGGTTGTGAACTAATGAAATGTAATCCGGCTATCCATTCAGAAAGTTTTATCTTTGTCAGTTCAACATCCTTAAGTTCCTTCTCCTGATGAGCGACATAGGTATTTCGGAAGTCATTTATATTGGTTAGGACAGTGAGCAAGTCCCATCCACCTTTAATTTGGAATGTCTCCTTAATGGCTTCAAATACACCGTCGATTTTGTTTTTATCATTCATCGCAATATCTACACAGTTTCGTAAGAGACCCAAGGGGGAAAAGCCATTGCCGAATACAAGAGTCTTTTTAAGATTCTTGGCGACATCAATATATCGTTTAGAATTTCCACGTCCCAAATTATCAACATATGGATTAAACCAAGCGATTTGTTGCTGTCTATCCGTTGGCATCAACGGTTGAAGCCGTCTTAACATTAGTCCTTTACAGGCTTCATCGATACAGCCCAATAAAGCTTGAAATATTGGAGCGTAATCCATATTGGTCTTATTCTCAAGAAAGCGAAACAGAGCAATTGCTTGGTCTGATGCTTTTCGATAACGAGGCGGTAAAGTATCAAGTATGACCTGCTCTACGATGCCTCCAGCATCAGGATCCTTTTCTTTTGTCTCTTCTTCGATGGCAGTGGCAAATAAAGGCATCGAAGCCTTGTCTTCTTCCTCACCAAGCAGACTTTGAAGAGTTGGCTCACATGTCCGAGCTAACGCTGCTATCGTGTCATCAGTAAGGCGTTCAAATACCCCCTGTGATACATAAAGATATTTCCATTGGACACCATTAAGTGAAGCAGATTTACACCATTCTACCGCCGCTCTTGCTTTACGAGGAACATCTCTGTCTTCCCGTCCTTTTGTTTCAACAAGGTAGTAATTTCCTTCTGTTGTTCTTACAAAAAAAATCGGGGGTATAGAAAGCAAGTCTTCCACCACCGGCAATGTAATCAATACGTAAAGATTTCCCAGAACATCCCTCCAACCCCACTCTGCCCCAAGCTCAAAACAGGTATTCCTACCAATTTACTTCCATCAAATATGAATAACCTTTTCAGCCGCCCAAAAAGAGAATCCGGATTGCCGAATACCTTTTTTTGAGCCCTTTGGGCTGCGGTTGCCAAGGTAAATCCAATAACTCATTCATTCTTCAGCCGATATAGATCTGAATTTTCAGCCTTTTCTGGATATAATTATAATAGAAACTGGGAAGGGTGTGAAAAAGTTTGGATGAATTTAGCGAATGTTAATTCTTGTTAAAATTTCACCTTATTCTAAAAAGTAATGATGCATCGCATCACAGGCTGGTTTTGCAAGTTCTGGTTCCCTCAATAGATATCTGTCATCATCACCCCTATTCTTATGACCTGAAACATAATTACGTTGTTCGATGTGTAATTTCGCTTTGGCACAAGCTGTAAAGCAAGCGTCTCGAATATGCTCAAATTTAATCTTTAGAAGTTCATTGTTATTGTAATACTTAGCTACTTTGGGTCTTATGTATCGCCAAAACTCATCTCTCAATCTTGATGCTGTATTTTTCTTTCCACCTGATTTTTTGCCATTTTTGTCAATACGGGCTTTGGTTTCAAAAACATAATCTGTTTGACATTCCTGATTCTCTCGAAAAAGCTGAACAGCTTTAATTGATTCAGACCATAAAACAGCAATCTTGATGGTGTTCATTTTGTCTCGATACATAGCAAGTGTCTGGTTTTCAAAATCCAAGCCTAACTGTCCAGGCTTTTTAGCAATGGTCATATCAACTAAATCTTTAAAATATGAACAAGTATTCGCTCCCATTAAAAATAGAGCAATCCACTTAGAATACCTTATTTTTGCTGTAATAGATTTTGCCTTATTAAGTTCATTCTCAAAGAAGTCCATAAACAATTTGAATTCTTCTTTGGAAATTGGTTGAGGATTTGCTTTTCCTTTTGCCTTTTTTAGAGAAAGTATAGACATTTCGTCGAGGAGGTAATTTGCAATATCTTTGTTTTTAATATGAAGCTTGGAATGCCTTACGATTCTCTTAACAACTTCGAATCTTGCTACAAGCCACCTTTTGGAGCGTTTGTTTGTTTTCTTGAGATTTGTTAGATGGTTTCTATAAACTTTAATGTGGTCAAGAGTAATTTGTTCCATATATCGAACATTGACTATATTACAAAACTGTTCCCAAAATAAATTGGAGTATCGTATTGTGTCTCGGCTTCTTTCTTCGTGGGTCAGATACCATTCAAGCATATCGGAGAGCTTAGTCTTGCTTCTTTTATAGTTTTTGGGCAGATGAATAATGCCAGCTAAATCCTCTCTACCCATTTGGATAAATGTCTCAGATATTTCTCTGGGGTTTTCATCTAACATGTCAACAAAAGATTGTATTATGACATTATTAGGCACTTGAGTGGCAGGTATCATTTCTGTAATTGATACTTCCTTGCCTTGGATAATGGCTTTTTCTGTATTTCCTTCAATATGGGTTAAGTTTTCTGGGTCTACCCCTATTTTTTTGGAAAAAATGAACTTGTGTGGTATTTTGACTTTTTCTGCATCAGTTGTTTGAAGTTTATAGTTATATAGCTCAAGAGCCGCTTTTGCTTTGTTTCTTCTGGTAACTTTTTTCCTCTTTTTGGTTGTAGGCTCAATGATATAATAGTAATAAACTTTCAAGGCTTTGTCGTAGTAGAGACCTTCGACGATTTCGCCTGCAACTTCAACAAAGTTTGGTTTTTGACCCTTTGCTTTCATTTAGATTGAATTACCGTAATAATCTAATTTATCTAATGATTCTAAGGGCTAATATACCAAAAATAGGATGAATTTCAAATAAGAAATAGAACAAATATTAGATAAAAAGATTTTGTTGTCGAGATGCTATAAAGCATTGTTATTATTGGATTTATATGAGATATCAAAAAAATGAAGCATTGTTAATTATCTAACACTATTATCTAATATGCAAAAAAATAACCCCTTAAGTTGTTTTTAAATAAGGGGTTATGTCTCATTGCGGATGAGAGGATTCGAACCTCCACGGGGTTTAAGCCCCACTGGCACCTGAAGCCAGCGCGTCTGCCAGTTCCGCCACATCCGCGGCAAACCATATATAATACCGTTAAGCTTTTCTTAGTCAACCTCTTTTTTTAGGTTGTTTTCGGGTCTTTGCGAGGGGTTTCCGCGTTTTCTGCCGGTAAAGACCTCCCACGAGCCGAATACATCCAGGATCGGCCGGCCCAGCGACAGGGCCACCTGCCGGGTGCTGGTCTCGCCGTGGTCGCGAACCATCGACCGCAGGCAGAAAAGCAGCACAAACAACGCCGAAGAAATCATAAACAGCAATTCGTAGTGCCCTATTGTCAGCAGCGGGGTCTCAATCCGGATACCCGCGGTAAATTTCAGGAAAAGCCCGGCGATAAAAGGCCCCAGCGCCTGCGGGAAACTGGTCAAAACATTCATTATCGTTATCTGGTTCTGCTTGTTTTCGGGCACTGTGTGCATCTGCCGGCGGGTCTGGGCGAGACTGTGCCCGCTTAGAAACATGCTGCCCACAAGGTATAGCGCGAAAACGTAATAATAACTTTCCTCGCCGACGAATATCCACAAAAAGGCGACAACCGCAAGGCCCGCGCTGCTCACCGAGAACGCTGCCCGGTTGCCGTACCTGTCAGCCAGCCGCCCCCACGTCTTAAGCGAGATTATCGCACCGAGGCTTATCATCGCAGTAGCAGCGATAACCAGCCCGTCGCTGAACCCGAGGTCCTTCATATACTTGATCTTGAAAGGCTCGGCAATCATGTAAGCAAAGAAGAATAACATCGCGTAAATTATCAGTTTTCGCAGCCGGAGGTTGTCCCACGCGTCACGGAAGCGGCTGAAAAATGACCCTTTGTGCTGTTTTTCCGGCGCCGGGGGCTTTTCGCTCAGCATGGCAAAACTGGCCGTTCGGATTGAATATGACACAGCGGCAAGAATAAACAGAACCTCGAACTTCCACCAGGGCGTATCCTCCCCGACAAACCATGCCACGGCGAAAAATGTCAGCATAGCGGCGGTTTGCCACGTCGTGCGGAGGTTTGCGAAAAATCGACCCGTAACCGGTCCGGGAACTATGTCGTGCAGTATCGGAAACCACGCGGTATTGGCCATGCCCAGAAACATGATCCGCAAAAACACGAACAACAGCACCAGCAGCAGCAGCATGTCCGCCCCGATCTTGCCGGCCAGCAGAGGCAGAGGCAGGAATCCGAGCCCGGCGATAACACAGCACGTCCCCGCGGCCAGCAGAACCTTCCGCTTGCCGATACGCTCGATAGCCGACATCGTTACCATCCGGAACATCCAGGGGATCCAGAAGCAGAAGTTAAGCACCCCCAGGTAGAACTCCTCGGCGCCGAGCTTGATAGCGAACAGGTTCACGACCCGGTCACCGACAAAGATAGCCGCCATCACCGCGAACATCGACCCGGCGATGGCGTATTTCATGCTTTTTCTTCGCTGGCGTGGTCTCATTTCATCGGCCCGTATAGCGGCATTTTCGCAAAGTCTGGTTGTTTTCTCATCTCTTTTCCGGTTTCGTCGGTTTTACATAAAAATATGAGTATACACGATATAAACCGAAAGATTAAGACAAAGAATCTGAGTTTGTCAAGTTGTTGTCGCCGGGGTTATTTGGGGACAACTTTTGTTCTCATGCACAGCTTGGAAAGCTCATCGACCTGTTCGCGAACTTTGTCCAGGTCGGGTATTTTCGCCGTCGACTCGATCTTCGCCGCCTTTTCCGTATAGATGGGGAACCCCGCGAACGTGCCGACCCCTTTAACCGAATGCGCAATCGCTGCCAGGGCATCCAGGTCGCCTTTCTGCGCCGCGTCCTGCATGTCACGGATCTTGTCGGGCAGGGTATTTACGAATGTCTCAACGGTTTTCTTAAAATCAGGGTCGTTACCGAGGGCCGAAATGATATCCTCGCCCCTTTCAGCGGCTTCGAGCTGTTTTTCGCGGGCGATGTATTTATTAATTTTTCGCAAAAGCGCCTTTTTGTTGATCGGTTTCCTCAATATATCCTCACAGCCGGCCTCGAGGCACTGGACCTCGAGCATTTTGTCGTCGCCTGCTGTCATGATTATTATCGGAGTTTCATTATTGACCTCGCAATCACTTTTTATCATCTTTGTCGCATCGACACCGTTGAGTTCCGGCATCTGGATATCCATTATGATCAGGTCATACTTTTGACTCTTGCACATTTCAACCGCTTCAAGGCCGTTCGGGCAATGTATCACCTTGTTGCCGGCCTTTTTGAGTAACACTTCCATTAACTGGATATTCGCGGCAACGTCATCGACGACAAGTATTTTCAATTCCATATTCAAAACCCCTGATATAAAAATTGCAGGCTGATTAACAGCTTTATCGGTTATCGCCCGGTATGTCTTGACAGCGGTAATTGACAAATAAGGAAAAAATGTTCGCTGGTTTTGCATGTATCCCGATTTGGGAGTTCCAATTCCTCAAGCCGGATAGTCAAGGCCCGATAATCCGGCCTGCAACTATCTGCAGATTTTTTCCAACTGCTCGATCAGTGCCTGGTGCACCTTTATCAGTTCACGCAGATTAAAGCTGATTTCACGCACTTTTTCGCTGTCGATATCGCGGTTTCTGTCCTTGTTATTGTTAAATGACACCTTTTCCCGCTTATTGCTCATTTACGCCCCCATTGGATATAAAATTTACAACTGTTTACTTGCCGATAATGGCGGGTTCCAATATCCTTAATCGGGTATTTTTCAGAATTGATAAATAAAAACCTTTTACTTTCAGTTTACTTTTCCCGATAATACTTATCAATAAGTGAAGCTCTGATAACGGCTTTGGCCGAAATCAGTTCTTAGAGACAGGCCCTTGGCATTATGCTCTTTGATAATGAAAAATTGTACCGTATTTAACTTCTCTATACTGTTTCATATTTTTAGTTCTTTATAACCTTAAAAACTCATATTTTAGGAGATGCGGCAAATGTTATTATATGTGATACGTTTTCTGTTTATCACGCTCATAATAGCCTTTTTGTTTGTGAGCGTAAATTACCCCACCGCTGAAAGACCGCAGGATGCCGAAACACTGACCTCCATCGCCCGCAATTTCGAGATGCAGGGCAAGTGGGAAGAAGCCGTCAAGTACTACCGCCAGGCCATGGAAATCAAGACAAGCCAGACCATGCGGGGCAACGAGATCATGGTTATCTTCGTCAGCGGCATCGCTGTCGCTATTCTTGTAATCGCCGTTGACTGGCTGACCCCGAAAAAGTCTCTAAACGCTCTTGCGGGGGTTTTCTTCGGACTGCTTGTGGGACTTTTGATAAGCTGGGCCATATCACCGGTGCTTGAGATGCTCGCCGAGCTTTACATGCGGGGAATGATAAGCCCCGAGGCTCTGCAGATAACCAAGTGGATTGTCGGGCTGTGCATCTGTTACCTGACAATAAGTATGGTTGTGCAGACTAAAGACGATGTGCGCTTCGTGATACCTTACGTTGAGTTTTCAAGACAGACAAAGGGCCAGAGACCGCTTGTGCTGGACACTTCGGTAATTATTGACGGCAGGATCGCCGACATTACCGAGACGAAAGTTTTCGATGCCCCGCTGGTTGTCCCCAGGTTTGTTTTGAATGAGCTTCAGCTCATAGCCGACTCAGCCGATAAGATCAAGCGAAACCGCGGCAGAAGGGGGCTTGATATGCTTAACAAGCTGCAATCGAGCTCGACTGTCGAGGTCAAGATCGACGACACGCCCCCGCCCGGCATCGATGAAAGCGCCGAAGTTGACCAGAAACTCGTCGCTTTCAGCAAGAACTGTGACGGCAGGCTTGTGACAAACGATTACAACCTGAACAAGGTTGCCCAGCTGCGCGGCGTCGATGTCATCAATATTAACGATATTTCCAACGCCCTCAAGACCGTTGTCCTGCCCGGCGAACCGATGAAGATCAAAATCATACGCGCAGGCGAGGAGCAGCAGCAGGGCATAGGTTACCTCGACGACGGCACGATGGTTGTTGTCGAGGACGCCAAAAACCGTATAGGCCAGGTTATGAATATCGTTGTTACCAGTTCATATCAGACCTCTGCCGGCAGAATGATATTCGGCAAGCCCGAGGGCGCAGCGGCGGTAAATGGTTCAAACTCCGGCAGCGGCAAAGGCAATTTCAGACGGTAGAGAAGTTAGCACGGCTTACCGGAGATAATTGACCGCTGCTTACTTGCCCGTGCGGTAATACTTTCGGCCGTCGCGTGTTTCTGCGGCGATGATCTTTTTCTGTTCGAGATGTTCAAGGCATTGGGCAAGGGCCTTGTTCTCCACACCCAGTGACGACTCCATGTCCTCTGCGGTGCACGGTCGCCGGTTCAGCAGGTCCACCACCGCCTGTTCAATGTCGGCATAGGCAGCCGGGTTCGTTTTATTGCCCGGGTACGAGGCAATGACTTCCGCGCCCGCCCAGAGCGTTTCGGCCAGTTCATTAAGCCTTTGCTCGGGAATCGCTTTTATGCCCGAAACCGAAGTGGGGCGAACAGCCGTGTTTACCTGAACCTTGTCGGGCTTTATCATCGCTATCTTTTCAGCAAGCAAGGCCAGTTCCTCAGCCGAGGTGTTAATATCTTCGACAAGAAAAACTTCAAGCCAGACCGGGCCCTTGAATTCCGCGGTAAAATCGCACAGCCCCTGCACGAATTTGTCATAATCGATTGCAGGGTCCGGTTTGTTAATCTTTTGAAAAGTTTCATCGCTGCCCGCGTCAAGCGAGGGCAAAACCAGGTCGGCTTTAAGGCAGTTTTCCCTGACCGCCGGGTCGTGCAAAAGCGTGCCGTTTGTCAGAAGTGCGACCGGTATTTCGGATATTTGCCTGATAGCGTCGATCATCTCGCCCAGGCCCGTGTGCAGCGTCGGTTCGCCCGAACCGCTGAATGTTATATAATCCGCTTTAACACCGCTGTCGAGTTTGGCCTTAAGCTGGCCGAGAATTCTTTCAGGCTCGATCAGACGTTTTGGCTCAGCCGTTGTCCCCGCGTCAAAGCCCAGCTGGCAGTAGACACAGTTCTGTGTGCAGGTTTTCCGCGGAACGATATCAACCCCGAGGCTCAGACCCAGCCGCCGGGAAGGGACCGGGCCGAATATGTATTGCTTTTCGGGCATTATTTCTCCCGCACTGTGTCGAATATTTTTTTGCATTTTGTTACGACGTTTTCCACCCACTCCAGCGGCATCATGCTTGCACTGTCACACATCGCGTTTTCCGGATCGGGGTGAACCTCGAGGAAAAGGGCGTTCGCACCAGCCGCGACCGCCGAGTATGCAAGTGTCGGTGCGGTCTCCCTTCTGCCTGCAGAGAAGCTCCCGCCCCCGCCCGGCTGCTGGGTGCTGTGCGTGGCGTCAAAGACGACCGGCACCGCGAATTTGTGCATTACAGTTATCGCGGTCATATCGTTTACGAGACGGTTATACCCGAAAAAAGTCCCCCGTTCGGTCAGCAGTACCTCATTACAGCCGGACTCCGAGAGCTTTTCGACCACGTTTTTCATTTCCCCCGGCGAGACGAACTGACCCTTCTTGACGTTGACCGGCTTGCCGGTTTCCGCGCAGGCGACGAGCAGGTCCGTTTGCCTGCACAAAAAAGCCGGAACCTGCAGGCAGTCGACCACGCTTGCAGCCATTGAAGCCTGTTCGGGCAGGTGCACGTCCGTTATCAGTGGAAGTTTTGTAGTCTCCCCGACTATTTGCAGAATGTCGAGCCCTTTTTCAATTCCCGGCCCGCGGTAACTCGAAATGCTCGTGCGGTTGGCCTTGTCGAAGCTCGCTTTGAAGACGAATTTAAGCCCGGTTCTTTCGGATATTTCGACCAGCTTCGAGGCGACATCTACGCACAACTGCTCGGATTCTATTACACAGGGACCGGCGATGACGAAAAAGTCGGATTCGAGCCCTGCCTTGACGTTGCCGATTTGAAATTCCTTTTGGGTCATTGTGTTTCCTTTTTCCTTTTTTGAAAGGGCCTGTCAGCCCGCCTGCTGATTTTGCTTTTTATTCTTCACCTTTGCTGCCAGCGCTCTCACCGCCTGGGGAATTATTTTAATCTTCAGCGGCAGACAGGGCCCCGGGTCTCCGTCGAGTTCTACCGGGACGTTTTCGTCCGGTGATGAAATTTCTATTCGCTGACCGCGCTTATAGATCACATCTCCGCGGGAAAGATGGCGGTGAATCACGGTGTTCAGCGAATGTTTTATCAGTCGCTGACGTGTGCTGCATTTATAAATGCACACATCGAGCAGCCCGTCGTCGTACCTTGCCGGATAAACAACGTCCAGCCCCGACGCATAGCGGGATATGTTCCCCACGATCGCCATGCCCGGACCGTCGTAAACATCCTCGCTGTCAATTGTTACCCGCAGCACGGGAAACTTGTGCATCCAGAAAGTTTTCCACAGCGGGATGAAGTAATCGAGGTTGCTTATATGACCCTGCCTTTTCTTGCTGACACGTTCGATCACTTCCGCGTCAAAGCCGATCCCCGCAACGCACATAAAGCACCTGTCGTTGGCCGTGCCGAGGTCGAGTTTTCTTACGCTTCCGTTCTCGAAAACGTTAATGACGCTTTCGAGCCTCTCTTCGATATTAAGTTCGTGGGCCAGGAGATTTTCGTTTCCAATCGGAAGCGGCATAATAACCTTGCCCGTATCCTGCAGCGCCTGTGCGACCTCGCGGACGGTTCCGTCCCCACCCGCGGCAATGACAAGCCCGCAGTTGTGGTCGGTTGCCGTCTGGCAGGCGATGTCCGTTAAGTGTTCAAGCGAGTTCGTGGGCATCATGCGAACGTCAAACCCCTTGCCGAGAAGGTGGCGCTTAAGGCCTTTAATGATAGCCTCGTCGTCCCCGCCGCCTGATTTGGGGTTCACTATAAACGCTATGTAACCGTCTTGCGGCTTCATCGATCGATTTCCGTTTGACTTAAACCACTATGTTTACGAGCCTGTTTTTGACTACGATAATTTTTTTAGGTTCCTTGCCGGCAAGCGAGCCTTTGACCTTTTCGCTTTCAAGCGCGATTTCTGTTATGGTCTGTTCGTCTGCGTCGGCGTCGACGACGATCTTGTCCCTTACCTTACCCTTTACCTGGACGGCAAGTTCGATCTGTTTTTCTTTTGTAAGCTCGGCGTCGTACTCAGGCCAGGGCTCATAAGCGAGGCTCTCGGTATGGCCCAGAAGCTGCCACAGCTCTTCGCATATATGCGGCGCGAAAGGCGAAAGTATCTTTACGAAAGGCTTGACCGCCGAAACGGGCCTTTCTTTATACTTTGAAAGGTGGTTTACAAATATCATCATCTGGCTGATAGCGGTGTTGAACGCGAAGTTCTCAATATCGTCGCCCACTTTCCTGATCGTCTGGTGAAGTATTCGCGTGGTATCCTCGTCCGGTTCGATATCCTTAACCGCCGGGTCCATGCTGCCCGTCTCTTCGTCGACGATCATCCGCCATGCCTTGCAAAGGAACCTGTGAACCCCTTCCACGCCGTTCATGGACCAGGGTTTCGTTGCCTCCAGCGGGCCCATAAACATTTCATACAGCCTCATCGAGTCCGCCCCGTATTCGGCGATTACGTTATCCGGATTTACAACGTTTCCGCGCGACTTGGACATCTTCTGACCGTCCTCACCGAGTATCATACCCTGGTTTATCAGCTTCTTAAACGGCTCCGGGCTCTTTACATAACCCAAATCGTGCAGCAGCAGGTGCCAGAACCTCGCGTACAGAAGGTGCAGAACCGCGTGCTCGGCGCCGCCAATGTAAAGGTCCACCGGCAGCCACATTTCTTCGAGTTGCGGCTCGAAAGGCTTTTCCGGGTTTTTCGGGTCAACGTACCGCAGATAGTACCAGCAGCTCCCCGCCCATTGGGGCATTGTATTCGTCTCGCGCCGGCCCTTCGTCCCGTCCGGCAGCGTAATATTTACCCAGTCTTCGGCTTTGGCCAGCGGCGGCTCGCCCGTACCCGTAGGTTCATAGGACTGCACCTGCGGCAGTGTCAGCGGAAGCTCGGATTCATCGAGTGCGATGACTCGCCCGTCTTCTGTGTGAATTATCGGGAACGGCTCGCCCCAGTAACGCTGCCTGCTGAACAGCCAGTCGCGCAGCTTGAAGTTAATCGCCTCTTTGCCCAGCCCCTTTTTTTCCAGCCATTTTGTTATGTTCTTTTTGAACTCGGCTGTCGTCTGACCGTCAAATTCACCGGAATTTACCGCCGTGCCCTCCCCCGTAAAGCATTCTTCGGCGCGGGCGTTTTTCTCTGCAAGCTCCCCGTCCGCGGGCTTGACAACCTGGATTATCTCAAGACCGAATTTCTTCGCGAACTCAAAGTCTCGCTCGTCATGCGCCGGAACGGACATTATCGCGCCCGTGCCGTAGCTTATCAGCACATAGTCGCTTATCCAGATCGGTATCTTCCCGCCGTTGACGGGGTTTATCGCGTATGCCCCCGTAAAGCAGCCCGTCTTGTCCTTCGCGAGGTCGGTCCGGTCAAGGTCGCTCTTAAGCGCCGCCTTTTCGACATATTCGCCGACCGCCTGTTTGCATTGATCGCTTGTTATCTTCTCGACCAGCGGATGTTCCGGCGCCATCACCATGTACGTCGCGCCGAAAAGTGTGTCAGGCCGGGTGGTGAACACACGTATAGTGCGCTGCTCGGCTGCCGGCCCCGCCCCGTCGGCGATCTCGAAGTCGACTTCGGCCCCCACGCTTTTGCCGATCCAGTCCGTTTGCAGCTTCTTGATCGACTCCGACCATTCCACCTGCTCAAGACCGTCAAGCAGCCTCTGGCAGTATTTCGTTATCCTCAGCATCCACTGCCGCATCGGCTTGCGAACTACCGGGTGCCCGCCTCTTTCGCTTACACCGCCGACCACTTCTTCGTTCGCCAGCACCGTCCCCAGCTCGGGGCACCAGTTCACCGGCGCATAGGACTCATACGCCAGCCTGTGTCCGTTGACATACTCTTGCTTTTCCCTGCCCTCAAGCCCTTCCGGAATGGGCAGCTCCTCGATAGGCCGGGCCTTGTTCTGCTCTTCGTCGAACCAGCTGTTGAAAAATTTCAGAAATATCCACTGCGTCCACTTATAGTAACCCGGGTCCGTCGTGTCCACTTCCCGCTCGTAGTCATAGCTGAACCCCAGCGACATAATCTGCCGACGCATGTTATCTATATTTTTTGTCGTTGTCTCACGGGGGTGTGTGCCGGTCTGGACGGCGTACTGCTCCGCCGGCAAACCGAAAGCGTCCCACCCGATGGGGTGCAGCACGTTAAAGCCTCTCATCCGCTTGTAACGCGCAACGATGTCACTGGCCGTATACCCCTCCGGATGCCCCACGTGCAGACCCTGCCCGCTTGGATAGGGAAACATGTCCAGCACGTAGTATTTCGATTTGCCCGGCTCATTCTCCGTGCGGAAAGTCTTGTTTTCCCGCCAATACTGCTGCCACTTCTTTTCGATCCTGCTGTGCTGGTAACCGCCTTGCTTTGCCATCTTTTTCCCGATAATAAATAACTGATCAAATGCCTAAAGGGTTAATATCAGCGTATTTTATAGCTTTGAAACGAAATATCCACCGAAATTTTCAAAACCCAGCCCCGCGTTGTTCATAACTGCCGGATTATTATGGCATTTCGGACGATAATCTATATAATTGGCGACGGATAGATTAGAACCGCCGACAGCGGCTGTTTATAAATGTGTTAAGAAGGGCATTAAAATGAAACCTGTTTATATAAGTGCGACAATACAGGACAGCGGCAAAACATGTGTCAGCCTCGGGCTGATGCAGCTTTTGAACAAGTTGAATATGGACCCCGGTTATATGAAACCCGTCGGCCAGCACTATGTCCGTTACAAGGATAAGAACATCGACGAGGACGCGGTCCTGATACACCAGGTCTTCAATCTTGACGATGCGCCCTACAACCTCAGCCCCATCGCCATCGAACGCGGGTTTACACGAAAATTCATTAACGACCCGAATGTTGAGCCGCTCGAAAAAGAAATACTTGCCTGCTACAACAAGCTGCGCCAGGCCCACCCGACGCTTATCATAGAGGGCACAGGCCATGCCGGTGTCGGCAGTTGTTTCGGCCTTTCCAATGCGCGCGTAGCCGAGCTTATGGGCGCCGACGCCGTCATAGTCACAGCAGGGGGGGTAGGCAAGCCCCTCGATGAAGTTGCCCTGAGCATGGCGCTTTTCAGCAAGCACAATGTCAACGTCCTCGGAGTGATTCTCAACAAGGTCCTGCCCGAAAAGCTCGACATGGTAAAAGACACCGTCTCGAAGGGCCTTGAGCTTCTGGGCACCCAGCTTCTCGGCGCGATACCTTACGACCCTACGCTCACTTATTTCACCGTCGGACAGCTTGCCGAGGCGTTCAAGTATAATGTCCTGTGCGGCGAGGACGCACTTTCAAACCGTATCGAACATACCGTTATCGCCGCGATGGAACCGCAGCATGTGATGCAGCATATCCGCAACAACACCCTGATCATCACACCCGGCGACAGAATTGACAACATTCTCGTCTCGATAATAGTCCTGTCCCAATCTCAGCCCCAAAGCGGCGGGCTTATATTGACAGGGGGGCTCGAACCGGACCCGAAGATAATACCGTTGCTCAAGAGCAGTAATATCCCGGTCCTGACCAGCGAGCAGGACACCTTCACCGTCAGCAGCAGGATGAAAGGCCTCGGTTTCAAGATATGCTCCTATGACACCGACAAGATCGCAAACCTTTATACACTGATAGATGATTACGTCGACTGCGACAAGCTTATGAACGCGATGCAGGAAAGCGGCAAAGCATAAGCAAGTTTCTGGTAATCGCTTTTGTGCGGCAAGTGAAAAAACAGATGGGTAGAACACTTTTTTCATTCAACCCATGCTGGTAAAAATCTCTTAAATCTCTGCGTCCTTTGCGGCAAAAAAATCTGTGCCTCAGCGTTTCTGTGGCAAAACCCTTTGCCGCTTAGAGGCTTAGCGCGAAAATAAAAAACACCCCTCCCGTCTCCCAGCCATGCACAAAATTTTCAATGCAAAAACTTCTCACCCCTCTATTGCCTGTTGCCTAACCCCTGTCTCGTAGACGATCTTTTTTATCGATTCTGCCACAGGCTGAAGTTTATTATTCAATTGTTTGGATTCCGACTGCATTCTAAAATCAACTGCTGGAGCATCGTTGAGGTACAAAGCTACATGATAAGACTTCTTATGCACATCAACTCCAACATAAACCTCGTCATCTTTTGTTAATTTTACATTCTTGAAAAAACTGTCAACTTTTGCTAACTTGCTCATGGGTCATCCTTTCGATAATGATAAAAAATCCTGTTAATATCATTATAACCGATTAAAGGATGGCCTACATATTATCTGATTCCTATCCCCTATCCCCTATCCCCTATAACCTATACCCTACAACCTACAACCTATAACCTATCCCCTATAGGGCGTGTTGCCCAACTCATTCTTTACATTATTTCTTTTTTTAAATATAATTGG
>CAZVPF010000056.1:0-15837 GCA_964628195.1 uncultured Pirellulales bacterium | reverse complement strand
TTAAATTTAACGGTTCATTATTTACGATGCCCGTTTTAAAAGATTTCCCCCAGTATGAATTAGCAGCCGGTGAAGAAGCGGACTTCCGTCTATGGGGCCCCATGTACTGGTGGCAGAATACAAGGCTGATATACTGGACAATGATCCAGTCCGGGGATTTTGATTTGCTCAAAACCGTTTTTAAAATGTACGTGGATATGCTGCCGTTATTCAAGGCAAGAACTCAATTGCATTATAACCATCCCGGCGCGGTATTTCTCGAAGTCAACCCCTGGTACGGGCCGAATTTTACAGTTAAACCAACCGAAAAACATTCACACACAACATTCTACAACCAAAGCGGACTGGAAATAGCCGCAATGATGCTCGATTACTGCAAAACCGCAGGCGATAACAAATTTTTGACGGAAACCGCTATTCCATTCTGTAATGAAATACTGGTCGGATACTGGGAGCACTTTGAAAAAGATGAAAATGGAAAATTATACATGTATCCGGCACAGTCACTGGAAACCTATTGGGATGTCGTAAATCCAACGCCAGAAATAGCAGGACTGAAATATATAACGGATCAGCTTCTTTCGACAGATCAAAAATATGTAACCCAAAAAGACAGGCAATTCTGGGAAAAGATCAGCAGTGCAACGCCTGAAATTCCTACTCGAATTGTGGATGGTGTCGAAATAATATCGCCGGCGAAAATAATTAATGATCCAAACCGCCACAACTGGGAGTCTCCTGAATTGTACGCGATATTTCCATATCGTCAGTTCGGTCTTGGCCGAAAAGACCTGGAAATGGCACATCGAACCTATGAAATGAGAGAAGAAAAAAGAACCGGCGGGTGGTTTTATGCGGGTATAATGGCTGCTTTGCTTGGCCTGGATCAAGAAGCGGCAGAGATAGTTCATACAAATTTCACGGTCGAAAATGCGGTCGCTATCGGCCACTTCGACACCCCGGATGAATACCGTTTTCCTGCCTTTTTAGGGCCAAACTGTGACTGGGTTCCTGACCAGGACCAACCCTCGGTAGCAATGATTGCACTTCAGCGAATGGTAATGCAGCAAGTAGACGATAAGATACTCTTGTTAGGGGCCTGGCCGAAAGATTGGGATGTGTTCTTTAAACTCCACGCCAGGAACAGAACCGTGGTAACAGGAGAATATAAAAAGGGTAAATTACAATTCGATGTCGATCCGAAATCGCAGTTAAAGGGTGTCCATGTTGTTATTGACTAAGGTCTGATGTTGGGGGTTAATTTATTTCAAAATGGTCAATAATCGCCTTTGCCTGTTCATTGTTCGCAGAAAGCACAGTAACGAGCAGGCCGTTTGGACCGACATTATCGACCAGTTCGATGACTTCATCAGGCTGTGCAAAAACCTGTACCGATTTGCCGCGGTCGATTATTTTTTTAATCAAATCGTACCATTGATCCAGTTTCTCTTTACCTGCACCGGGAACCCACTGAATTGCATTGAGATTTTCGATTCCAAGCAAGGTCTCTAAGTGCGGCAACGCTCCAACACCGTCAAGATGGTACAAGGAATAATCCATGGTATCGATCATATCGCAGACATGAGGCAAGCAATATTCTTTATACATCTCCGGAGAGATCATATATGAAAGGTCTTCCTGGATAGGAAAAGTGCTTCCCGGCGCCCATACTCCTGCCCAGCCGATTCCTCCGGGGTTCCCGCCCTGAGAGATAATGCCCCAGACTTCTTCAAAGGCATTTATCCATATTTCCTTGAAATGCTGCATGGCTTTTTTTACAAGCTGCGGTTTATAAACAAGGTCTATCAGGTAATTTTCCGTGCCGTAAAGACCTGCTAAAATGTCAGTGATCCCATTAAGCGGATACATTGTAACCATATGGTGATTGTAAGACCTTTTCACCGATTCGCGTGTTATATCCAAAATAGTCTTGTAACAGAAATTGTTTTTTTCGAGTTCTACATCTAAAACCTGCTCAATAGAATTAAGCCTGGGATGAGCCCATATGGTTTCCGTGCTTACATAATCAGGTTCAGAACCCAGGGCACAGGGCATTGCGCTTGCGCCAAAATCGACAAAATGAAAAGGGACCGCTTGTCCGTAGTAGTTCATGTTGTCAATAAGCGTCATGTGCCGATTGATAGTAAAATCAACATCAGTCCAGAATTGTTCAATATTATCTAATGTCGGGATCTGCTCATGGTTGTCCTTCAGCACATGTATAAGAATACATGGTTTTGTCATCTGCTGATGATTCCACCATCGCTGAAGCTGATTAGAAGCAGATTCTATTATGTCTAACAAAGGTGTATTTATAACGCTTTTTGCGGCTTCTTGCATTTTAGAAGTCATTTTTGGATAAAAAGAAATATGTGGCTGTAAATTGCGAACTGATCAATAAGCTTTATATTCCAACAGCCAGTGAGCATCAGATAATTCCCAGGTTTGTCTAGTTGCACCGCCGGCATTAGTGAATGGGCCGGCAGTATCATAATTCCTGGACCATTTCAGTACATACAATTCTCTAAGGCCAATGTTACGTGCGGAACCATCTACGAACAAGCCCGTAACTTTTCCCATATGCCTATTCATAAAGAACCTTTTAATATTTCCCCAGGAACCATCGACCATACCGTTTGTGCCTACAGCGCCGTCGTAAGCGGGTGGAGTATCGTTATGATGAGCTCTTGAAAACGGCCAGTAACATTCAACGAATAACGGGACATTATTGGCATAACGAATATGTGTTGTACCCCAGTGCTCTTTTGAAGTAGGGTGGTTTTCAACAAACTGGTTTACCCCATAACTGCCGTAATCTCCTTCATAAACATAAGGAGCCACATCCGACGGCATTGTATGCTCAAAGACGCCCCAGGCCGCCCAAGGGTTGTTGGCAGTACCTGATCTTCCGGAGCCTTCTCCTTCGTACTGAAACCCGCGAATTTCCGGGCAAAGGCCGATGTCTTTTTGCTTGTCATAATACGGCCTTAGGGCTTCAGGCCAGAAAGTGGACTCTTCTACATCTCCCACCCAGCCCTCAGGAAAGCGGTCGTTGTGGTCATTGGTATACATGCTCCAAATAAGGCCCCACTGTTTTAGGTTAGTGAGACAGACTACGTTTTTAGCCATTCTTTTGGCTCTTCCAAGACTCGGCATAAGTATGGAAAGCAGTAAAGCAATGATTGAAATAACAACAAGCAGTTCAATTAGAGTGAACCCAAAGTTTTTTCGTGAGCAACGCGCCCTTCCAGAACTGCGATGGTGCAATAAACTATTTAGATTCATACAAATCTCCTTAAAAAAGGGTAAAAATCTTATTTAAAAGGTAAAATCTTATTTATAAATGATAACTTCTTTTTTCGATGGGTTCAACGCCTATTTGCGTCTTTTTTGACCCATTTTACGGCAAATAAAGTGCTTTTACCAACAAGTTTGAAAGTTAATATTTTAGCAAAACCCGTTTCGTTGACCTAAATCACGCAAATTGCAACCCTAATTGCGGCAAAGTCTTGTTCTGGCTGGCAGTGTTATATTAGAATGTACCAATAAATCTTAACTAAGGCTATTTGGAGAAGACTATGCGTTTGGGCAGGTTATTTTTATTATTTGTAGTTGCGGCGGTTTTATCAGGGGCGGAAATGTTATTTGCGTTAACCGACCAAAAGATTTATTACGTTTCAAAGGAAGGAAATGACAATTGGTCGGGTGAATACAGCGGCCCCCGGGATGGTTCAGATGGTCCCTTTGCGACAGTACACAGGGCCCAGCGGGCGGTACGTGAATATAAGTCTGAGTACGGTCTGCCTGAAAAAGGAATTTCAGTGATAATCCGTTCCGGTGTTTACATATTACCGGAGGCTTTAGAGTTTACTTCCGATGATTCCGGGCAATGGAACAGGCCGATAGTTTACAAGTCCGCACAGGGAGAGAAAGTTACTTTGACCGGTTCAAGGAAAGTTAAGGACTTTGTTTTGCACAAGGATAAAATATACAAAACCGATTTAGCTTCCCTGGGGTTGAAAGGAGCAGAGTTTTCCCGGCTTTATTACAACGGCCGGCGTCAGCATTTGGCAAGGGTGCCGAATTTTGACGAGCGGGAACCACTGTATGGCGGCTTTGCATATGTCCCGCAAGCGATCGATAACGGTGATGCTGCGGGTCTTACGTATGACCCGAATATCATCAGCCCCGGGCGATGGCATCGGCCTGAAAAGGCGATAGTAGACATTTTTCCCGGTTATAATTACGGTAATCGACGGGTCAGGATAGAAGCTGTCGATTTTGAAAATAATATAATAAAGCTTGAAAAAAGCATTGACTACAAGCCTGTTGAAGGGGATCGATTTTTTGTAGAAAATGTTTTTGAAGAGCTTGACTCACCCGGGGAATGGTATTTGAATGAAGAAGAAAGCATTCTGTATTTCTGGCCGCCTGCAGCAAACGCGACTCAAATTGAGGTGGTTGTTCCGGTAACGGATACCCTGGTTAAATTTGAAGGGGGCGGGAAGGATAAAGTAGTTCACGATATCAAACTGATCGGACTGAACTTTGATATTTGCAAAAAAACAGCTGTTGTATTGAGTCAGGCGGAAGACTGCACCATTGCAGGTTGTACTATTTCCAATACCGGAGAATACGGGATCGAATTGGAACCTCTATGCAAAAGCAACTCTATATTGAGTAATGACCTAACCCAGACAGGCAGCTATGCGATTTTCCTCTCTGCCCCTTTATTTAAGCATGAACAAAACAGCGGTAACATAATCACCAATAATCACATTTACAGGTACGGCACTGTTATGAAGGAAATCGCGGGAGTAGGCATATTTGGAGGCGGGGACAACGTGGTTTCTCACAACCTGATTCATCACAGTCCAAGGTGGGGGATTTTTATAAATTCCGGCGCGAGAAACTTGTTGGAATATAACCATATCCACCACATGAGCCTGGAAACGGAAGATACCGGAGCAATATACTGCGGCACCGCACATGGAGGGTGGGAGCCGAATTTAGAACCCGAAGCCAACAAACTGCATCGAGGAAATATTATCCGTTATAATCTTATTCACGATACATTGGGTTACGGCAAAACAGGCTGGTGGAACACTCAGAAGGGCGTCTGGACAAAGCCTTATTATTCCTGGTCCATTTATCTTGATTTGGCGACCAGCGGGACGCTTATATTCGGCAACGTTTGTTACAACAGTCACCTGGGAGGGCTCGCTGTCGGAGGAGGCCGGGACAACATAGCCCGAAACAATATATTCGTAAATGGAGAGGTTTCTCAAATATGTACTATTAAATGGGACCCGGACCCGCCGAATGAAGATATTTCGATAAAATTCAACCCACAGGGAAACAGGTTTGAAAGAAATATAATTTGTTACTCAAATCCGGATGCGTTTCTGTACTGGTTTGTTTATCAATATGGCTCCAAATGGCAAGATAATGATTTTTATTTTAACAATAACCTTATATGGCATTACGGCAAGCCTTTAAAATTGCAGGCGGCGGGGCTTGACGAGAAGTCACAATGGGAAACCTGGCTTGAGCGGGGCATGGATACAGAATCTATTATTGCAGAGCCGGGTTTTGTTAATGCTTCAAAAAATGATTACAGGCTCAAACCGGATTCTCCCGCATGGAGATTAGGTTTTGAAGAAATACCTATTGAAAAAATTGGCCTTTACAAAGATAATTATCGAAAGACCTTGCCGTAAATCAAATTAAAGTTTAGCAGGTGGCATTATGAAAAGATGTGTTCGAAAGTTATTCGTTCTGTTAGCCCTTTTTCTTATGTTGGATACAGGTATTTGCGACTGGATAGGTCAGCCATTCTGGGATGAGGATAAGATGAGTGTCTCAGCATCGAGCAGTTTTACCCCGGGCCTGAGCGAAGTGCAAACAGTCAGCGGTTATGAAGGTACGTTGATCGGCGACCTGCACAACAATAACGGGACAGGTTATGGAATGTGGCTGAGCAAGGCAGGCGGGGGGGCAGCAGAAAATCCTTCTCCAAGCGGGACTGATGGGGCTGCATGGATAATGTATGATTTCGGTTCGGTATATGAACTGGATACTTTATGGGTCTGGAATTACAATCAAAATGTGGCTGTGAACCGGGGGTTTCGCAATGTTATTATAGAGTATTCCCATGATTCATATACCTGGAGCAGGCTGGGAGAGTTTGAATTTGCCCAGGCCCCCGGCACCGATCAGATGCCGCATAATATTGAGATTGATTTTGGCGGAGTTACGGCAAAATATGTCGTGCTTATTGCCGCAGTCGCAGACGGCAACTGGGGGGATGCAGGTCCTTATTATGGACTAAGCGAAGTAAGATTCTTTGGTACTCAATACAGCAGGTCACTCGATCCATGGCCTGTAAACGGAGCGGTCTGTGTTGATGTGGACGATGTTTTTGTGTGGACCCCGGCGGCTGGCGAAGAATATGATGTCTATTTAGGTACGGATTTTCAAAGCTTGCAAAACGCCTTTCGTCCTGATGGAGATATCGACACAAACGGAGTGGTTGACTTTATGGACCTTTTGGTAATGGGTACAGATTGGCTGCTTGGTGATACCAGGGCCGACCTCACGCAGGACTCACAGGTAACCTTAGAAGATTTTTCCGTCGTGGCCGAGAAGTGGATGAAATCGGCGAGTTCGGAATTTAAGGTGCACTCAGATTCAGGTATATATACCCAGGGCGAACTGCAGCCATGCGAAAACTATTTTTGGCGGGTGGATATCTTTTCGGATTCAGGAGTTGAGAAGGGTGAGGTGTGGAACTTTTCTACCTGTTGCGGGACGGCACGAGAAGAATATTATATTTCGCCCGATGGAAACGACGATAATCCGGGCACGATAACGGAGCCTTTGGCCACGCTTGAAGGCGCAAGAGACCTTTTGCGTTGTAAATGTCTTCCTGCGGGAGGCACAACAGTCTACCTGAGGCAGGGCAAATATTTCCGGACAGATGAATTTCAACTGACGGGTCAGGACTCCGGAACCGCCGGCAAGACGATTACTTATTGTGCATATCCTGGTGAAGAGGTAAGAATCATTGGGGGAAAGGAACTGCCGGGGCAATGGTTCAGCCCGGTAGTTTTTGCGTCACCCGCCTGGCAGCGTCTTCCTGCCGGGGCAAGGCCGTATGTCTATCAAGTTGATCTGGGAGCACATGGGATAACCGATTACGGTGATTTGCCGAATAACAGGCTGGAGCTAAGTTTCAATGGTCAGATACTGAACCTGGCACGCTGGCCTAACACCGGCTATGCTCCTATTGTTTACGCCAACAGCGAGACAACTTTTACTTATTCCGGAACCGAGCCTGGCAAATGGTCAACTGCAACTGAACCGTGGGCTGCGGGCTATTGGAACTACGGCTGGCACTATGAATATGAGCCGATTGTCGGGATTGACACGAATGCAAAGAGAATTTCGCTGGCCTCTGTTCCCGGGTACGGAATTATTACAGGAGGCCAGTGGTGTGCTCTTAACTTACTGGAGGAACTGGACGAACCCGGTGAGTGGTATCTTGAACGGAGTACCGGCGTGCTGTACCTGTGGCCTCCTTCTTCGCTCGAGCTGGGGGAAATTATCATTTCGATGCTTGGTGATGTTAACACACCGCTTATTGAAGGTCAGTCAGTGAACTATGTCACATTCCGGGACATAACACTGGAAATGTGCCGTTTTAGAGCTGTAAAGCTGAATAGTTGCCGGGATGTCTGCTTTGATAATTGCCTGATCCGGAATACGGGCGAAGATGGGGTAGTCGTAAGTTCAGGGCATCACAACGTAGTGAAAAACTGCACCTTTTATGGGATTGGCGGAAGGGGCATTTATCTGGATGGAGGAAATCGTTACAGTCTGCAAGCGGGGCAGCATTGCGCGGTTAATAATGTTTTGCATCAGTTCAGCCGATGGTATCGAGCGAACTGGCCGGGAATACAGCTTGTCGGTGTGGGCAACCGTGTCGAGCACAATCAGTTAAGCGATGCGCCGCACAGCGCGATATTTTATCACGGGAATGATCACCTTATACAGTTCAATGAAATTTACAATGTTTGTTATGAAACCGACGATGCAGGTGCGATCATGAGTGACCGGGACTGGGGTCACCGGGGAAACAGCATTCGTCACAATTTTATTCACCACGTGGATTCTAACTCAAGTTACACATTAGGCGTGCACGGGATATATTACGACGGCTGTACGTGCGGGCACGATGTTTATGGCAATGTATTTTATGAGATAACGGGCAATATATTTTTTGTCAACGGGGGCAGAGACAACTCGGCTAGGAACAATGTAATTGCCAAATGCGGCACAGCCGTCGCTTCATGCCGAGGCGGTAAAGTCTGGATCAATGAAATCCCGGGAAACAGTTTTAATCTTCTGGAGAAGATCGAAGCGGTCAACTATACCCAGCCGCCCTACAGCACTGCTTACCCTGCATTGGCTAATATCCTGTCGGAGGGGTATGAACAGGCCAAAGAGCCCAAGGGCAATTTTGTTTCTCAAAATATCGGTTGGGCCAATTCTCGATGGAGTTACGATTATTGTATTGGTGGATGCGGAGCTTTTGATTACTTCCTGTTCGAGGACAATATCATGAATCAGGATCCGCTGTTCGTGGACGAATCGAGCTTGAACCTGGCTTTGCGCGAGGATTCGCCGGCCTATTCCATTGCCGGTTTTGAGCGTATCCCCTTTGAGTGGATCGGGACTCTATTGCCTGGCAAAGCTTCCCGTCCCAATCCGGCTGATGAAAAAACTCTTACCGAAGCTCCATTGCGGCTGTATTGGGCGCCTGCCCTGAATGCTGCATCTTACGGGGTCTATTTTGCGGATACCTTAAATGCCGCAACCGATGCAAATGAACTTTCCGAGTCGTTTTGCGGGTATTTTACAGAGACCAGTTTTGAGCCTGGGATATCCACCCCGGGGACATATTACTGGCGAATAGATGCATACGACCAGCACAACAACTTGCTTGAGAAAGGGCAGGTGTGGTCATTTTCTTTTTGAGAGAATGATTTAGATTTAACAGATCGGGGTAAAATAAACCTTGATCAGGCGATGCAATATGATCTCATTTTCGTCGGGCTTCTAACTCGCTGTATCCGCAGGATGGGCAGCGATCAGCCAGTTCTCTCGGCCCGCTGGCCCCTTTGCCAAAGACAACTTCGCATTTCGGGCACTTGATTGCGATAAAAGCGCTCTTTAAGTTGCATTCACGACATTCCACCCCCTGGGTTTCCATTAACATCGGGTTTCCGAGCTTTTCGATTTCCGAGTAATACCATTTTTTATTAACCTGGTATTCGGCTTTGCATTTTGGGTTTCGACACTTTACCCACGTATCTTGATTTTCAAATACGTCGAGTTTGGAACTTGTCGCCTTTTTTATGCTTGCGAACAATATAACAGCGGTAACGGAAAGGCAAATAACAATTATTACTATAAGAATACGTTTTCGCTTGATATTTTCCATTTTTGTTTCCTTCTATTTTATTGACTGTGTTTGATTATTCCCTTTGAAACTTATTACCGAATATTTCTTGTTTTGTTCAGGCAGTACTTTTCCCTGTACTCTTTTGGAGTCAGGTCAAATTCCCGTTTAAAGTACCTGCATATGTGATCTATGCGGTGAAATCCCATTTTATGGGCAATTTCTGAAATAGTAAGATTAGTTTCAACCAGCAGTTTCGCAATTTGTTCTGTTCGCATTTTTCTTATTTGGTTATTGACCGACCGGCCGAGTGTACTGCGAAACTTTCGCTCCAAAGCCCTGCGTGATGTAAGCACGTTGTCCACGACATCCGGAACCCCGATAGGCTTAGTGGCGTTTTTACGAATGAAATATAACGCTTTGCAGATTTCAGGGTCCTCGATGGCCATAATGTCGGTGGACTGCCTGGTCACGACATGTGTTGGGCCTACTGTAATAACCGACTTCCTGGCTATTTTGTCGTGCATAATTTTATCGAGCAATGCAGCGGCATCGTAACCCGCTTTTTCGGCATTTGTCGCAATACTCGAAAGAGGAGGCTGGCAAAAGCTGCAAACAAACTCGTCATTATCAACTCCAAGGATGGCAACTTCTTCCGGAATCTTCAACTGCACTTGCTTGCACGCCTCAACTATCTGCTCGGCACAGTCGTCATTTGTCGCAAATATGCCCACAGGTAAAGATAACGAAGTAAGCCATTCAGTAAGACGGTTATCACTTACCTTGTTTTTTGTCTTTCTAAGTTCGGGTTCAGTGAAAAAAGTACTGAATGTGTTGCTCGGCAGCTCCAGGTTTATTGTTTTTTTGAACTCTTTGCCCCGTTCTTCCGAGTGCCATATGTTGTTGACCCCGCAGAAGGCAAAGTTTTGAAAACCCTTCTCAAGGAAATGCTCAGCGGCCATTTTTCCGATGGCTTTGGAATCGGCCTTGATCTGGTATATTTTCGAGCCGATATTTTTAGTATGAGCCGATACAACCGCCGGCATTGCAAGTTTCTTAATTATTTCAGCAGTGCTTGTTTTTCTGATATGAGCTATTACACCGTCAGCCCGATTTTTAGTCTTAGCCAGCTTTTCCTCGGTCCACTCCGTTTCGAATATAAAACTCCACGGACCGTTGATTGTGGCGTATTTGGAAACTCCTCGAAGCAGCTGCCTGCCATATTCTCGAGAGCTTTCAATGTATAAAATTACTCTGGGTATTTGATACATCAAAGCCCCTCTTTTACTAATTCATAAAAAGAATCTTGCAATTGGCCGCTTACTTCTCTTCTTTGAGGATTTTTGTAGATGGTTACTTTTGTTAAGACATAATTCATTCTACAGTACTCAGCTTGTGTTGTAATATAAAAGCGAATAGTTATAGATGTTAAATAAAATTCCAGTCTAAGCATTGTACTTCATTGACAATATTTTTATCGTCAAAATAAGTTTAGAGCAAGAGTCAAACGCAATTTGGGTGTAAATTAACGCAAACTGGGGTAGGCAAATCAGATATCCTATATAATAAAATTCCCTGGCTGCATTCCGTAAGTCCTTTTTTTAGCAGGGCTTACATGCAAGTTCCGCTCTCTGTTCGGCATTAAAACCATTAAAAATTCGCTCTATAAAATCATTTGAAAAGCTTATCCCAATAATGGTAATATATAATGAGCTAAATGGTAGTGAAAAAGTTTAGCTATGAATCCAGACAAGTGATCTGGACTGCCAATGGTTGGCGGAGAATAAAGATATTTTTGTTTTTGTTTGGAAGGAGTGGTAAGATGTCGAAGAAATTTGTTGTAGTAGTTGCAGTGGTATGTGTATTCCTTTGCGGAGCTGTTTCAGCCCAGTACCTGGCGTGGGATGCGGGTATGGTTTCCATGGACTCAGGCAACCTCAGTGGTGCTTATCCTGCACAAAATGCTTTTGACAGCTCTTTTACACCGGGCGGTTGGCGTGGTGACTGGTTCCAGCGCGAAGACGGAGTAGGGTTCGCCTTGAGTACAATCTTTCACGGGTCTTTTCATTCGGCAGCCACCTCGGTTGGCGGTGTAACATCACCGGGCGGCGTATCTGCAATGGCATGGATCGCGGCTGATTTTGGCGAATCTAAAACCATTTATGGCGCTGATTTCTGGAACATGAATCAATATATGTTCCGTGATGTCAAGGATGCTTCCATCCAGGTCTCTTCAGATGGCGCCAGCTGGACAGAGGTTTGGTCGGGTGTTGTCGGCCAGGCCCCTGGAAACCTGCCTGATCTTGTCTATGCTGCAGGTGAAAACCCGGACGCTCCGGATGCCCCTGACCAGTATGGCCTGCGCTACCAAACACGGGCGGATTTTGGCGGAGCTGTAGATGCAAGGTATGTTTTGGTCAATTTGATCACTTCATATGATGACGCAGCATATGTTGCAGTTGATGAAGTTAAGTTCCGAACAGTACCTGAGCCCGCATCTATGGTTCTTTTGAGCCTGGGCAGTTTGATGTTTGTAAGAAGACGCAAAGCGTAACTTCAAGTTGATTGTTAAAGCCGGGGGCAGAATAAATTTTGTCCCCGGTTTTTGTTTGAATTTTTTATTGCATATTGCAGTTTTAAGTAATCTCAGGCAGCATCAGCCTCAGGGGGAAAAATATTTTGCAATTATTTATAAATGCTTAATTAAACTTATTAGTTTAAGGAGATGTATAATGTATAGAAAATATCTTGGAATCTTATGTTTGCTGATGGTGGTGATCGCTTACCCTGTAAAAGCTGCTTCCTTTAACGATTTCATAGGCGCCGACCATTGGGATGACGCAGTAATGTCGGTAACAACTTCCGGTAACTTGGATGCCAACCATTCAGGCGTGCAAACTGTGGCCGGTTTCGGCGACACCCTTGTCGATAATCTATACCATACAAATAATGGTTCAGGCTGGGGGATGTGGCTTAGCTCGGCAAACGGCGGCGGGGGGGTGGAAAATCCTTCTCCCAGCGGAAGTACCGACCCGGCCTGGATAGCTTATGATTTTGGTGAAAAATACACGATAGCAGATATGTGGATTTGGAACTATAATCAATTGTTTGCGACAGATAGAGGTCTAAATGACGTTGTAATAGAAGTCTCAGCGGATGGCGGCAACTGGACAACGGTTTTCGACGGCCAGCTTACCCAGGCGACAGGAGTGGATGATATCCCTCATACTGATACCATACCTATAAACATGGATATTCAGTTTGTCGTTATCAGCGCTTCAACCAACTTTGGAGATCCGTTTTATTACGGGCTTAGTGAAGTTCGCTGGGAAGTAATCTCGGGAACTGCCGTTTTAGTAGCTCCTGCGGATGAGGCGGTTGACCTGCCTCGCGACACCGACCTTGAGTGGCAACCAGGTGACTTTACGTCTCCCACCAACGGCCATGATGTCTATTTCAGTGAATATCCGGAAGACGTGGAAGGGGCAGATACAAGTTCATCTTCTTACCAGGGACGCCAGACCGCTACAACTTTCGACCCGGGGCTGCTTGAGTACGGAAAGACTTATTACTGGAGAATTGATCAGTTGAACTTACCGGATATATGGGAAGGTGATATCTGGAGTTTCACCGTAATTGATTATATCCAGGTTGATGATTTCGAATATGCAACTGACACAGAGCTAAAGGCAGCCTGGTCCGCATTGGGAAATGCTCAGAGAAGCCTTGAGACAACCACTTTCTGTGAGGGCGAAGCTTCGATGAAATTGTCCTTTGACAATACCTCATCGCCTTATTATTCTGCCGTTAAACGTACTTACGCTTCACCTTATCTTGATTTGCAGAGCGACAATATTAAATCCTTAAGCTTAACAGTGGCAGGTGAAGTGGAAAATGACAACATACTTGTTCCTCTTTACGTTGAGTTAAAAGACAGTTCTAATCGCATAGCAAAGGTAGAAGTTGCACAGGTCGATCCTAATTTGCCTGGTTGTGCGGCATATGACGTTAACCTCGAAGATTTTAAGACGAGTCCCAACCCTGCAGATTTTGATCTGTTGAACGTAGCCGAACTGAGTATCGGTGTTGGCGACGGGGTTAATCCGGGACAGACTGTTTCAGGCAATTTGTATGTCGATAATATTAGAAAATATGTCCCCAGGTGTTTTGACCCGCCTGCAAATGACTTGAATAACGACTGCATTGTCAATAAGCGTGACTTGTTTATTTTGCTCGAAAACTGGCTTGAAAACAACCTGTGGCCTTAAAAATCAGGCATTCTTTCAAGACAGGGTTTGAATAAATTAAGCGGTTTAAATAATCAAATAAATAAAGGAGAAATAATGATGAAATTAAATAGTAATATTTTCATGATATTCCTTTTAAGCCTCGCTCTGTTGTCTACTCAGGTTTGGGCTTTACAGTATGAAGATTTTATTGGTGGCGGTCACTGGTCTTCTTCGCAGGATATTGACGCAAGCAGTAATCTGGGAGGCTTGACGCCTACTTTCTCTGTTGATGGGACACATTTATGGGGGGATTTGCACGGTAATAATTCTACAGGTTATGGTATGTGGCTTACTCAAGCTGGTGGCGGAGGCGGATTTGTAAATCCTTCCCCCAGCGGCTCTGAGGATCCGGCATGGATATGGTACGATTTTGGAGAGATTTATCCAATAAGAGAGATGTGGATATGGAACTATAACCAGGAGGGCGCTGTTAATCGCGGCTTAAAAGATGTGACAATTGAAGTGTCCACGGACAATAGTAACTGGACCACCGTTTATGCCGGAGAGCTGGCCGAAGCCAGCGGTCAGTTTTTGATGCCTCCTACGGATAAGTTTACATTGGGTTCATTCGATATCAGGTATGTGGTAATCAGCGCGGCAACAAACTGGGGCGACACCGGGCCTTACTACGGGCTCAGTGAAGTCCGGTGGTATGTTTCCGTGCCTTATGCAACCCAGCCGATTCCGCAAAATGGTGAAGTTATCTTTACTGACGAGCCGATTCTTAGCTGGTACGAGGGGTTAAACGCAGCGGCGGTAGATGGTCATGATGTATACTTCGGCACCGATGCCCAGCAAGTTGCCGATGCCGATACCACGACAACGGGTATATACAAGGGACGTCAGTCTGACACTACTTATGACCCCGGTGCACTTGAATACGGAGAGACTTATTACTGGCGGATTGACGAATTAAACGGCCCTGATGTCTGGACAGGTAATCTCTGGTCGTTTACTGTATCAAATTACCTTGTAATCGATGACTTTGACAGCTACACTGAGCCCAACGACCTTGCTAATAACTGGGCAATTGTGGGAGGAGCTGATATTGCTTCGTCCACAAAACCGGCTCAAAGTGGAATTGCGATGGAATTGACATACACCAATAGCGCTTCACCTTATTATTCTACTGTTGAGAAAGTTTTTGCTGAAAACCAGGACTGGTCCGAAGGAGGCGTATTTAAATCCCTGTCCATCTCATTTGCCGGCCGCGGCATGAATTCTCCGGAGTACATGTCTGTTATCGTGAAAGATGCCGACGGTGTAAGTGATGAGGTACAATATGATGGTGCCCAGTCTGACATAAAGCTGACTACATGGCAGGAATGGAAAATTCCGTATTCTGATTTTCCAAATGTCGATTTGAGCAGGGTCAAGAGCATAAGCATACGCGTTGGTGATGCTGTTTCTCAGACAGATGGGAAAATATATATAGACGATATCAGGCGTTATATTACCCGCTGTCTTAGTAACCCAGTCGGAGATATAAACGGCGATTGCAAAGTAGACCTGTATGATTTCGAGTCGCTTGCTGGAAATTGGCTTTTGGATGGTCTATGGCCGTAAATAAAACTGATGAAGAAAGTGTGATGTGATTTATGCAGACCGGAAATATCCGGTCTGCATTTTTTTGTTGAGCAATTAGAGATTTAACAGCCGCCGGGCAAATATACTTGCTGCGGGATTGTCAATAACTCTCTCAGCAAGGGAAAGCTGATTTATCCTGATAGTCCCCATTCCATGTTTCAATTCCCCGCAGGCAAGGGTAGGGGCCCACTTTCCTTCTTTGCCGGGGTTTCCGGACAGAAGAATCGGGGTAAAGCCCGATGCGGTAAAGGTGGTTTTTAATATAGGTGTAACATATCCGTAATTTTGGTCGTACCAGAACCTGAAATCATTCGACAGGAAGTCCTCAACGATCGGGTGACCGCTTTTGCGACTGATAAAATGACGCTGGCCCATCGCACAGGCTTCGACTTCTATTTTTTGGGAGGCAATGTTCCATTTTCCTGACGGCAGTTCCATAAAAATTGCAGTTGCACCATTCTTGACAGCCTCAAGGATTATGGACTTCTTTTTATTATA
>CAZVPF010000055.1:0-15857 GCA_964628195.1 uncultured Pirellulales bacterium | reverse complement strand
GGCAACGAGATACGGGTGGCGGTGGCGCACGGTCTTGGCAACGCTAACAAGCTGCTCGAGATGGTTCGCGAGGACCCTGAAAGGTTCCACTTTATCGAGATCATGGGCTGTCCGGGCGGATGTATCGGCGGGGGCGGTCAGCCTTACGCGACAGCGAACAGCACGCCGCTGGATGAAGAAGCCCTGCAGAAACGGGCAGAGGCTCTTTACGGCAGCGACCGCGACAAGACGATCCGCAGGAGTCATGAGAACCCGGATATACAGAGGCTTTACAAGGAATACCTCGGCCGGCCTTTAAGCGAGAAGTCGCACCACCTTCTGCATACTCATTACCAGGAGAAGGAGCCGAGGGGCATAGTTTCGAAGAAAGACTGGGCATAACCGTTCAAAGGGGATAGACTTTTAACATGGGAGTAAATATGTTGGAAACTCAGGATAAGCAAAAGCTTGACGAACTCATCGCGTATATCGATGAGGTCAAACAGAAAAAGTACAGCGACTCTTACCTTATCGCAGTGCTGCACAAGGCCCAGGAGCTGTACGGTTACCTGTCGCGCGAGACAATGGACGAGATATCGGGGCGGATGAATATCCCGACGGCTCACATATGGGGCGTTGCGACTTTTTACCATTACTTCAATCTTACTCCTCCGGGCAAGCATACTATTTCGGTTTGCCTGGGGACGGCGTGTTATGTTAAAGGGGCGGGCAGGATATACGACACGCTCAAGAAAGAGCTTGCCGTTAAGGAAGGCGGGGTTACGGAGGACGGTTTGTTCTCTCTGCAGGGAGCAAGGTGCCTGGGGGCTTGCGGGCTGGCGCCTGTGATAATGATTGACGAGAAGATTCACGGTAATCTGACACCGGAAAAGACGATGGCGATAGTTAACCAGATGCGTAAAGAAAATAAATAGCAACCATATTTGTAGAGGATAATAAAGTGGCTCAAAGAGTACTTATGATCGATGATGACATGGAATTTGTCGAGGCGATATCGAACCTGCTCGACGCTAAGGGTTACGAGGTGCACAGCGCGTCGGACAGCCGGATCGGCATTGAAAAAGCGAAAGAGGTCAACCCGGATCTGATACTTCTGGACGTGATGATGACATCGAAGTCGGAGGGTTTTGACGCTGCGAGGCAGATACATGCCGACGAGCAGCTGAAAGACATACCGGTTGTGATGTTAAGCGGGCTGCGTAAGGAAATGAACCTGCCTTTCACGTTCGAGCCGGACGATGAGATGCTGCCGGTATGCGCGTTTCTTGAAAAACCCGTCACGCCGGACGTGCTGCTTAAGACAGTGGCGGACAATATCCGCAAGTAACGCAATTTAACGCAGACGTGAACGAACCCCTTCAGTCGGAGGCGGGTCAAGGTGCCGGCGGGGGGTGTTATACAGCAGAGAGAGGATTGTAAACAGCCCCGTGCTGGGGCTGTTGTTTTTCCAATCAGTCTTTATCATACATTATGTTTTACCGCCGGGCGGTTTATGCGCCGGCTTGTGCCGGTTCGAGTGATTCTATCGGCTGGGGATCGGCGACTTTGCGGTAGCCTATGGCTTTTATCACCTCGAGTACCTCGGTCCAGGTTGGGAAAGGTTTCTGGTTTACCTTCTTATACTGGTCGATAGCCATCAGGAACTCGAACTGCTCGTCGGTCATGTAGCCTTCTTCGGCGGCTTTTCTCGGTTCTGATAATCGCTTGCCGGGTCCCCTTCTTCGGTCCAGGCCCAGACGCCTGTCAACTACCGATTCTCTTTTTTCAATGAATGATTCTTCGCTGCTGTTATTAATTTCTTCAGACATAAGTTTGCCCTGCAATTAAATAAGGTTACTAAAAGCCGACTTTTTTTTGCTACATTTCGTCTTCGTCATCTGCTTCATAGTTGAAATTGTCGTACAGTGGGTCCTGGAAGGCCATATCGAAGAACTCCCCGCAGCCGCACTGTGTCTCTATGATCTGGTGAGCCTCGTCGAGCTGACCTTCGGGTACGAGAACAGCAATTCCGGGGAAGGTGGTCGACGTATCGGGCTGTTCCTTGACGGCGCAGCTTATGCCATTTTCTTCAAGCAGGTTCTTGTATTGCCTGGCGAGGTCCATGTCCTCGGCGAATGCGACGGTTACGAATTCCTTTACCGCCGTTGACTTCGAATTGTTTCTACCTGACATACTAAACTCCGGTATTTTCAACTAAATCTGATGGATGTTTATTCGACAATTCGCCGCAGGGGTTTAATAAAAAAGCGAAATAAGCTGTGAAGAAGGGCCTGAAAAGGGCTTAGAAGCGGGTGCGGAGCAAAAAAATTTATTCAAATCGCCCTATAAGTGCAAAATTTTGCAGTTTTGGGTTATTTTTTTATTGCAAAGACTTAGCGAAGCATTCACAATACGCTTATTAATGGAATATTAACGTTTCTTAAGTGTTTTTATTGGAACCTTGTACATGGAGGTATTGAAATGGCAAAGAAAAAAGCCGCAAAGAAGAAAGCCGCAAAGAAAGCATCCAACAAAGAGGTGCTGGTAGTCGCCAGCAAGGTCAAGGCGTACATCAAGAGTAAAGGCGCTATGACATCTTCGGATGCGATCGCAGCTCTCAACGACAAAATTTATGAGATGCTCGATTCAGCGGTGGCCCGCACAGAGGCCAATCGCCGCAGCACAGTAAAGCCTCAGGATCTTTGATTCGAATTTTCGGACGGATTTTTGAACGTCCGTCTTTCGCTTTACAGGCAGAACCGGGCCCGGGGAAAATGTTTCTCCCGGCCCGTTTTCTGTTTAAAGCCTGAAAAATATAAATTTTTTTTCATGCCTGTCTAAAAAGTTAAAGATAGCGAACCTTTGATGTCGACTAATTATTATCAGTGTGTTTCTTTAGATTATTATCGGAGCTTGACTATCAGGCATACCCGCCAAATCTTTGTCCGGGGGGGATAAGGAGAGGGCAAACCAAACTTTGCTCGATAGCTGTTAATCTCAGTTATCAGTGTAAATAAATTGGAAATTAAGGAATTTTATTAGAGAATTTTCAATTTTTCGTTTTATAATGAAAATTCGAGGTTTTTTACTGCGATGAGTTCAAGGCAGGACGGGCTTCGTGTCTTTGAAAAACTACAAGGCAAGATGTTTTATATATAAGGGCACGAAATGAGAGTTTTTATGCTTGGCTGGGAGTTTCCTCCCTTTATTAGCGGCGGCCTTGGCACCGCATGCCACGGCCTGACTAAGGCGATGAGCGAACTGGGCATCGACATCACATTTGTACTGCCCACTCATGTCGACTCTGAATTTTCCACGCACGTGCGGATGCTGTCACCGAAAGACGCAAAGTCTTATTCTGAAATATCTTATGAGCTTCCGGAAGAGTTTAAGAATGTAGATTTCCGCACGATTGCGACCTCCCTGCCCGGCCCGTATTCCACGCCCGAACAGTACAACGAGCTCATTGAGGAATATATCCGAAATAAAAAACTTGTTGTCAACCGCAACGAACATCACGACCCAGAAGACAACGAAAACGGAAATACGGGATACGGTGGAGATATGTTCGCGGAGATTCACCGGTACGCCCGGTCGGCGGTGAGGCTTGCGATGCATGAAAATTTCGATATCGTCCATGCGCATGACTGGATGACATATCCTGCAGGGATCGCTGCTGCTTATGCCACCGGCAAGCCGCTGGTTGTGCATATTCACTCCACCGAGTTCGACCGCAGCGGCGAACACGTCAACCAGGGTATATACGACATCGAACGTCACGGATTCCATGCTGCGGACAAGGTAATCGCCGTGAGTCACCTTACCCGCAATATCCTCATCAGCAGGTATGGTGTCACCGGGGATAAGATCGAGGTTGTCTATAACGGTGTTGTTCAGAATGGGTGCAGCTTCAACCCCGAAAAGGCCGCTATTAAAAGCGATGAGAAGATCGTGCTGTTTTTGGGCAGGATTACGATGCAGAAGGGGCCGGAATATTTTCTTATGGCCGCTAAAAAGGTCCTCGAAAAGATGGACAACGTAAAGTTTGTTGTCGCCGGTTCCGGGGATATGATGAGGCGAACTATAGAACAGGCGGCAGGGCTTGGAATTGGCAACAAGGTGCTGTTTACGGGCTTTTTGCGCGGGTCGGATGTCGAAAGGGTATACAAAATGGCAGACCTGTACGTTATGCCGTCTGTCTCGGAGCCTTTCGGTATTGCCCCGCTCGAGGCACTGAATAATGACGTTCCGGTCTTGATAAGCAAGCAGAGCGGGGTTTCGGAGGTGCTTTCTCATGTGCTTAAGGTAGACTTCTGGGACGTAAACGAGATGGCCAACAAAATTATCGCCGTTTTGAAGTACCCGCCGCTGAGCCTGACTCTACGCCAGCACGGAACATTCGAGGTCCGCAAGCTCAGGTGGGAAGACGCGGCGAATAAATGCCTCAAAATATACAACCAGACAGCAGCAAAAGTTCACAGTTAGATTAAGAGGGGAGAACCTGTTATGCCATCAGTATGCTTCTATTTCCAGGTCCACCAGCCTTATCGACTTCGTCACTACACAATCTTCGACGGAACGGCCAATTATTTTGACGAATTCAAGAACGCATCGATTTGCCGAAAGGTGGCGAACAAGTGCTATCTTCCGGCCAACCGGCTGATCCTGGACATGATCAAGCAGCACGAGGGGCGTTTCAAGGTCTCTTACAGCATAACAGGGGTGCTTCTCGAGCAGTTTCACCAGTACGCACCGGAAGTGATGAGCACTTTTGACGCCCTTGCCCAGACGGGCTGTGTCGAGTTTCTGGCGGAAACTTATTATCACAGCCTGAGCTTTCTTTACTCGCGCACGGAATTTGCCGAGCAGGTCGAAAAGCACAGCCAGACCATAGAAAACTTTTTCGGCCAGAAACCTCGGGTTTTCCGGAATACCGAGCTTATTTACAATAACGATCTTGCACGGACCATTGAGGACCTGGGTCATTTTGACGCGGTTATAACTGAGGGAGCCGATCATATCCTGCTCGGCAGGAGCCCTAACTTTGTCTACCATCCTCACGACTGCTCGCGTGTCAAGCTGCTGCTTAAAAACTATCGCCTCAGCGACGATATCGCTTTCAGGTTCTCTAACCGGGCCTGGAAGGAATACCCACTGATGGCGGGAAAATTCGCACAATGGGTCAACCAGTTTAACGGAAACGGGCAGGTAATTAACCTATTCATGGACTACGAAACGTTCGGCGAGCACCAGTGGGAGGATACCGGCATATTCAATTTTATGCGTCATCTGCCCGAGGAAATACTAAAGCACCCGGACAACAATTTCAAAACCCCCGGTGAGGTCGCGCGCAGCTACCACGCAATGGAAAACGTGGATGTCCCGCACGTCATAAGCTGGGCCGACACCGAACGCGATCTTTCGGCGTGGCTGGGCAACGCTATGCAGTCCAACGCCCTGCACGAAATATACAGGTTCGAGGAAATGGTAAAGCAAACAGGCGACCCGCAGATCATTTCGGACTGGCGAAAACTTCAGACGTCGGACCATTTTTACTACATGTGCACAAAATATTTCGCCGACGGTGACGTTCACAAATACTTTAACCCCTACGATTCGCCTTACGATTCCTACATCAACTATATGAACGTGCTTAGCAACCTTGAACATAGATGTAAAAAGGCTCTCGGCAAAAGCGAAGAAAAAATCACTATTTGAAACGAATAAACTTCTCTACGTCTTAAGTTTTCTGACGATTTTGTCGAGAAATATTCAGGGAAGGTTTACTCTCCCCCGGCAGGCTTTGTTTGTATTTTGCCCAATTTGATATTTTCAGACGGATTGAATATGCTCCTTACACGTAAGAGAAACGAACCCGATGTATACTTTATCGACCCTGCGACTCTTGACCTTGAGGGTATGCTTGAACGGGAATGGCTTCTTACAAACAGCAGGGGCGGTTTTGCCTCAGGCACCGTTGCCGGCTGTAATGTTTCCCACTATCACAGCCTTCTGAGCGGTTCATTAAACCCGCCCGGCAGCCGGATTGCAGCCCTTGCCAACTGTCTTGAGAGAGCCTGCTTTGAGGACGGTTCGCTTGCGGTCGAGTTCTCGACTTTCGAGTTCCCCGAGCACATAAATCCCTCAGGCTTTCAGTATCTCAAGGGTTTTTCGAACGGGATGGGTGTGCACTTCGACTATGAAACGGAGGATATCGAGTTTACACGTTCGATATACCTTTTGCCCGACAGCGACACAACGGCAATTGTTTATGACTTCAAGCGCGTGGATAAGCCTTTCAGCTTCGACCTTCGCCCGCTGGCTGCCATGCGTGACCATCATCATATTTCAAAGACGGACCGCAGTATCCTGTCGACCCGCCGAAAGGGAGGGGTGCTGATAACGACAGACGATGCCCAGCAGGGTGAACTTTTCCTTAACGCCCCGGAAATGGTATTCAACAAGGACCCACAGTGGTGGTACAACTTTCACTACCGCAGGGATATGCAGCAGGGCAGGCACTGCCGCGAGGACCTCTGGACGCCGGGGTGGTTCCGCAGACGGGTGGATGAACCCTGCCGTGTCGTGTTCTGGGCGAACCTGAGCCTTCGCTGCGAAGTTGAGGAAGAGATCGACTTCGATATCGATATTGTTATAGACAGCCTTAAACTGCGACAAAGCGAATGGCGGCCGAGACCGGCGAAGCTGCGGGACAAGCCGTCGGCGATCGAGATGCAGCTTCATACAGCGGCAAGCAAGTTCCTCGTGGAGAGGCATTTGAACGGTGTTGTGAGCAATACGATAATTGCCGGGTACCCGTGGTTTCTGGACTGGGGCAGGGATACTTTTATCTCACTGCCGGGCGTGCTGTTGTGTACCGGCAAATATGAAGAAGCGGCAAGCGTACTTGGAACCTACGCAGAAGCACTTGACGAAGGGATGATCCCGAACCGGTTCGACGACAATGCACATACCGCGGATTACAACAGTATTGACGCATCGCTCTGGTTTGTGCATGCCTGTTTCGAGTACCTTGATAAAACCGCAGACCGCGATATGTTTATAACCGAGCTTCTAAAGCCCGTGATCGACGTGATCTCTGCGTACAATAACGGCACGAAATACGACATCCATGCCAGCAGCGACGGACTAATAATGTGCGGCAGCGAGAATATGCAGCTTACATGGATGGACGCAAAGCGCGACGGGGTTGTTTTTACACCCCGTTACGGCAAATGTGTCGAGATTAATGCGCTGTGGTACAGCAATCTCCGCAGGCTTGAACAGTTTTTGAATCAAAGCGATCCCGAATCCGCTTCTTTTTACGGTGATCTCGCCGACAGCGTGGGAGCCCACTTCTGTGAGAGATTCTGGAACTGGGAAAGGGGCTGTCTTAACGACTGTATTTACCCGGATGGAAACGTTGACACGCATATACGTCCCAACCAGATATTCGCGGTGTCGCTTCCGTTTTCACCGCTTCTTGGGGAGCAGCGGTTCGACGTTGTTAAAACTGTGGAACATGAGCTTCTGACTCCTTACGGTTTGAGGACACTTTCTCCTCACGATATAGGGTATAAGGGAAGGTACGAAGGAAACATGTTCGAGCGTGACAGCGCGTACCACCAGGGAACGGTCTGGCCGTGGCTGATCGGCCCGTTCATAGAGGCGTACCTGAATGTTCACAATTTCAGCGATGAAAGTAAAGACAACGCCCACCGAATGCTGATGCCGCTGCTTGAACATTTATCCAATGGAGCGTGTATCGGGAGCGTCAGCGAGGTTTTCGACGGCGACCCGCCGCACCGCCCGGGCGGTTGTGTCGCACAGGCCTGGTCCGTTGCCGAACTGCTCAGGGCATGGAAGCTGGTAAATTCTTAGTATCGTTACATCGGCGCCGCCGTTTGAGTAGGAGGGGCAGTATCAAAGATGTCTTAAATTTTGGCCTCGGGTTGTCTTTCTTCTTTCGGGCGGGTTTTCCATCGCCTGTGCAGCCACCAGTATTGTGAGGGGTCGCGTCTTATGACATCCTCCAGCGCCTTTGTATACTCCTGGGTTATCCATCTCAAGGGGTCATCCCTGTCTTTCCACTCTTGAGGCATTATGACCCGCTCGATGCCTATCTCAAAATAAAAATCGTTGTCGCGGCGGACGCTGTAGCCAACGCCTATAGGCCTTTCGTACTTCATGGCCAGGAGGGCGATGCTCTTATAAGTGCTCGCTTTCCTGCCGAAAAAGTCGACAAATATGCCTTTCTTACCCGCGTCCTGGTCGGCGATAAAGCAGATAGTCGAACCCTGTTCCATTATTTCCTGCATCCGCTCGGTTGCGCCTTTCTTGTCGATTATCTTCTGGCCCCTTTTCTCACGAACACCGTAGAGATAATCATTAATGAACCTGTTATCCAAAGGCCTGGCGACGCTGTAGATGTCGAATCCAAAGACGCCCAGAAGATAACCGATTATCTCGAAGTTGGCGTAGTGACCTGCGACGAATATCATCGGCTGTCCGCCCTGCATCATCCACTTGGAGTGTTCGATATTGCGATACTGTGAGTACCTGTCCCAGTTGTCACGGTTGACCAGCTTCGGGGTATAAATGATATCGATTACCAGCATTACGATATGCTCGAAGCTTCGCCTGCCGATATCCTGGTACCATTTTTCAGTTTTGCCGGGGAAAGCGGCGCGAAGGTTGTCCAATGCACGTTTTCTGCCTCTTTCGTAGTGCTTCCAGAGCTGGGCGCCGAGGAAGGAGGCGAACTTGAGGTTGCGCCTGACGCCGAATAGTTTCAGGAGAGCGATAATTCCGCGTACCGCAAGATAGACGATATAGTCCGAGACAGGGTCGGACTTCTTTTTCTTCTTTTTTTTCGGCTTATGAAGCATTTGGGTATTTTAATTAAACCACGGTCTTTGTCAAGTTTCAGCCGGGTTATATTTGACCGGCTGGGAGTATGTTATATAATAGCAGGAAAGATATTATAAACGGAGAGCAAAAAATGGATTACGAGCAGAATCAAAACGATCGCCAGGAGAATATTAACGAAAATCCGATGCTGGACAAGTTGGCAAATAAGCCCGGGGCGAAAGCGAAAAAGGAAAAGAAGTCCGGGGGGTTCTGGAAATTTATCCTCGGCATACTGCTTTTCTTCTCGGTTGTCGCCAACGGTCTTATGCTTCTTATCCTGATCGGTGTTATAGCTATGATGTCTACCTCCGGGGGGACAGGCGGGGAGTTCTACTCTGAAAGGGTTATCCAGTCGGGCAATGCTGAACAGAAGATCGCTGTTATCCGTCTTGAGGGGATGATAACCGACGAACTTGCGGAGGAATTTCGCAAGCAGATGAAAAAGATTGCCAAAGACAAGACGGTCAAGGCTGTCATTGTACGGACAATATCGCCCGGCGGGGGTGTGGGTGCCAGTGACAGAATATACAACTGTATAAAGGGCTACCGGGATAAGGAGAACAAGCCTGTTGTCGCGTTTATGCAGACAGTTGCCGCGTCGGGGGGTTATTACACTTCCGTTGCCTGTGATGAAATAGTTGCAGAACCAACGGTAATAACCGGCTCGATAGGCGTTATTTCCGCACAGCTTATGATGCGTGACATGTTCGAGGAAAAGCTCGGTATTAAGCCCCTGGTTATTCGCTCCGGGCCGAAAAAGGCCTGGCCGAGTATGCTGGACCCTCAGGAGGAAGGGCAGAAAGAGTATCTTATGGATCAGCTTATAACTCCCGCATTCGACCGTTTCGTAGAGCTTGTCGAGCTTGGCCGGCCGGAGCTTGACATTGAACAGGTAAAGGAACTGGCCGACGGAAGTATATACTTCGGCTCGCAGGCACTGGAGAACCAACTCGTAGATGAAATCGGTTATATGGATAAAGCAATTGAAACGGCCCAACGCCTTGCCGGACTGGAGAACCCCCATGTTGTCGAGGTTTATCAGCCTTTCTCGTTCGCGTCTTTTTTGCAGGCTTCGAGCATGTCCTCACTTGAGGTGACTCAGGATGTTGTTCGGGACCTGGTCAGCCCCAAGCTGATGTATCTTTATGACGGCTGGGCTAATTAATAACTATTGCAAAACTAAACACTGCAGGTCAATCGTCCGAGGTGTCGAGTATTGACATAAAGGCTTCTTGCGGTATCTGCACCTGGCCGATGGATTTCATTCGTTTTTTGCCCTCTTTCTGTTTTTTGAGGACCTTGAGCTTTCTTGATACGTCGCCGCCGTAGAGCTTTGCTGTTACGTCCTTGCGGAATGCCTTGATCGTCTCGCGTGCGATTATCTTGCCGCCGATCGCGACTTGCAGAGGTATCTCGAACTGGTGTTTCGGGATAGCCTTGCGCAGCTTTGATATGAGTTTCCTGCCGCGGATCTCGGCCTTTTCCCGGTGTACGATAAGGCTAAGGGCGTCGACGGGGTTTTTGTTGACGAGTATGTCGATCTTGACGAGGTCTGCATTTTCAAAGCCTATCAGTTCGTAATCCATCGTAGCGTAACCGCGGGAAATGCCTTTGAGCAGGTCGTAAAAATCGTAAACGATCTCGGCAAGGGGAGCGCGGTATTCGAGCAGCACCCTGGTCTGTGAAAGATACTCGGTCTTCAGCATCTGACATCGCCTGTCCTCGGCGAGCTGCATAATTCCTCCGATAGATTCGGCGGAAGTGATTATCTCCAGCTTTACAATAGGTTCGCGCAGCTCACGGATATGCGTCCTGTCCGGCAGTTCCGAAGGGGAGTCTATTCTTTTTACCTCGCCGTCATTTGTTTCGACCTCGTAGCTTACCGTTGGCGCGGTCTGGACGACGTCGATGTCGTTTTCCCTTTCGAGCCTTTCCTGTATTATCTCCATGTGCAGGAGGCCGAGGAATCCGCAGCGGAACCCGAAGCCAAGTGCCGGTGAACTTTGCGGAAAGAAAGTGAAACTCGCATCATTTAAGGCGAGCTTTTCAAACGCTCCCCGCAAGGCCGGGTAGTCCGTGTTATTGCCCGGGTAGAAATCGGAGAAGACCATCTGCATTGGGGGCTGGTAGCCGGGCAAAGCTTTGCCGGCAGGGTCGGTATCGTCTGTTATCGTGTCGCCGATTGTTACATCTGCGAGGTTTTTAATATTTGCAATAACATAGCCGACTTCACCTGCGCCGAGCCTTTCGACGGGTGTCATTTGAGGGGTGAACTTGCCAATCTCGGAAATAACGTAAACTGTACCCTTGCGCATAAGGCGTATCTTTTGTTTGGCCCGAAGCTCGCCGGCGAATACCCTCACGTAGCATATCACTCCGCGGTATTTGTCATTGTGAGAATCGAAAATAAGGGCAGCGGCCTTTTCGCCGCTCCTGTCCTGAGGACAGGGCAAAAGCGTTACTATCGCCTCCAGAAGCTCCTTACAGCCTACTCCAGTCTTTGCGGAAATGTGGAAGCATTCACCTGCGCCGAGGCCGAGGACATGCTCGATCTCCTCTGCGACGATATCCGGCTGGGCTGCGGGGAGATCGACTTTGTTGATCACACCAAGCAGTTCGTTGTTTGTCTCCACTGCCAGGTATGCGTTGGCCAGTGTCTGGGCCTCGATGCCCTGGGATGCGTCCACCACGAGAAGCGCGCCTTCACAGGCTGTCAGAGACCGTGAAACTTCGTAATGAAAATCCACGTGTCCCGGTGTGTCGATAAGGTTAAGCATGTATGTTTTGCCGTTATCTGCGTTATAATGCATCGTCACAGCAGAGGCCTTTATCGTAATTCCTCGCTCCCTCTCGAGTTCCATATCGTCGAGTATCTGCTCTTTCATCTCTCGTTCGGTGATTGCCCCGGTAAGCTGGAGCAGCCGGTCGGCGAGTGTGCTCTTGCCGTGATCGATATGAGCGATTATTGAAAAATTCCGTATATTTTCTGTCTTCATAAGTCCTTGTGCCCAAAACCTGATAAACTTATTATTATAACCTAACACAAAACAAATTTCAAGAGGCTTGAGGCGGAAAGCATAAAGGTTGAAATGTTCGCCTGGTCTGGTACAATAGGCCTTTATTTAATTTTGTCAGTAAGTTTAAGGAATATTTTTATGTCGATCGCCGATAGTCTTTCATTGCTAAAACGCGGTACGGTAGAGATTTACAGCGAAAAGGATCTTGCCGAGCGGCTTGAGGCCGCCTCGAAGCAAGGCCGTTCGCTGCGGGTCAAATTGGGGATGGACCCCACGGCCCCGGATATTCATCTCGGCCATACGGTTGTTCTGCGTAAACTTCGTCAGTTCCAGGACCTCGGACACAAGGCCGTGCTGATCATCGGCGATTATACCGCGCGTATCGGTGACCCAACAGGGGTCAACAGCACCCGTCCAATGCTCGACGAGCAGCAGATCGAGGCGAACGCGACAACATACTTTAACCAGGCGGGGAAGATACTTGACACTAACGAGGACAAACTCGAGGTACGCTACAACAGCGAATGGCTTGGCGGAATGCACCTTGCAGATACGATAAAACTTGCCTCGTCGATGACTGTGGCACGTATGCTCGAACGGGACACTTTTGAGCTTCGCTACAAAAAAGGTGAACCGATAGGCGTGCATGAATTTCTGTACCCGCTGATGCAGGGCTATGATTCGGTGGCGATTAAAAGCGATGTTGAGCTTGGCGGGACCGATCAGACATTCAACAACCTCGTTGGCAGGGACCTTCAGCGAAACGTTGACCAGCGGCCGCAGATTGTCATAACAATGCCCATCCTGGTCGGCCTTGACGGTGTTGAGAAGATGAGCAAGTCCAAAGGCAATTATATTGGTGTGACCGATGCGCCGAACGATATGTTCGGCAAGGTGATGAGTATATCCGACGAAATGATGGAAAACTATTTCACCCTGCTGACGGACCTGGCACCGGATAAGATCGACGAGCTTATCGACCCGTCGAAGACACATCCGAAAGAGGCAAAGGTTATGCTGGGTAAAATGATCGTCGAGCAGTTTTATAATTCCGCAACCGCAGACAACGCGGCTGCCGCTTTTGAAAAAGTATTCGCCCAGAACCAGCTTCCTGACGATATAGAGCTGGTGGAGATATCCGCTGAACCCATTGCCGCTGCGAAGCTGGTCCAGCACTGCGGGCTTGTAGCGTCCGGCGGTGAAGCCAAGCGAATGATAAAACAGTCCGCGGTCAGTGTCGATGAGCGTAAGGTCAGCGATGCCAATGAGGAAATTACACCCGTTGAGGGCATGGTTTTACGGGTAGGTAAACGGAAATTCGCTAAATTGAAAGTGGTTTGATATGAAAGTGCCGCAGGTTAAAAACGCAGAGAATTACAAAGGTTTGTACATCGTGGATTTTGGCGACAGCGTTAGTGTGGGTTTTACCGCTGACGAAGCGGCAGAACTGCTCGAAAGTGAAAAATTCGCGGATGTAAAAGTGTACCGAATCCATAACGCCTATCCCGACGGCAGGATGGAGCTTAAAGGGGTGCCGAGGGAAAAGTTCGAACTTGAGTCCGGCATGTTTTTTTACGCCTGCGATGAAGAAAGTGCGCGGAGGGATTTTAAACGGTTGTCGGATATTGCCGTAAGTGACTGCCCGCCTTGCAGAGCCAAACTGCAGCTTGCAAAGACAGGGCAGCCTGATTTTGTCACGGCTCTTATTTACCCTGCGGAATTTGACGAGGACTTCAGCGCGTGGCTGCTCGAAAATGACTACCGCACGGAAGGACCGGTTGAAGGGGGGGTGAGCGGGGTAAGCGGTTTTTATAAATCCGACGCAGAAATTTTGGACACTCGCCAGCTTTTCGCCGCGGACAGCTTTCAAAGCAGAACCGGCGCCGAACTTCTTGCCAATGCAAAGGTTGCCGTACAGAGATGACCGTGCGACGTAAACAAAAAACTGCAACCAAGTCGGGCTTTGTCTCCCGGCTGGTCGAGAGAACAATGGCGGGGCTGCTTTTGATACGCAAACCCGTTAAAAAGGATCTCCGCTCGGCTGATTTTTCGACAAGCACCCAGCGTAAGGGGATACGGTTCACCGAGTCGCTTCGTGATAGATTTCGCGGCCGATGGATCAGGCCCAGCCGAACCAGCCGTAAGTGATTATTAATTGAAGGAGCATTATGAGCGATTACTTCAGCAGTAAACGTGTTGTTGTGACAGGCGGAGCGGGTTTTCTGGGTTCGTTCGTACAGGAAGGCCTGAAAAAAAGAAACTGCGCTGAAATTCTCGTGCCCCGTATCGAGGACTACAACCTTGTCGATGCGGCTGATATAAACCGCATGTACGATGAGATGAAGCCTGATGTTGTGATTCACCTGGCAGCTGTAGTCGGCGGTATAGGGGCAAACCGTGAACACCCGGGTAAGTTCTTTTATGAAAACCTCATGATGGGTGTTCAGCTTATCGAACAGGGCAGAATTCGAGGCATTGAAAAGTTTGTCGCTATCGGCACTGTTTGTGCGTATCCGAAGTTTACTCAGGTGCCCTTCAAAGAGGACGATATCTGGAACGGCTACCCGGAAGAAACGAACGCGCCGTACGGTTTGGCGAAAAAAATGCTACTTGTTCAGTCGCAGTCTTATCGTGACGAATACGGGTTTAACTCTATTTTTCTGGTGCCGGTGAACCTTTACGGGCCCAGGGATAATTTTGCCCCTGCTTCGAGCCATGTCATACCCGCACTTATAAAAAAATGTGTCGATGCCGTCGAGTCCGGCCAGAACAGCATAACCTGCTGGGGAACAGGTTCGGCGTCGCGTGAGTTCATTTACGCAGAAGACGCCGCCGAGGGCATACTTCTTGCCACAGAAAGGTTTAACGGTCCGGAGCCGGTCAACATCGGCGCTGGTATGGAGATAACAATAAAGGACCTCGTAACAAAGATTGCAAAAATGACAGGCTTTGGCGGGGATATAGTCTGGGACGCTTCCAAACCGGACGGGCAGCCGAGAAGGTGTCTCGATGTATCGCGGGCAAAAAGTCTGTTCGGGTTTGAGGCTGAAACGGACTTCGACTCGGGCCTGAAAAAAACCATCGACTGGTACCTGCAAAACAAAGATAAGTTAAACATTTAGCGGCATTTTGCCGAACCTGAAAAATAGCCTTGACATAACAAGGCCCTGTCAATATGCTGAAATTGACAGATGCACTGGGGTATAGTGTAACGGTAGCACGACTGACTCTGGATCAGTTAGTTGGGGTTCGAATCCCTGTACCCCAGTTTTATTGCTCAATTCAGTAACCCCCCGGATTCGGTAAGTTAATTTAACCCTATTTTTCTTGCATTTTTCCGGGAAAAAGTGTAAGTTAATGGTCTACTTAAGGCCCGGCTCGATTGCCGGTGCTGTAAGTGACTGTAAAATAAGGATTTGGCGGCGTAGCCAAGCGGCCTAAGGCGACGGTTTGCAAAACCGTTATTCGTCGGTTCGAATCCGACCGCCGCCTCTTTATACAAATCATAAGTGCGGGGAATTTATAAATTTATATCCTTTCAGGTAGCGGAAATACCGTTCAATTTTACCCTTGATCTGCCGGTGATAAGGCAAAACGAAGATATAGTCGCTTGTTACCGGTTCAAAATACGGGAAACGCTTGTTTTTTGGTAGTTTCCTGGGTTTTTTTGCACATCAGGGGGTTGATTTCGTAATTTACCGCGTATAAAGCTGGTAAACTGAATCGGAAGCAGTATATTATAAATTCCGTAATGATTTTTCGCCTTTAGTACTTATCCCCCATACATGTGCCAACCTGACGCGCAGAGTTGATAAGCGGGTGATCGGTGGGTACGGTTTTTCTTTTACCAGCCACCTTCTCGATAGGTACATGGACACATACTCCCGAATCATAACCGATCATTACGTTATACTGCCCTTCCGCGAGCAGTTCAGCGGCTTTGGTGCCGAG
>CAZVPF010000054.1:0-16251 GCA_964628195.1 uncultured Pirellulales bacterium | reverse complement strand
TCCACAAATAATTGAGGATGATTATACAGAGGGGATGATTTATGTCAACAATAAATTAGCTATTTTTATGACAAGATTTAGACTTCAAATAGATAGACCGAACAAGCCCCAAAACTCTTAGTTTTAAAGTGCTAAAAATTAGATTTATACTTAGATTTATGCCAATTTTTGAGTTTTGTAAGTGCTTTATTAACAACGATTTAGCATTACCGGAGGTGGGACTCGAACCCACACCTGGGGTGAACCAGAAAGGATTTTGAATCCTTCGCGTCTGCCAATTCCGCCACTCCGGCGACAACCAGACAGTTAAGTTACCTTAAAGGTTAAAGGCTGTCAAGTTTGAAAATTTCGTGTTCTCCCGGGTTTCGGGGCCAGTTTGAAATGGCAATACCTGGGCGCAAAAGGTCTGTATATGATGTTACACAGGTTAATTACATCAGGTTTCTATTATACCGCAACCTACGCAGTTTTTGCTTATACCACTTCGAGAACTGAGTTAAATTCTCCAAAGGGGTTCTGCTCGGTTTTGTCGTTGTAGGGGTCCTGCTGCCAGTGGCCGTCAACCACAAGGCGGTACTGGTATCTGCCGGGCTGAATAGGCAGTTTGAGGCGCCAGACGCCGTTTCCGTTGACGCGTTCCATTTTGGCCTCCTCAGGCTTCCAGCCGTTGAAGTCGCCGGCGACCATAACACTCTGGGCACGCGGGTACAGAGTAACAAACATAACAGAATCTTCGAGCTGACGAACGCCGTAGAAGTCGGCAAGTTTTTGGTCCAGGCTCTTTGTTTTTTCCGGCTCGGCGGTTTCCTGCCGCGGTTTGTCAACGCTGGCAAGGAGTTCTTCGGCGCTTGCACTGATCGAGTCGAGCTTGTTCTGCAGAGTTTCGACCAACTCGGCGCGATGGAGCATCGTATCGGTGCTGACCAGCTCGGAAGCGAGGTTCTTGAAATCCTTGCTGCCGCGGCTGGCAGGGTCGTATTCGTTTATCGGCTGGCCGAGGCTGGCTGCTTCTTTAAGCTTGGTATTGAAATTGACAACGGTTTTGAACATCTTTTCCGAGAAATGCTTGCGGAGTTCGGCGAGTATCTCACGACCCATTTTTGTGCGTATGTCATACATGCTTGCAAGAACCATCACATTTATGGCCTCGGGACACTGTTTACACAGCACATTGAGGGTGTCAAGCTGTTTACTCAGGCCATGCAGCGAGAAATACCCGGTCTCGACGGGCACGATAATGTCGCTTGCGGCCCTTATAGCGTTGAAAGTAAGCAGTCCCACGGAGGGGGGGCAGTCCACGATAACATATTCATAGTCCCTGTCGCACATCGAAAGGACATTTTTCAGGCTGTTTTCCCGATCGACGACTCCAGCCATCTGCTGCTCAAAAGCGGCGAGATCGATACTGGCAGGAGCAAGCTCGAAACCTTCGGAGATCTGCCACAATATTTCGGACATTCTCAGCGGTTCGCCTTTGCTTGAACTTATCAGGACATCATAAATGCTCTGCTCGATCTGCTCTTCGGGAACCGCCAGACCCACCGCGCAGTGGGACTGAGGATCCATATCCACCAAAAGAGTTTTGTGACCGAGGCTTGCAAGTGAACTGGCAAGATTAATAGAAACAGTTGTCTTTCCGCATCCGCCTTTTTGATTTACGACCGCGATGGTTCTCATGTCTTCTCCCTCGTTAAATCAGGCAATTTTTAACACTGTCAGGCTATTCCGTAATATTACCTATACAATTATTTAAATTTTCGGCCTTTAATATAATATTTCTTTAGAATTTATCGGACTTTGAGATAAAAAAAAGCTGTTACCTGTACTATTGCGCAAAATATTACTGCAATTAATGTAAATTTCAGGAAAACAACCTGATGCTGCGGACAACACAAAACCCCCATACAGGCTGTAAAAGCCCGCATTAAAAAGGTGAAACCGCTTTGCCGTTCTTTCGGCCATTCCAGAGCCCTCGTCTATCTTCCATGATAAATCGGCAAGGCATACGCTAAAACGCCTTTACAACCCTGATATTAACAATTCACATGTGGGCTGTACAGGATAAAATGGTCCGATAAAATAATTTTTAAAGCAGGCTTTGCGGATTTTCGAGCAGTTTTTTCACAAAATCCAGATACTGGGCCGCGTCGGCTCCGTTTGCGACCTTGTGATCCACCGAGAGATTCAAATTCATCAGCTTTCGAACCATAATATTTCCATCTATCGGCACACAGGTATCTGTAATTTTTCCGACTCCAAGTATGCTGCACTGGCCGGGCACCACGATGGGGATAAATGAATCGATCCCGAAACCGCCTAGGTTGCTTACAGTTGTGCAGCCGCCGGTTACATCATCTGCTCCGAGCTTGTTGTTTTTTGCACGTTCGATCAGTGCCTTGTTGTAGGTTGCTATCTCTGCAAGAGATTTTTTGTCTGCGTCTCTCGAAAGCGGGGCGACCAGGCCGTCCTCGACGGATATGGCAAGGCCGACGTCGATGCTGTCTGCCAGGCGAATATGGTCACCGTCAAGCTGACCTGTCATTACCGGGTAGTGCTTGAGGCCCATTGCCACTGCTTTGATGATGAAATCGTTAAAGGATATCTTAACGCTGCCGGTTTTATTGAGTTTCGAGCGGAGGGAGAACATTTCAGTAACATCGGCTACTATATTAAGATAGAAACATGGTATGTTTCGTTTAGATTCGAGCATCCGCTGGCCCACGAGCTTTTGCATTCGGCTCATCTTGACCTTCTCGCCGAGATTGTATGCAGGCTGTGGAAGTTCGACTGAGATATGGGCCTGTTGTGCCGCAGCCGTTCCACCTGCCGCTGCTTTGCGAACGTCCGCCTCGGTAATTCTAAGACTTCCCGCTGCAGGTGCAACCATAGCGATATCTATGCCCAGCTCTTTGGCCACCGTCCTGGCACGGGGCGAGGCGAAAACCCTGCCTCCCGCTGTCGCCGGAGCCTGGGTCGGGACAGTCGGCTGCGCCGTCGGTGCCGTTGGGGCAGCGGCTGCAGCTTGAGCCTGCTCGGTCGCCGGTGCGGTTCCGCTTGCGTCGGCTTTAAGGTAATCGATATATTCCTGCGGTATCTCTTCGTGCTCATCTGCGAGTATTGCCACGGGGTAATTTACAGGAACAGTTTCACCGGATTCGACGAGTATTTCTTTCGCGAAGCCCTCTGCAGGCGATTCCATTTCAAGTGTCGCCTTGTCGGTCTCTATCTCGAACAGGACATCGCCTTTGCCGATCTTGTCCCCTTCTTTTATTACTACGTTTACGATGGTCCCTTCTTCCATTGTCTGTCCGAGCTGCGGAAGCCGGACCACCTTCGCAGACGCCGGTGCCTTTACCCCGCCTGCAGGTTTTGATTGCTGTTGCGGTGCGGCGTGGCTGCTCTGAGCCGGTTCGGCTGTTGCGGCAGCGGGACCCTGGCTTGTCGCGCCTTCGGCGCCGCCGGTTTTAAGCGAATCAATTACTTCCTGCGAAACGTCCACCCCTTCGTCGGCGATGATCGCCACGGGTGCGTTCACGGCAAGCGTCTGGCCTTGTTCTGCAAGGAACGCTTTTAGCACGCCCTGGGCAGATGATTCCATTTCAAGTGTGGCCTTGTCGGTCTCGACTTCCATCAGCACATCGCCTTTTGCGACTTTATCGCCTACTTTTGCGACAAGATTAACAATAGTGCCCTCTTCCATTGTCTGGCCAAGCTGCGGAAGATTAATCACTTTGACGTTATCCGGTACGGCGATACCGCCTGTCGAAGCCCCGGAACCGCTCTTTGCAGGAGCCGGAGCAGCAGTAGCCTCGGCTTGCGTCCCGCCGGTTGAACCAGCTGATGAATATGCACTCATGTCGACTTGTTCGTCCTTTTCGCCGAGAACAAGGACCGTCTCATTAACCGGAACAGTGTCATCGACTTTGACGAGTATACCCTTTACAAATCCCGCCGCTGGAGATTCCATTTCAAGGGTCGCCTTGTCGGTTTCGACCTCGAACAATACGTCGCCTTTTTTAATCTCATCGCCCTCCTTGATCAGGACGTTGACTATCGTACCTTCTTCCATTGTCTGTCCGAGCTGTGGAAGCTTAACTTCACGCGCCATCACTTACCTCTCAATCTGAAAAGTTATACTTTACAAGCCATAAGCGACTTGATCTGTTCAACGATCTTATCAACGGTCGGAATACTTGCATTTTCCAGCGGCTCGCTCATGGGCGGGGGGACATCCGCTGCTGCCATGTTCACAGGCGGGGCGTCGAGATAATCGAACCCGCACCTGCCGTCCGGGTAACGATAGCCGAACAACTGTCTTACAATCTCTGGTCCGGTTCCGCACATATTAAAGCTTTCGGCGATTGTGACAAGCCTGCCTGTTTTCTTTACAGACTCGGCGATGCAGTCAATATCCATAGGCTTTAGCGTGCGAAGGTCGATGACCTCTGCGTCTATGCCCTGCTGGGCAAGCTCAGCGGCGGCTTTCATTGCGAACATAACCTGCCTGCTGTACGTTACTATCGTAACATCTTTGCCCTGCTTCTTTATATCCGCCATACCGAGCGGGATAATATATTCTTCATCCGGAACAGCGCCCTGCTGACCGTATGTGGCCTTGTGCTCGATAAACACGACGGGGTTTTCGCTGCGGATTGCCGCCTTTAGCAGACCTTTCGCGTCATAAGGTGTCGCGGGCATTACGACGTACAGGCCCGGTATGTTGAGCATCCACGGCTCGAGGCTCTTGGAGTGGTGAGCCGCTATACACCTGCCCACACCGCCTTCGGTCCTGACCACCATAGGCACTTTCGCATGGCCGCCGAACATGTAGCGGTTAAAGGCGCCGTTGTGCATAAGCTGGTCGGTCGCTATAGTAAGGAAGTCAACGTACATCAGTTCAGCGATGGGTCTCAGTCCGCGAATAGCCGCGCCGACCGCCGAACCCACGATAGCGGCCTCGGATATCGAGGTGTCGATAACCCTGTCTGTGCCGAACTCCGTAAGCAAGCCCTTGCTCGCGCCGTAAGCTCCGCCGTAGAGCCCGACATCCTCACCTTCGAGATAAACCGTTTCGTCGTTTCGCATTTCCTCGGCCTGGGCCTGAACGATAGCCTCTTTCATAAGGATAACATCCATGCCGTACTCGGTCTTTACCCTGCCCTTGGCCTTTTCGGTGATCTCTTTCTTGGTCTTGCCGCTCTCTGTTGTCAGAGCCTTCTCGAAAGCCTCCGTCGCCTGCCATGATTTTCTGGACAGGTCTTTGTCTTTAGCTTTCTGGTCCTCGGGGTAGGACTCGATGACGTAAACGTCCTTTGCCAGGTCCTTCGGATCGGGCCACTCGCTGTCAAGACCGAATTTTGTCGCGTTCTCAATCGTCTCTTCAGCTTTTTTCTCTATAGCGTCCAGGTCATCCTGTGTTGCCAGCTTTTCATCGAGAAGCTTTTTGGAAAGCACGATGATAGGGTCGCGATCCCGCCATGCCTTTTCCTCTGCCTTTGTTCTGTATGCACGAGGGTCGCTTCGGCTGTGTCCGTACCACCTGTAGGTTTTGGCCTCGAGCATTATCATCTCGTTGTTTTTCCTTGCGTATTCCGCAGCTTCACGCACAGCCATAAAGACCGCAACGACGTCCTGGCCGTCAACGATCATTGCAGGAACGTTGTAAGCAGCCGCCCGCTGCGCTACATCCTCAAGATTACTCGCACAGACCGTCCCCTCGATGTCGCTGCCCGAGAAGGGAACGCTCATTCCGTAGAGGTTGTTTTCTATAACTACAACCAGCGGAACCTTCATAACAGAAGCGATATTCATCGACTCATGGAAGCTGCCCGTGTTTGTCGCTCCGTCGCCAAAGAATGAAACCGCTACCTTTCCGCTCTTTTTATATTTTTCCGCAAATGCCGCACCGACCGCGACCGGAATGTTTCCGCCTACGATACCGGTCGAGCCGAGGTTGCCGTTCTTAACGTCGGCAATGTGCATCGAGCCGCCCCTGCCGCCGCAGTAACCGGTTTCTCTGCCCATAAGCTCTGCCATCATCCTGTTCCAGTGTGTCTGGCGGGCATCATCTCCGTCTGCGTACTTGTTGCCGATAGCCCCGCAGTGGCCGTGCCCGCGGTGTGTCGAACCTATAACATCCCCGATCTCTATAGCGGCCATAGCTCCGGTGGCGACTGCTTCCTCACCGGCGTAAAGGTGAGATGCGCCCTTGATAATGTTCTGTCCGAGAAGCTCGAAGACTTTGTCCTCGAAAAAACGAATTTCGTGAATGGTACGCAGCCAGTCAAGTGCGTCCTCTTTTTTGATAACACCCTTTTTGATAAGTTCGCTTATCTTGGGGGCAGCTTTTTTACGAGTATCTTCCAGCTTAAATGCCATCGTCCAACTCCTGATAAACAGATTCCAAGTTTTCTTAAATTAACATCGGACCATTATCATAACAAAACAAAATTGCAAATCAATCACTTTTGAAACAAAAGTATGCGTTTTTATTAACAATAGCACTAAAACGAAACTAAACGAACACTTTTTCCCTTGATTCTAACGAAATCTGAATATAATATACTGCCAAACAGCAGGCAAATAATTTTGATCGGTGCAGAATATGGGCTTACTGGCTGAAAACAGGCATTTTCACATTTTGGAGCGGCTTCGTTCAAACGGCAAGGTTCAGGTGGAGGACCTCGCTGATGAACTGAACGTATCGAAAGTTACTATAAGGCGTGATCTTTCATATCTTCAGAAAAACGGCTTGCTCAAAAAGACATATGGCGGGGCAGTACTCGCTGAGATACCTGAAATCAACGTTTCTGTTCGTTTTCGCCAGACACGCAACCTCCAGGCTAAGAAGATCATAGGTAAACTCGCAGCAGGGCTGATAAGCAACGGCGACAACATTTATCTTGAAGCGGGCTCAACCTGCTACGAAATAATCCCCCACCTCTCGCAGCATAAGGACCTTACAATTATAGTAAACTCTCTGCACCTGATGAGCCGGTTGCACGAGCTGGTCCAGCACAAGGTTATCGTCATCGGGGGACAGTACAGGCATGACAGAATGGACATGGTCGGCCCGACCGCGGAAACAACGATAGCGAATCTCAGCGGTTTCAAGGCTTTTACCGGCGCGGACGATATCAGTATTGAAACCGGCATCAGCGGCGCGGACGTAACGACGGTAAGCTTCACGAAACTGGTCCTTAAAAACGCCGGGCAGGTGGTTTTCGTAGGCGACCATTCAAAATTCGATAATCCTGCGCTTTATAAAATAGCCGACCTTTCGGCACTTGATTTTATTGTGACAAATCGTTCACCTTCGCCTAAATGGCATAAAACCGCCCGTGACCTTGAGATTAATCTCATTTATCCCCCTCATACCTCATCGGATGACTGAGGCACGACCAATTTTTTTTTGAAATTTTTTCACATCCCGCCCCCTGTTTCTACCGATACTTTAGTATATGGTGTTGAAATACTGGAATTCTACCTCAGCAATCAGGAGATTTGAGATGACAGAAGAACAAATCATGCAATGGATGAGATCAAAAGTTAAAACAGAGGGCTTTACCGACGCTGCGAGCCTGGCAAGCGAATTCCTCAAATCACACGAGATAGATTCGTCACTTGCGCCCGAGTTCAGCAAGACACTCGATGCCGGTTTCAAGGTGGCCCAGGAAGTATACGGCTTCTAAAGCATTTAACCGAAAATATCCTTCACCCGGGACCGATAGGTCCGGGGTGATTTTATGCGCTATGAGATTGCGTCCGATAAAAATATTTTTCAGTGAAGATAGAGGGGCTCAGGGGCGCATTGTTTCAATTCTTATATTCATCTCAGGCTTACTGTTTGCACCCGGATGTACAGGCTTCATTGAACCGGAGGTACTTGACAAAGCCGCAAAGGATCTTCGCAAATGGTGCCTTCTGATAGATTACGGTAATTACATGGAAAGCTGGAACCGAGCGGCCCCGGAGCTGCAGAAAAGGGTCTCGAAAATTTCCTGGCAGGAGTATCTTATCTCCTACAGGCAGCCTTTCGGTGAAGTCGTTTCGCGAAAGATCGTCGAGGCAAGACATACTACTATATTAAAAGGTATCGGCGAGGGGGCGATGATAACGCTGAAACTTAAAAGCGAATACGCGAATAAAACCCTTTATGAAAAGGTAATCATGGTGCTGCATAACGGCCAGTGGCAGGTAGCCGCTTATATGTTCGGCGATATTAACATGCCGAGAAGCTGAACCGGTAAATGAACGTAACCGAAATTCATCGCATTAACTAAAGTGTTTCCAGTTTGCCGGTTTTCATTTGTCTACATGCAAAGTGATTTCCTGTATTTAATTCAAACGTTTTCATCAGCCTTGGGTTTCACCTCATATCGCACATTTTATGAACTAAGAAGATTACCAAGTACCCCTTCATTAATGCTTAGCCCTGCCAGGTGTTACTTAATTAAGCAAAATATTTACAGCATACAGGATTATAATCGTCATAGGTAAAATTCGGAGAGCTATTCAGCATAAACCTTATTTCTTTATAAATAATATTATTTATGCTGATAGTTAAACATTGTTTCATGGGGTAATAAAATGACTCAAACTATGAAAAAAAGTTATGCTCTTAAAAGCGGCTACGAAATGCCTGCCCTGGGGCTGGGTACCTGGCAGCTTACCGGTCAAAACTGCATTGATATTGTCAGGCAGGCGATTGAAATGGGCTACAGGCACATCGACACTGCTGAGCTTTATGAAAACGAGGCCGAGGTCGGTCAGGCTCTCAAAGGTGTCGAAAGAAGCGAACTGTTTATAACTTCCAAGGTGGGAACTAAGCATTTTTCGCGAAATGACCTTATCAAGGCCTGTGAAGGGTCTCTCGATAAACTCGGCACAGATTACCTTGATATGTACCTGCTGCATTGGCCAAATGACGATGTTGATATTGCAGAGACACTCGAAGCGGTTAACGAGCTTTCAAAAAAAGACATGATTAGAAGCTTTGGGCTTAGCAATTTCGATGTCAGCCGGATGGAAGAAGTGATATCCGTCAGCGCGGTGCCGATAAGCAATTTGCAGATAGAGTACCACCCATTCACTGACCGCCAGGAACTGCCCAAATACTGCAGGCAGGAAAGAATTATTATTACCGCTTACAGTCCTTTGGCCCGCGGAAAAGTTTTCAAGGACCAGACTCTCGTACAAATAGCCGATAAGCATGGTAAGACAGCGGCACAGGTAAGCCTGAGATGGCTGCTGCAAAAAGGGCACGTTGTCATTCCAAAGTCGTCTTCAAAGGAGCACTTGCAGCAGAACATGGAAATTTTCGACTGGCAGCTTGATGAAGATGACATCGATGCCATCGACGGCATAGAAAAAGACCAGCGGCTGATAGATACAAAATATACTTAAAAAATAAATTCGGGAGAGAGAAATGAAAGCAACAGTGAATGAAGATCTTTGCTGCGGCTGCGGGCCATGTGAAGATATTTGCGGCGCAGTGTTTCATATAGAAAATGGGGTCGCAAAGGTGCGGGTCGAACCCGTACCACCTGATGCTGAGGAAGATTGCCGAACAGCCATCGAAGAATGTCCCACTGACGCTATCTCGATTCAGTAGAAACTGTGAAATTGAAACTTAAAGAGATGTTAACTTAAAGTCCAAGAGGTGCAATATGCAGGTTAAAGAAATTATGACAAGCGAATTTGAAATGATTAATTCTTCTGACAGCGTGATGAATGCTGCCAAAAAGATGCAGTCACTGAATATAGGTTTTCTGCCGGTCCGTGAAGAAAACCGGATCGTCGGCATTATAACCGACAGGGATATAGTTATCCGCTGTCTCGCCGAGGGTAAGCAGGCTTCCGATACAGCGGTAAGTGAAGTTATGAGCAGTGAAACCGCCGGCTGTTCGGCTGAGTCGGATATTTCCGAAGCAGCCCAAATAATGAAAGACAACAAAATTCGCAGGCTTATAGTTCTGGACAGAGAAAACCGGCCGGCAGGGGTTATATCGCTGGGTGACATTGCTGCTAAGAGCCATATAGAGAATCTTGTGGGTGAAACACTGCAGGGGGTTTCACAACCCTGTTCCCCGAACCACTAAAACCAGTTTAAGCAGTTTGCTTAAGGGGGGTCATAAGCAAATTGCCCGTAATGTCGGGAGGCCGGCGGCTTGCACACAGCCGCCGCTTCCTGATTATCGAATCGACAACAAAACTTTAAACAGGAGAGAAAAATGCCAGCCAAAAAACATGAAGCAAGTAAAGAATGTACGGATGATGTATTTTGCGGCGTGAATGTGGTGCAAAGCGACAAGGATACGGATGACCTGGCGAAGAAACACCTGCCGGTTATAACAGCGCCGGACAGTGTAAATAAAGGTGAATGTTTTGAAGTGACTGTCGAAGTCGGAAAGCTGAAGGATCATCCCAGTGAGCCGGGTCATTTTATACAGTTTATTGAGCTCTATGCCGACGACACTTACCTTTCGCGTATGGACTTCACCGCAAAGACGACCTGTCCGACCATGAAAGCCTGTGTGGCCCTGGAGCATTCGCACGGAAAACTAAGAGCTTACGAACGCTGCAACATGCACGGCACATGGGAGTATGAAAAGGAAATAGAAGTTAAATAAGGCCCGGCGATGAGCGAAATAACAAGGGTTAAGACAAAAAGGGCTTATGATGAAAGTTCCCCGCAGGAGGGAGCTTCCTTAAAAAGGGTATGGAAATTGCTTAACTTCTCAAGAGGTCGAAAAAGCGCACTACAAACTGATTATTACAGAACCAATTTGGCATAATTATTTTAAAGAGGCTTTTATCTCTTTGAATTTCTCTTTAATAGGATGCTCTCTCTTTTCAATCTCGGCCACTTTCTGTATTACGTCTATCACTGAGTCAGGATTAAGTGACATCGAATCTATACCGCAGCGGACAAGAAACTGCGCGAATTCGGGGTAGTCACTTGGGGCCTGGCCGCATATTCCGACTTTTGTGCCGTTGTCATGGGCCTTTTCAATTACCTCGGCAATTGTATTTTTTACCGCTTCGTTTTTCTCGTCAAACAGATCCGAAAGATCCTCCGAGTCCCTGTCTATGCCGAGCACAAGCTGTGTCAGATCGTTGGAGCCGATACTGAATCCGTCGAAGATACCGGCAAACTCATCGGCAAGAATAACGTTGGATGGTATCTCGCACATGACATAAATCTCCAGGCCGTTATCCCCTTTGTTGAGACCGAACTGCGAGAGTGTGTCCATAACTTTATTGGCTTCTTCGATGGTTCGGCAAAAAGGTATCATAATGCGTACATTGTCGAGCCCTATCTGCTGGCGGACTTTTTTTATTGCCGCGCATTCAAGCGCAAAACCGTCTTTGTATTTTTCACTGTAGTACCTGCTCGCTCCGCGAAAACCAAGCATCGGGTTGTCTTCTTTCGGCTCAAAATTATTTCCGCCTACCAGTTCGGCGTATTCATTTGTTTTAAAGTCGCTCATTCGGACTATAACTGGTTCGGGGTATTGCGATGCGGCGATCCTCGCAATGCCGCGTGACAGGTGGTCGATAAAGTATTGCTTTTTGTCATCATAACCCGCGGTTAGCTCATCAATCTGTTTCTTGGCCTCTTTATCTTCGAGGCTATCATAATTGACCAGCGCCATAGGGTGTATTTTTATGATATTGTTAATTATAAATTCCATTCTTGCCAGGCCGACCCCTTTGCAAGGCAGGGGCCACCATCGGAAAGCGCCGGCTGGACTTGCAACATTCATCATTATCTGTGTCTTGACCTCGGGCAGGTTTTCTATATCAAGGTCGCTTTGTTCAAAGTCAAGCAGCCCGTCATAGACCATTCCCTGGTCTCCTTCGGCGCAAGAGATGGTTATTTCTTTTCCTTCTTTAACATCTTTCGTGCCGTCCCCGGTTCCTACAACAGCGGGTATACCCAGTTCGCGGCTGACGATTGCCGCGTGGGAGGTTCTGCCGCCGTGGTCGGTTATAATTCCGGACGCTTTTTTCATAATGGGGACCCAGTCGGGGTCTGTCATTCCTGTGACAAGTATGGAGCCTTTTTCAAAATGGTCGATCTGGTCGGCACTTTTAATAATCTGCGCCTTGCCGGAGGCTATAGCCTGGCCTATTGACAGGCCCTTTATTATGACCGAGCCTTTTTCCTTTAACTTATATGATTTGAACTGGCCGGGTTTCTTTTGCGACTGTACCGTTTCCGGCCGGGCCTGTACGATGAACAATTCATCGGTTTGACCATCCAAGGCCCATTCTATGTCCATCGGCTTGCCATAGTGCTCCTCTATGGCGCAGGCCCATTGGGCAAGTTTTAGAATATTATCGTCGCTGAGCACAGTTGATGTACGTTCCTTATTCGATGTATCCACATTTTTCGTAGCTGAGCTGCCGCCCGAGGAGTATATCATTTTCTTTTCTTTTTCGCCGAGGTGTTTTTCGACGATGGGTCGGTAGTTGTCTTTACCGAGCAGTGGTTTGAATACCACATATTCATCCGGATTGACGGAGCCCTGGACAACATTTTCACCCAGTCCCCATGCAGCATTTATTACGACGACATCCCGAAAACCTGTTTCCGTATCGAGTGTGAACATTACACCTGATCCGGCCTGGTCACTGCGGACCATTTTCTGAACGCCTATGGAGAGCGCTACTTTAAAGTGGTCGAATCCTTTTTCACTGCGGTAGCTGATGGCGCGGTCTGTAAATAGAGAAGCGTAGCAGCCTTTACACGCCTCTATAAGCTCGTCAGGTCCGGTTATATTTAGATATGTTTCCTGCTGGCCGGCGAAGCTAGCCTCGGGCAGGTCTTCGGCTGTGGCACTGCTTCTTACAGCCACATCCACTTCTTCGGTGTCATATTTTTCGCAGAGGCTTGTGTAAGCGTCACGTATCTGTTTTTCCACTGTTTCGGGAAAGGCGGACTTCTTGAAAAGCCTTCGTATTTCCTTGCCCGCCTTGGCGAGCTTTTTATCGTCGCTTTGCCATTCGTTTATAATCGCCCTGATCTTTTCATCAAGCTCGTTGGCACGAATAAATTCACGGTATGCCTCGGCTGTTGTTGCAAAGCCATCCGGAACGCGGATGCCCCTGTCTTTAAGGGCGCTTATCATTTCGCCAAGGGATGCATTTTTTCCTCCCACCGACGGTACATCATCGTTAGTAAGTTTTTCGAGCCATTTAATATATGTGTTTGAGTCATTCATATTTATTCCTTTTGAGTAAGCTTGTTGTCAGTACCTGAAGATGCACGCAACGGAATTGTCTTTTAAAGGTTTCTCTTTCGGCATTTCATAAATGTTTGCATCACTGCCGAATGACAACATCGCCGCAAGGTTTATGAGCTCTTCCGAGTCGGGCTTTTTATACTCTTCACCTACGAAAACACCCTCTTTATCCTGCTCGTAACGGCCGAATATGCTTTTGGAGGGATCAATGAATATGTCCGCGATCCTGCCGTTTCTCGCTGCCGGGATGACCTCCTTTATGTCGGTCGAGGCCTGGTTGTTTTCATATGCGGACGGGAAACTTTCTATTTTTTGCCTCTGAGCTTTGCCGAACCATTGACGTGCTGTTTCAACAGCTTTTTTATGAAGCTGTTTTTCATTCATTAACTCTGGTTTTTCTCGAACTATTCTTTCCATGATGGGCTTATAACTGGAATTATTCCTGAAAAAATCGCAAACGCTCTGTTCACCGGCGAGCAGGAGCGGCCGGTATGAGCCTGCAATAACTTTTTGAAGAGCGTTATCAACAAGTTCTACAAATTCCAAAAGCAGTTTTTGTTTATGGACCTTTTTGTCCCCGGTGGTACCCTGCCCGTGAAACTGGGCATCGGTTCCGGTGCTACTGCCTGCGGGAGCTGTATGGGATTGATTATGCTTTTGGAATTCTGTAAAATCTGTAATATTCTGTATTCCGATATTACCTTCTTTGAAAGGAAGGTGATTTATGCCGTAAAAATCACATTCGTAAAGGCTGGCAGCTTTCTGGTTAAATAACAGGATGTAAAATTGTTTATTGGATGTTAGCAGAGGCAGTATGGGTTTTAGGTTGAACCTTCGATCAACCAAAACTGACTCTGAAGCTTTTATTGGCAGATTATACATTTCACATCGGTCTCTTGAAATAAACATGGCTATTGTCTCACCATAGTTTTTACGTGTTTTGAGATCTTCATAAATCTGTTCTGCCTCTTTAAATATCGGCGAATAATCTTTCTCAGGCTCCTTGTCTTTCAAGGAGGATTTTGCGTTCGATATAAGGTTTTTCAGTGCTATGGCATTGCCTTTTGTATCGAAAGTTTCCTTGTTTACCGGCAAATAAATCGATATACAGGGCCAATCGGTTATTTTAAGCAGATTCAGGACGACCTCTCTTAATGAAAAATTCATAAGTTAACCTTTTTAAAATAAACATTGTGTGTGAGTATAAATTATAATTTGACAAAAGAACGAAACTACAGGGAATATCCTTAAACCAGCTCAATATTTTGCTGAGGCCCAAAATACCTGTCGCTAAATAATTATTAAGTAATTTTCATAAGCTGATTAAGAAAATTCCTGACTTCTTTTTTGTAGTTACATATAGTCCAATTTATTTGCAGAATTTAAAGCAAGTTTAGTTTATTAATTTGGAAAGGACCTGAATATGTCAGTAGCAAAGATAATTGAAATAAGTTCGAAATCCGAGCATAGCTTTGAAGATGCTGTTAAAAGCGGCATCGAACGCACATCTAAAACGGTGGAAAATATATGCGGTGTATGGGTTAAGGAGCAGCATGTCGATGTTGAAAACAATAAGATAACAGGCTATCGCGTAGATATGAAGGTGACTTTTATTATTCATGAATAGTATGCCGTTCACACAGGAGGATTATTTTTCGGTGAAAGCTATTTAAGGATTTCTGCCGCTTCTTCGTCCGTAACGTCATGCAGTCATAATAATTAGCCTGTTTGCCTAATTCTGAAACTGCCTTGAATTTCATAGAAGTTTTGCTGCTCGGTGCATTTCTGTAATTTTCATGTCCCTATGGTGTCAATAACTTTTTGAAGAGGACACTTCGAATGTTTGATGGCAAAACACAGGTAATGATTTATGCCAGCAATGAGTCAGGCTTTTTTAATGATAAGATTAAGGCTTCGAGTAAATAGAGTTGTCGACTCTAAAATTATAAGTTTATGGTGCTTAAAACTGGATTAACAGTTCGCTTAAAGCCAAATTCGGGGCCGTTTAAGTACTTTATTAGCAGTAATTTAAGGATAGCCGAGGTGGGAGTCGAACCCACACGCCCTTGCGGGCAGGGGATTTTAAATCCCCAGCGTCTGCCATTCCGCCACTCGGCCTTAAACATGTTATTTATAAAGAGCTTATATCAATTTGTCAATATTATAATTAACGGAGCTATGCGATGGGCAACGCGGGCAGAATATAACAGAAAGATGTCAAACGGCTTGAACGGCTGTTAGACGATTCTAACCCCGAAATACTGTATTTCAAATACATGTATCCGGCTAAGGACACAAGCGGGTTGGCCGCTTTTCGACGGAAGTATCCGGGCACAATCTTCTGCCTGGGACGGTGGTTTGGTTTATATGAGGAGAACATGAGGACGGCTGGCAATTGCGGTTAATGCAAGTTTAATGGGTAATACTGGACTTGAAAAAACACCACTCATACGCATTCTAAATAATTCTCATGTTTTTTATCCAGTTGGTATTACAAATTAAGTGGAATTTATCTTCGCTGATTTGATTCCACGCATTCATTGCTGCCTCAAAAATATCATCATAATCTGCATATATCCTGTTGCCCAGGTAATGACTTTTCATAAATGACCACAAGCCGGCAATCACCCGGCGTGATCTCTTTGATATACATCAGGCATCTTTTCCGTTTTTGAGCAAGTATGAAAGATGATTAAAGAGAGCGAAAGTCTAAAATCAATCGCGCGGGAAAAATTTATAGGAAGGGTATTATTTTGAGCTTATGTTTAAACTCCATTTTGCGAAAAAGGTTAGCATAATAGCGCAATTAATTATTTCATATGCGGCATCCATCGCTGTCCGGAGCCATGAATATTTTCATCACCTAATTCTTTGCGTGCCTTTTCGGCATAGTTTAAAAGCTTTTTCACAACTTCAGGATTTTGTTTTGAAAGATCGTTTTTTTCCTTTAAGTCTTTTTCAAGGTCGATCAGTTTCATCGCCACGGACTTTCTGCCGCTGT
>CAZVPF010000053.1:15529-16980 GCA_964628195.1 uncultured Pirellulales bacterium | reverse complement strand
GCCAATTATATTTAAAAAAGAAACAATGTAAAGAATGAGTTGGGCAACACGCCCTGGTGCCTATTGCCTGTTCCCTGATTCCTATATCCTATCCCCTATAACCTATCCCCTATAACCTATTTACTACCCCTTTTTTGCACGCCCCGACTTTTTCATACTCCGCTGTTTAGACGCGCCGTATCGCTTGCCGCTGGATGGCTTCTTATCTTTAAGCTTCTTCTTTTTGTTTGAATTAACGGCCTTGTTGACCCCGGCTCGGCCGCGCTGCACAGAGCCTTTCTTCTCCAGCTTGCTCCCCTTCCTCTTCGGGCCGTCATTGAGGTTTATACGTTCAGAGTATTCAAAATCATCGATCATTGTAGGTTCGATCTTACGTTCGATGAATCTTTCGATCTTGCGCAGGCTCAAAATTTCATCTTTCGAAACAAATGTTATGGCGTCGCCGGTTGCGTTAGCCCGCCCTGTCCTGCCGATCCGATGCACATAGTCCTCGGCGAATGCGGGCACATCAAAGTTCACAACATGAGAAATCCCCTGGATGTCTATGCCCCGGGCGGCGATATCTGTGGCAACCATGACCTGGTATCGACCTCTTTTGAAACCATCCAAAGCCTTTAGCCGCTGATTCTGTGTTCGGTTTGAGTGGATAGCAACCGCTTCGATCCCGCTCCGCGTCAGTTTCTTGCAAATGCGGTCCGCTCCCCGGCGGGTCCTCGAAAACACCAGCACACTGTACATGTTTTTGCTGTCAAGCAGGTGCAGCAGCATATCCATCTTCTGGGCCGCAGCTACAGGAAATACATGCTGGATAATATTTTCTATCGGGTTATGCTGACGGCCGATCTGGATCATTTGGGGGCTGCGCTGTATGCTTTCGGTCAATTTTCGTATTGCCTCGGGCATCGTCGCCGAAAACAGCAGCGTCTGTCGTTCTTTGGGCATAGGTTCGACGATTTTGCGAATGTCATTAATAAAACCCATATCAAACATACGGTCGGCCTCGTCAAGCACCAGCACCTCAACCTCCGACAGATCTATACTTTTACGCTGCATTAAATCAAGCAGTCGCCCGGGAGTGGCGACAACCACATCGACACCCTGACGGAGATATTCGACCTGTTTTTCAATTCTTGTCCCGCCGTAAACGGCAATAGTTTTGAGCTTCATAAAGCGCCCGTAACCGCGAACGGATTGCTCGATCTGAACCGCCAGTTCGCGTGTAGGCGTTACCGCCAGAACACGTGTTTTCCTTTTTTTCGTCTTTTGAGGCACCGTTTCCAGCCGATTGAGTATAGGCAGCACAAAGGCGGCGGTCTTGCCCGTGCCTGTTTGGGCGCAGCCGATGATGTCCTTTCCGCTTAAAATAGCCGGTATCGCCTGGGACTGAATTTCTGTCGGGGCGGTATAACCGGTAGCCAGGATACCCTGAACAAGCGGGTCGGAAAGCCCCA
>CAZVPF010000053.1:0-15519 GCA_964628195.1 uncultured Pirellulales bacterium | reverse complement strand
CCCATTGTCTTAAATGGCATTTCGTTTTCCTTAAATAAAATTATAATTTGCGCTCAGACGGCAAACGGCCATTTTACACATAAGGGAACAAGTGAGGATACTTTCTCGACAGGTTGCTTAATATGCTTTCTGAATGCACAAGAAATGATAATAGCACATATAACGGCAATTACAAGATAATTCCGAAAATTGTTTCAGCCTGGACCCGCCGGATTGGCCCGGTACATGCAGGCAGACCGGCGATAAACTTCGACACTTAAAACATCAAACACTCGGCGAACACCATCTGGAAGTCGGGTTTGTGCGCTATTTCTATATACTCGATCTCCGAGACCACCCTGCACGCCATTCGTCTGCACGAGCTGCTCAGCAGCACCATCTGCGCACCGCTCGATGCGGCGTTGCCTATGTAGACGATCTTTTCGTGTTGAATATCCGGCAGCAGCCCTATTCTGCATGCGCTGCTCCTGCGAATGTAATTACCGAACGCCCCTGCCAGAAGCACCTGGTCAAGCTCATCATCGCCGATCCCCGCTTCGGCCTGGAGCAGTTTTATCCCCGCCCGGATCGCCGCCTTGGAAAGCTGCGTCTCGCGAACGTCCTTCTGGGTAAAGTAGACCGCCTGGCCCCCCGCTGAGCCCGCGACAAGAAACGCCGGCTCGCCGTTTACTTCGCAAAGACGTGCCAGTATCTTCTCGCCCAGCTTGCCCTGCATTTCATCAGCCGTTACCATCCGCCCGCTTGCCTCGACAATTCCAAGCTCCACCAGAACAGCCATGAGGTCTATAAGCCCGCTTCCGCAGATGCTGACCGCCTGCCCCCCTCCGATAGTGTCGATAACTATGTCCTCATCTTCCACCCGGACCTTTTCGATAGACCCTTCAACAGCCCTGCTGCCCTGGCTTATTCTTGCTCCCTCAAGGGCCGGGCCCGCCGCGCAGCTTGCCGAGTACATCTTGCCGCCGGCCTTTAGAATAAGCTCACCGTTGGTGCCGATGTCCACGATAAGCGTTGTCTTGTCAACCTTTTCAATATCAACCGCAACAGCCACAGCAGTGGTGTCCGAACCGACAAAACCGGCAATGTTCTCTATCACGTGAACGTTGCCGCACGGGTTTATCAGGATGCCCATCTCCCAGGCGTTGCGGTCCTCGGACTTGGTTGAATACGCGTGGTATGGCGCCTGACCGAGCTGCTCTACCGGGAACCCGAGAAACAGGTGGCTCATCGTGGTATTCCCCGCCGCCGTAAGCTCATAAATATTCTCCGCAGGCACACCAACCTCCTTACAAAGCCTGGAGATAAGCTCGTTAAGCCCGGCGATTATCGTGTCATGCAGTTCGCCATAGCCCCCCTCCTCGGCTGCGTGGGATATGCGGGCAACCACGTCATCGCCGAATTTTATCTGCGGGTTGGACATAGCCGCCGTAGCCCTGCTCGTCCCGTCGCGCATATCGATAAGCCTGGCAACAACAGTGGTGGTTCCTATGTCAACCGCAACACCGTAAAGCCCGTCCCGGCTGTCCCCGCCCTCGATACAAAGCACTTTATACTCATCGTTGTCCTCTGCACAGCCGTCCCCGTCAAAAACCTTATGCAGAACCGCGGTAACACCATTATCCGCAAATTCCGGCTTCAGCTCAGCCAGTCGTTTGCCAATGCGTTCGGTTTCGGATTCAAGCGACTCTGCGCTTACCTTATCAAGATGCGCAGCAAGCTCCCCGGCTGTGCCCGGAAACTGACCGATATAAACCTTCGTAATGCTCGGGCTGACCTGGATCTGATTCTCGATACCGTGTTCGAGTATCTTCTGCTGGAAGAACCTGGACTCTTTCGGCACCTCGACTGCGATATCGTTTTCAACCTTGTACTGACAGGCGTAAACTTTTTCTCCGCCCGGCTTGAGCACAACCGCGCACTTGCCGCATGTACCCTTGCCCCCGCACGGTGTATTGATGATTATCCCCGCAAGACCCGCTGCTTCAAGAATTGTGTCACCGGAATGAACTGTTACCGTCTTGCCATCGGGCTCGAACCTTACGCTGCACTGCTTCATAGTAAATACCCAAAATCAAGGCGCACCGGGCGCGCGTAAAAAAATCGGCTGGTCAGCGACCCTCTAAACTGGAAATTATGCGATCTTGTTACGAACCTTCCAGCGGGCCCGTCTCTTCTTGCTGCCGACTTTCCTTCTGCGTCTCGGTTTGGCCATACTAAAACTCCAAAAAACTATTCTTTACTTCAAAAAAGTTATTTAAAACTGTATAATATCCTTTATCGTAATTATAATCAATACAAGAATTATTTCATTTTCTTAAATTTAACGGTATTAACATGATACAGTGTAAAGACTGCGAATTCTGCACCGTACACGAAGACGGCAAAAAGTCATTCACATGCGACCCTTTCACCAACATAAAGGAGCCTGAATGTCTCAATAAGTGGCAGCTTATCCGCCTTGATATGCTGGTCCAGGCTTATTCTAACATGATAAAGATGCAGGAAAAGCTTGCCCCTATGCACAAAAAAATATTTAAATATGTACAACGCGAGATTGACGACATTGAAGAGGCGGATAGCTGGAAATTTGACGAATATGGCCCCGAAACCGGCCAGGACCCCGAAAACCCCGATACAAACCCCTATTTATAAGCGAAAAACCAAATAAACTACGCAGTATGGGTATGATAATCATATCATTTTGTCCATACTGATGTAATAGCATTACGCAAGGTTTATCATAAAAATATTCTTCTTTGCAATAAAAAACAGGGCCTGCCGTCTGTCCCTGTGTTGAGAAATTATGGCCGATGACGCTCATTTGAATAATATTATCGCCGGTTGCAAAAAAGGCTGCAACGAGGACTTTCACGCGCTGGTCGATCTGTACTCCGACAGGCTTTACGGCTATTTTTTCCGGCTTACAGGCTCAAGGCAGACAAGCGCGGACCTGCTGAGCGATATGTACCTGAAATTGCTGAAGAAAATCGCCTCGTACCGGGGCGGCTCTTTTGAAAACTGGCTTTTTACGATCGCCTCGAACGTCTTTCACGACCATCTGCGCAGGAAATACCGCCAGGCGAAGCTTAAACGGGGCCTTGCAGAGCAAGTTGTCGAACACTACGACCCGGTTTACGCCGATCAGATGATCGCGGTTGAGACGAAGGAAAAACTGACACAGGCGATTCGGTCGCTCGACCCTGAGACCGCTGAACTGGTTACACTGAGATTTTACGGTGAAATGAGCTTCAAGGAACTGGCAAAGATGCGAAACGAGCCCATAGGCACCACGCTGTCGAAGGTGCACAGGGCGGTTAAAAAATTAAAAGAAATAATGGAAAAAGAAAATGAATAACGACAATAAAGAAAACTTGAACGACCTGCTGAACAGCCTTTACGGCCCCGAAGCGGCTGCACAGGTCGAAAAAGACCTCGCAGACGGCTATGAGCTGTTCGCTCAGAACCCCGCCCCCGACGCAGGCGAAAAACTAAAGGCACAGATTAAGGCACAGATAGACACCGCCCTTGAAGCCCGCACTGCCCCCGCGTCCAAAGCAAAGAAAACGATGCTGCTAAAAGCGATCTCCGCCGCTGCCGTCATCGTCTTCGCCGCCTTTGCCGCTATTTACTTCGGCCTGTACACATCGACCGGCCCCGAACAGGCTTACCCCCCCGTCGCATCCGAAAAAGCAAAACCCGAACCTGCTGTTGAGGCCTCCCCCCCTGCGCTCGCCGCTGCAAATATCCCCCCTGCCGATTCATTCTGGCAGGACGAAAACGACAATGCCGACAAGTCGGCTGAAAATACCTACGCGGCCCTGGCACAAAGCCTCGACAGCCTCGAACAGGCCGTGATCGATACGAGGCTCGGCACCGACACCGCATCGAAGCTTGACACGATCGAATCGGCGATAGAAAATATTGACATAAACGCGGACTTCTGGAAAGGCTGAAAATGAAACACAACATATTACTCACCACACTCGCAATGCTTATATTAACAGCGGCACTTCCGGCAAGAGCCGACGAAGACTTTGACCGCCCCGCCCCGCCGCCCGAACAGGAACAAAACTATGACGACATCTGGCAGGACATAAACCGCCCGGACCGCAAGGCATGGCTTTCCCGCCTGCCCGAAGATAAGATCGACCGGATACTTTTTGCCATCGAACGTCATGCACCCGAACGTGGACAGCAGCTGCAGCAGCTTCGCGAAGACGACCCCGACCAGTTCTACGGCGAACTGCACGACACGGTCCGCGATCTGATGGAACGTCACTTCGACGAAATGGTCGAGCGGCACGCAGAAAAACTCAACCCCCGGCCTGAGCCCGGCGAGGAAGATTTCCCCGCCCCGCAGGTCCCCGACCGCTTCCAGGGCCGAGGGAACCGCCCGGAAACCGAAGGCGACCGGCCCGACCAGCATCGCGGAAGAAAGCCCCGCATGCAGGGCAGAGAAATGCTCAAGCAGCGAATGGAAAACAAGCAGCGCCAGTTCCTCAACTGGCTCGAAGAACAATACCCCGAACAGGCCGAAATGCTGCGTCAGACCCTTGAAGAAAACCCTGACCGCTACGGCGAAAAACTCGCACAAATGGCGAAAAAATACGGCCAGATAATGTCGGCAGAAAAGGACAACCCGGAACTCGCTGAAATACTTAAAACCGACCTTGAACTCAAGGACCAGCGTGACGAACTTCTTCAGGAGATTCTCGCCGCCGAGGGCAGCGAGCGCGAGCAGCTTATCGAAGAGCTCCGCGAGGTTATCTCGATCCGTTTCGACCTGATCGTCCGTCAGAAAGAGCTGCAGTATGAAAACCTGCGCGAGCGGCTGGAAAGACTCGAACATCAGCTCGAAAAACGTGAAGCAGAAGTCCGCAAGCTCGAAGAAAAGAAAGACGACGCAGTAGAATCACGACTAAGCGAACTTGTCGATGAAACCGAGCAGATTGACTGGGACTGAAAATCGCGTTAATTATTATCGAACAACCACCTTTGCGACATCATACCCAGGTCGATAAGGTTCACTATGCAGTCACCGTTCAAATCCCCTATCGGGCAGCCCCTGTCTGCGTACATATAAGTTGAATTCATATAAATATCACACTTGCGGTCCCAAAGCTCGAAATAAAAATTATCCGGCTTCGCTGTGGTTTTGTTTATAAATACATCAATGCCGTCAAAAAAGGATGTATCATATACCGCAACGTAGGAGAAACCGTACAGTAATCCATTGTCGCCTTTAACTCTGACATACGTCCTGCTCGCTTGTGTGTTAAGACCTTGTGCAGGAAGTTCCGGCGATGGCACGAAAAGCTCATCCGGCAGATCGTTCCAGTTACCCAGCGTAAACGTATAAATGTCGTAAGTAGCGCTGGTGGTGGTGTCAATCTTTTCAAGATACGCCTGCATGTACAAGTCCGGGTAGCAGGTATAAACATCATCGATCTCATAAACCCTGGCATCTTGAGACGTATAGGCATCCAAAAACCGGGTTCCGTCATGAGCGACATCCAAATAATTCAGTCCTGTAGTGCCCCATGAAATAATCTCCGTGCTGTTGTTGTTCCATATCTTATTATCATCGTTTTGTGTACTGCTGTAAACTCTGCCGTTCTCGTCCATCTTGCAGTGTGAAAAGTCCGGCATTACCTGTAACCATTCCTGCCCGGTGCCGATAGTGTACAATGCCAGGTAAAATCCAATGCTTGGGTCTCTGTACGTCACGGCAAACTGGGTCCCGTCCGGTGAGATATCGGCGCTGTGCATGTAATTGCCCGTAACTATATCATAAAAATATAACTCATTACCATCCTGATCTGTAATTATGATATCTGAGTTCGTCCTCAAAACTATCCTGTCACCTGCAGTGCTGACCGAAATATCCCATATGGCCCATCCGCGGTCATCAATCAATGTTGTTTTCTCTATAATTCCGGTGGAAACGTCAATTCTGTAAAAAGTATCCAATGCAGCTGCGAAAACCTTGCTGCCGTCCGGCGTTATAGCGACCTGAACCTCCCCGGCAGATAAACTCTGGCTCCACTTGAAAGTGCCGGTCTTATCATAACAATAAACTTTACTGTCTTGCGTTCCGACGACCACATAGTCCCCGTTCTCTGAAATATCTATTTTTTCCGATCCGCCCGAAGCAAGCACAATATTACCAACAACTGCCCCGGTCGAAGCATCGTAAATAATTATATTATTACTTCCCTCACCGCCCATAGCAGCGTAAGCCCCATCAGGCGACAGGGCGCAAATATAGGAATAGGGGTTGCCCGCAAGGTCCTGTCCCTCAGTCACCTCCAGAAGCGCATATGCGCTCGAACAGAAAACCAGAATCATTAATAATACCGTCACGGTGGTTCCTGGTAAATTACCCTTGTGCTGTCTCATTTTTGCCTCCGAATCATTTAATTTACAAATTGCCCACAAAACCTGATTATACAAATAATTTTACTATTTTGTCAACCCGGGGGATTCAATAATTACACATTTTGCCCAAAAAAACTATTTTTACCGGACTAAAGAAGCTCTTTCATGTCCAGTTAGTGTGGGTATTTATACCTATTTTTGAATAATCCAATGAATATTCTAAAACCCTGGACAGCGGTTTAAGTATAAATTGTTAGCTATGGCTAACATTTATGGTAACTAAAATCATCCGAAAGGAAACGGAAATGAAACCAAAAACATTACAAATTATTATAGGAATTGTTTTGCTTGTGGCTATAGGTGCGGTAATTGCGGTAACCGCCAATAAAAGCCCGGAACCTGCAAAAGCATCCGGGGGACACGACCATTCACATGGCGAGGCAATGACTTCAACGTGCCCCTTGACAGGCTCATGTTCTGCCGGCAAAAACAAAGCCCACGCCGAGGAATCAACGGGCAATATCTCAGCATTTAACAAGATGAACTTTACGCTTGAAAATCATCTTGGTCAGGAAGTAACACTCGCGGACTTCGCCGGTAAGATAGTAGTCCTCGAATGGTTTAACCACGAATGCCCGTTCGTAAAGCCCCATTATGAAAAAGGAACTTTCAAGAACCTCGCCGAGAAATGGGACGACCAGGGGGTTGTATGGCTTGCGATAAACAGCACCCATCACGTGCCCGCTTCGGCTGACGCGCAGTGGGTTGAAAAGTTCGACCTGCCCTACCCGATACTAAACGACCGCAGCGGGAAAGTTGGACACATGTTCGAAGCGACCAATACCCCGCACATGTTCATTATCCACAAGAACGGGCAAATAGTCTACGAAGGTCCGGTCGACAACGCCCATCGCGGCAAGGCCCCGGACGGTGAGTATATACCTTACCTCGACAACGCCCTTAAAGAAATAACACAAGGCAGGGAAGTAACCACTCCTTACGTTAAGCCCGTAGGGTGCACGGTTAAATACGCAGGTTAAAACCGCATCTGACGTTTTTGCTTGCAAAAAATGGGTAAGCACGTTATACAGGGGGCATGACTTATCCAGCAGTTGCAATAACGGCAGAAAGTATCGAACAGGCATCGGGGCTCCTTGAAAAAGCCCAAAAACAGGGAGCCTTGATGCTTGAGTTACGCGCGGATTTCCTCAAAGAAATTAACGAAGACATCCTCAGGCGTTATATAAGTGAAGCCAAAAACACCGGCCTGAAGATAATTTTCACCTGCAGGGACCCAAGGGAAGGTGGAAAGAACAATTATACACAGCAGGCACGCCTTAACGCCCTGCTGCACGCAGTGTCCATGAATGTCGACTACATAGACTGCGAAGCCGTGAATTTCAAGAACCAGCTCGAGCATGAACTGAAAACCGCGCTGAATAAAAGCCAAACCCGACTTATCCTCTCGGCGCACGACTTCCACCAGCAGTTCGACAACCTCGAAATGCTCTACGAGGAAATAATAACCCTCTATCCCGAAGCCGTCGTCAAAATAGTCTACACCGCGGAACATATCAACGACTGCTTTGCCGCTTTTGACCTGCTGCGCGAAAACCCCGGCTCCATAATAATGTGCATGGGACAGGCCGGACAGATATCCCGGCTGATATGCAAAAAGCTCGGCGGCCTTGTAAGTTATATGAGCCTGGACGAAGCTTCGGCAAGTGCGCCGGGGCAGCTTACTTTGCAGGATGCAAAATCCCTTTACCGCTGGGACAGCATCGACGCGGATACCGAATTTTACGGTGTAATCGGCGACCCGGTCGCCCACTCCATGAGCCCGGCGATATTCAACGCGTGCTTTGAACACAACGGCGCAAACTCCCTCTACCTGCCCATACATGTCCAGGGCGAAAGCAAGGATTTAAGCGAATTCCTGGAAAATGTTTCATCCCGGCCGTGGCTCGGATTCAGGGGATTTAGTGTAACTATCCCGCATAAAACAGCCGCGCTTTCTTATGTCCGCGGCAAAGGCGAATACATAGAACCGCTCGCCGAGAACATCGGCGCACTTAACACGCTCAAAGTCGGCTTCGGCGGAATAATAACAGGCTACAATACCGACTGCGAAGGCGCGATGCGATCCCTGACTTCCGCAATGAAAATTGACAGGCACGGCCTGCACCAGAAACATGTCGCCGTTATCGGCGCAGGCGGAGTCGCCCGCGCAATCGTCGCCGGCCTCGCAGATGTCGGCGCACACATAACCATATACAACCGAACCGCCGATAAAGCAAAACGCCTTGCCGACGTATTCAAATGCAAATCCGCCCCCCTCGAAGCCCTTGCCGATATGAATGCCGAAGTAATAATAAACTGCACCAGCCTCGGAATGCACCCAGACACCGACTCAACCCCCCTGCCCCAAAGGTACATAAAAAAAGACATGCTCGTCTTCGACACGATCTACAACCCACTCGAAACCCGCCTGCTTAAAGAGGCAAAAGCCGCCGGTGCCGCCGTCATAAGCGGTGTCGAAATGTTCATCTACCAGGCAATGGCCCAGCACGAAATATTCACTTCCGCCCCCGCAGACGAAAAAGTCATGCGACAGGCCGTTTTTAATAGACTTGCCGCGAAATAACGTTACAATTAATCATTTGCGTTTGATTCCACAATACTGGCAATTTAACAGGGGCTAAAAATGGCAAAAACAAGCAAGGAAAAAATCGTTCTCGCCTATAGCGGCGGGCTCGACACAAGCGTCATCCTGCCGTGGCTGAAGGAAACATACGGCTATGAAGTCGTAGCATTCGCAGCGGAACTCGGCCAGGGCGACGAACTGGACGGAATAAAGAAAAAAGCAATGGCAACCGGCGCAGTAAAATGCGTCGTAAAGGACCTGCGAAGGGAATTCGTGGAAGAATATATCTTCCCGACGCTAAAGGCAGGCGCAGTCTATGAAAATAATTACCTGCTAGGCACGAGTATGGCCCGCCCGCTTATCGCAAAGTACCAGGTCCAGGTCGCACACGAAACCGGCGCAACCGCTGTCGCCCACGGAGCCACAGGCAAAGGTAACGATCAGGTCCGCTTCGAGCTGACATTCATGGCCCTCGACCCTGCCCTTAAAATAATCGCCCCCTGGAAGGACCCCAACTTCGACCTCCGCTCACGCGAAGCCGCCGTCGACTACGCCAGGAAACGCAACATCCCAATCGAGCAGACCAGGAAAAAAATATATTCCCGCGACCGTAATATATGGCACATCAGCCACGAAGGCGCAGAGCTTGAGGACCCGTGGAACGAGCCGAAAGACGATATGCTCGTCATCTCCCGGCCCGTCTCCAAGGCTCCCGACAAGCCCGAATACGTCGAAGTTGGCTTCGAAAAAGGCATCCCGACAAAACTCAACGGCCGCGCCCTCGGCCCGGTAAAGATGCTCGAAACACTTAACGCTATCGGCGGAAAACACGCCGTCGGCCAGGACGACGTACTCGAAAACCGCCTGGTCGGAATGAAATCCCGCGGTGTGTACGAAACACCAGGCGGCACAATCCTCGTTACCGCTCACCGGGCACTGGAAACGCTCACCCTCGACCGCGAAACAATGCACTACAAGCAGCACGTCGCACTCAAATACGCCGAAATGGTCTACTACGGCCAGTGGTTCTGCCGGCTCAGGGACGCACTCGACGCCTTTGTCGACGCAACCCAGCAAACCGTAACCGGCACCGTAAGGCTAAAGCTCTACAAAGGCCGCTGCACCGCTGTCGGTATCAAGAGCCCAAAAAGCCTTTACAACCCAGAGCTTGCGAGTTTCAAAATGGGACAAGAATACGACCAGACCGACGCGCGGGGCTTTATCCGCCTGTTCGGCCTGCCCATGAAAGTCGCAGGCGCAGTCGACAAACTCGGCCGGGCACAGTCCGCAAAAAAACCGCCAAAAAAGTCTGCCGGAAAGAAAACGAACAAAAAATAACCGAAGCGATGCAGAATAAGGAAAACTCTTGCCGCTGATAATATTTACATTCATATACGTCTTCGCCATGGGCCTTTGCGTCGGCAGTTTCCTCAATGTCGTCATCTACCGCCTGCCGCGTGACAAATCAATCGTCAGCCCCCCTTCCTCGTGCCCGTCCTGCGGCGGCCGAATCCGCTTTTATGACAACATCCCGATTCTATCGTGGCTGCTGCTTCGCGGAAAATGCCGCTTCTGCAAAGCCCCCATCTCACCGCGATACCTTGTCGTGGAGCTCGCCGCCGGCCTGCTGTTTATCGGCATGTTCTGGCTGTACTTCTTCACCGAAACTCAGCAAATGGGACTGAACGCGTCGGTATGGCACGAAAAATTCATCCAGGGCGGCTGGCTGATTTACCTCTGTCACCTGACCCTCATCGTCTCGCTTCTCGCCGCCTCAGCTATCGACATCCAGCTCTGGGTCATCCCCTTAAGCCTGTGCTGGTTTATGACAGTTGCGGGAATCGCCTTTGCCGGCCTCGGCCAGCTTGTCATCGACTTCGACATAATCCATGCATACCGCCTGCTGCCTGTCGCGACGCCCTCTACGGGCGCCCTTGCAGCTGGTGCGGGGGTCGGAACGATTATTTCGCTGGTCCTCCTGCGCCTGGGCATTATAAAACCAAGCTATGAACTGCCCGATACCCCGGGCGCACACGACACCCGCGCCGAGCATGACACCGGCGTTCAGGGCTCCACACGGCCTCCAGACCACCCCTACGCAGGCCAGCCGGATTTCAACGACCGCCGCGAAGTGATAAAGGAATGCGTATTCCTCATGCCCATCCTCGCCGGTGCTGCCATAGCCTACAACCTCCACCGCTCAGTCCAGCCGGTCAACAACGCATGGATAAACTTCTCACAGCTTCCTGTGGTTTCCGGCGTCCTCGGGGCCCTCTGGGGCTACTTCGTCGGCTGTGGTGTCGTCTGGATAACCCGCATCCTCGGCACACTCGGCTTCGGCAAAGAGGCAATGGGACTCGGTGATGTACACCTCATGGGCGCAGCAGGAACCGTTACAGGGCCCCTGTTCATCGTCGTCGCCTTCTTTGTGGCGCCGTTCTTCGGCCTTGTCTGGGCCGTTTTTCAGCTATTTTTTAAAAAATCTCACGAAATTCCTTACGGTCCCTTCTTGTCAATGGGACTGTTTGCGGTTATCATCTTTAAGGAATGGTTTTTGTCGACCGGGTTTATCCAGGCTTTGATCTTCCAGTTTTACTGATCAAAAGCCCCCCAGGCAGGCAAAACCGCCGAAAAATGTGATCTTTAACAAAACGAAATAATTCTATGGATAGAAATGGAGGTCAACTATGAGAACATCCGTTAAAAGAGTCACCCTGACCCTGACCGCGATACTGTTTTCGCTGGTCCTGTTCGGCTGTACCGACTGGCAGAAGAAGTACAAATCGCTCAACGTCGAGCACGAGAACCTCAAGGGTCTCTACGACAACTGCGTCAGCTCGCTGGACACCTGCACCGCGGACAAGCAGAGCATGAGCGCAGAACTTGCCTCGGCAAGGACCCAGCTTGAGGATTTGCGTATGCAGATCGAGGACATGGAGCAGCCCGCCGACCAGGCGACAGGCTTTGAGGGCATGGACGTGCAGTTCGACCCGCAAAAGGGCACGATCACCGTTACGCTCGAGAACACTATCCTTTTCGCGCCTGGAAAGGCCAACCTGAAAAGCGCGACCGTCGCTGAGCTTGACCAGATACGCTCGGTGCTCCGCCAGAGATACCAGGGCCGAGAGGTCGACGTAGTCGGTCATACCGACAGCGACCCCATCCGCAAATCACAGTGGAAAGACAACTGGGAACTTTCGGCGCAAAGGGCGCTTTCGGTGCTCAGGTACATGGTTGACCACGGAATGCAAGGCAGCCAGATCCGCGCAGTCGCAGCCGGTGAAACCAGGCCTGTGGCCTCTAACACCAGCGCAACAGGAAAAGCCAAAAACCGACGCGTAGAGATCGTAGTCCACATGATGTAAAAAACACTTACAGGCTGCGCCGAAAACGACAGCCGATAAGTGAACATGCAAAACACAAAGCCAACCGGTACTAAGCTGGTTGGCTTTTTATTTATTGATCTTTATCTTTTTTATGAAGCTCAGCAATTTTTTTTCTACTGAATTACTAATTTTCAACCTGCATTGCCAAACTGTCATAACATGGAAACCATAACTCCTGAGTTTCCTTTGAATCCGTTGGTCTCTTCTCATATTAAGCGAAATTTTTTCTCGCCAAAAATGCTTGTTTGCCTTGGGCAATTTCGCCCTCGGACAATTTTTGTGTCCGTGCCAGAAACAACCATGAACAAATACTGCCAACTTGTAATGTGGAAGAAAAAAATCCGGCTCCCCTTCAATGGAACTCACATTCTTTTCAAACTTAATTTGATTCTCTAATAAAATACTTTCAAAAGCTTTTTCAGGGGCGGTTGCTTTATTTTTAACCCTTGACATGATTTCACTGCGTTTTCGCTTATCATAAATATCAGCCATTTTAATCACCCATTTTGTCCGGAATAGACAATTTCCCGGAATGAATCTTATCATGGCAGCGACTGCAAAGAACGATCAAGTTTTCTTCAGTATTCTTACCCCCTTTTACATGCTCATGAATATGATGTAGCTCCAAAATCCGAGGGTCATTCTTTTTCCATTTATTCTGATTCCAGCCGCATAATGAACAGGAATTACTGCTCCTCTCATAAACTCTTTTCTCAACATCGACTGGTATGTTTCTATCATGCGGCTCGGCAACCCTTTCCGAACTTTCAAGAACATACTCACCCAGTTTAAGGTCGGGCCTGCCTGTGAACTTGGTTTTGATCGGATATCCTTCTTCGGTCCGTAATTCCCTAATTCTTCTTCCAAACTCCGACACACCTGCCACATAAAAAATTTCTTCACTTGTTAATGGCTGTCCAATATTCTCAAGAAAATACTTTAGAATTCTTACTTTGCTTCCCCCTTTTACTTCTTTTCTTATATGGTTCGCAATATGCCATCTTCTCGCAGCGGTTTTGTCAGGCTCTGCGTCAACAAGTAAATATTCAGAAGGTTTTAAACTCAACTCATTATTAGGGTCGTTACTATTTCGTGTTAATATTTTGTAACCATACTGTACACGAAGTTCTCTTATCCTTCTGCCGTATTCTGAAATCCCCGAAACAACCTCCAATTCTCGTGTTGAAATTACAATGCCTGCATGTTGAACAAAGTAAAACTCTAATCTTTTTAAAGCACTAATTTTGGAGGTCTCAAAATTTGTCCTTATTCCAATTTTTTTTATGGTATTTAAGGCATCCGCAGTTAAAAGAACTTTCTCTCGCCATGAAAGTCCTTCAAAGTCAATTTTCAATTGACTGAGAATAATCTCAACTTCTGAGATAAGTGACTGAATAATTTTCAAATGCTGCATTTTAATCTGCCGGCTTCAAGTTGCGCTTTAAGTGCTTTGCCAATTTCAAACCCGAGCGGCGGCGGAACGGCATTGCCGATCTGTATGCCCACTGCAATCTTCTTCCCGCAAAACACAAAATCATCGTCAAAGCCCTGAAGACGCGCCGCTTCCCTGTGTGTAATTGGACGGTCTTCTTCCGGGTGAAGATAACGGCCTTTCTCGGGTTTATAAAACTCCGTTCTTATGGTAACAGAAGGCCTGTCCCACCAAAGCCTGCCGAAAAGGTCGGTGCCGCCTTTGGTTTTTCTCTTCCAGCATTCGGGCATGAGCTCCAAAGGCAAATCCCAGCGATTACCACCCGGAGGTATACATTTATATCTTTTTTTTGATAATTCGGTCGGATTGCGGCCGATATGCCAGTTTTTTCCGTCAGGTTCTGGTGGTAAGTCCGAAATCGCATCACGAACTGTTTTCCAGTCAGGTAAATCATTTCTAAAAAAAGTGTCATTGGGTTTTTTATGTGTAGGTATTGGAAAAACAGGTGTACCGATTCGACTGCCTATTATAAACGCCCTTTTTCGCGTTTGCGGGACACCATAATCCGCACTGTTCAATAACCTGCCCTCTACTTCGTAACCTAAACATTTTGCGTTTTTAATAATTTCTTCATATTCGGCCGACTTGAGTATCGGGGGGACATTTTCCAAAATAAACATCTTTGGTTCCGAATCTTTTACGGCTCTTAAAAAATGCCGCCACAACTGGCGCCTCGGGTCAAGAGGCACTCTTTCCCCGAGATTGCTGAAGCCCTGGCATGGAGGACCTCCCACTAAAATATCACAAACAGGAAAAGTCTCAATTTCCTGTATCGCGCACTGCAAAATTCTTGAATTAATGTTATTCTTGAAAGTCTCACAGCATGAATAATCCCATTCAACTGCCAGCAAGTTATTAAAACCGGCTTTTTTCAGTCCGTATGAAAAGCCTCCGCATCCGGCAAAAAGATCTATCACAGTCGGACCTTCGGCTGTAATATCCTGCCAGTGTAAAGGTATTTCAAAACCCTCTCTGATATTCTTTGTTTCAAAAGGGTATATTCTATACTCGTATTTACTTAACCTTTCAACGGCAAGAACGTCCCCCTCTTTAATGTCAAATCTTTCAAAAAAATTCTTGGCCCAGGAACGATTTCTGAAAAAATTCCTTGGCCTGCCGTTTGAACCATCCAACGCAATGTCTGTAAATTCGGGCTCCTTAAATCCGTCAATATACAAAGTCAGTAAGCTTCCCAATCCTTTGGCCTGATTTGATGGGCCATAACATTCTTCGGGGAAAAAATCATGGTGCCCGCTTATATATATATGGTTGTTTCTAACATTGGAGCTTTTTACGGAAATCAATCTCTTCTTGTCGCTTACGTCACCGCTCATATATAATACCTAAAGCAAATAAATCCAATTATTTTGCAGTCTATTTAAGTGTATGTAGCATACTTTGTATTAATCAAGTTGTCAATATTCAAGTATTACTTTTGAAATATTCTAAACTATTGGGACTACGATGTTTAGGACAAAAATCAGTCGAATTACGCTCACACTATCCTGCTAAACCAGAAAATCCCAAAAATTCTATCCCCTTTTAAAAACTAAACTTACCGCTCCTGCCCTGCCCCCTTTTCGCCCGATCCGCGCCGATCCGTGCAAGGTTGAGGTCGC
>CAZVPF010000052.1:0-17753 GCA_964628195.1 uncultured Pirellulales bacterium | reverse complement strand
AGGCTTAGTCGGTCACGATTACAACGATGGTCAAGTAACAGATAGTTATTTTTATATTTACGGCGGACTTGATAATGATTGTGGTTTAGCTCTTGACGACGAACAGTTGCAAAGTCAATATAGTTTTTCTGGATTTGATTTTTCAAGTGATCCTAATGACGGTTTAGACGACATATGGTCAATTAACCAGGGATATATGCCAAGACTGAGTTGGCAGGAAGAACCCGGTTTCGCTGCCCCTTATGTTCTTGATGCAATTATTACTACTCTTGCTGGAACTGGTTACCCTGGGGACCCATTTATAATTTCAGATTATAATGATTTAATGGAATTCAAATCTAACACTAATCTTCGCATGGGGAACTATAGTTTGATTAATGATATTGATCTGAATAGTGCATTATACGCTGAAGCACTTATTGTGGAGCCCTTTGGTGGCAATTTAAATGGAAATGGCAATTCGATATTTAATTTGAATATTAACGGGCAAGGCAATCTTGGGTTTTTCAGAAAATTATACGGTTCAGTTAATAATCTTAAAATTGAAAATATATCAGTTTCAGGATCAGATGATTGTATTGGTGGGTTGACAGGATACAATTATGGAACAATTAATAGTTGTCAATTAATTGGTGAAGTGACAGGGATAGAGTTTGTAGGAGGTATTTCGGGAAGAAATTATGATTTGATAACCAACAGTCATTCATATGTTGAAGTAAATGGGAGCAGATGGGTAGGAAATGTCACAGGTATAAATTATGGCACTATTAGTCAGACCTCTTCAAATGCAGAGGTTACAGGGGATCAATTTGTAGGGGGAATATCCGGCGAGAATGTCAACTATATTTTCTCCTGTAATTCTTTGGGAAAAGTTTCAACTACAGGATCAAATAATGATGGGTGTGTTGGGGGTTTATGCGGAAAGAATAATAATTTAATCAAAAGCTGTTACAGTACTGCTGATGTGAAAGGCGGGTCATTTTCGGATTATGCGGGTGGCTTATGCGGATACAATAGCGGTACTATTACAATTTCTTACAGCAATGGTTTAGTAACCGGTTATTACTCCGATTATTTAGGTGGGTTATGCGGTTATAATGATGAGGGTAATATCGAAGTTTCTTATTCACATTCCTCTATAATGGCTGGAGCATATTCATCAGATTATGTTGGCGGTTTGATAGGATATAATTATTATGGAATAATAAAGGACTGTTATTCTACTGGTTTGGTAAGTCGAGGTGATGATTATGTAGGCGGTTTTTGCGGAAAAGATTGGTCTGGCAGCATTATCAGCTGTTTCTGGGATGTAAACACATCAGGGGTAGGCTTAGAAGATGATATAAACTATGGTGCAGTCGGTAAAACCACTGCCCAGATGATGACCATATCCAATTTTACCGATGCGGGATGGGATTTTTTAGAGGAAGCTGTAAATGGAACAAACGATGTATGGCGGTTATGCTGTGAAGGGATGCAATACCCTCAACTGAATATGCAATACTATAGTGGTGATATTGCTTGTCCTGACGGAGTGAACTTCATAGATTATTCTTACCTGTCAACAGCATGGTCGAATATGAATAACTACCATAATTCATTTGACCTGAATGAGGATTCAGTTTTTGATTTATATGATATAAAGATACTTGCTGAGAACTGGCTAAAATAAGACGGTAAATATGGGATAAGAAATGCGCCGCTCACTGGAATTTGGTCCATATAAGTTGAGAGGTTTCTGGAATAGAATGGTATTGTATTCTTATATTTAAGGGTCCGATTTTTCAGGCCCGGCAGGTATCTTTTTCTGCCTATACTTTCTTTCGCCGCCCCAGTCAACACCGGTCTGAAAAACATGGCCAATTCACCGAGTTTTGAGCCGTTAAATATTCTGCATCTCTTTCGCCAGCGCTGCCATTAGCTCAGCCTCCGGCACTGTCGCGATCTTCTTTCCCCCGCGGTAAAGAAACCCCTTGCCCTTGGCTGCGCATACGGCGATATCCGCGTCAGCCGCCTCGCCCGGCCCGTTCACCACGCATCCCATCACAGCCACGCGCACCGGCCTGTCCAACTTCGCAAGCTCTCGCCTCACCTTTTTCGCAAGCGAAACCACGTCCACCTCGCACCTGCCGCACGTCGGGCATACAATAAGCTCCGGCTTTCCCTCCTCAAGCAGCCCCAGTGCCTTTAATATCGCCCGCCCGATCTCAACTTCCTTAACCGGCTCGCCCGCTATGCTCACGCGTATAGTGTCCCCTATCCCCTCGGCAAGCAGACACCCGATCGCCGCCGCCGACGGCACCAGAGCATCTTCCACCAGCCCCGCATGCGTCAGCCCCAGGTGCATCGGAAACTCAAACTGTTTTGCCATCTCGCGGTTAACCTCTATTGTCCTCAGCGTATCGGCGCTTTTCGCGCTTAGCACAATATCTTCAAACTTGCGCCGCCTGAACATTTTAAGATACCCCGCCATCTCCTTTACCATAAGCTCCACGCGCTTACGCGGGGCAATATCCCCGCCCTTAAGGTCGCGGATACTCGCCTCGTTTACCCCCACCCGTATCGCGACGCTGTTGGCCTTGGCCGCTGCGATTATCTCGGCCACATGCCCCGGGTCCTTGATATTGCCGGGGTTCAGCCGTATCTTCGCCGCGCCTGCTTCTATGGCCTCTATCGCCCGGTCGCGCGAAAAATGCACGTCTGCGATTATCGGTACATCAACCCGCTCGATTATCTTCGCCAGCGCCCGCGTATCAGCCCTTGTCGGAACAGCCACCCGCACCAGCCCCGCACCTGCCTTGACAACTTTGCGTATCTGCCTGACGCACGCCTCGACGTCCCGCGTGAATACCTTCGTCATCGTCTGAACGACGATCTCATGGCCGCAGCCCAGCGGCACATTTCCGACCATTACCTTTTTTGTCTGCCTTCTTTGGATCATTTATGAATTTTAGCTTGTAATAATGCCGATATCAACTAAAATGCTCCGGTCCTGTGCCTTTTCCCGGCCTAAGACACTAAATGGAAGTGCCGTCATCTTTCTGCGGCTGTTAAACCGGCCTACCGGTCGAGCGACAATGTTAATCAGCGGGCAAAAAATGTCAATTATATGGTCGATACTTATTGTATTTGTGATCGCGTACTCTATCCTCGGCTGGTCACTGTTCTTCATGCAGCCCTCCTTTCTCTACCACCCCGTAAAGGACGTAACCTACAATCCCGGCGATATTGATCTTGCATACGAGAAAATATTGTTCCGCGCCGATGACGGCATTAAGCTCTCTGCCTGGTGGGTCCCCGCCGAGAAAAGCAAGTACACCGTCCTGTTCTGCCACGGCAACGGCGGAAACATTGCCCACAGGCTCGATACGATAAACCTGCTCAACGAACTTAATCTCGACGTCTTTATTTTCGATTACCGCGGATACGGCAGCTCGAAAGGCAAGCCAACCGAGCAGGGCACATACCTCGACGCCCGAGCCGCATGGGACTGGCTGACCGAAAAAAGAGGAATCGACCCCTCACGGATAATCATATTCGGCCGTTCGCTCGGCGGTGCCGTAGCATCACAGCTTGCCTCTAACGTCTCACCTGCCGGTCTGGTGATTGAAAGCGCATTTACATCATACGTCGACATGGGAAAAAAATTCTATCCATATATGCCCGTCCGGCTGTTCGCCTGCTTCAGCTATAACACCCTTGAACACGTCCGTAAGGTCCGCTGTCCCGTGCATGTAATACATTCACGAACCGACGAGCTTGTCCCTTTCGAGTTCGGACTCAGGCTATACGACGCGGCCCGCGAACCACGGGAGTTCACCGAAATATTCGGCTGTCACAATGACGGCTTCCTGTTCTCCGGCGAGGTCTACACCCAGGCTTGGGCAAACTGGTTGAATGTTCTCGAAAAAGTCGACAGAGAGGCCATCGCCGCCTCCATCAGAAAAGTCCCCTGAGTCCAAATCACAATAACCTGTATCCTAAACCATGTAACCTAAAATGATTGATATATTTATAACAAGGCTGGTCGACGCGGGACTTAACGAAACCGGCGCTGAGCTTATTGTACGTCTCGGCGGCCTGGCCGTCCTGCTGGTCCTCGCCGTACTGCTCGACTGGATCGTTCGCAGCATCCTCATTAAGTTGATGCACAACTTCGCGAAGTTCACCCGAACAGTCTGGGACGACATCTTTGTCAAGCGCAAGGTCTTCAACAGGCTCTCGCACTTCGCACCTGCCGTGCTGATCTACCGCGCCGCCCCGGCAATACTCGCAGGTTACGACGGCGGCATCGCTTTCGTGCATATATCCGTAAAGGTCTACATGGCGATTATAGCGATACTCGTTATCGATTCCCTGCTTAACTCCATCCTTGACATCTACCGCACTTTCGAGGTCTCGTACAAAGTTCCCATCCGCGGTTTCATCCAGGCTGTAAAGCTGGTTGTATTCTCGCTGGGCTTTATAGCTATAATCTCTCTCGTGTTAAAACGCGACCCGCTGACAATACTCGGCGGCCTCGGTGCACTTACAGCAGTGCTCATGCTCATCTTCAAGGACTCAATACTCGGGCTCGCCGCAGGCATACAGATTTCCGCAAACCAGATGGTCCGAATCGGCGACTGGATCGAGATGCCCAAATACGGCGCCGACGGCGACGTTATAGACATTACCCTTACCACCGTCAAGGTCCGCAACTGGGACAAGACCATCTCGACAGTCCCCGCCTACGCTCTCGTGACAGACTCCTTCAAGAACTGGCGCGGCATGAGCGAATCCGGCGGCCGACGCATAAAACGCTCCCTGTATATCGACATGCGATCCATTAAATTCTGCGACGAGAAAATGCTAGAGAAATTCCGCAAAATACAGTACATAAGCGAATACATAGACCGCAAAAAAGAGGAAATCTCCGAATTCAATCGTGCCCGCAGCATCGACGACTCTGTTCTCGTCAACGGCCGACGAATGACAAACATCGGCACTTTCCGCGCATATATAACCGCCTACCTGCGAAACCATCCGAATATCCACCAGTCGATGACCTTTCTCGTAAGGCACCTCGAACCGACACCAAAGGGTCTGCCGATACAGATTTACGTATTCAGCAGCGACCAGGTATGGGCAAATTATGAGGCCATCCAGGCCGACATTTTCGACCATATCCTCGCAGTGGTGGACCAGTTCGACCTTCGAGTCTTCCAGGAACCATCAGGCGCGGATATATCGCAGGCAGCTTCTGTTCTTATTGATTCACGGAATTGATCAATTGCCGTAACCCCCGCCGCGGTCGTCATTCAATTGCTTAAAAGATATGCGATGTCGCCGTCTCGAGCACCCGGGCGACATAGTTCACGTCTGAAACATCGGTTATAGCCTGGTCAAAACCTTTCTTTTGCAGCGTAGGCGCCTGACTTTCAGAAAGACCCTCGGCAATGGCGATGATCTTACTGCCGTTAAGATCACCGTTTGCCCTCAGCAGTTTGCACACCTGCTCGGTGCTGATGTCTTTAGACATGATATTGATCATGATGGCATGGGGGTTGAGCTTCTGGGCGAGCATTCCCGCCTCGAAGCTGTTCTGGGCCGTCCTGACCTCGTAGCTTTTGCGGTTCTTAAGCGCAGTCGCCAAAAGCTCAGCCGACTCGTAATTGCTGTCGATTATAAGCACACGCATTTTTCCTATATCGAGCGCATCGGTCGGCATATCGTGCGATTTCATGAACCGGATAAGCTCGCTCGCGGGTATCCGCCTGTCCTTCGACCCGGGTATTCTATAACCCTTAAGCTGTCCCGTGTCGAACCATTTTGTAACGGTCCGGGGGGCGACTTTGCAAATCTCGGCGACTTGGCCTGTGGTCAATACGTCTTTTCTCTTATTCATAAAATAAAATGCCGAAGCCCGTTAAAGCTGAAAAATAAATATTAATTGTCCAGTATACCCAATTCGTGCTCATCATCTGTTCGCCAAATTTATAATCGGCACGTAAAAGCCTTTGGTTAATGTCAAAAGCACAAACAACCTTATTTTTCTCTTTACCATTAAAAACAGGCGACACCCGTCCGATAAGTATCCCGTAGCATCTCTTCTGTATCAAGTTGTGCACTTAACAGTTCAACATTGTCCATAAGCACTTTTTCGTATAAATATACTGATTTCAAGAAGAATTATCTTGACTGCTGAGCACGGGAAATTGATAATAAGATTTAATACCCATTCGGGAATTTAAGCTTTTTCCGCGGGTTTTTATATAGATATAATTTTGTGGTATAAGCAGCCGAAAGGTTGCGAAATTTGAGTTATCTGAGCACCTGCTTTAACGGTGATGGGGCGAAAGGTCCCAGCCAAGTCCAGATTCGCCGTAAAGAGGTGAGTAAAAAGCGATTAGGTATCTTAATAGAACAATTTCAGGGCTCAATGGAATGAGCGAAAAGCAGTTTATAACCCGTGTTTCAAAATGGCGTTTGGAACGTTAGGGGTCGATTGCGTTTATATTGATATCATTGTTTATTTAAGTATCTTTGAGGCTTACATTTCAGTGGACCATTTCGCAAACCTTTCATGGCGGTACGATTGAATAATTCTATCGACGGGCTGTTTTAAATACTTTCGCAAATCGAAGCGAAAGGAAATAAACGGTTAAAAAATGAAAGGTTATTCAGATGATTATCATGGCACAGGCCCTTCCGCTAATTGGAGGAATTATTGTTGGTTTGATAGCGGGTGCGGGGGCATTATATTTCATTACAAAGTTTGTCGAAAAAGCCAGGAACAAAAGCCTTGAAAGGGATATCGAATCAAGACTCGAGGCCGCCAAAAAGGAAGCTGAAAACATCGTCAAATCGGCCAAACTTGATGCAGCCTCAGAAGTAATCAAAAAGAAAGAAGAATTTGCCGCAGAGACCGACCAGGTAAAGGCCCAGTTCCGGGAACAGGAACAGAGGCTGACAAAACGAGAAGATGTCCTTGACCGCCAGTCAGAGATTCTTACCCAGAGAGAAAACCAGCTTAAAGAGACAGAAAAAGAACTGAATCGCCGCCGCGGTAACCTTGACAACAAGGACAAGCAGCTAACCCAGTTAATAGCCCAGCAGAAAAATCAGCTCCTCAAAATAAGCGGCATGTCGGTCGAAGACGCTCGGGAACTTCTGCTCAAAAACCTTGAAGACGAATGCGAGCATGAAATGAATTCGCTGATTCAGCGAAAGCTCGAAGCTGCCGAAGAAAACTGCCAAAACAAAAGTCGCGAAATAATTTCAGCAGCTATACAAAGATATGCAGCCGAGCAGACTTATGAAGCAACCGTCTCAACTGTTGACATTCCCAACGATGACATGAAAGGTCGTGTTATCGGCAGGGAAGGCAGAAACATTAGAGCATTTGAAAAAGCAACAGGCGTGGACGTCATAGTCGATGACACCCCCGGCGTCATAGTTGTAAGCGCATTTGACCCCATCCGCCGCGAGACCGCCAGGCTCAGCATGGAAAAGCTTATCCAGGACGGCCGCATACACCCCACCCGCATCGAAGAAATAGTTGTATCAACTGGCAAAGAGGTAAAGCAGAAAGTGTTCCAGCTTGGTAAAGAAGCCGCAGTAGAAGCAGACGTTCGAGGCCTCAACAACAAGATACTTTCCATGATAGGTGCTCTGCACTACAGGACAAGCTACGGCCAGAATGTCCTGCGCCACAGCATCGAGGTTGCTTACCTGTCCCAGGTCATGGCTGATGAACTTGGCCTTGACGGGTCAGTCGCCCGCCGCGCTGGTCTTCTCCACGACATAGGAAAGGCGATGGACCACGAAGTCGAGGGTGGACACCCTGCGATAGGCGCAAACTACCTCCGCAGATTTAATGAATCCTCTGTTGTGCTCAACTGTGTCGAGGCCCATCACGGGGATATCGCAGCCGACAATCCTTACACACCACTTGTCACCGCAGCCGACGCGATAAGCGCATCCAGGCCCGGAGCGAGAAGGGAAACACTTGAACGCTACATAAAACGCCTTGAAAAGCTCGAAGAAATTGCTTCAGGCTTCAATGGCGTCGAAAGCAGCTACGCAATCCAGGCTGGCCGTGAGGTCCGTGTCATAGTCAATGCTGATAATGTCGATGACGACTCGGCGGTAAAGGTCGCCCGCGACATCGCAAAGAAGATCGAAGAAGAAATGACATACCCCGGCGAGATTAAAGTTACGCTGCTGCGCGAGGTAAGATGCGTTGAATACGCAAGGTAATTGTAGTGATGCAAAAAATGTTTTAGAAGGAAAGGCCGGGTTATAAATGCTTGTTAAGGTGCTCTGCATAGGGGATATTGTAGGTAAACCCGGCAGGCATATTCTTGCCGAGCACCTCGCCGATTACGTCGAAACCGAAAAGATCGATTGCGTTATCGCAAACGCTGAAAATGCAGCAGGCGGATCCGGCCTTACTCCCCAGATATATGACAAGCTCATTAAATACGGTGTAAACCTGATAACCCTCGGCGACCACGCTTACAGGCGAAAAGAAATAATCCCAATCCTCGACAGCAGCGACAACATAACAAGACCGGCAAATCTTTCCTCTTACAGCGCGGGAAAGGACTTTGCTGTATATGAAACCGCAAAAGGGGTGAAAGTGGGAGTTTGTGTTTTAATAGGCAGAACCTTTATGAAACCTGCCGACTGCCCCTATGCCAAAATCGATTCGCTTCTGCCTAAACTCTCTCAACTCGCAGATATTGTTCTGCTCGAGGTCCATGCAGAGGCCACCAGCGACAAGATAGCCCTGAGCTATTACCTCGATGGAAAAGTCGCCGCTGTTTACGGTACCCATACCCATGTAATGACAGCAGATGCGAAAATACTTGAAAAAGGTACTGCATACATAACCGATATCGGCATGACAGGAGCACACGATTCTGTCCTCGGCAGAAAAGTCGAGAACGTTATAAAGTCTTTTCGCACACAGATGCCCTACCCTTTTGAAATTGCAACAGGAGATGTACGGATAAACGGTGCGGTTTTTGTTCTCGACAGCAACAGGAAAAATGCCGTTTCAGTTAATACCGTTCAGTTAAAAGAAGACAATTACATCGGCCCGGAAATCGACAGCGACGACGGCCATGGTACACCAAGAACGGCCTTTTAGAAGCTTGCTTTCCTTTCAAGTATAGGTATTAGTACCTATTTTTTTGAATATTCCATTAATAACCATTCCAAAGCCTTGAAGTTTGTTTATCGGCGTGTATAATTTAACAAGTAGGATTGTCTTTACACTGATGCCCGACAGGTTTGATTAAATAATCATATTGCCCCTTTTCGGAGAATAGCGAGGTTAAACTGGAGATTTCCGAAATAAAATTATATGAATTCTTGGTTATTTCACTTAGCCCCTTATTATATAAATTTTTATATGAAAGGTTTTCAGGAAAAGCGAAATTGCTTGAAAGGAGGTATTAACATGAAGTACAGGTTATTAATTTTATTGGTGCTGGCGGTGTTCGCTGGCAACGCGCTGTGCGACTGGAACCCTGGTGAGCCATACAAGATGCACTGGCCGCAACTGCCCGACCTTACCCCGACGGGTATGGATGTTGTTTGCGGCCCCTATGCAGAACCGGATTTGGGAATTTGGGATATTTTTCTCGCAGATGATTTCAAGTGCAGTGAAACCGGTTATATTACGGACCTTCACATCTGGTGTTCCTACAGGACCGACGAGCCTTTTCCAAATGCCGGGATTCCTCCGTTTTACAGCATTGTGATCTACAAGGACGTCCCAGCAGGCACCGGAGATGTCCCTTACAGCAGACCCGGAGAAGTGCTATGGGAATATTATGGCCCTGCGCAAATCGAGAGGGTATATGCCCAGGTCCCCGATCCAGGTGAATTGATCTATGAACCCGTCGAAGGTCTGATCATCGGCAATGACTTCCTCTGCTACCAGTTAAACTTCAGCTTCCCTGAACAGGAGGCGTTCATTCAGCAGGAAGGCGAGATTTACTGGGTGGGACTGCACTACTCTTATGACCTTAATGGAGATGGCGTGGTCGATATGATAGACCGAACGTGGCTTATGAACGCCTACCCCTGGGTTTTCGGATGGAAAACTACGGATATCGAGATGAGATTTCAGGATGACGCGGTTTATACTGTTATCGACACTACGCAAAACCCGCATGTTGTTCCCGTGGATTCGACACCCGGCGGGACATCGACCATATGGCAAGATATGCATTATCCCTTTGGGCATCCATATGAGACTCTCAGTCTTGACCTTGCTTTTGTAGTAACCGGCGTGCCATTACAGCCCCAGGAGCTTGAATACGGTGATGCACCGGAAGGACAGGGCAAAAAAGCATATCCCTGGCTTGGTATAGATGGGAATTTCCCGACTTGCAAGGATCCGTCTGGTTACTATATCGAACATAACAATTTCGGTGCTTATTTTGGTCCGACATATGATTTTGAATTGGATGGCAACGCCGGATTATGTCCGATCGCAGGTTGTTTCCCCCCTTATGACCAGGATGAATGTTTCCAGGATGGCGACGCTGGGCTTATCATGCCCGAAGCGTTTACAATTGATAACTCCGGCACTGCAGTTATTACTTGCCCGAACAGTAACGGCACAGCTCTTGGGCAGGTATGCTCGCAGGCGGTTTGGGGAGCCAATATTGATATTGACGTGACCAATTTCATGCCAAGTAATGTTGACGGTTATGTCAACGTTCTTGCAGATTGGAACCAGGACGGAATGTGGTCTGGCAGTTCACCATGTCCATTATCTCTTGCTCCTGAACATGTCCTGGTTAACTTCCGGGTTCCTAATGGTTTCTCCGGGCCGCTTTCAGTATTGTCACCGCCGAACTTCACTATAGGCCCGATACCCGATTACATCTGGTTCCGTTTCAGCATAACTGAACAACCGGTCCCGAACGACTGGGATGGTTCGGGCGTCTTCGAAGACGGCGAAACGGAAGATTACCTGCTGCTCGTAGTTGATGAGCCCGAAGAGTTCGACTGGGGTGATGCTCCGGATCCGGCTTATCCGACCCTTGCGTCAAGTAACGGTGCCTATCACCTGATCGTGCCCGGTATTAACATGGGCCCATCCATTGACCCTGAAATGAATGGCCAGCCCGATCCGACGGCAACCGGCGATGACCTCAACGGCGCGACTCCGGACGACGAAGATGGAGTAAGCTTCCCGAATATTGTCACAGGTGCTGTAGGTTCGAGTTTCACGGTTAACTGTTCGGTAAACGGTTTCATCGATGCGTGGCTTGATTTCAATAACAACGGAAGCTGGGCGGACCCCGGGGAACAGATTGCTGCATCCGTTCCAGTTGTTCCCGGCAACAATATGATAAACTTCCCCGTCCCTGCCGGAACGGTTCCCGGAACAACTTTTGCCAGAGTACGTTTCAGTACTTACGGCGGCCTTGCTTATTTTGGTCCTGCTCAGGACGGTGAAGTCGAAGACCATACTGTAGTAATAGAAGAGGCTCCGCCGGAAGAGTTCCCCAAGTGGATGCAGCTCCCGCATGGTCCCGATGAAGGCTTCGACGCCGCTTCGGACCTGTGGATATCCCAGCCTCTTGAGATTGTGAAATGGGAACAGCTGCCCAGTTCTCAAACTGCAGGACTTCACGCCCATGATTATCAGAACGCAGGCGGACCAGTTGAGGCAATCATTGTTGCCGATGACTGGCTCTGCGAAGGCGGAATTGTTACTGACTTCCACTGGTGGGGATACGAAGAACAACCCGGTGCCGGCTTGGCGGGTTTCCATCTCAGCATTCACGATGAACTCGGAAACTGTCTGCCGTTCGAGCCGCCGCTGTGGCAGAAAAACGTTCCGATCAGTGCTGTAACGGTAACAAACACAGGCCTGATCGGATACACCGGCAAGCCTGTCTACCGTTATGACTATTACCTGCCTGAAGCAGACTGGTTCCCGCAGGAGCAGGGCAGAACATACTGGTTCGACGTTTCCGCCTTGTCTGTTGACCCTCTCAATCCGTACTTGTGGATTTGGTGTGAACACAACAGGTCTGTGATGCCCATCCTCTGCCCAGCCGCCTCGAAGAATCCCCCGAATAACCCCAACTGGCAGCCAATTTTATGGACTGACGAACGTGTATCGGATATGGCGTTCAGGGTAACTTCACAAGAGCAGCAGGAAGGCCCCAACAAGGTAGTAGCCGATGACTTCATCTCGGACGGCAGAACAATTGATGCTGTTCGCTGGTGGGGAAGCTATCTTGACGAACGCTACATGCCCGATCTCTCCGCAGAACCGTATCAGATAGACGGATGGATAATCAGCTTCCACCATGCCGACCCCGACAGGGCTTGTCCGCCGGACTTCCTTGCCGGCGATGATCCGACAGCACTGGCGCTTTATTTTGCACCGGCCTCTGCAGTTGAGATTATTCCTATGGGCTATGGCGACTGTTTCCAGGAACAGGTGTACGAGTACAAGGTCAACCTCGCGCAGTGCGTGCTGCTTTGTGCCGAGATTGATCCAAGAAGCAACCATATACCCGGTCAGCCCGAGTTCTTTGAAGAAGAGGCAAAGTTCAGGTACTGGCTCGACATACAGGCAGTGGTAGGCGCTGTATGGGCTCCTGACGGTACTATGCGTTACACAAATAATGTACCGCCGGCGCCCGGCGACCCGAGTATTCATTTCTGGGGCTGGCATACTAGCCCGGATCCGTTCCTTGAAGCTGCCTGCACGGGAAAGGTGCTCGACATGTCACCGGTCAATCCTGACTGCTGGGAATACGGAAACTGGATGAAACAGCCCTGGCTGTGTCCCTTCATCCCGCCGGAAAACCGTGTGGACATGAGTTTCGAGCTTATTACTTATGAACAAAGACCCGACTGCTGGTGGTGTGCAACCCAGTGCCACGCCGACTCAAATTGTGACGGCATAGTAAACACTTCCGATTGGCCGGACTTCCGTGATGGGTTTGGTTTTTGCTTCCCCCATCCAAGGTATATTCTACATATTTGCGCGGACTACAACCATGATGGGTGTATCAATACAACCGACTGGCCGGAATTCCGGGACAACTTTGGTACTTCCCCTCCAGCCGATTGCCCGTAATTAATAGGTTGCTCTATACGTTATATCAGCTATCAAAGGAGCGGTTTAGGCCGCTCCTTTTTTTCTTAACATACAAATCATATCTCGCTATAAACTTTGTTTTTCGAATACGGCTAAATCCCCTTTTTCAAAATGTTCTGATGTAATTATTTCCATATTTAACTTCATATCATTAAGAGACGGATTTTCTTCAAACAGCTTAACTACCTCGCTTGGCTCGATATCTTTGATATCGTCGGATATAAGTATTCTTGGTGCGACATATTCAAGGCAATTCAAAAATGCGGCGGTCATTATAAAGTCCATAAGATCATACCCGTTATGAAACCTTATTATTTTGGACCCTGCGGTTTTACCAACCAAAGATGACCTGATAATCCCGAATTTTCTGTCGTCTTTAACGGCTGCAATATAAGTAGGGCTGTTGTTCATAAATCTTTTCCTGAATGTGCTTATAACTGATCTATCACCAATATTTATCCTCTGTTTATTCAAATATTCCATTAAAATGTCACATGCAGTGACAACATACTGTCAGTCTGCTGAAAAAAAGTCATGATTGAATAAACATCCGGATTTGTTATGATGAGCACATGGCAAAAACAAACAACAAAATATATACTGTTACTCAAATAAACTCGTTAATAAAGACTGCGATCGAAAACACCTTGCCGGCTATGCTCACGGTAAAAGGCCAGGTCAGCGGATGGAAACGCAATTATTCGAGCGGCCATTGCTATTTTTCCCTCAAGGACCACGATGGCGTGTTAAACTGTATAATGTGGGCAAGTAAATTCAACTCCGTTAAGTTTGAACCAGAGGATGGTATTGAGGTCCAGGCACGCGGATACATTGATATTTACCCGCCTCAGGGCAAATACCAGCTCTACGTTGAAAAACTAACCCACGGCGGCATCGGCGACCTGCAGGCAGAGTTCGAGAAAATGGTCAAAAAGCTCCAGGCCGAGGGACTTTTCCGCGACGAGAATAAAAAACCCCTCCCCCCTTACCCGATGCGGATCGCGGTTGTAACCAGCGAATCTGCCGCAGCCCTGAAAGACATCGCCGAAAGCATCTCAAACAGGTGGCCGTGCGCCAAACTGATACTCTTCCCTGCCGCTGTTCAGGGTCAGGCTGCTGCCGAGGAAATTGCCGCCGCCATATCCCGGGCCAACGCATCAGCGAGTAAATTCGGGCTGGACCTTATAATAACCGGCCGCGGAGGAGGCTCACTCGAGGACCTCTGGGCCTTTAACGAAGAAATCGTCGCAAGGGCCATTTACGCCTCAAAGCTGCCCGTAATAAGTGCCGTAGGCCACGAGGTTGACGTAACCATCGCCGATCTCGTCGCCGATGCCCGGGCCTCGACGCCTACCAAGGCCGGAATGATCGCCGTCCCGGACATCCACGAAACCCATCGCGTATTGATATCCGCCGAACGCGCTCTGGCCGCTGACATGAACACCACGCTTAAAATGGCTGCCCACAGGCTCGATGCCCTCACCGGCTCATATGTTTTTAAACAGCCCGCGAGGATTTTAACCGACCCTGCCATCAAACTCGATAATGCCGCAACCGCTCTCAGGGGATCAATAAATAACCGACTCTCACAGCTTGCAGAAAAACTCGCTCGTCTCGAAAGTCATTCTCGCAGACTCGAGCCCCACAGGCTGATCGCCAGAAAAGCGACATTGCTCGAAAACGCCCGCTCCGCCCTTAACCGGCACATCGCTAAAAGCCTTTCAACTGCCGAAAACACCCTTACCGCCGGAGAAAACAGGCTCGCAGGCCTCAATCCAAAAGGCGTCCTCGAAAGGGGATTCAGCATTACAAGGGACAAAAAGACCAGCCGAATACTCCGAAACGCTGATGACATCGAAATAGACTCTGAAATAATAACCGAACTAAAGGACAGAATTTTTATTGAAAGTCGGGTAACAAAAAAGTAAAAATATAGCGTATCTGCAGCGTGGCTTTGATCAAATAAGACCGCGAGCGTGGCGGAACTGGCAGACGCGCCAGGTTTAGGTCCTGGTGGATTAATAATCCGTGGAGGTTCGAGTCCTCTCGCTCGCATTGATTTATTGTTATAAACAAGACGGAAAAATGGCTAAACAGCAGAAAAAAAATTTGGAAAATCTCAGTTTCGAGCAGGCAATAGACAAGCTCTCAGAGATCGTATCAAAAATTGAACACGGTGATATAAACCTCGAATCCAGCATAGAAGAATACGAACACGGCATGTCGCTGATAAAGCATTGCAGGCAGATACTTCGCACAGCCGAGCAGAGAATAGAACAGATAAACACCGAAACCGATAAATCCGAACCGGCTTCGGATAAATAATCATCGACTAACTCTTACTCACTCACTGCCCGGATCAGGCTTGCTTATATATTCAACCTCGACCGTACTGTCAATATCGACCGCTTTAACGAGTTTCTTTCTGCCGTCGGGCCATATTATCTGCAGGTCAACAACCCCATTATGACCGCCAAGCCCGAAATGAAGTGTCATACTGTTCTGATTGCCCTCACCAGTGCCGGCCTCGACCTGCCGCGTAAACACCTTGCCCCCTGTATTTATCCGCACTTGTGCGCCCAATGCATTTTTGTTAATTGTAACCCCATCCCCCCCTAATCGCACTTTCAGCCAGTGATTATCGTTTCCGCCGTTTACAAACAGCTTCCCGTCGGTAATCAGGTCAAGGTCTCCGTCATTGTCAAAATCAGCCCATCCAGCCTGGTATGTCGGCCCCAGCCCGCCAAGACCGGCTTCGTGCGTCACATCGGTAAAACGCCACCCCCCCTCGTTGCGGAATAGAACAGGATGATTTTTCCTTCCGAAAGAAGCAGTGCCGTAAACCGTTGTAAAATAAAGATCAACATCCCCGTCATTATCATAATCACCCGCCGCACAGCTTGCGTACGACTCCTGGTACCAAATTCCCCTTTGCCCAAGATCGGTAAACTTATAGCCTTTCTCAGGCCCGCCGTTACGCAGAAAACGTGATTCCGGCTGATCACCCCTGCTGTCGTCATGGGCGAAATTACCAGCAAAAAGGTCAAAATGCCCATCGTTATCGAAGTCCGCCCAGCAGGCCCCGATCGAATGTCCGCCTTTGAACTCACCTGAGCTCGCCCTCGAATTATAATCTGCCGCACGGTCGGTTAAATTACCCTTGCCGTCGTTTATCAATAGCAAATTCGGCTGCAGCCGATAATTAGAGACATAAACATCAACGTCGCCGTCCTCGTCAAAATCACAAGCCGTCACTCCCCTGGCCCGGTGCCCGGCAATGCGGCTGGAAATATTAAAACTCTTACCGGCATTGTTTGTCAAAAGCAGATCACTGTATGTCACACCTGCTTTGAAGTCTTCATAACCGCCGATATAAATATCCGCAAAACCGTCATTGTTAAAATCAGCCCAGCAGGCCCCGTGAGAGACAGATTTTGGAAGTTTCACCATATCGGTCTTTGAAAACTTACTGCCCTTGATATTACGAAAAAACTCCCGTTTAGAGTATGAAAATATATCGATCCAGCCGTCATTATCAAAGTCCGCTGCTGTGCCTCTGCCGCTGACCTTCAGCCTCGTAAAAGTCTTGCCTTTGCTGTTTACCCAAACCCAGCCGCCTGTGTAAACATCCTCCCACCCGTCATTGTTGAAATCGGCCCAGGCCGCCGCCGAATTAGCAGGTTTTATCCCAAGTTCATCGCTCTTGTCATGAAAAACTGCCTCATCTTTGACGGCTCCGTTTACACCGAAAACCGCCCCGCAGATAACCAGCAGAACAATTGAAGAAAAACGGGACTGTATCATAAAACTCTCCATAAAATAAATGTTCACAAAGTATTAGCCATATATTATCAGGATGGATTAATAAAGCAATTTTTCCTAAACCCCTCGCCTGTTTTTTGTCGACAGATAACCTGCTTTGCACGCCTCGGCCCGTTGCAGAGCCAATGAATAATAAAACGAAGAATTATTGATGAGGCACAATATGCGGCATCTCTGCGGTCTCAAAGAAAAAAAGTTAGTGAACTTTCCCGGGGATTTAATCCTTTATGACACTTCTGCTGCACCTCTATGCAGGCCTTTCGGCACATACAGGTACAGCGTCAAAGACGCGGTTTCCTATTCCCTTGACATAAAAAAATGCACTTTCACAAGTGTAAGCCAAAACAGCGATAAACTTTTCGGCTTCCGTTCCAACCTGCTAATGCGAAAGGGCCCGGCATGGTTCACTGAAAGGATCCACCCTGAAGACATAAAAAGAATACACAAAGAGTATGACCTTTTCGCTTCGGAAAAAGACATACTTGAAGAGGTAAAATACCGCTTTCTTACTTCCAAGGACAGGTATATCTGGCTTATTGACCGAAGAACGGTTATTTACATTGATAATGAGCCTTTAGGCATCATGGGCTTGATCACACGGTCCTGAACATGAATATTTGCCCATGGGCGTGGGAATCCATTTATAGTTTTTTTCATCAAAAAGTGACAGTTGCTTTAATATGAGATACTAAACTTTCTTGATATCTAATCCGGGTTATAGTTAGCTTAAGTTTACTGGCCACCTTAACAATAAATGGAGCTGATGAGATTCGAACTCACGACCTCTTGCATGCCATGCAAGCGCTCT
>CAZVPF010000051.1:0-17811 GCA_964628195.1 uncultured Pirellulales bacterium | reverse complement strand
ATAAAGACTCGGGCGTCGAAAAATCGTTCTCATACTCGACAAGCTCACCCGTCTCAGGGTCCAGTCTCGCGTAAACCCACGGGTTGCCGTGCAGCATAAGCTGCGTCGCCGCCTCGGTCCATGTCCCGACATAAGTAAGATACCGCCACGCGTTTATGCTCCGCTGATGATCGTCACCCCATATATTTATGATAATGTTCCGCGCACCCCGGTCCGTTTCTTCCTCCCGAAGCATCCGCCGATATGCCTGGTAAAAACCGTGCCCCCCTATTCCGTAATTGCCGATCGGCTCGCAGAAATGCGCCGCCAGAACCTCCTGCCACGTCTCCCCGTCGCTTACCTGGTGACATTGCGTAAAACTGTTTCCGTACGTATTAATCCGGCACTTCTGGTCCGGAAAGTTCACCATCTTCCGCTGCCCGGTCGACTCATAACGGTTCAGGGTATGACAGCCGTCCACTCCGTCGCGCATAAAATAGTTCCGCAGCAGGTAACCAAGCTCCGGATCGAACTTCGCCCATATCTTCGCGTTCGGGTCAAGGAACCTGTCTATATGTTCCTTCTTCATCACGGCCTTGTCCAGGAACTCCCGCACCGACCGCATCTTATCCGGTATCCTGGCGGTCTTTTCAGCTTTCGCCTTGGCCCTCGTTTCCTCGCATCCGAACATGGCCCCTGCCGTCGTGCCCGCCATCGCAAGCCCTGCCGTTTTTTTCATAAATTCCCTGCGTGTTTCCATATCTTTCCCCGTCATTCGTATCTTTGACGTTCCGGCAGCTGCACCAGCCAGATGTTCCTGAACCTCACCGGGTTATGGTGGTCCTGTATCATTATCGGCATTGCATCGGGGTGCGGCGTGTACTTTGCCCTTTGCTTGTTCGCTGTCGCACCGGCAAGCTCAACACTTTCCTGCACAACTACACCGTTATGAAAAACCGTCACCCTTGCAGGTTCGACAACCTCGCCCCTGTCGTTGAAGATCGGCCGTCTGAATACAATATCATAAACCTGCCATTGCCCCGTCGGTTTCATCGCGTTGAACATCGGCGGATACTGCCCGTAAATCGCCGCAGCCTGGCCGTCCGGGTAAGTCGTGTTATTGTATGAATCAAGTATCTGCACTTCGTACTGGTTCATGAAAAACACACCGCTGTTACCGTGAAACTGGTCCTTGCCCTCATCGCTCGGGTTGCACCATTCGATATGAAGCTGGCAGTCCCCGAAATTATGCCTGGTCATTACAGGCCCGCTCTTGGGCACTACTTCCAGATAACCGTTTTCCATCTTCCACTTGACCGGCGATCCGTCATGCATCTGGAGCATCTCCGTATCATCACCGTCAAAAAGAACAACAGCGTTTAAAGGCGGCTGCCCAGGCTCATCGCCCGGCACAACAACAGGCGGCTGCGGACGGTTAAGATCATGTACCCCCCACCGATAAGCCCGACCCTTTTCCTGCCCGCACCCGGCAATTAATATCAAAAAAACCAAAAACATCAAAAAGTAATATTTCATAATTTCCCTTCCCGGTCAATATCTCCACGGTTCTCTCATCGTCTTACCCAGCATAACAGAAGCTTCATGGTCGTTAAGGATGCTCTCTGTTGCAGGGTCGAATCTTATCGCTCTGCCCAGTTTCATGGCTATAAGCCCCAGGTGACCGGGCGTTGCCGACCTGTGCGCCACCTCGCAAGGTGTCAGGGTCTGCTTTCTGCTTTTAACACAATCCAGGAAATTCCTCTGATGACCGGGCGAACGGTAAAGCTGGATGTCGTTCGGGCCGAATTTAGTCTTCAAAAGATCCGCCGGCTCTGACTCCATACCCTGTCGCGAAACCCATACCCATCCATCCTCGCCTGTCCACTTCGTACCCAGCCGGATACTCTCGCCCTCGTTGGCAATGATCATTCGCAAGCCGTTGGCATACTCGCAAACTACGCGATACTCCGATGCGCTGTTCCACACCGGGTTAACGATAAAGTTCCCTTCACCCTCGACTTTTACAGGCCCGTCATAATCCATACCAAGCCCCCAGTGCGCGATGTCAACGTGATGCCCCACCCAGTCCATCAACTGTCCGCCTCCGTAATCGAGATTCCACCGCCAGTTGCTGTGAACCCTCGCCGGGCAGTAACGCGCATAAGGCGCAGGCCCCAGCCAGTAATTATAATCAAGCTCCGCAGGCGGCTGCCTGAGCTGCTCATTTTCCTTATCGAAAAAGTAAGGCCCCGCGGGCAGACCAACCTCAACAGTGTGCACCTTGCCTATAGTGCCGTTAAGAATCAGTTCACATGCGAACCGAAATGAACTCTGCGACCGCTGCCAGCTTCCCGTCTGCCACACAATCCCGTACTGCCTGGCTGCATCACATATCGCCCGTCCCTCTTTCAGCGTATGTGACAGAGGTTTCTCACCGTAAATATCCTTGCCCCGCCTTGCGGCTTCGATGGCGATTATCGAATGCCAGTGATCCGGCGTGCAAATACAAACAGCGTCGATATCATCCCTGTCAAGCAGTTCACGAAAATCGCTGTACCCCCTGCACCCATTGTCACCGTAAAACTTATTTGTTTCGGCCACTCCAGCGGTAAGGTGGTTTTTGTCGACATCGCATATCGCGATTACTCTGCAGGCCGGCTCGTTAAGAAATGCCCCCAGGTTATACATCCCCATCCCGCCGGCGCCGATGATCCCGAGAGTAATTTTCTCCGATGCCCCGCCCTTGTTGGAAATTTCCAAGTCACCACGACCGTAGGTACTGCTGCCCCATAACAGGGGCAAAACGGCACCGAATTTGATAACTTTTCTACGGCATAAATACATAAAATTATGAAATTTTAATGAATCTTAAGAAAAATTAACAGAGTTGGAACCACTTGGAGCGTTCCAACTCTGTCAATAATAGCAAATCCACCCCGGACTTATCAAACAAAAAATATTCTTACGACCCGTTTTTTTAAGGCATCTCCAGTTTCATATCCTCGGGTACGATAAAGCATACCGCCCCGTTGTCTGGAATATCATACCCCGCGGCCCACAAAATCCCGTTGACATAACTGCGCCTGAATTCCGGAATCCAGAAGTTTTCATGGAAATGACCGAGCGTATTTCCATAACTCCTGCCGCCATCAGACCGTTCATAAGTCCATGCCACAACTTGAGTTCTGTCTTTGAACCGAACCTCAACAAGAGGTTTGGCCTCGTCAAGCAGTTTGATATCGAGATATATTTCATCCAGTTGCTCAAAGTCGTTCCACCCATTCGATATCGCATGACCTGGCTCAAGCTGAACCACTTTCGCCTGGGCCATATCAAGCCCCGAAAAAGCGAAACTGAATATCCCGCCAAGGTAATTTATATACTCGTTCTCTAATTCCTTGTTGTTGGCATCGCCGATACCCGTTGACCAGTGCAGCGACGCAAGCCCCACACCTTCTTTCATAAGTCTCTTGAATTCCTCAGGTTGCGCGTTTTTAAGAAGTATCTCCGCACCCGGGCTCGAATACAAAGCAATCGCATCGAGGTCCTCCAGCAGAGATTTATCACTCGGCCAGCCGAGGCTCACAACCGCATCGACACCCGGTAACTGGTCAAGGCACTTCTCCAGTATCCCGCACTCGTGCATATACATATGCGTACCGAACGGGTGGTCAAGAGGCGTGCCGATAAGCAGTATCCGCACCTCGGCATCGGGGTTAAACATCGGCCCTGCCGCGACTTGCTGCGGTTTATTCATCAAAAATCTTATCGAATCAATATAAACCGCCTCCTGTCCAGAACCCGGGTCGATCCTGAACTGCGTCAAGTTGCCGTCAACATTGATAACCGTCTTTATCGTCTGCCAGTCAGTGCTGCTGGCCGGAACCTCAAAGCTCGAAATCCACAACGGCGCCTGCGCCAGGGGCTTTTTATTGCTTCCCCAGAAATACTGCCATGTCGTTGTAGGTCCGGGTGCTTTAACTTTCATCTGCACCTCGAGTTCGCCGCCCGGCACGTCCAGCGGTGCGGATATAAACGGGTCTTCACCCTCGATATTGACCCTGAGAGCCCCGTTTTCAACGGCGATACTGCAATGATTGTCCGCATTCCAGCCGTCCGGGTTATTTGTGAAACTCCATTCGGCAAGCAGCCTGCCTTTATATTTTTTCAGCTTGTCCAGCGACTCTGCGGCCCTTTGGGTAATACTCTCGGCGGCATCTATTTTTACCACTTTTTCAAGCACAGCCGAGGATTTTTCAAAATTATCCGTCGCCAGTTTCTCAGCCAGGTCAACCGCTGCAAGCGATGCCTCAGTCTTCAACTGCGGATCGTCAAGTGCCTTTTCAACGAACTCCAGCGCAGCAGGGCTTTGAACTTCCGCCATCGCTGAGATGACAAGCTTTTTCTTGTCGGAACTGTCAGCAAGGTTATTTATCTCTACAAGCTTGTTATATTTTGACTCTGCGGACATTGGTTTTTGACGCAGAAGGTTGATATATCCCCTCAATGCCAAAATCCTGTAAGTGTCGTTATCCGATGTCTTTATCATCTCAAGGAGGTCGTCCATCACCTCCGGACCGTCCCAGTTGGCAAGCAGCCTTACCGCTGTGTCTCGAAGGTCCTTCGACCCTGCCTGGGCTGCTTGGCGAATAACTTCAAGTTTCCGATCATAACCGGTTACACTCAACAATTTCAGGTACTCGGGCTTTAGTTCACTTTCGGCACTTCTGTATGCGTTAATTATGAATTGGCCGCTGTTTTCAGGTTCTTTAAGGCATATTTTACTGATAGCCGACGTCCTGTACCTTCGCTCCCTGAAACCGTCGGCACCGTTAAGACTGTCTATCAATACAGGTAAATCCGACGCCGAACCGAGGTCGGCGAAAATTTCAAGCGCGGCCCTGGATAACTTGCGGTCGGGCGAATCTATATAATCCTGTATAACTGCAAGGGAACCTTTTGCTTCGCGAAAGTTCAATATCTCTATAAGTTCAATCTTAAGTGCAGTTTGCGCCTTTTTAAGCTGAGTTATTAAAGCCTCATCGGCCCCGGATGCCTTATAGCTTTTCAGGCATATCACGGCTGCTTTTTGAATATCTCGGTCGCTTGAGCTTAGAAGGTCGGTTATCCTCGGAATATCGCCAACACTTCCAAGTTCGGTCAGGGCACTTATACTCGCTGCTTTGACCTGCTGGTCGCTGCTATCGAGGTTGCCGAGCAGCAGTTCGCGCCCTTTGCGGTAGTTACGTGCCTTAAACGCGTCGATCAGCGCGACTTTCGCCTGCGGGGTGTAGCTGTTTATTTTTCGCGCGAACTGTTCGAATACCTCCGGCTGGGCTGTTTCCATCAGGTAAACGCCTGCCATTTTGCGTATCCTCTGGTTTGAATGCGACAGGCCCGACTGAACAAGGTCTTCAATGTCACCCTGGCCCTGTGTTACCCTTAAAAGCCCCGTAAAGCCCGCAATACGGAGATATTCTTCTTGGGCATTTTCAAAAAGATTCGCATATAACTTTTCAGCATCGGACTTGTTTTGCCCTTCGATAGTCATCGCAAGACGGAGATAGGCGTCGGCTGCGGTTTGTTTGTCAAAATTCCCCACGTCTTTGTTGTAAACATTCTCCACTGCCCGCTGGGCTTTGGGTGCTGCGATATCGGCAAGGGCCATTAACGAGGCGGCTGCAATTTCTTTGTCGCCGCTGTAGAGCAAGGGCAATAGCTCATCAACAGCCTTTTTAGAACGCATCGAACCGAGAGAGTTTATAACCCCTGCTTTGACAGTGCCGTTTGTTTCATTGAGGGCATCAATAAGTTCCTGCTCCGCTTTTGAACCCCCTGCCCCGACCAAAACGAACCTGGCCATATGAGAAAGCTTTTCGTCGGTGAGATAACCGCTTACAGTGTCAATGCAGTTTTCAGTGCCTATTACCGCAAGCACCCTCATTACATACTGCTTTGATGAAAAAGGCGCATCAGATTCAAGCAGGGCTATCGCTCTTTCTTCCACGTCGCCTTGAGTTTCATCGTCCGCGGAGCGGACAATAGTTTCAATAGCAGCGACAGCCTGCTGGCTTTCCTGCCACTGAAGTCTCGAAAGCTCGCCGAACGCTTTATCAAGCTTACCCGAAACATCCGGCGGAATGCTGGCAAACGCAACAGCCGTAAAGAGAATAATGCAAAGCGGCAATATAGATTTCCTGAAAATATTCATACTCATAACAATATCCTTCTGATTTCAATTATAAACGCCACGGTTCGCGGTATGTCCTGCCAAGGTACCTGTTTGCTTCGGGGTCGTCAATAAAATGTTCCGCGGCAGGGTCCCACTTCAGCGGCCTTGACATCCAGTAAGCGATGGTCGCCATGTGCGACATCGAAACGCTCCTTGCCCCTGTTTCAATATCGGCGTTGGGCCTTTTACGGGTCTTTACACAGTCGATGAAATTTTCGTAATGGCCGCTGTTGCCCTCAAGGGCGGTGCTTTTAACGACCTCGGCACGGCACTTTTCGCCAAGCGAGGCGGGCGTATACCGGGAAGCTCCAGAAATACCTTCCATCACTATTTTACCCTCGGTCCCCTCGACCGTTACGCCCCAGGGAATCTCGCCGATCTTGTTTTCAAGGTGAATGTCGATATGGGTAAGCTCTATGCCGTTTTCATAGCGGAATTTCAGACGGCTGAATTTGCCGCTTTGAGGCGGGATAACTTCGACCGGACCCCAGTTGTCCATCCCGAGCGCCCATTGCGCGATGTCGAAATGGTGCGCGCCCCAGTCGGCAATTCCCCCGCCGCCGTAACCGTAAAAGCTGCGGAACCCGAGCGGGTGCAGGTTGGAACTGAAAGGCCTGTATGGTGACGGACCGACCCACATATCCCAGTGCACATTCGAGGGGGTGGGCTCTTCGGGAAGCTGGTATATGACAGGCGGACCGCCGCAAGTTGCGATCATCGATTTTATCTCGCCGATCATACCGTTTTTGATCGCTTCGCAGTTGAACTTTAAACGTGCGTTTGACCTGCTCTGGCTGCCTGTCTGGACTATCCTGCCGAATCGACGGGCCGCGTTTACCATTGCCCTTCCTTCCTCGATGGTCAGGGAAAGGGGCTTTTCGCAGTAAACATCCTTGCCGTTTTTACAGGCCTGTATTGCCTGGATCGCGTGCCAGTGGTCGGGGGTGGCTATTACAACGGCATCGATGTCGCCGCGCGAGATAACCTCGCGGAAGTCGACGTATGTTTTGCAGTCCCTGTTCTTGTAGAAATTGTCTACATATTTTTTGGCACGATTAAGATAGTTTTCGTCGATATCGCAAACAGCGAGTATTCTGCAGTCGTCCATCTTGATAAACGACTGGAGAAGTGAACCCCAGCAGCCTTCAAAGCCTTTCCAGCCCACGCCTATGAAACCGAGCGTAATTTTTTCACTCGGAGAAACCGAGCCGTTCTTACCGAGCACCGTTGAAGGAACTATATAAGGAAGGGCTAACGCCGCTGCTGTGCTTTTGAGGCCCGTACCTACAAATTCACGACGTGAAATTTTTTGCCGTGATGTCATTTTATTACTCCCGTTAAATTATATTTTATTCGCACACCATTTTATACCCTGCAATACGATCTTATTGAACGCGGGGTTCTTCCACGCGAGGTGATCGTGTCCGCACTGGAAGCAGAATACACGAGATTTTTCGTATTGTTTTGTCCAACCGATGGTTTTCATGCTTTTTTCACAGTCGGCAGTGAGCAGAACGTCGCAGTCACCGGCTGGCTCATTCATCGTGTAAGTTTCGTCGTGTATCTTGAAAGACGAAACGCCTTTAGTGATGGGATGGTCGGAATTTTCCACTTCGACGGTATAGTCCTGGTCCCCGTAGAAGTCGAACTTGCGGTCGGCGATGCCGACGGCGTCGGACCATATCCTGTTTTCGGGATAGGCAAGGATCGCATGGTGCAGAAAAAATATACCCTGGCCCGTCTTTCCGAAAGTCTCTATTGCTTTTGTAATCTGCTCGGCGAAAGGTGAGTCCTCGATCTTCATATTCATGTTATAAAAAAGGAGGGCGTCATAGTCTTCGAGACAGCCGGCACAGTTGAACGCCCAGTTGTCGATAACCTGCTGATAATAATCAACTTCGTCCGCGAAACCGCGGAACATTTCGTGCCACTGCGGAACCTCATAAGGGTGGAAGCCCTCGATTACCGCAAGTTTAATCCTGTTATCCTGTTTGAACACGGACATATTTACCTCCGAAAAAGGTTATTTGTTCTAAGCTAAAATTGCTTATTTTTTGCGTATTTCGGCGAAACGCTGAGTCTGCTCCTTAATGGCCTTTTCTGTGGGAAGCCTTTCCATACTGCTGGCGCCGTAAAAGCCGTCGATATCGTCAACCCTTTCGATAATGTATTTCGCATCTTCGGGCATTGCTATCGGCCCGCCGTGACAGAGGATAATTATGTCTTCGCGGATGCCTTTGGCGGTTTTGACTATTTCCTGGATATCGGTCACGCAGTCTTCGAGTGTTTTGGCTGTCCGGGCGCCGATCGTGCCGGATGTTGTAAGGCCCATGTGTGCCACGAGTATGTCAGCGCCTGCCCTTGTCATGTTGGCAGCGTCTTCAGTGTTGAAAACATACGGGGTTGTCAGCATGTCCAGCTCGTGGGCCATGCGTATCATCTCGATCTCTTTTTCGTAGCCCATGTTGGTTTCTTCGAGATTTGCGCGGAAGCTGCCGTCGATAAGACCGACCGTGGGAAAGTTCTGCACGCCCGAAAAGCCTGCGTCTTTAACCTGGAGCAGAAACTTGTCCATCAGCCTCATCGGGTCGGTACCGCAGACTCCTGCAAGAACGGGAGTGTTCCTGACGACGGGCAGGACCTCGTTTGCCATTTCGAGGACAATTCCGTTGGCATCGCCGAAAGGCATAAGACCGGCCAGCGAGCCGTGCCCCGCCATGCGGAACCTGCCTGAATTGTAGATTACGATCAGGTCAATGCCGCCTGCTTCCTCGAACTTCGCGCTTATGCCCGTGCCGGCACCGCCGCCTATGACCGGTTTGCCTTCGGATATTTTTTTCCTGAAACCTTCGATTATTATCCTTCTTTCAATTGCCATTTTATTCTCCGAAAATTATCTGTTTTATTCGTTGCCCCAGTCGAATACCGTGCCGTAAAGTTCGCCGGGGTTGTCCCTGAGTTTGTCGTATATTTCGTAGGATTTGTCGAGTTCGACCACGTCCTGTATGAGCGGTTCGATATTTACCATTCCGCGGGCCACGAGACGGCAGAGATTTTCGAGGTCGTCGCGGTCGAAATGACTGTTCTGCTTTATTACTATCTCGTGAATCTGGCCCTGGTTGAATTCATAGTCGACCTTGAAGCGGCCAGCGATGAAAAGCACCGTTCCGCGGGATTTGGCGGCCTGGATTATCTTTGTTTCCATACCGACCACCCCTGCGACATCGAGAACAGCGTCATAGGCAAAATCCTGGATGTTCTTTTCCCAGCCGTCGCCGGAGACATTAACTGCGTTTTCGGCGGCGCCTATTTTTTCGGCGATATCCAGACGCTTTTGGTTAATGTCGCAGATTGTAACACGGGCTCCCATTACGTTCGCTACCTGGGCGGCGATCTGACCTATGAAGCCTGCGCCAACGATGAGAAACTTTTGACCCATTTTAAGTTCGGCGTTTCGGCAGGTTCGCATCGCGACGCTTGCCATGCCGAAAAGGGCGGCCTGTCGTTTGTCGACACTGTCGGGTATTTTGACCAGAAGGCTGTCTTCGGGAATTACGTTGTATTCCATGTGGTCGGCGCTCATATAGAGGACATCGCCGACTTTGAGCTGCTTTACGTCGGGGCCTGTCTCGATTACTTTGCCTACGTTCTGGTAGCCCCAGCCTGCGGGCAGGTCTTCGTCGGCGCGTGCGTAGTTGCCTTTTGTAAGGTCGTTACGCTCCGAGCCGTTGGTAACGCCCGAATAAAGCGTGATGGTCTTTACATGATTTTCCTTCGGGGCCTCAGGCTCTGGCCAGTTGTCAACGACACCTTTTTTACGTGTCTTGTCGGGCTGGAGTTGTGTAACAATAGCTTTCATGCTTTCTCCTGTTATGTTGTTTTTTGAATTATTTGTCAATCACCGTTAACGTGGTTGATCGTCGCCAGAAGCGTCTCTGCGCATCGGGTCGCGAACTGCGGGTCGTTAATGCTGCAGTCCATTTCGATAACGGGTATATCCTGGCGCAGGTTTTTCTTAAGTGCCGCGGCAAGGGCCTTGTCCGCTTCGGGCAGCCAGAACGGACCGCCGGGTGAGTCTATAACGCTAAGGCCCTGCTGGGGGATGAGCACGGTTATGGGGGCGGTGCTCTGGTTCAGCTTTTGGGCGATTATTTCACCGAGACGGGTGTTCTCTTCGACGTTCGTTCGCATCAGGGTAACGTTCGGGTTGTGCTGATAGAATAGACGGTCCTTGAACTTTGGCGGCACTGTTTCAGGCTGCCAGAAGTTGACCATGTCCAGGCACCCCGGGACCACGATTGCGGGAACACCGTTTTTCGCGGCTGCCTGGAGCCTTGTTGGACCGGCTGAGAAGACACCGCCAACGAGCTCGTCGGCCCATTCGGTGGTGGTGATATCGAGTACGCCTTCTATCAGGCCTGCTTCGATCAGACTTTCCATCGTTTTGCCGCCGTTCCCGGTGCAGTGGAATACGAGAACCTCGTAGCCGTTTTCTTCGAGTATTGATTTTGCTTTTTCAACGGCTTCGGTTGTGTTTCCGAACATTGATGCGGCGATTAAGGGTTTGTCGTCACCTGGGGGAACCTGGGCATTTACCATTCCGCAGACGGCTTGGGCGGCCTGGGCGAAGACGCGTCTGCTTATCTTGTTGATACCGGCTACGTCGACGATGCTGGGGATCATAACGATGTCCTTGACTCCAACATATGCGCTGACGTCACCGCCTGCGACGGTGGATACCATTACTTTGGGTACGCCAAGGGGCAGTTCCCGCATTGCTTTGCAGGCGACGGATGTTCCGCCTGTTCCGCCCAGCGCGATCACGCCGTCGAACTTGTTTTGGTCATTTAGTTTTGCCAGCAGTTTGGCCGCGCCCTCGCTCATGGCTGCGACTGCCTTGCCGCGGTCCCTGTCTTTTACGAGTTTGTCTATATCGACATCGGCTTGTTTTGCGACCTGCTCGCGGGTTATGTCGGGGGTTATTTTGGGTTCGTCGAGCACACCGACGTCGATGAGCAGCGTTTTAAGGCCTTGGGCTTTGATGATTTCGTTGATGAAGGAATACTCCAAACCTTTTGTATCAAAGGCGCCGAGAAGGGCTATGGTTTTTGCCATGACTTGTCTCCACCGAAATTCTTGCCGTAATTATTGTTTTTCGTTAGTTTCTATATACAAACCGCGTACCAATGTTAAAAATCGCGTATTTATAGGCAAATTGGGTTTTAATTTTTTTTATGTGGATACCGGATAGTATAATATGTATAATGTATGCGCATAATTATACTATTTTACAGGTGTGATCATGGCGAAATTCAAGACGGCAAGAACGGGCAGGAAGAACCTGATCGGAGCGGCGGTAGGTTCGGGGCTGGCGGCACAGTCGGCTGAAAGAGGAGGAGCGGATTTTTTGATGGCGCTTACGGCGGGTTATTACCGGCTGCACGGGTGCAGGTCGATGGCTGCTTTGCTGCCTTATGCGGATTCAAACAAGCTGATATGGGAGCTTACGACCCGGCATATAATGCCGAGGGTGTATAAGACGCCCGTTTTTATCGGTCTTTGTGCACAGGACCCGCTGGTGCAGGTCGAGGAGCTTTTGAAAAGTGTAAAGCAAAGCAGGATAAACGGGGTAACTAATTTTCCTTCCGTGGGTTTTTTTGACGGCAACTACAGGAGGGCTCTTGAGGAGTCCGGTCTTGGGTTTGACAGCGAACTTAAAATGCTCAAAATCGCCAAAGGCATGGGGCTGATGACAGCGGGGTTCTGTTTTAACGCCGAAGAAGCTGCCAGGACCGCCGAGGCTGATGTTGATATTATCTGTTTTGATCTCGGTTTCGCCGAATGGAAGACGGTCGACCCAGACAGCCACCAGGAAGCACTTGACCAGGCTGTTTGGAAAATCAATGCGGCGATAAAAAAAATTGAAAAGACTAAAAGGCAGCCGGATGTGGTTATTTTTGGCGGGCAGGTTACTCTGCCGCAGGACATGGCATTTGTTTATCAGAAGACCCGGGCGGCAGGCTATGTGGGCGGAAGCACTATTGAGCAATTCCCGACTTCGGAGATAATTGCGCAAACCGTCAGGTCATTCAAGAATATACGCACTGCGGATTTCCACAGGAACAGGCTGGGGTCGCTGATCGGGGCCTCCGAGCAGATGCAGGAAATATTCGAGAAAATAAGACGTGCCGCGCAGTCCGATGCGCCGGTTCTTATTACCGGTGAAAGCGGTACGGGCAAGGAACTTGCCGCGAGGGAGATATACCGGCACAGCGGGCGAAGTTTGCAGCCATTTACAAGCTGGAACTGCGGAGCGATTACCGAGAGCCTTGCCATGGCAGAGCTTTTCGGTCATGAAAAAGGGGCTTTTACCGGCGCAGGGCAAAGGCGGATCGGCAAGTTCGAGGTGGCACACGGGGCGACGCTTTTTATGGACGAGATAGCTGATTTGCCTCTTTCGGTTCAGGCTGCTCTTTTGCGGGCACTGCAGGAAAAGGAGATAGTAAGGCTCGGTTCGGAAACGCCTATACCGATAGATGTACGCCTTATCGCCGCGAGCAATAAAAACTTCAGCGAGCTAATACCCTCAAAGCAGTTCCGGCTGGACCTTTATTACAGGATCAGTACAGTCACACTAAAGATGCCGCCCCTGCGTGAAAGGAAGGAAGATATACCGCTGCTTATACAGGCATTTATCGACGAGTTCTGCCAAATGTATAACTGCCTCAAACCGGCAATATCGTCGAAAATCATGGATGCGCTGATCGAGTATGACTGGCCGGGGAATATCCGGGAACTGCGAATAGCGATAGAGCGAGTGTTTATACTCGGCAAGGGCGAGCCGGTGAGTTTATCTCTTCTTGAGGATCTTTTCGAGGTAAGCAGATCTATAAATCTTAATTCCCAAAACAATGACACTAAAACTGAAACGGATGATAAAAGGGGCCTGCTCGATGAGGTTTTGCGGGAGGTTAACGGAAATAAAGCAGCCGCTGCGCGCAGGCTCGGAGTTACCCGCAAGACCGTTTATAACTGGATTCAGAAGCAGAGGCGCGATAAAAAAAATAATTGACCGGCCCGTTGCGTCAAGCTATGTTGAGCAAAAACTTACTGATTTTTATGCCTGACACAGGAGTGCGTAATGAAACACGCGGAGATAATTCTTCACCCGGATTATGAGATTGCGAAAGTTGACCAACGGATTTTCGGGGGGTTTATAGAGCATATCGGCAGATGCGTTTATGAGGGTCTTTATGACCCGCAAAGCAAATTTGCAGGCAGTGACGGATTCAGGTCGGATGTGCTGGAAACGTTGAAGCCGCTTAAGTTTACGGCGATGCGATATCCCGGTGGCAACTTCGTTTCCGGTTACCACTGGCAGGACGGTGTGGGGCCGAAAGACAAACGCCCAAGCTGCAGGGATATTGCGTGGAAGAGCATCGAGCCTAACCGGTTCGGCACGGATGAGTTCCTGAAAATATGCCGGTTGATGAACTGGCAGCCGATGATGGCGGTTAACCTCGGCACCGCTGCGCCCGAGGAGGCGAGGGACTGGCTTGAATACTGCAACTGCCCTGCGGGGACAAAATATTCGGACATGCGAAAAGAAAACGGTTCGGCTGAGCCTTATGGTGTTAAGCTGTGGTGCCTGGGTAACGAGATGGACGGAAAGTGGCAGATGGGGCATGTGCCGGCGAAAGATTACGCTGTGCGTGCCCAGCAGGCGGCAAAACTTATGAAGGACCTTGACGGCAGCGTCGAGCTTGTGGTGTGCGGTTCATGTGCCCCTGTTATGCCGAGTTATATGCAATGGGACCTGGAGGTCCTTGATTATGTTGACGAGTTTGCAGACTATGTGAGCCTGCATCATTATGCAGGGAACACCACCGGCGACAGCCTGGATTTCCTGGCGGTGACCAACGCTATCGACAGGCAGATTGAGGACATGGACGCTGCGTGCAGGTATATACAGGCCCTCAAGAAATCGGATAAACGCTATTATCTCGCGTTCGACGAATGGAACATCTGGTATCGGGCAAAGAACCTTGACGGCGGCTGGCAGTTAGCTCCCCACCTGCTTGAGGAAGTTTACAATATGGAAGATGCGCTTGTCGCGGCGGGCTTTTTGAACAGCTTTATAAGGCATGCCGACTCGGTGAAAATAGCCAACATCGCGCAACTTGTCAATGTAATCGCCCCGGTACTTACAAGCAGCGACGGGCTTTTTACCCAGACGATTTATCATTCTATCAGAATGTTCGCGCAAAGGCGGGAAGGTATTTCATTGAAACCCGCGGTCAAGTGCCGGCAGTACGAAAGCAAATCTTACGGCATGGCCGATATTATCGACACCAGCGCGATAATCGACGGCAAGAAGCTGAATGTTTTTATCGTAAACAGAAACGACACCGGTTCGACGGAGGTGGAGATCAATATTTGCGACAGGCAGATAAGTTCACTTTCAAGCGGAGAAATACTGCACAACAGCGACCTTAAGGCGGTTAACTCTTTCGAAGAACCTGACAAGATCTGTGCGGTTGATTTTAATGAAGCGGTTATAAAAGACGGCAGGGCAAAGGTGGAAATGCCCGGTTTTTCATTTGCGGCTTTGACTTTCAATCTTGAATGAGGAACCTGAGCAGCAATGCAGTGAAAGATAATAAATGACAAAAACAAGCAGAAGAAATTTTATAAAAAAAGCGGGTTTATTAACCGCCGGCCTGTTTTGCCGACCCGGTCTGTTCGCCCAAAAACAAACCAGGCATAAGAACATAGTTCTTTACATAGTTGACGATCTCGGCATGAACGATGCCGGCTGTTTCGGTAATCCTGTTATTAAGACACCGTCGCTGGACGCTCTTGCCGAACAAGGGGTTCGTTTTAACAATGCGTTTTGCACAACACCTTCTTGCAGCCCGAGCAGGTCTGTTATACTTACAGGCAGGCACAACCACGCAAACGGCATGTACGGCCTGTCGCACTGGGTTTTTAATTTTTCCTCGCTGCCCGATGTAGTGTCGCTTCCTAAAAGGCTCTCCCATGCCGGTTACCGCACGGCATGTATTGGCAAGTACCACGTCGCACCGGAGCAAGTATACCCGTTCGATAAACGAATACCAATTAATACGCCGACAGTCATGGCCGACCAGGCAAAGGAATTCATACTTGCCGATAACTCCAGGCCTTTTTTTATATGCTTTGCCACGATGGAACCGCACCGGCCTTTCCCGCGCGAGGGCGCCGACGAGGTAAAGCCGGCCGATGTAGCTGTGCCCGACTACCTTCCGGACATTCCTGAAACCCGCAGGGAGCTTGCAATGTATTACCAAAGCACCCAGCGGGCCGATGACGGGCTGGGCAGGCTGGTTGAGCATCTAAAGCAAACCAGCCACTGGGACGACACCCTGGTTATTTTTGTATCGGATAACGGCATTGCTTTTCCCGGGGCGAAGACAAATCTTTACGAGCCCGGCATCCGCCTGCCTATGGTAGTCCGCCGGCCGGGGATGAAAAAGCATGGCCATTTCAACAATGCAATGGTGAGCTATACGGACATAACCCCCTCGATCCTCGACTACGCGGGACTGCTGAAGCCCGGTGGGGATTTTCACGGCAGGTCATTCATGCCGGTACTTGAAAAGCAAAACCCGGGCGGCTGGGATGAAGTCTACGCTTCTCATTCTCTGCACGAGGTTACGATGTACTACCCCATGCGGATGGTACGAACACGGCGGTACAAACTGATATGGAACATCGCACACGGTCTGGACTTTCCTCATGCCATGGACCTGTGGGACTCGCTGACATGGCAGGCGGTTATGAAAAGGGACATGAAAACCTACGGCAAACGAAAAGTCAAAGATTACCTGCATCGCCCGGAATATGAACTTTACGACCTGCAAAACGACCGGCACGAAATTAATAATCTCGCGGACAGGCACGAATACAAAGAACTGCTCGAAGAATTGAAAGCAAAGATAAAGGCTTTCCAGGAAAACACAGCCGACCCGTGGGCAATCAAGTGGAAACACGAATAGGCCTGTCAACTGCTCATTCTTTTAACAATTTCGCGGAGCTCGGCGGTTATCCCGGGCATAGCACCGGAAAGGTCGCTCTGCTCGCCAATGTCTTCGCTCAGGTCGTAAAGCTCCTCTTTGCCGTCCGGCAGAAGTATATATTTCCAGTCGTCTTTACGCACTGCGAAGTGCCCTCCTTTTTCGTGGAACTCCCAGTAAAGATATTCATGCTTCGGCTGAGGCCCGGAAGTAAGCTCCGGAAGATAGCTTATTCCGTCGATGTCCCTGGGTGAGTTAACACCGGCAAGTTCAGCGGCAGTGGGAAGCAAGTCCCAGAACGCGCTGACATGATCGCTTTGCGTGCCGGGTTTTATCCTGCCCGGCCAGCGGACAATCAGCGGCACCCTGATCCCGCCTTCGTAAAGGTCGCGTTTAATTCCCCGAAGCGGGCCGCTGCTGTCGAAAAAGTGCGGATCGTTGAGTCCTGCGCTGTGCGGGCCGTTATCCGACGAAAAGAAAACTATCGTATTTTCATCAATACCGAGTTCTTTCAAGAGACTTAGTAAACCGCCTGTGTCCCGATCCATACGGGTTATCATGGCTGCAAGCCCTTTTTGCGCTTCGGGCCAGTTTCTGCCGGCATAGGGCCCGTAATCGGGCACTTCCATGCCGTGCTCGCCGAAAAGAAAGGACTCGCTGTTGGCGTGGGGGATAGTGTAAGCAAGATAAAGAAAGAACGGCTGCCTTCGGTTTGCCTTTATAAACTCCATTGCCTCTTTTGTGAACAGGTCATGCGAATAATCATTGCGTTTGACCGCATATCCTCCTCTTGCCTGCGGGTGCTTTTCCACAGCCGGGACCACTTCGTTATCGAGGTGAACCTTTTGACCGTTTCGCCACAGCCATTCGGGATAATAATTGTGCGCATGGACCTGGTCGAGGTATCCGAAGAAATGGTCGGCGCCCTGCGCTGAAGGCCTGCCGGGTGTGTTTATGTCACCCAGTCCCCACTTGCCGATAACGCCGGTGCGGTAGCCTGCGCTTTTCAGAACCTCGAGAACTGTTACATCGGAGGCTATGAGCCCCGGGTCCCCGTTGCCGCGGACGGTCGCATGGCCGGTGTGCCTGCCGGTCATAAGACAGCATCGCGAGGGCGCACAAATGGTGCTGCCCGAATAATGCTGAGTGAAACGCATGCCCTCGCCTGCCATTCGGTCAAGTGCAGGGGTTTTGATAAGCTTCTGGCCGTAACAGCCGAGGTCGCCGTACCCGAGGTCGTCCGCGAGGATGAAAATAATATTAGGCCCGGGACGGGATAACTTTTCGGTCCCGCCGAGACAGCCGGCAAGATGAGCACCGGCCCAGCCCATAATTGTCTTTATAAAATTGCGTCGATTCATTTTTTATGTAATTGAAAGCTTTTTGACCTGTTGTCAACCTTGACTTTATTAATTACAAGAACCAATAGACGTGATTTCAGCGAATAAATATAACGGAGAGGGCGGGATTCGAACCCGCGGTAGGGACATGCCCTACACAGCCTTTCCAAGGCTGCTCCTTAAGCCACTCGGACACCTCTCCGGA
>CAZVPF010000050.1:0-17858 GCA_964628195.1 uncultured Pirellulales bacterium | reverse complement strand
TCATGGATAGAATTTCGTGTAATTAGGATTTTTCCTGTCTTTTCACATTATATATGGTACAATTCCGGGCTTTCGAGAGAGTTTCGCGAATATTACGGCAAGAATGAAAGGCTAAAATAATGGCAAAGGCTCATGTTTACAAACGTGACCACGTGAACACCGACGAGATAATACCCGCGAGGTATCTCAATACCGATGACCCCGCAGAGCTTGCCGGGCACTGCATGGAGGATCTGGATGCCGGGTTCGTGGATAAATGCTCGCCGGGTGATGTCATCGTGGCAGGTGACGACTTCGGCTGCGGTTCATCGCGAGAGCACGCGGTATGGGCCCTTCAGGGAGCAAAGGTGGGTGCGGTTATCGCGCAGACTTTCGCGCGGATATTCTATCGCAACTGCATTAACTGCGGGTTCTACCCCATCGAGCTTGACGGCGCGCCGGAAAAGATTAAAGACGGAGACGAAATAGAGATCGACTACAAGCAAGGTACAATTAATAATAAGACCCGGCAAAGCATAATCGAGTTCAAGCCACTGCCCGATTTCGCGATTGAAATTGTAAACGACGGCGGCCTGCTCGAACACATAAAGAAAAAGGCTTAATTTTGAAGCAAGGATAGAATAAGACAAGTGCAGGGAATGCCCGAAACCCGATAAGATCAGTTGGAAGTTCAAGAAAGGAAAGATAATGGCAAAGAGTTACAAGATAGCGGTAATACCCGGCGATGGAACCGGTCCGGAGGTAACAGCCGAGGCCGTCAAGGTATTAAAGGCCGCAGAAAACAAGTTCGGTTTCAAAACAGAGCTTACCGAATTCGATTTCGGCGGGGAGCGTTATAAGAAGACAGGCGAGACGCTGCCCGACAGCGCAATCGAGGAGCTTCGGCAGTTCGATCAGATACTTCTCGGTGCAATAGGTCACCCCGACGTGGCGCCGGGCATACTTGAAAAGGGCATTCTGCTCAAGGCACGTTTTGCTCTGGACCAGTACATTAACCTTCGCCCGGTTAAACTCTTCCCGGGCGTTGAGACACCTTTGAAGGACAAAGGCCCCGAGCAGATCGATTATGTCGTTGTCCGCGAGAACACCGGCGACCTTTACACAGGCACAGGCGGGTTTACTATGAAGGGTACGCCCAACGAAGTGGCTGTTCAGTCGGCTGTGTACAACCGCTTCCAGGTTGACCGCTGCCTGAAGTACGCTTTTGAATACGCGAAAAAACGCGGCAAAAAGGCCCGCGGAGCAGGCGACGAAAACACACTTGCTCTTTGCGGAAAGACCAATGTGCTTACATACGTTTACGACCTGTGGGAACGTGCATTTAACGAGATGGGCGAAAAGGAATACCCCGATATACGCAGGGATTATTACCACGTCGACGCCACTTGCATGTGGATGGTGAAGAACCCGGAGTGGTTCGATGTTATCGTAACAGGGAATATGTTCGGGGATATCATAACCGACCTTGGCGCGATCACCCAGGGCGGCATGGGCATCGCAGCAGGGGGCAATATCAACCCTGAGGGCGTGAGCATGTTCGAGCCTATAGGCGGAAGCGCTCCGAAGTATACCGGCAAGGGTGTGATCAACCCACTGGCTGCTGTTTGCTCGATGCAGATGATGCTCGAAACGCTGGGCGAGGAAAAGGCCGCACAAAAAGTTGACGAAGCGGTAAGGTTCATCACCGCCAATAAGCTCAAGGGCATGGGTGCAGGCAGAATGGGCTTTTCGACAAGCGAGGTCGGTGATTTGGTTGCAGAGATGGTTGCAGGCTGACCCGGCAATATGGACAAACCAGGGCGGGTTTAACCCCGCCTTTTTTATGCGCAAAAAGCGCAATTGCAGGGCTTTAAATCGAACAAAGCGGTAGTTATGCTTGAAAATCTGGATTAAAGTTCCGAATTTTCAACTATAAATTTGTTTTTTACTTGAAAAAATGGTAATATTTTCCGATAATTCAAGTATGATTGCACGATCGATTACTGATAACATATTGGAAAGCCTGCATAATTATCCCGCAGCAGGACTTATTGGGCCCAGACAAGCCGGCAAGACCACACTTGCCAAGCACATCGCTAATGGACACAAAACCGACTCTGTATATCTTGATCTTGAGAATCCAGGAGATTTCCGCAAGCTTGACAATGCAGAGTTCTATCTTAAGAGCAATTCCAATAAACTTGTAATTCTCGACGAAGCCCAAAGAAAACCAGAACTATTTCCCCTGCTTCGTTCTCTTATAGACAGTGACAGAAAAACCGGCAGATTTCTTATACTCGGTTCAGCTTCACCAAGCCTTAAAAGACAGTCGAGTGAATCGCTTGCCGGCCGGATCGCATATCATGAATTGACCCCTTTTACTTTTAATGAAACAGGCTCGATGAAAAATGATATACACAGACTTTGGCTGCGGGGAGGATATCCACTCAGTTATCTTGCCGACAACAACAACATCGCCTTTGACTGGCTCGAGAATTTCATAATGACCCATCTTGAAAGAGACCTGCCCGCCCTGGGCATAAATATTCCCTCAGCCGCCCTGTATCGTTTCTGGACAATGCTTGCTCATTGCAGCGGTCAGACCTGGAACGCCAGCAGATTCGCCGAAAGTCTCGGGGTTGATTCAAAAACTATACGCCGGTACCTTGACATTCTTGAAGATACGTTTATGCTCCGGCAGCTGCCGCCGTTCTTTGCCAATACCAAAAAAAGACTCGTAAAATCCCCCAAAGTATATATACGTGACACGGGAATATTACACAGCCTGCTTAGAATCAACGATTTCGATGAACTGTCTGGTCATCCGATTCTCGGGGCATCCTGGGAAGGTTGGATAATCGAACAGCTTAATGCGATTAAACCCAAAAACCTCGATATCTTTTTCTACAGGACCCACGCCGGTGCAGAGATCGACCTTGTTTTCGCCAAAGCTCTTGAACCTGTAATCGCGGTAGAGATAAAGTATTCGTCTTCGCCCAAAACCAGCAAAAGCTTATATTCGGTGATAAATGATTTGAAACCTCAAAGAACTTTTATTGTATATCCGGGTAATGAAAGTTATCCTGTAAAGGAAGATATTTGGACAATGCCTGCTGATAAACTAAAAGCCATTTTTGAGTAGATATTATGCCAGCAAATTTGACACCACAGTATCACAAGGCCGAGCAGCGGTTCAAGGCGGCAGGTACCGACGAGGAGAAGATTGCTGCGCTCGAGGAGATGATGGCCCTGATGCCCAAGCACAAGGGCACCGAGCACCTGCAGGCCGAGCTTAAAAAGAAGATGAGCAAGCTCAAAAAAGCGGCGGATTCCGGCAAAAAAGGCGGAGGGAAAAAAGTCGACATATTTCATGTCCCTAAAAGCGGGGCGGGCCAAGTCGCCCTTATCGGCACAGCCAACTGCGGCAAGAGCAGTATTGTTGCCGCGCTTTCAAACGCGCCGGTGAAGGTTGAGGCCTACCCGTTCTCTACTGACAAGCCGGTTCCGGGAATGATAAAACACGAGGATGTGCAGATACAGCTTGTGGACATGCCGCCGATCGGCGAAGACTTTGCGACACCGGGGCAGGTAAACGCATATCGCAACTGCGACCTTATCGCAATTGTAATCGACATCGCAGCCGATGCACTCGTGCAGATGGAAACCTGCGTGGAGTATCTAAACTCCCACCGACTCCTGCCCAGCGGGGAAAACCCGCAGATTGACGCGGCAGGCAATAACCTTGCCCGCAAAACATTCGTAATTACGACCAAAGCCGATTTGGCAGGGCCGGGGGATACCCAGACTCTTAAGGAACTTACGGAGTACCCGTTCGAGTATGTGGAGGTCTCGGCCGAGACGGGTCGGGGGTTGGATGAGCTGGCGGGTCGAATATATGAGATGCTCGAAATAGTGAGGGTCTACTCGAAGAAGCCGGGCAAAGAGGCCGACCTGAAGGACCCTTTCACACTTGCGAAAGGTTCCACGGTCGCGGACCTTGCGACGCTGATACACAGGGAACTGGCAGAGAAATTGAAATCCGCCCGGGCGTGGGGGGCCGGGGTTCACCCGGGCCAGAACGTGCCCCGGGACCACATTCTTTGCGACAAGGACATCATAGAGTTGCATTTTGGTTAGGTTTCGATAAAATCGTCCTATAAATTGAAATTGTTACCAGGAGTTATCCAATGGAATGCAAAAAAGATCGTAATCTTGAGTTTTGCGGATGTACATATATGAGCTGCGGCAAGAGGGGGATGTGCTGCGACTGCCTGCAGAGCCACTTAAAGAACAAGGAACTGCCGGGCTGCTGCTTCCCGGCGGAGGCGGAAAAATCCTACGATAGAAGCTTCGCAAATTTCGCAAAGTCCTGGAACCTGTAAACCGGCCCGGTTTCTGTTTAAACATAAAAAAAGCCGGGCTGACACCGATCAACCCGGCTAACGTTCCACATCAATCCGTTTTTATGTTTTCGCCGTTTAAGTCGCGATTTGTAAGGCGTTTATGCCGTCTGCTCGCTGGACTGCTCGGAGCTGTCCCTGGTCAGGTCAAGTGCTGGCTCGACGAACTCGCGTGCGACCCTGGCTGCGTTGGTTATATTCTCACCGAACTGGCCGTAACGCGGTGTTTCCTCTTTAGACCAGCTGTTCAGCGCCGCTTCGGTCCTGTCCAGCTCGTTCATCATTTCCTCGAAGCTGAGCATGTCCTCATCATCTTCCGACTGGGGGAGATCGGATTTCGGCCCGTTTTCGATAGTGTTTGCAACCTGCTGCTTAGCCTGGTCCAGGCCGAGTTTGCTTTCGAAAGGTGAATTCGGCTGATGTTCTTCGGTTTGTTCCTGCACAGGCTCGGCTGGCTGCTGGGCAGCTGGTTCCGGCTGAGGCTCGGAATATTCAACTTCTTCCGGCTGGGTCTGGGTTTCGCCTGCCTCGAGATCGGGATTTTGCGCCTGGTCGAGCTGCTGTTGGGGGTGGGTGTACTCTGAGGCATCCTCTAAAGTCTCGGCCTGCTGGGGCGATTGGTCTTTAGTTTCGCAGTCTTGCTGCTGGTCCTGTTTTTTATCCCTCGGGAAGACATAATTTCTGGCTGCGTGGCGGGAATCATTTGTTGTCCAGCCGTTTTCACGTTTTTCCTGCTCTTCCTTGCTTTTGAGCACCGTTTCGATCCTGTCAAGATCGTCGAGCAGTTGGTCGCACCTGCTTCTGTCCTGTTCGCGGTTATAGAGTTCCAATTTTTCGGCCCTTTCTTTTTCCAAATCTTTTCTTGATCTTTCAAGTTCCATCCTGTTTATCGATCTTTCAAGCTCAAGCTGCTTTGAGACCAGTTTCAGTTTCAACTGGTCCTCCTGGTGCTGACTTTCGAGCCTGGTTTTTTTGTTCAGAAGCTCTATCCTTTTTTTTCGGACCTTCTTGAGATGATTCCTTATTATAGCGATCTCGAGCCTTCTGTTTGCGCGTTCCAGTTCTACGTGTCTTGTTAGCATATCCATCAGCTTCATAAGCTCGAGGCAACGCTGAGTCACTTTCGGCAAATCCTGCCTTGCGTTGGCGATGAACTGAAAATTGAACCAGTCCTGCGAATGTTCGCCGCCGGTCAATTTGCAGATATCATATCTGGCGCGCGTTGGTTTATCGGGCGAAGAGACGATAGTTTTCGATTTATCGGCACTTCTTACCCACGGACCGAGGGAAGCTCGAGAACAATAATTTTTTATTCTCAGCAGGTCGGCCCTTGAAAGTTGCGGCCCTTTTTTGTTCTGGGTATTTTCCAACCTATAATATCCTTGATTGAAAGACCTTATCTCAAATAAATCTTCGGCATCGGTTTGCGTGCACTTAACGGAAATAAAGAAAGGGTGAAATTTTTTTCAAGTTTCCAGAAAAGAAAAAAAACACCGGTAAAGAGTGTGTATTTATATTAAGTCGGGCAGGGGGGTTGACGACAAATACCCTGTCGGCAGGTGCCGGCAAGAGGTAGTAAACATTAATATCCAGGTAATTTTTATGGAGACCGAAAATGGCTACACCAAAAGCAAAACCCATCATCTTGGCGGAAAAGGCAGAAGAGGCAGCAGTAAAGGCTGTACAGAAGGCAAAGGCAGAAGCCGACGCTATCAAGCTGCTCGAAAAGGCTGAGAGGGAAGCTTCCGACGCAGTAATGTGGGCGGAAGAGGCAGTAACAAAGGCTGAAGAAGCCGCTGCAGAGGAAAAGGCCAAAGCCGAAGAGGCAGCACTGCGTGCAGAGCAGATCGCTACCCAGGCAAGAAAGGCCAAAGAAGAGGCAGAAGCCGCTGTCGGTAAGGTTAAGGCAGCACAGGTTGTTGCAGCTTCAGCAAGGGTCAAACGGTAAATTAAAGGGTATTTTAACCCATGGGTTAATTTACAACGACCTTTCACAAAATAAGCAAAGGGCTGTTAGTCTCCGCAAGGGAGGGCTGACGGCCCTGCTTTTTTGCGCGGATCTTTTTGAGTTACGCAGTGCTTTTGATTGCATTTTAATTACGGGCAGTTACAATGCTTTTGATTACGCTTAGGTTAAAAAATGCATTTTCAAGAGCTTGTAAGTTTTATAGAAAACTCCAATCGAGGCATCAGGCCATGCTGCGATTCACGTGATCTGCGGCAGGGTGATTGCTTTGTGGCGATTGTCGGTGACATGCACGACGGGCATGACTTTATTGCTCTCGCGGCAGAAGCGGGGGCAAGTTTTATCGTAAGCGAAAGGCACATTGAGACCGGCCGTGCCGAGCAGGTGATAGTGGATAATTCCCGCAAGGCTTTCGCGGAGCTTTGTCAGGCGTTCTATAACAGGCCCTCGGCAAGGCTGACAAACCTGGCAGTAACCGGAACAAACGGCAAAACAACCGTTGCTTACCTCGTGCGTCATATCATCAATTCATCGGGCCGAAAGTGCGGGATGATCGGAACCGTTTGCAGCGACACGGGTAAGGGCGAATTGCCGGCGCAGCTTACCACGCCCGATGCGATGACCATTGCCGCTTTGACAGATGCAATGACTTGCAACGGCTGTGATTTTTCAGTAGTGGAGGCAAGTTCGCATGCCTTGGTACAGGACAGGCTTTGGGGCATCGATTTTAAGGCCGCGGCTTTTACGAACCTTAGCGGCGACCATCTCGACTACCATAAAACCATCGAACAGTATCTCGCGGCGAAGATGATACTTTTTGAAAACCTGACCGCTGATTCGACAGCTGTTATAAACATGGATTCGCAGTATTTCGGCGAGGTAAAAGCCGCCTGCAAATGCGATGTACTTTTTTACGGCATCGAAAACCAGGCGGATATCCATGCAGATATTATTGAGCTGAACGCCTCGGGCGGCAGGTATGTTCTGAGTTATAACAGCCGGGATGTTGAGGTCGAAACCAGCCAGAAAGGCAGGCACAACATAAGCAACCAGCTGGCAGCGGCGGGTCTTTGTATCGGCGCGGGGTTTTCGCTTGAACAGATCGCCGATGCGCTAAGCAGTTTCCGCGATGTCCCCGGCAGGCTCGAAGCGGTCATGGGCAGCTGGCCGGTCACGGTTCTGGTCGATTACGCCCACACGGACGATGCGCTTTTCAATGTTCTAAGCAGCCTTCGGGCTGTCTGCGGGGCAAGGCTTATTGTCGTATTCGGGTGCGGGGGCGACAGGGACAAGACCAAAAGACCGCGAATGGCCGAGACGGCGCAGAAACTTGCCGATATCGTTGTGGTAACTTCGGACAACCCGAGAAGTGAAAACCCGCGGGCAATTATCGATGACATTGTCAAAGGCTTCAGTGACCCGGGGCCGGAAAGACTTATCGTAGAACCCGACAGGGAAAAGGCGATCAGCTTTGCTGTGGAAACGGCCGAGCGGGACGACATGATTCTTATTGCCGGTAAAGGTCATGAAACATACCAACTCATCGGCGAAACAAAAATAGCGTTTGACGACCGTATTGTCGCCCGCCGGGCTCTGGAGGCTAAGTATGGAGGCTAAAATCCGGTATCTTTTCGTACTTTTGCTGCCTGGTGTCTTCTGCTGCGCGACGGGGGTTTCGGGTTACACCAAAGATATTGAAAGCTTATCAAAAAAGCAGGCGGCAGAGGACCTCGATCAGCTTGTGAAAAATCTGCTCGCGATTCACCCCGAACCTTTTGCCCGCTGTGAAAGACAAACCTTTTACCAGCAGCTTGGAAGAGTTAAAGACGGACTTGAAAAACGTAATCCCCGAAAGAAATTCAACATGGATATAGCGAAACTGCTTGCGGGATTGAACGATTACCGTACAAGGGCAAAGCCTGCGATGGACTTTCTCGAAGCTGCTGAAAGGGGTGAGGTTTTCTTTCCCGTAAAGCTCAGGTACGACAGCCGAGCCGGTCTTGCGGCAGACGGATTTCTGCCCGGTTTCAAAAATGGCAACTTGTACCGGGGCGCAGCGGTCAAGAGCGTAAATGCCGTGGACGGTGAGACACTTATAAGCGAGATGGCCGGCTATTGCCCGCACAGGAACGCATTTTTAAGTAAAGTTGCCGCCGCAGAGGATTTCATCTCCCTTTACTGGTACATGTACGGCGAAAAAGAAAACTTTCGAATAGAATATACCGACCATAACGGTGAGACGGTAAGCGAGTCGGTAAAGGCCTGTAAACTGAAAACGGACGGGGTTCATTACATACCGAATATTGTGGGGCCTAAATGGAGCTATGAAATTCATAATGATATCGCCGGCAGGAGGGTCTGTCATTTTCGGGCCAAAACGTTTGCCATCGTAGACGACACAAAGCATAAGTACGGTTATACTCTTGATAAATTCCAAACCTTTTTGGCTGATATGTTCGAACGGGCCGCAAACAAGAACGTCGAGCTTCTTGTCATAGACGTCCGTGAAAATCAGCTCGGCGACGAATCTCTGGTGTGGGAACTTATCGGGAACTTAACGGCCAAACCGGTTGAGCCTTATAAGCTTAGCTGGCGATACAGCGAGCTTTATCAAAAGAACATGCTTGTATACGGGCTGATCATGAAAAACTCGCCCTCTTTTCTCCACCTGGAAAACTTCCTCAAGCTAAGCGACCACCGCCCGGTCCCGTTCGACCCCCAAAGGCTCGACGGAGAGACATGGCAAAGACCCGAGTACACGAGGATACCAACCGGCAAAAAAGGTTATGAGGGCAGCGTAGTTGTGCTTACCGGTAATGTTACGGCATCAGCGGCTTCGATGCTTGGGGGGGTGGTTAAGGACAGCGGCATTGGCATCACAGCAGGGGCTGAGACAGGCGCAGCCGAAACTTATTATGCAAAACCGGTTCCTGTTTTCCTTCGCAACAGCGGAGTGGTTTTTACAGTTCCGTCTGCGAAGTTTCAGCGAAATGAAAGCGCAAAGCCCGACAAAGGCATTTTGCCCGACATCGAGATCGATACTGCTTTGCCGGCTGAACAGCTTCTGGTCCGAATCGTTAATGAAATTGGGCAGCTTAAAAAGGAGGGGCTCGACTGATGCAGACAACAACAGGTGAAATCGCCGAAATTCTTGGAAGTCATATAAACAGCAACCTGCCGGTAACCGGCATGAGCACAGATACGCGAACCATTAAAGAGGGCGACTGCTTTTTCGCGATAAAAGGTCCCACCTTTGACGGTCACGACTTTATCGAAACGGCGATTGAGAAAAACGCCGCTTGTGTTGTCTGCTCCCAGCCTCATAGCTGGGAAAGGGCGGTCTTTGTCGATGATGTAACTGTTGCGCTGGGCCGGGTTGCGAGGTGGTACAGGAAAAAGCTGCCGGCTAAGGTTGTCGCGATAACAGGTTCGGCAGGCAAAACCTCTACAAAGGAAATGGCAGCTCACGTTCTTGCAGGCAGCTTCAAGACCCACCGCTCGCCGAAAAGCTACAACAACATAATCGGCCTGCCGCACACACTGCTGACCGCAAATGAGGGACACGAAATAATTGTTACCGAACTGGGCACGAACCGCCCCGGGGAGATCGAAATGCTTACGAAGATCGCCTGGCCGGATATAGCTATGGTTACCAACATTCATCCTGCGCACCTCGAGGGCTTCGGCAGCATAGACAACATAATCACCGAGAAAGTCTCAATAAGCAAAGGCCTGACACCGGGCGGAAAATTGATCATAAACGGCAACTTCGCCGATTTGGTCGGGTACTGCCGGTCGCAGGGGCTTGAGTTCATTACATTCGGCCAGGGTCCGGGCTGTGTGACCAGGGGGGTGAACCTGCGGTGCAGCGGTGACAGCGGTACAATTGCAATAGAGGGGGTAACGGTCAACGTCCCGCTGCCCGGGATGGCCAACCTTGAAAACGCTCTGGCGGCATGGGCGCTGTGCAGGGAGCTTGGGGTTAAAGCGCAGGAGTTCGCGGGACGCATTGAAACCTTCAGGCCTGTCTCTATGCGAATGCAGATATTGCACGTCGGGGGATTGACTCTTATAAACGATTGTTACAATGCCAACCTTGCGTCAATGGCAAATGCCCTGGACTGCCTGGGCAGGCTCGCAGAACAAGCCCCACAGAGTCGAAAGGTCTTTATCGCCGGTGATATGGCAGAACTTGGCGACTTATCCGAGCCGCTGCACAGGAAGCTTGCCGAACTTGCCGTAAAAAGCGGGGTCGGGCTGATTATGTTCGCAGGTTCCATGGGCGAAACTGTCTCGGCTGAAGTGAAAAAACACGCATGCCCGGAAATAACTACCGCCTGCTTTGAAAGCACGGATGCGTTATGTGATAAATTGCACGAATTTATCGGCAATGACGATATAATACTTGTAAAGGGCTCACGAAGCGCGGGCCTTGAAAAAGCGGTTGAAAAAATAATCGAACTGAATTGCTGATTGTGAGGTCGTGGTTTGTTATACCACCTTTTATGGTACCTTAGAAGCGTTTTCACATACCGCCTGGGTTTTTACGCCTGGGAGGATGTCATGTTTCGCGCAATCGTTGCGGCCCTGACCTCTTTCCTTATCTCGATATTCGCCGGGCCTAAGATTATCCGCTGGCTGATGCGGAAAAAGATAGGCGACAGGCCGGAATTTCACCATGCCGACCTCAACAAGCTGATGCGTGAAAGAAAGAACACCCCCACAATGGGGGGGCTTATCATCCTGCTTTCGATAACCGTCTCGACTTTGCTGTGGGCGAAACTCAGCAATCCATTTGTCCACAAGGCCCTTTTCGTGATAATATGGTTTGGGGGAATAGGCGCAGCCGACGACTGGCTGAAGCTGACCTCCGACATCAAGCAGCGCTCGCGAGACGGGCTTAAGGCGTGGGAAAAGCTCGTTTTCCAGTTCGGAGGGGCGGTGCTGGTCGGGCTTTTTCTGTATTCAGACTTTGCAAACCTGCCCGACGCCCGCAGGCTGTGGCTGCCGTTTTATAAGCACGGCATCGCCCTTGCACCGTGGGCCTTTACAATAATAACAGTGCTCTATATCTCGGCGACCAGCAACGCGGTCAATCTTACAGACGGCATGGACGGGCTGGCATCGGGCTGTATCGGGATCGTCTCAGCGGTTCTTGTAATACTGTGCTTTGTGGCCTCGGAAACGATGTCACGCACCAGCGCCACGACCTGGGCAAGCTACCTGCTTTTGCCTCATGTGCCCGGGGCCGGTGAGTTGTGCATCTTTTTTGCCGCGGTAATGGGCGCCATCCTGGGTTTCCTCTGGTTCAACTGCCACCCGGCACAGGTGTTCATGGGGGATATAGGCTCCCTGCCGCTCGGTGCGGCGATGGGGTACGGAGCGATCGTCAGCCGCCACGAAATACTGCTGCTGGTTATCGGGGGTGTTTTCGTTATGGAACTTGTCAGTGTCATACTGCAGGTGGGTTATTTCAAATACACAGGCGGCAAGCGAATTTTCCGCTGCGCCCCGATACATCATCACTTCCATCTTGCAGGGTGGTCGGAGCCGCAGGTTGTGGTAAGATTCTGGCTGCTTTCTATCGGTTTTGCGATAATCGCCCTTTCAACGCTGAAACTCCGTTAGAAAGACCCCAAAAGAGCACTCATTTTGTCTTGCATTTTGCGGCGGAGTTCTATATATTGGTCGGATACTCTCTCGGGGAGTAGCTCAGTTTGGCCAGAGCGCTGCGTTCGGGACGCAGAGGTCGCAAGTTCAAATCTTGTCTCCCCGATTTTTGCCAAAGGCAAAAATAGAGCAGTAGAGAGGAGAAAGTAGAGAGTAGAGCAATTTCGGCTGACGCCGATAATAGGTATTGATTTTCAAGGAATTCTTTACTCTACTGCGGTCTCCTTTCTACTATCTACTTTCAAAGGAATAGCTAAATGGCTTTCGCATTTGAAAAACTTGTCATTTACCAGAAAGCTGTCGATTTTGCTGACAATATTTGCCAGACAACTTCCAAATTCCCCAATGGATTTTATTATCTTCGTGATCAGCTTAATCGTGCTTCTTTATCAGTTGCTGCCAATATCGCAGAAGGCAATGGTAGGTTCACAAAAAATGACCGAAAACACTTTTTCGGTATTGCTCGCGGTTCTGCGCAGGAATGTGTGCCCTTACTGGAATTAGCTCTTAGGCGAGGTTTTCTAAACACAGAACATATGCCTTTTTGAAAGGCAATTTGGAAGAAATTGCAAAAATGTTATCCGGCCTTATAAACGGTTTAGAAAATCGCAAAATATAAGCGGTTTATGCGTACTTTTTCATAAGTCCTTGTAATAGCTGAAATTTTGTATTATTATCCAAGCTGATTTTTAGGAAAGCGTCGAGCAGCGGTTCAAACGAAGGACAGTTGCCCCGATTTTTGCCAAAGGCAAAAATAGAGCAGTAGAGAGGAGAAAGTAGAGAGTAGAGCAATTTCGGCTGACGCCGATAATAGGTATTGATTTTCAAGGAATTCTTTACTCTACTGCGGTCTCCTTTCTACTATCTACTTTCAAAAGGAATAGCTAAATGGCTTTCGCTTTTGAAAAATTTAAGCAGCTTAAACATATTTACGTGTAAGTTCTTGAAATAATTGAACTTCTGTATTGTTATTAAGGCAAACTTCGATTTTTTTGAGCTTTACTCAAAATAATAGAGAGTAGAGCAGGAGAAAGTTGAAAGCAGAGCAATTTCGGCTGTCGCCGATAAAAGTTTTTCTTTGCAGGTAAGGTTTTTCTCTACTGCGGTCACCTTATTAGTATCTGCTTTGGACAGCTCCAAGCTGCTGACATCAAGAGCCGTATTCGACACATCTTTTGCGGTAATGCAGGTAGTTTTGCCAGGGCACTTCGGGCGGCACGCCGTGGTCACAGGTCGGGATGTATCCGCCTCGTTTTCTCATAACGGGCAAAATGCCCTCGAGATACCTGTCTATGACGTCGGTGTCTTCCTTCAGCACACGTTTGTCTATTCCCCCGCTGATAATCAGCCAGGGGTATTGTTTGCCGGTCCTTACAACGTCGCACCCGGAAGCGACCTCGAACGGGTCGAGCATGTCCATCCCGATGCCTTCCCTGTAAACATCTATTATGGAGTCGGAATACCCGTCGGTGTCGATCTGGATGTATATCTTCCGTGACTTGTCTTTCTGCCTTGATTTGCAGTTGTCTATATACTGCTGGTAGTAAGGGAACAAAAACTGCTTTATCATATCCGGCGAAACAAGGGGTCCGTGGTTGTAGCATATATCCTCTGCGAGGTATATCTCGTCGAGGTCCACGTACTGCTGGTGTTTTGCCGTCACCGCATCGGCAAGTTTCAGCCATGTTTCCATGCAGTCATGCACAAGATCGGGGTTGTCATAGAAAACGTACATTATGTCCTCGGGGCCCATCAGGCTACGCAGGAACATGTAGCCGCCAATCAGATTCTGCTGGATCATAAGCCCGTCTGCATCGGCGGCAAGGGCGTGTTTCATCCTCTGCTCAAGGTTTTCATAACGGGTTGGGGATTCCGGGTCGAGTCTCCATTTAACATTTTCCCGCCATGTCTTGATGTTCTTTACGGGATGGCCGATGTATTCGGGCATGAAGCCCTGCCTTTTTCCTTTGAAGAAGAGCACCTCTCTGCCGGCTGTGTCCTGGACGACTTCATGTTCGCCGCGGTCTTCGATAACTTTTTCCTCAAAAACCGGGGCAAAAGCCGCCTCACACCAGCCCAGCTCGCCGAGCCCGTAATAGCCCGGCGGGTCGAACATGAACAGTTCATTCAGGTCGGCATCGCGGGGCAGGCCGTTTTCATACCATGTATCAAGGCACATCCATAAACCGAATGTCTTGTGATAAAAAGGCGCACCGGGTTTTATTTTATATGTGTCACGCAGCTTCTTTGCGCTCTCGGTCATTGTGTATTTCCCTTAAATATCAGCAAACTAAGAACAATATAACAGATGCAGTAAATACCACAACCCTTTTTATACGTGATACGGCAAGCCTTAAAGCCTTGTGCCGTATTGAGAATAATAAAACGAAAAAGCTAAATTAAGGATAGTGTTTGTCGGCAAAAATTAGTTTTCTTCTGGATTGCAGCCGGGCTTTTGTATAATATCGCACTTAGTTCCGATAAGAACGTAATAGAATCATGGGAAAAACAGGGGAGTATTATGAAAAAACAGAAATTTACATTTTTTTTTAGGTTTCTGCTGCTTTTGCTTGTTCCGGCGGGGGCTGGTTGGGCAGATACATTTACCTCAAAGGACGGCAGCGAGCGGTTCACCGGTTACGCTACAGGCAAAAAGGTCAACGGCAAGTGGGAAGTCGTAACAGCAGGGGCAAAAAAGAATATCGACCCCCTCAAGTACGATATAGAGTACGACCACAAGGGCCGCAAAAGCATAGTTCCAGTAATCGAGTTTCACAGCGAGATCGGGCTTGAAATGGAAGTCGAGGCCGTCGAACAGGCCATAGAGCAGGAAAGCGCGAAAGGCCCGCTGTTTATCATGCTCGAGATAGACAGCCCCGGCGGGCGGGTCGACCTCGCCCAGCAATTGTGCTCGAAGATACTCGCCGCGGAGCACTGTCCCGTTGTCGCTTACATTATAAGCGGCAAATACGGCGGGGCTATCTCTGCGGCGGCGGCGCTTTCGCTTTCATGCGACAATATATATATGTCGCCCCAGGCGGTTATGGGTGCGGCGACGGTGATAACCATCGACGAAAGCGGAAAGGCGGCGGAGGTAAACGAAGCGATGGGCGAGGCCATAGGCGAGAAGATAAGCTCGGCGTGGCGAAACTACCTTGCCGGTCTTGCACAGGCGGCGAACCGTCCGGGCGCTCTTGCAAAGGCCATGGAAGACAAGGACATCTCCGTTGTGGAGATCAGTCACGCCGGTAAACGTGAATTTATCGAGGCCCATAACCTCAGGCCCGGCATCAGGACGGTCAAGACGTGGAGCAAAACGGGTTCTCTTCTTACTCTTACCGCTGCCGACGCGGTCGAGACGGGCATGGCCGACGGTACTGCCAAGAACCTGCCCGAGCTTTTGAGTATAATGGATGCCGAAAACGCCAAGATAACACGGAACAGAGACGCGACGGAGGCCCGCGAAAAATATGACATGATAATCAGCAAGTTAAACGAGCTGGGTTCGGCGCTGGACGGCAGCTTCAAGAAACTTGCCGCGGGAAGCACGATGCACACCCACATGAAAGGTATAAGGAGGATTATTAAGGACCTCAAGCTGATGATGAATATCAAAAAACGTTTCGGCGATGACGTGCCGGTCGACGAACAGAAGCTGATGGAGGCCATCAACGATGCGACAGCGTACTACGAAAGCCTCCAGGAGATGAGAAGAAGATAAATGAATAGAATATTTGACATATTCCGATAAATACTTCATAATAGTGCTAAAATGAAACTTAAACGGAGAATATGAATGTTTAATATCAGAAAACATCTCATTGTAATTTCTGTCCTCGTGTTTAGTCTTGCCGCGATTTGCCCCGCTGACACCTTCAAAAACCTCCAAACCGGCGAAACTTTTAACGGTTTTGCGACTTCAAGGAGCCTTCGCGGTCTTACGCGGGTTTACAACAGTGACAAGGAAGACTTCCAGACAATTGACCTTAACGAATACGAAAAGACGGTCAATTACGAGGGCAGGCGAGATTACGTTATAGTAATCAGGATAACGGAAGCTGAAACACTGCTTTCTCAGGTAGTTTCAGAGCAGATTTCCAAGTCGATTCAAGAGGCCGCCGACAAGGGCCCCAAGTTTATACTCATCGAGCTTGACAGCCCGGGGGGCAGGGGCGGATACATGCGAAACGTAGCCCAGACCATACTCGAAACGGACAACTGCCCCATTTACGCTTATGTTACCGGCGGCAGGTTCGGCGGGGTGTTTTCTGCGTCTGTAGGGGTCGCTCTTGCCTGCGACAAAATATTTATCTCCGCAGGGGCAGTAATCGGTTCGGTTTCACCGGCAACGACCGGCCTGACACCCGTCAACGACCTTGAAGCTCATCAGGAGGTGTTCAGTTCCGACGGCCTGGCGATTTACCGAAGCTATTTCTCGTCGCTGGCGATGCACAACAACAGGCCCGAGGCCCTTTCACAGGCATTTGTGGACAACACTATGCAGATAGTTGAGGTAAAGGACGCCCAGGCAAATACGTCTTTTATTCCGATGGACCAGCGAACAGCGAACCAGGCGATAGTCAAGAATCTCAGCCAGCCTGTCATGCCGCCGGCAGATGCCGAGAGCAGCGACCAGGATGCAGTGGTTAGTTATATTATTTCGATCAATGCCTCCGACTCGGTCAGGGCCGGTCTTGCCGATAAGGTAGTGATGTCGCGCGATGAATTGCTCCAGAACGAGGGTCTGGCAGGGGCCAAGCTGATATACGGCAGCAATGTAGAGAAGGTTATCCGCAGGTTCACTTTCAGCAGGCAGAATCTTGAAACGCTGCTTAGCTCTATCGATTACCTTGATCGAAGGGCAAATGAAATAAAAGATCAGATCGGCCATGCAATGATGGCAAACCGCGAGAACCAGCCGAGAAGGGAATATCGCGCCGACGAGTATCAGCAGTCAAGATATGTCCGGACCAATGACCTGCAGTATTCGCGTGATTCCATGCTTCGTGACCGGATTGAGACGGAAGTTATAATCGATCCGCAGCAAACCGATATCGAGTCAATGTACATAGACCTCGAGAACATTCTCGCCGACCTCGTGAACAATTACCGCCGGGCAGTTACGGTGGCGCGGAGGTATCCGGGAGCGCTTCCTGTCAATATTTCGCTCAACCAGCTTGAGCTTGCCTTAAACGAGGCCGAGCTTCGCTTCGACGAGGTTCTCAACAGGCCTGTCTACGACGCAGGCGACGATGCCCGAATTCAATCGGATTACTAATCTATGGACACGCAGGGTTCGGCAGAGCTTAGCATAACCCTGCCGGGTTGGCTTGTGGAAAGGATCGGCCGATTGAGCGGTCCGCTCGCCGGCGACATAGAAAAAGCTGAATTTGTCATAGGACTTTCCCGCGCTAATGTCGAGAAAAAAACAGGCGGTCCTTTCGCAGCAGCGGTTTTTGAACGCGAAACCCACAGGCTCGTTTCAGCCGGTGTGAATATGGTCACACCTTTATCCAACAGTATCCTCCACGCCGAGACGGTCGCGATAATGTTTGCTCAGAAAAAGCTCGGCAAGATTGGGCTCGATGATTGTCTGCTGGTGACAAGCTGCGAACCCTGCTCGATGTGCCTTGGCGCGATACACTGGGCGGGCTTTAAGAAATTCATCTGCTGCGCTGCCGAGTCCGCCGCGGTCGATGCCGGTTTCGATGAAGGCGACAAGCCCGACAAATGGGCCGAAAAGCTACATGCAAAGGGCGTGCAGGTGGTCCGGGACATTCTCGCCGAACAGGCAGCCGAGGTCATTTACCAATACAAGAACAAATCCGGCCCGATTTACTGAA
>CAZVPF010000049.1:0-18125 GCA_964628195.1 uncultured Pirellulales bacterium | reverse complement strand
ATGTCGTTAGGAGAAATTATGTTTTTTAACAGTTTAAATGGGAAATGTCAGATTAAATAAGAAAAATGGGATTAAAAATGTAATGATAACTGAAAATTCGGTCTTATTGTGTTTCATTAAATACCACCATATCAGATGTGAAAATCAGATAAACAAAAGACAAAGCCGGGGCGCATAAACGCCCCGACCCTGTATTGAAGATTAAAACTTTTCTTACAATCCTGCAGCGTCAACTTCGTTGTTGTCGAGCCAGTTATTGATAATGTCAACAAAGTCAAGGAGATTAACTTCACAGTCATCGTTCAAGTCATTTTCAACTCCACCGCACTGTGCCACAACGTCGGATTCGATTCCGTAGTTATAGTTGGCAAGTACATCTTCGGTTGAAAGGAGCCTGTCATATATACGGACAACACTTATATCGCCAATAAAGGGCATCATGTTGTCGATATCTGTCCATCTTGGCTCTTTTACTCCCAACCGGGCTTCAGAAGAGTCTGAGAAGAATGCGAACTCGCTAACATCTGCAACCGTGGGTGGGGTATACATTGTGTCAGCTGCTTCCTTGTTTTCCTGGTACCTGACTCCGTCAACCCAGAAATCGTACCGTGCATCTATTGCATAATCTTCGGTGAATGAATCGTATTCCACCTGATAGCCTCGTAATGAAACAACGATTTGGTGCCACTCGGTTTCACTGTATTCCGGCCAGGCACCGCTGCCCGGATAAGTTCTGAAAAGCGCCGTTGCATCGGTAATATCTGTTTCATTATCCCTTACCTGCATGTAAGGCTGCCATTTGGGATTCCTGTCTCTGACTCTAAGGGCCCATCCGGTTCCGCCGCCGTTACAGGAGGATGAGGGAGTTCCTCTTCCTGCCGAACCAGGCTGAGCCTGCCAGACGCGAATCCAGAATTCAAAGGTAACCGGCTGGCTTGTCTTAAGCTCATTGTCAATACTCAGCTCATCCAACGGGTAAATGTGTTCAACAACGTCGTTGCCGTCAAATTCATAGTACCACGTGTATTTCCCGGATACAGCGTTGTAGTCGGCTTTCAGTACCGGAATAGAGCTGTTTCCTGCATCGAAATCACCTGTTGCAACCTGCTTGAAAAGACCGCCAATATAAGGGGTCCAGTTTGTCAGGACTTTCTTTCCGGCATGTGCGGCGTTCATCTCGAAGGACAGGTCCGTGGTCGAAGGTGTTCCGAAAAGCAGATCGCTCGGTGTAAATGCGGCATTGTCAGCGAGACAGATGGCGTCAATTCTTGCGTTGCCGCTGCCGCCTTCTCTTTCATAAATGCGGAAGACGATCTTGCCGTCACCGTCGAGATTGAATTCCTTTGCCACTCCTGCACCTGCTTCGCCCATCCATGCCCAAGCTCCGAATCCGTCGCCTCCAGCTCCTGCGATGTCATTTGCAATTCTGTCATCGGCATTGTCAACTGTGCTGAGGGCATCTGCAAACCAGGTAGCCCCTGTTCCATCGCCCGGATCACCCTTTACGACTATCCAGTCGGCCTCTTCGCCATTAGCCTCGGGCTGATTTACGCGCACCCAGCAGTACCATGTTTTACCATCAAGGTCACTTGCCGAAACATCTGGGTCAGAAATCAAGGTGGAATCGATGGAATACTCGGCATACCAGTTATCTTGTGTCGCAGCCGGTGAATAGTCAGGGAAGTAATAAGCATCTCCGCTCGCATATTCAATATCCGGGTCCGAGACAAACTCTGCTGTACTGGTATCGAAATCTTCCGCTTCGATCCAAATCACTGCGGTGTTGGGATCCATGACATACTGTACAGTAAAATCGGATGCCTGTACCGCAAAGGTTACTACGAGTAACCCACACATTGTCAATTTAAGTAAGCTTTTCCACATAGTCATACACTCCTTCCATAAAAAGTTAGTAAATAAAGAAGAAAAACAACAATATTTTTCATCTAATTATTTGTTAAAAGGCCGTGGCCAGTAAAAAGTTCTGGAGTCTGTATACTGCATAAACGGATAAAAATCTTCAAACTCAACCCAATGGGAGTTTCCGCCGGCAAATGCAGCGCAGAACCCCTCCGGTTCTTCAGGTTGAAAATTTAAATATGGATGATTTGAAAGGTATTTTTCCCCTGAAGGGACGTAAAATGCCCTGTCGGAGGAGATAGCTGTTTCAGGTCGAGTCCTGCTTGCTTTGATAGGAGAGGGCGGTTTGGCATCGAGGTCTCGCGGCTCCTCTATGTAATCAGGCGGAACGGGGAGAACTCCTCCCCATCTTACACCGCCTCCTGTGACTTTCAACAGTTCCCGGCCGGTCAAGTCATATCCGGTAAAAAGAGAGTAGTCACCATCAAGGTAGGGGTGGCTTCCACCGGCCTCTAAAACTATTTCAATTATTCTGTCCCATGATTTATTGACAATGCTCACACCGTTTTTGGAGTGAGCCGGGTCACCTTCAGGCACAGAAGGACAGAAGATGAAGCTGCTTTCATTCATGTATGGTTTGAAAAAACTGCTGATAAGATCGGCATAAACCCAGTCTCCGGCAACTTTGTAATATTGCCACGGCCAGGAATACTGGCTGTATGTTTCCCAGTCTTTGCTGCCCCTCATGGGGTAGTAATCATCATTTTCCGACGCGTAAGCGCTTGCTGCAAGGGCCCATTGTCGGCAGTTGCTCAGGCAGACCACCTTTCTTGCGGATTGTTTTACTCTTTGAAGTGAAGGCATTAGAATAGACAACAGTAATGCTATGATTGATATCACAACAAGTAACTCTATTAGTGTAAATCCTTTTTTCGTTTTCATGAGTAAAATCCTTGTATTTAATTAAATACTATTATATTTAACATTCCTGCAGCGGTCTGTTGACTGTCTAACTTTTAAATTTACAGAAAGCTTTAATGTTTTTGGCGGCATCTTTAATTTTCCTGGAGATTGTTGCTCCACTATGCCAAGCAGCCATTCCGCGGCTTTTCTTCCTATGGATGAAGCCCCGAGATCTACGGTTGTAAGCGGCGGATAAATAGAATTAACAAAGGACGCAATGTTCCCCATTCCGACAATTGAAATATCCTGTGGGATTTTATAACCGCCGGACTGACAGATCATTATTGTTTTTGATGCGACGACATCATTGGCTGCTACAAAACCCGTACACTGATTTTTTTTGACTGTGCTTAGAATTTGACTATATGAATTCGGAGTATTTTCATCATCCATTAAAGTCAGCGGCAAAGGTTTCAGGCCTGCTTTCTTCATTGATTTTTCATAAGACTGCAAACGTTCGAAGAAAGTGCTGTATTGCGTATCGCCCTTTCTTGCTACAAAGGATATGTTTTTATGTCCAAGTTCGACAAGATGCTGTACAGCTAACGATGAAGCTTCGAAATTATCCGAACCTATAAATGAAAAATGCCTGTCGGCTTTTTTTCCACCAAGCACCCTGTCCACGAGAAGCACAGGTATGCCGTAATTTACAAGCTCTATAAGTTGGTCCCGGCTGTAATCTTTCTGATCGGGAAAAACCATAACCGCTTCAACTCTGCGGTCAACAATGCTTTTTATCAAGCTGCCTGTGCTTGACAAACGGCTCCATTCGAGTGCCAGAAGGTCATAGCCGTGAGGCATGAAATATTCAAGAGCGCCTGAGAAAACTTCGCTTGCAAAATGTCGGAAATTCATGCATATAAAACCGATCATGTGAGTCTTGCCGCTGCTGAGTGAAAGGGCGAGTTTGCTGGGCCTGTATCCATGTTCTTTTGCTAATCTTTGTATCTGCTCCTTTAATTCGGGAGATACTTTGTGGTTGTTTTTTTGACTCAATGCCCGTGAAACGGTCATTCTCGAAACACCACATTTTTTAGCAATACCGTCAAGTGTTATCATTTGACCGACCTTAATCATGTTAGCCGTAACATCATGTTATGTTACCGCGAACTCTCAAGGATGTCAAGTAAAAAATAAGTTTTTTATTTCAGGGGTAAATGAGCTGTTCTTATATAATACCTGCGTTTAAAACGGTGCAATTGTAGGCAAAACCATATATTTAGGTCAAAAATTGGTGGCTTGGGTTATTGTATTGCCATATCCAGATAATCTATTTTAATTGGTCGGCCTTGCGTCATTTTAAGTTCAATTACATTTATTCCATTTTTTAGTACCGCCGCCGGCACTTTCCAGGCCCTTGCTCTTTCGGACGTGAGGCTTAGCGGTTTATACGGTGTTTTATATGGCTCGCTTATGTCATTTTCCCCAATAAGACCGACACCGTTTATTTTGGCTTCTATGTGAGCTTTGCCGATCGGTTCAGGGGTCTGTATTCTCATTTTTCCTTCGCCGGACCATCCGCCTGCGGGTGGGGCCATGTCGAGTTTCATAACAGCTTTGCCGCCAGCAGTAAGATTCTGGGGCATGTTCGGTGTTTCAAATGCCTTTGTCAGTATATAATGCTGAGGTTGATTTGCAAGCCACCTGGGGTCGTCGAGGTGTTTGAATATTTCAAAAGGAGGTTCGTTGAACGGCCCCCGTTCCCCTTTGCCGTGCTCCCGGTAATAAACAAAATTAAAAGCGCTTACACCGGCGGCGCCCCTTGAATAAGCCAAATGAGCAGCGGTGTAATATTGCTGCTTTGTGGTTCTCTTAAAAGTGAAGGCGTCGTATCCCTTAGCTACAGATTTACCTATCATTGTAGTGTGACACATCTCGAGGTACACCTTTGTTTCCGGAACTGTTTTAGTTATCTCAGGGAGGTCTGTCATATGTATAGTAAAATAAGTCGGCGATGCGTTTATCATATCCACCCCGGCCTGTGTCCAGGCCTTCAGGTCTATTCCGAGTTTGTCATACATGGAAATAAAAACGGGTATTCTGACGCACAGACTTCGATAACTGCCGGGTTGGGCGGTCTCATTTAATAATTTGCGTACTCGTCGAATAAAGCCTGTCATAATACTGCTTCTCTGTTCAAACGTAGTCTCATCGACACGAAACAAACTCGGATGACGCATGAAATCCATTTCAAACCCGTCAATGTCGTACTTTTTACATATCTCTTCGATAAAAGCGAACTTGTAATCCCTGACCTCTTTGATCGCCCAGTTTTGAACATGCTCATCCCAGCTTTTAATATCTTGACCGATTCGATATTCGGGATGTTCGGCGTAAAATTTACAAATTGCATGAGGCCCCCTCCTATTGTCTGGTTTGTTGACATTTTCGAGATGATGGCCGTCATTCATTCGCAACGATATAAAAGGTGAGATTCCATGCTGTCTGCACCTGCTTATGAAATCTATAAAGGGGTCTCCGCCTTTGAGTATATATTCGTGTACTGGTGTTACAGGGTAATTACCGTATTTACTGTGCCACCACTGATAATGCTCTTGCATTGAATAGACCTCGCTTGGCCACCACGGCACCCAGCCGTGAGCGGGTTGAAGCATGTGAACGTCTATTCCTGTACCTGCGGTTTCATCGACTGTGGCTTTAAGCATTTCAGGGGTCCAGGATTGTCCCTTTTTATGGTATGGGCTTGTACAAGTTTCGATGTTTGTGAAATCATTACTGAATAAAACTTTATAACCGTCGCCGGTATCTTTGGCAAAAGATGAAATAACCAGGTACAAGTTCAATAAAGTGATGAAGCAGTTTTTCTTTGTGAGCATTTAACTGTCCCTTTTTGTAAATTAATGCTATTTTATCGCGAGATCAATATATTCGATTAAAACTTCGTTTCCACTGGTCATGTTTATTTTAATAGTGTTAATTCCCTCTCTTATGATACCCGAAGGTACCTTCCAGGCTCTTGCATTATCACGTGTCGGTTTTAATGGTTCATACGGACTTTGATAAGGTTCGCTGATATCGTTCGTAGCGGGCAGTTGAACAGCATTTATATATGCTTCAAAACCTGCACCTTTTATTGCTTCAGGGCTTTGTATTCTCAGTTTACCCGTTTGTGACCATCCCCCTTCGGGCGGCGCCATATCAAGTTTGAGAACCCCGGTCCCGCCGGCGGTTAGCTTCTGAGGCATGTTCGGGGTTCTAAACGCTTTAGTCAGGACATAATGCTGAGGTTGATTTGCAAGCCACCTTGGGTCGTCGAGGTGTCTGAATATTTCAAAAGGAGGTTCGTTGAACGGCCCCCGTTCCCCTTTGCCGTGCTCCCGGTAATATACAAAGTTAAAAGCGCTTACACCCGCGGCGCCCCTTGAATACGCCAAATGGGCAGCGGTGTAATATTGCTCCTTTGTTGTTCTCTTAAAAGTCATGGCGTCGTATCCTTTGGCAACAGATTTACCTGTCATTGTCGTGTGACACATTTCAAGATAAACCGAGGCCCCCTTTGCTCTGTTGACAATTTCAGGCAGGTCTGTCATATGAACAGTAAAATAACTGGCAGAAGCATTGATCATGTCTACACCTGCATCGACCCATTCTGCCAGGTCAATGCCGAGCTTGTCATACATCGAGATATAAGCAGGTATTCTTACGCAAAGACTTCGGCGCTGCCCCTTCTTTGCCGTCTCATCCAGCACCTTGCGAACATTGCGAATGAACTCGGTCATAATATTTTTTCTTTGTTCAAAGGTAGTCTCGTCCGTACGAAACAGGTTGGGATGTCGCATAAAATCCAGTTCAAAACCGTCAATGTCATATTTTTTGCATATTTCCTCTACAAATGCGAACTTGTAATCCCGCACCTCTTTGATCGCCCAGTTATGTACCCGCTTATCCCAGCTTTTTAAGTTTTCGCCTATACGATATTCCGGGTGTTCGGCATAAAATTTAGAGATACAATGCGCCCCTGCGGTGTTATTGGGCGTATTAACATTTTCGAGATGATGCCCGTCATTCATCCTCATGGATATAAACGGGACAAGCCCATGCTGCCTGCAGCGTTCCGTAAAGACTGCCAGGGGGTCGCCGCCCTTGAGTATGTATTCGTGTATAGCCATTTTGGGATAGTTGCCGTATTTACTGTACCACCACCGGTAATGTTCTTCCATTGGATACACATCGCTCTGCCACCAGGGAACCCATCCTGTCACAGGCTGAAGCATATGCACATCTATTCCGATGCCTGCTGTTTCGTCCACGGTGGCTTCAAGCATCTCTGCCGTCCAGGGCTGTCCCTTTTCATGATACGGACTTGTGCAGGTTTCAATATTCGTCAGGTCATTGCTGAAAAGCACGCGATATCGGCGGTTGATTGACTTTGCTGAAACAATAGAGGGAGTTAAAAGTAAAATTAAGATAAGCAGAACTGGATATTTAGAGTGCATAATAACTCCATAAAACACGATGTTCTTCTCTAATTTTGAGGCCGGGAAAGTCAGTAATAAAAATTGTATTGAACCGTCCGGCAAATACTAAAACCTTGTGTTACGCGTAACAATGCACATGTTAAGGCCTAAGTAAGCATTTGTAAAGGAGTTTTTTGCGTAAACCTCCATATATATATCTATTTTTAAAAAATAACATGGACTGATAACAGTATTAAGTTTTTCTGGGTCAACAATATACTGCAAAAGTTTAGTTGTGTTTCAGATATCTTGGAGTATTTCATGGCCATTTATTGGGTGGGAACAGTTTTTTTAAAAAAAAAGTTGACTTAACTTGCAGGATTATGTATTCTGAAGTTTGCAAGTTACCGATATCATAGGCAGATATCAAGGTTTTTGGCATTTTCGAAAGGTATGTGCTTAAAGGATTTGCCGATGGTAAATTATATTTGAAGAACCCGGGCAATCCTATGCAGCAATAGTAAAAACGGTTAGTCGTTAATTTTTCATTTAATTGTTGGAGGTAAGAGATGTTTAAGAAACTAATTGCAATTGTAGTCGTAACTGGCTTCGTATTTAGTGCAAATGCGGATGTTTTGCTTTGGGACGGGCCAGATGGAGGCGACTGGAGTGTCGTGGCTAACTGGTATAATGCCACCGCGGATGCTCCGGCAACCAGTATTCCCGGCGGGACGGATAATCCTCTCATCCAGAGCGGAGAAGCCCAGGTAACCACTTCCGGAAACATTGCTTTTGATGTCAGGCCGGCAACTGACAGCGGAGCTGTTAGGATTATGAACGGCGGTGACTTGCTCATGCAGCAGTGTAAAATCGGGGCTCACGGTGGTGATGGGGCATTTTACATTGAAGCTGGAGGCTTGCTGGAAGCTGCCGGCGGCGGCGGCAATTTTGAAGTCGGTAAGGAGTCGGGAATCGCCGAGATCGTCCAGACTGGCGGTACGGTTATTATCGGCAGTCCGCGAATAGAACTTGGAGATGACGCTGGAACCACGGGTATTTATGATATATCAGCCGGAACATTGACTGGAAACTGCTATACGCAATACTCAATTGGCAATGGCGGTATCGGTGAATTTTATGTCTCCGGCACAGCCGACGTTAGTCTTAATAAAGGCGGTGGGGGTGATGTGCCAATCGCTCTTGGTGTTCAGCCCGGCGCAGAGGGTCTGCTGGATATCAGTGGGGGTACGATGTTCGCCGAATGGACAGCAGTGCTTGGATACGGTGAAGGCGCTACAGGAACGGTAAATATATCAGGAGGTCAGAATTATTTTGGCCGCGATGTGATCACCGGATATGTAGGGTTATGGAGTTGCGGTAATGGTAACGCTTATTTCAGAATTGAGGGTTCGGGTTCACCGGGAGATTTCATTAAGGTGGACAGGCAGTTCAAACTCGATAGGGGGCAGTCAAGCACGGTAGAGTTCGTTCTTGACAGTAATGGTGTAATACCTATTTTGAGCGGTGTCAGCTACGGCGGCGCAACGAACATTGGTTTTTATGCCGATGGTGACACAACGATCATACTTGATGTTACAAATGATTTCACGGCAGATGTGGGCGATACATTTTTACTGGCGGCAGGTCCTGTTGTAAGTATGTCAAGTCCTGTTATTGTGGAAAATCAAAGTCAGTTCCTTTATGATTTTGAGCTTGCGGTTGTTCCTTACAGTGATCCTAATTACACCCCGACACAGGATGTTAATGCGTTAATGCTCGCAGTGACGAAGGCACCGGTGGGTGTTATCACCGAAACCGACGGAGAAACAAAAATTTACGAAGAAGGTGAGACAACCGACACATTCAGTGTTGCGCTTAAGAGCCAGCCCGATCCCGGAACCCAGGTTACGGTTACAATCACGTATCCTGAAGGGGATATCAAGCTGATAGACCCCAATACATTGGTATTTGACGACAGCAACTGGGACATACCTCAGGATGTTGATGTTACCGCGTTCGACGGTGCCGGTTACGAAGCTTCGGACGAAAACGGCAATCCTGAAGAAGATGTCATTGTGCAGCTTTCTGCTGCAAGTGATGACCCTGATTTTGATGGTGTGCCCGTAGGTGAAGTTGTTGTAATCGCAGTTGACAATGAATGCGGGCCCGGCAGGTACTTGCCTGCGGACCTGGACCAGAACTGTGAGATTAATCTTGGCGATCTGGCTGTGCTCGGCGGAAGCTGGCTTGATTGCAGCATTCCCGGCAAGGCAGGCTGTCTCGAGCCGTGGAACAATTAGTCAGGATTGTATATTTGATTTGAACATGGAATTGCAGAGTTTTGTTGCGGATTTCTTTCCGTAATAAACTCTGTGTTCCATGAACTTTAACGGATTGCATTTTTGAATATTTAAAGGTGCTCAATGAAGTTTATGTCCAAAAAAAACTCCGGCTTTACTCTCATAGAATTATTAGTGGTAATTTCCATAATTGCCTTGCTGTTGTCAATTATGCTTCCTTCTCTTCAAAAAGCAAAGGAGTTGACAAGGAGGATAGTTTGTGTGTCGAACTGCAGGCAATGGGCCACATCGGTAGTTCATTATTCAATGGACAACAATGATGAATTCCCTGCTAAATATGCTGTCAATGCTTTTACGGGCAATATAGTCCCCTGTGAAAACGGCCTGTCTTTTGTTTACAACCGTTACAGGCTTAATCTGCTGGATATTTTTATAAAACCTTATATTGGTGAGGAAAAATATACTCATTGTCCCGGCAGTAAGAATCCTGAGACCGAGCTTAGCTGGCAGGAGCAGATAGAAGAGACATCTTGGGTAAAATTAGACTACTGCTTTTATGTCGGGTATCTGAAAACACCAGGCGGTTACGAATGGGGAACCGAAGAGCAGCCCGGATCATTGCTTCCGCTCAAGACACGCCATGCCCATTCGAGTATGGCCGTAGCCGGCTGTCTTGTCCGGAATTCAGATATGAACACCTCAGGATTTGGATATAACCATCCTTACCAATACTGGCGAACTTTCGACATGGAACCGCCTGCGGGGCAGCCTAATGCCTTTGTTGATGGTTCGGCTTCATTTACTCCCTTCAAAGAGTTGACTGTTTTGATGAGAGCTGTTAATACGGGCTATCAATTCTGGTGGCCCGATTATCCCGGTTTTCATGAATGATGTTTTAGAGTCTCTGCGAAAATCAGTCCGTAGGTATGTTTTGTAAAAAAGCTTATTCCTGAGGGTTTACGTTTTAAATGCATGAACAACTGAACCTCTCTACATTTTATAAATGTGTAAAATAGTATGGACAGAAGAAGTTTTGTAAAGAAATTCCTATATTCAACTGCCGCAGCAGGTCTTATCGCGGGCAGTAATATTACGCAAGCCCGTTCTTTGCCTGATTTCGGCCAAATTAATACAGAAAAAAGGGGCGGCAAGCCCGATATCGTCGTCATTTACACAGACCAGTGGAACCCGAGAATGACTGGTTACAACGGTGACCCCAATGTGAAAACACCTCATGCCGACAGTATTGCAGAAAACGGCGTTAATTTCAGCAGTTGTTACACTCCCTGCCCGGTCTGCATGCCCGCAAGATGCAGTCTCATAAGTGGTCTTCACCCCCATTCACACAACCTCTGGGGCAACAACAGCGACTTCTATATGGACCCGGATATATCGCCAATGTTCCGCGACATTAAAAACGCCGGCTGCTTTACCGCGCAAATCGGCAAACTCCACTGGACAGGCGGCGATAAATGGAAAGAAAGGTTCAAAACAATGCAGGATTATTACACTGCTTTGGGCCTGGATTACTGTGAGGATATAAGCACACCTTATTCAACCAGGGTTGAAGGAGAACACTGTCGGTATGAACAGCACCTGGCAAAACTTGGGCTTCTTGAAGATTACTATAATGACATGCACGAGCGGTTGTTGAAAAATTCATATATGGTCAGGCCGAACGTTGTTGAGCCCCGGGACCATAATGATCATTTCATTGCCGACAAGGGTATTGAACTGATCAAATCTATTCCCAAAGATGTGCCTTTCTGTACCTTTATAAGTCTTCCAGGTCCTCACCCCCCACTCGATGCTCCTGGCAGATACGCGACCATGTATGATCCTGAGAAGATAAAACTCGCACCAAATGTGAGAAAAAGGTACAAATTCAGCGAGGGAAAAGTAGACGAAAAAGAACTCCGTGCAATGAGGGCTAATTACTACGGCAAGATCACCATGATAGACGACTGTATCGGCAAAGTTCTCGATGCGGTAAAAAAACGGGGCAACTACGAGAACACCCTGATTATGGTGATCTCAGATCACGGGGAAATGTTAGGCGCACATGGCAAAATGAGTAAGGGAACTTTTTGGGAAGAGTCGGCAAAGGTTCCCATGATAATGCAGTGGCCTGCTAAGATAAAGCCCGCCCAAACACTCGATTCGCCGGTTTCACTGCTTGATGTTTACGCAACTGTTGTCGAAGCCGCCGGTGGAGAGGTAACCGAAGGACGGTATACAAAATCCCTTCTTCCAATGGCATTTGGCAAAACAGATAAAGTTCACGATGCAGTCTTTTCGGAAATTGGAAGAAAGCAGCACCTCACTTACATGGTGAGAATGGATCGATACAAATGGTTTTTAATGTTTTCAAAAGAGTATCTCTATGACCTGGAGATGGATCCATGGGAAATGAATAACCTCATTGATGAGCCGAGGTATCAGCCGGTAGTGCAAAAATTAAAGCAAAGGCACCTGAAATATTTCCATGAAAATCAACTTAACCTGTCCAGGAATTATATTCCCCAGGTTTATCGCACAAGAATGAAAGCCGAAACAGAGAAATAAAAAGCCGTTACTTAGGGACTTGGGATATGACATTAGATAGAAGGAAGTTCATTTTTCGAGCCTCGCAGGCTGGGCTTGCCGGTATGATAGGAGTCGGATTAGCCGAACAAAGTCCTGCGTCACCGACAAAGAGAGTAAACAAACCTAACATAGTTTTTATACTCGTTGACGACCTCGGTTACTCGGACGCAAGCTGCCTGGGCAGTGATTTATATGAGACGCCATACATTGACCGCTTCAGGCGAGAGGGAATGTATTTTTCTCATAACTATGCCGCCTCAACCGTGTGCGCTCCGACCCGGGCGAGCATTTTAACGGGAAAATACCCAGCCAGGCTCGGCATAAATGCGGTAACCTGGAGTCGCCGTAATATTGAATCACATCGACTGCTCGAACCCAAATCTCCGAGGTACCTTCATACGGACCATATTTCAATTGCCAAAGCTCTCAACGCCGCAGGTTATATGACAGCATGTATCGGCAAATGGCAGCTGGACGGCAACGGCTGTTCTGACTGCTCGCCCCGGGATCACGGCTTCAAATATATATGTGAGGAACGCACAGGCAGTTCACCAAAAGATGATCCTAAAAATATTAAATACTACACACGGGAAACAATCAATTTTATTAAGCAAAACAAGGACAAGCCTTTTTATATATACCTTTCACACGATGCCATGCATCATGATTATGAGGCCGACGACGAGCTGGTGGACCGGTACAGGGCCAAAATAAGGCCTGGCCTGACACATGATAACCCGCTGTATGCAGCAAACCTTGAACATCTGGACAATGGCATCGGGGAACTGGTAGATGAAATTGACCGAATGGGACTGCGTGATAATACCTTGATCATGATAACATCGGACAATGGCGGAAGAACAGGCAAAGTGCATAACGTAATTGCGACAAGCAACTATCCGCTGAAACATGGAAAGCACACTCTTTACGAGGGCGGCATAAGAGTGCCGTTGTTCGTCCGCTGGCCGGGGAAAGTGAAAGCTAACAGCATATGCGAGGTGCCTGTCCACAGTATAGACTTTTTCCCCACCTTTACGGGATTGGCCGGTTCGCCGGGAAATTCATACGACATCGTTGACGGTGTAAACATTAGCGGCCTGTTTACCGGAAAAAATGAAATACAGAACAGATCATTGTTTTGGTATTACCCTCGTTATCTGGACGGTCCTTTCTGGTGGGGCAGTAAAACAATTTGCATGAACACCCGTCCATGTGCGGCTGTAAGGCAGGGCGATTATAAACTTCTTCACTGGTTTGAAGATGATTCTTACGCGGAGCTGTATGATGTTAAAAAAGACCCGGCAGAAAAAACCAATTTGTCGGAAATAATGCCCGATAAGGTTAAGCAGCTCAGGACCCAACTCTATAAGTGGTTAAAAGATATGGATGCAAAGCTTCCGGTTCCCAACCCCGATTATAAAGGTTAAATATCATAAATGACGTTAAATTGATAATGAAAAGAGTAATTACAGGCTAATTATCTGTATAAATTTTAAGGCTCTTGCTGTAATTTTTAGATTGAATAGTCGAAGTAAATATGATATAATGTTTCCGGTAACAAAGCTAAAAAATAAAGTTAGTATGACTTAAATTATCCAAGAGGAAATTGATGAAAAAGCTATTCCTGCTTATTCTGTTTGTACCATCAATCTTTGTGTTTGCGGATATTAAAACCGATGGACTGGTCTTTGAGATCGATGCATCTGATCCGGGTGCCAATCCTGATGTTTTTTGGGCTCCTGTAATAAGCGGCCCTGATGCTTCCGGCAAACTCCTTCCATATGGCACCACTGACTGGGGACTGCCATACTATTACATTTCAACCTGTGACGGCTTTGCAGCTCCTTGTTTTAAGTTCGCCCCGCCTACGGATGTGATGTCCAAAGGCGGCCGCGTTGGAGATTTGGGTATTGAGCAGGCTGAAGATGACAGTCAGATTTTTCTTCCGGATAAAGATTTTTCCATAGAGATATGGCTTATGCCGGAAAGAGTTTATGAAGGCGTTTTAATTAAAGAGAATGTTTTTTCAACAATGGATGGCACTTCGACGATTAACCTCGGTTTCAATATCAGCACGCGTTATGACACGAACGACGGCAAAGTCAGACTGGAAAGTCACCTTGCGACTTCTACAGGGACGGTCGGTCCTAACAGGTACTATATGTTAGGACCAAGCGGGTACTTTACCGCCCATCAGTGGCATCAAATAGTTTTAACCTTTGCCAGGGATGATGGAGGTGGTGACAGGCCGGGTTATGCCGAAGCAAAATGGTATATTGACGGAGGCTTTGACAGGGACATCAGCAACGAATCAAGAAATGACAGTGACCCGCTTGATTATAGCGAATTCATAACCCCTCCGAATCAGGCAAGTATAGGAGCCCGGTGCAATCAGGCGCTTCATTCCCCGGGGGTTTTTAAGGGCAAAATCGCCGTGATAAGGATATATGACACGGTGCTTTCCCAGTTTGAGGTACAACAGAATTACAGCGAGGGAATTGGTATTGCTGATTATACCCCGGGATTGGTTTTAAGTCTTGATGCCTCCGCCCCGGGCCACCGCCCGGATGAGAACTGGGAACCTGTTTCGGGCGGAAACATTTACGGGGGCGATCTCGTCTCGGTCAATTCAACAAGCCATCACCCTGTAAGAGATTATGAAAATGTCAATGACCAGGCTCTCTGGTATTATGAATTTGCCCCGAGCGGAACGGCGGGGGGGCAGGTGGGGCATTTTGATATTCCTGCCGAGACATTTGACGTTGACAAGGATTTTACTGTCGAAATGTGGATAAAACCCGGCGGAGATCCCGCATCGGGTCTGAAAGAGTTTCTTTTTGGAACCCGTAGTTTATCCAACGGTTTTTATCTCGGTACAAGATTTAACGATCCATCGGGTTCAACTTTTATGTTTGAGTCTTCAATGACCGCCGACAACGGTACGAGAATCGGTGGCCCTTCTTATGAAAACACTGCATCAATCAATCAATGGACCCACGTGGTTTATGTTTTCGAGGGTTCCAAAACATTCTTACCTCAATATGCATGGTATATTGACGGTGCCGCTGACAGAGGCGGGACTGTAAATTGTTATGAAAGCTGTTCCCTGCCCTTTACCGGTGATTTTGTCCCGCGGGAGGATACTGCTGCGATTGGGGCTGAGGGATATTTTAATAATTCCAGTTATGACCCATCCGTGCGGGGTTATTTTCGAGGAAAGATCGCCAAGCTGAATGTCTATGATTACGCTTTGAACCAGCTCGAGGTTCAGCAGCTATATCAACAGGATATTCCGCTAACCCCGTTGCCTGAAGATGAAACTTCCCCTTATGTCACCGATGGACTTGTCTTCTTTCTTGATGCCGATAAACCGGGCGATCACTTATGGAAGAAGTGGTCCACCGAATGGCAGGGCGGCGGTTCTGAGGGGGACCTGGTAAGGGTCAATGAAACGACAGGCGCCATTCCAACATTTGAGTGTGAGCCCAACAGCCCGTGGTTCTTTAATTTTAAGCCTTCTGCAAATGGAGGTTCGCAGGTTGCTCGGCTGGGCGTTCCTTCAGACACTTTTGATGTTGACAGGGATTTTACGGTTGAACTATGGTTCAGGCCGCACGGAAACCCTGTATCGGGTTTGAAAGAATTTCTTTTTGGAACAATCACCGATGACACATTCTTCGGCACCGGTTTTTATTTGGGAATAAGATGGGACGATACGGATGGTAATCCGACGCCCGGATCTTTCAGGTTTGAGTCTCTCCTCGGTTCAGAATCCGACACCGCTCGTCTGCTCGGTCCTTCGCTGGAATCGGCCCAGGCCCTGATTGATCAGTGGATGCACGTTACATATGTTTTTCAGGGCAGCCACGCCGAATTGCCCCAATGTAAATGGTACGTAAACGGCGGCTTGAACGAGCAGCGGTATTTGAGCTGTACGGGCAATTCCTCACTGCCCCTTAAATCTCACAGTGATTTTGTTCCTGGCACGCAAACTGCGGCAATTGGTACGAGGGAGTCTGTCAGCGGAACAACTTATGATCCGGGCATAAGAGGTTATTTCAACGGTGACATTGCTTTATGCCGGGTTTATGATCGGGCTTTAAGTGAAAATGAAGTTAATCAAAATTACCTTGCGGCGAAGTTGGCAGGGGATATTGACGACGATAAGACGGTTGGAGTCGCCGATATTGCTGCATTTGCTGATTCATGGCTTGCTGTTGCCGGAGACAGCAGTTGGAGCCCTGCGGCCAACTTATATTTTCAGGATGATATAATCGATCTTCGTGATTTTGGATTGCTTGCAGATAAATGGAATACAAATGCCCTGCCTCTTGAAAGATCCATCCCTCCTTTCAAGGTGCTGTACAATAACGATTTTACAAACGCTGCAAATGCGATTAGTCCGTTCCATGAACCGGGCGAACAATGGTCCCCCCCTGTACTCAAAGGTACTGTAAATGAAACTTTGAATACCGGGGCGGAGGTGCATTTGCTCTCTCCCGGCGGCCATGCCTGGGTTCCGTGGTGGATCAGTCGAGTCTATCCCATGCAGGAACACTATGACTGGTGGTATGACTATACCAGCGGACTGCGGGGATATCCTGTGCGTCCCGAGCACGAATTTGTCCTGGCGGGTTACGATCCTGTGCAGCTATTTATGGATTATACACGGCACAAAGGTCAGGAACCGTTCTTCTCTTTCCGGTTGAATGACGGTCACCACCTGGAAAAAGTGTGGGACCCAGCCGAGATCGCTATGCATACACCCAGTCGTTTTTACGTCGAGAATCCGGATTACCAGATAGGTGAGGGTCCCTATGATATTTACGGCAGGTTGGAATGGCTTCACGACTGGTCAATTCCGGAAGCACGCGAATATAAAATTTCTCTCATAAAAGAAGTTTGTGAGAAGTTTAATATGACAGGTTTTGAAATTGATTTCATGAGGCACCACGCTTATTTCAATATGGGTGATACAACAAGTCAGCAGCGAAAAGAAATCATGCTGAAATTTATCCGACAGGTTCGTGTTATTCTTGACAGAACATCCCCAAACGGTCGTTATCGGTATCTGTGTGTGCGTATTCCCTGCTATACAGCTTATTTCGACAACCTCGGAATTGATCTGCCCGCCTGGGCCGATGCCGGTGTGGATATGGTAAACGTATCACCTACATATTTTACTATTCAGCAGAACGACATGGCCGAGATCAAACAAATGGTTCCGGGTACAGCGGTTTATCTCGAAATGTGTCATACCACCCGTCTTGGACAAAAAGTGGGGTCGTATGAATCTACCTTTCGCAGAACCACGCCATTGCAGTACTATACGGCTGCGCATTTGGCTTATTCAAGAGGACTTGACGGAATGAGCCTGTTTAACTTTGTTTATTACAGGGACCACGCCAGCGGCTCTGCAGGGCCTTATAATGAGCCTCCGTTTGAGATTATTCAGTATCTTGACGACCGCCAGTGGCTTGCTTCTCAGCCTCAGCATTACATCTTCCAAACCGATTACGATAAGCAGATAAACGATACCGACTGGGCACCGGACCTCCAGAACGGCCAATTCCCGGATTCATTCTCCTGGATAGGCAGTTCAAAGACATATTATTTCGATATGGCGCCTCCAGCAGGGGGGTGGTCCCAAGACGGCAGATTACGCATTCAGTGTGACCAGTATCTCGAAAACAGCAGTTGGTCTGCAAAGATTAATAATGTTTCACTCGCGGCCACTTCTGATGTTAGCGAGCCGTATCCAACTCCTTATACGCCTTTATTGGGAGAGCCCCAGCAGCATAGGGCCTGGATAGTCCCTTATTCCATTCTTAACGATGGAATTAATGAAATAAAAATAGAGAGAAATTTTGGCTCACCTTATGAAAACCTGAATATTGTATTTATTGATCTGGCGATTGAATAAAATTGCGACAGATTTAATAGTTTATCCCGTATTTCCCAAGTAAAATCGTGCAAAGAAGTAAGATTTTGATAGTAT
>CAZVPF010000048.1:0-18146 GCA_964628195.1 uncultured Pirellulales bacterium | reverse complement strand
CATGAAAACTTCGCCGCGAATTTCAATTGCGTCAAAATTTTCGCCGTCGCCCATAAGCTTAAGCGGCACTGCATGTATGGTTTTGACGTTGGCGGTGACGTTGTCTCCCACTTCGCCGCTGCCGCGGGTTGCGGCGCGGACGTAACGCCCGTTTTCGTAACGGATACTGACCGCGAGCCCGTCGATTTTGAGCTCGACAACATACTGATAATCGTCCGTTTCCAGTGCCTTTTTGACGCGCTTATCAAAGTCGCGGAGTTCCTGGGCGTTGTAGGTGTTGTCAATGCTGAGCATTGCGATGCCGTGGCGGACGTTTTCGAAGCCGTCAACGGGCCGGCCGCCGACTCTTTGTGTGGGTGAGTCCTCGGTTACAAGCTGGGGATGGTCCTGTTCGAGCCGCTTTAGCTTATCCATCAGCTTGTCATATTTCTGGTCGCTTATCTCCGGGTCGTTGAGGACGTAATAGCGATGGTCGTGATAACGTATTTGATCACGAAGTTCTGCGATCTGTTTTTCTATCGGCTTGCTCATCGGTTATTTTATAACCGGGGCGAAGAGATTTTGCAAGTCCGGGTTTACATGCTTTTTAGTTTGGATTTATGCCCGATGTTTCGATGTTTTACGGGGACCATTCGTCTGCCATAACGGAAAAATCCAGATAATTTATTTCTCCGTCGCCGTCGGTCGGGGCAAGGTCGGCGATGGGGTCCCAGTTCAGATCCCCGGTTACCGACAGCCAGAGCGCGGCGAGTTTGTCCAGGTCGAGCATGTTGACACTGTTATCTCCGCCGGGCGGGGCGATATCCGCGGCAAGGGTATTGTCAATAAGCTGAAGGTCCAGCCGGGGGTCATCCTGGAGGAAAAGCCCGCCGCCGCGCAGGACCATGTCATATTGTGTAAACAGGTTCATGCCGATTATTCCGTCAAGCGTTCCGCCCTCCGGGGAAGCGATGTCCAGAAGTATGACGGGCACATTCGTAAAGCTAACCCAACTTCCCAGGGCGGGGATGTCTATCCTGTCGATGTAAAACCCGTCGATCCAGATCACATCTCCGCTGACACCTTCAATTTCGACCTGGAACTCCGCCTGAGAGGGGTCAATGCCTAACCGTGCGGCAACCCTCAGGCCGATCACTGTAACCTGGGCACCGGTATCGAGCATGAACCGGTCCTTGTCGATCGCACTGTACTGCTGGTCGTAAAGGTCAACGCTGTGCACGAAGTATAACGACTGTGACGAGTTGCCGGTTATGATCGAAGCGGTCTGGGGGAAAAACTCGAAGTTGCTGTCAAAATCCAGTGACGGTATCCACTGCACGTTAAGGGCTCCGAGCGGGCGAAGTTCGAGGGGTATGCTTATCGAGTAATCGGGTATTTGGGAATCGCCGTTTTCGTAAAAATCGATATCCGGTGCGGTGTAATTTTCGCCGTTGTAGCTGTGTGTCATCGGGTCGCTGTTTTTTATCGCTGCCGTAAAATATACGGCAAGCGGCGAGCCGATAGCGGTAGGCAGGTCCGTGTCGCTGGGTCCTACGTACTGACCGACATTTACCGCAACGTTTGTATGACCGACCATATTGGGTCCCGCGACACCGCCGGAGATATTGCCAAGGCCGTCGATGAAAACGCCTATCGGGTAGCTGACGTCGGCGGTTACCGAACCGGTCACGCCGGAAATGATACTTTCAGAGCTTGTCAGATACGAACCGGACAGTCCCAGATGCTGGGCGTTGTTGTAACCGATTACATGCGCGCTTGCGCCGGTGTCGAACAGCCCGATGACATAGTTAGGCGTTGCCGACTGGAGAACACTGCCTGTAAATCGCGATCTTTCCACAGCCACAAAATCACTTTCGTCAATACTTCTTTTGTTGGAGAATCTCACGCCGATCCATGGGATGAATCCGTCTATTGGCGGCGAGTCGATGGTGTTGACCATGCTGCTGGCGCCGGTTGAGGTCGCTGATTCGTCAAGCCGGATTTCGTATTCGGGCTGGGTGCTGTTGAGCTTCAGGAAACCGTCTTCGGTTTTTTCGGCGTTAAACTTATCGGCTGGGAAGCGGACGGCGCGAACCCGTTCGCCGCTTGGCAGGTGCCATCCAACCTGACGCCTGGTCCAGTTTTCTTTTTCCGTGCCCTTTGCTTTTGCTGTAGAGACAAAACACAACGCAAGCAAAAGAAACATCATTACCAACCAAAACAAAGTCGCTTTATTAAAACGCATAAAAGTTTCTTTAAGATTAAAAGTATAAGACATAAAAGCAGCCCCTGTAATTATGACAACATATATTAATATTGTATCATAATTACGTTCGCTTTTCATTAAAAACACGTTAAAGGCCGGTAAAATCCGCCCTGAGCCCCTGTAGCCCCAGATATATGAATATTATTTTTCCAGCCGGGCCACCTTTTCGATGTATGTATCCATGTCGAATTTTCTTTCAAGGCCGTGGGCGTTCATGTATCGTACCTTGCCGAAGACTTTGCGTTCGGGCCAGGCGCGGTCGTGCTTGCCGAAACACCATGCAATCCCTGCGTAGGCGTTCGGGTCGCGTCCGTCAAGTTCGTACTTGTCGTTTAGCCTGACAAGATTATCCCATGCCTTTTGCCATGAACCGGACCACTCGATGACTTTTTTGCCCCAGTACATTCGCATATAACCGTGCATTTTGCCGCTGGTGAGCATTTCGCGCTGGGCCGTGTTCCAGTATTCGTCATGGGTTTTGGCTTTTTCAAGCTGCTGGAAAGTGTAGTTATATTCGCGTTTATCTTTCGCGTGCAGGCGCAGGGAATTCCTTGCCCAGTCAGGCAGGCAATTTGGATTGTCGTATTGACTGTTGTAATAGACGAAGTTCCACGCAAGTTCGCGTCTTACTATCATCTCTTCGAGAAAAGCGTCCGCGCCGCTGCTGTTTGCCTTTTTCACCTCCATCGCGATATAGACGGGAGATACCTGGCCGAAGTGAAGGTACGGGCTAAGCCCTGACTGGCCGTCCAGTGAGGGGTCGTTCCGCATTTCGGGATAATCGTCAAGTTTGTCCCTGATGAACTTTTTGAGCTGCCTTTTGGCGGCTTCGCTGCCCGGTTTGGGGCAGCTTACGGGCTTTACCGACCGGTCGATCTTGAGCTTTTTCAAAATATTATCCGGGTTCGAGATGTCCAGCGAGTCGATATTCATTCCCGTAGATTTAACCTTGACCTTTTCTTGTCGGATGCCGGTTAAAAACTCGTCTATCCTCTTGCTTATTTTCGGTCGAAGCGTTCCGGCGGTATAGCTTTCCTTTTCATAGGCCTGCTCGATGGGCACGACCGTGTCGGTCTGGACCTGTAAAACAGGGCAGCCGGCGTTTTGAGCGAGATGGTGATGCCAGTTTTGCTGGTGCCGGAGAAAACCCGCGTCGCAGACCACGGTATGAGCGTCTTTTGCAAGTTTAACGGCCCCTTTTTCCGGGCTGGTGTGCTGAATATAGAAACCGATATCCCGTTCTGCAAGGTCGTTTGCAACTTCGGTAAGGCCGCGGACCATAAAATCGTAGTGCCTGAGATTGGCGCCGGGATAATTGTCCATAATCCCGAAAAAGACCGCGACGGGCAATGAGTTCGCATTGCCGAGCTTAACGGCATGTTCGAGTGCGTGGTTGTAATGAGCCCGCTGGCTTTGCTGCATCCAGTAAAGTATGTATTTGCCCTGCTGCCTGTTGCTGTCATTGTTGAGCCTGGCAATTCGCTGGTTGTCGGACATTTCGCCGCCCCTTTTAGCTGAATCAAAATCTGTGTTTATTGCCTAATGGATTATATCACAAAAAGCGCGAAAAAAAAGCACCGTCCGAGATATCCTGGCTTTCGAAGAGACGTCCTTTCCATCACCTTCCCATTCTATAACACGGACAGTGCACAGATTTTGAGTAAAACGAACTATAAAAGAGCGAACTTAAAGGGATAACCGCTGATCTAACTTTAACCCTCAGGTCCCATAATAACCAGCCCTGAAAAGCGTTCAAGTTAGAATCAGGTTAATTCGGTGTAAGGATTTTTAAACGGCCTAAGGAAGTTTTTTGTGATTGGAACCCGGCCTGCTGAAAAAAACCTCCCCGGAAAAGTATACCCGTCTATATCTGTAGCTTTGAGGAGGAGGAGGAGTAGGAGGAGGATGCTACGTAGGTAGACATAGACGGGCATCTCCCATACGTTTATCAATTTAGCATGAATCCGAGATATTGTCAATAGAAAATAATAAAAAAATCTCAAAGGGCCTGTGTTTGTTTATTGTTCTCGTAAATATTGTTTTTTAAGGCACTTAGGTCTGGTTTGCTATTTTGGCCAGTGGTGTTATAATGTCATGCGAGCGAAAAATTTTAACCCTGTTTCAGGATTTATATATGAACGGTTCGGGTAACGAACAGCGAGGCGAGATAAAAATCAGAAACGCATGGATCGACGATCTTGGCGCAATATTTCACCTGGGCGAAAAACTTTTCACATCTCAGGATGTGTCAAACCTTTACCGTACATGGGACGAGTACGAGGTTACGCATTTGTTCAACGTTGAGTCGGACTACATGCTTGTTGCGGAATGCGAGGAGCGGGTAGTCGGTTTCGCGATGGGATCGGTTATCGAGAAAAAGCGTTCGGCGTGGAACTACGGTCACCTGGTCTGGCTCGGGGTTGACCCGGAGTATGCGGGAATGGGTATCGCGAGCCGACTGTTCGATAAGTTTCGTGAATTAATGGAGCAGGCCGGTGTCCGCATGCTGATGGTTGACACTCAGGCCGACAACGAACGGGCGTTAAAATTTTTCGAGCGTAAAGGCTTTGTTAACCCAATCGACCACGTTTACATGACTCTTAACATCGAAAGCAGAAACGAGTGACAATGGCATCGGAGGCAAAAATAAATACCGACAGGCTGCTTGAGCTTGTTCGTGAAATGGTAAACATTTACAGTCCGAGCGGTAAAGAGGAGGGGGTTTCGGATTTTCTTTCCGGTTACCTGCACGACAAGGGTTTTTCGGTGATTCAGCGGGAGGTTACGGAGGGCAGGCGCAACGTTGAGGTTTTATTTTCCGACCAGAGGCCCGATATTGCTTTTATCGGTCACATCGATACGGTATCGGCGTTCGATATTGAGCATTTCGAGTTTGAGCAAAAGGACGGGCGAATATACGGGCTTGGCACGGCGGACATGAAAGCCGGGTGTGCCGCAATGGTCGAGGCCTTTACCGCATTTTCCGAGTCCGGCGGAAGCACCGAAAAAGCCGGTCTTTTTCTTGTTGTCGGTGAGGAGGAAACAGGCGACGGCACGGCGGCGCTTCTCGACGCGAGGTCGTTTCCCACAGCCATAGTCGCCGAGCCCACGGACATGGTCCCATGCTTCGGGCATTACGGGTACATGGAAATGCTTATAAGAGCTTTCGGCAGGCGCCGTCATGCTTCGATGGCAGGGAGGGAGTATAACGCGATATTCAGTATGCTTCGCATGCTTTTGAAGCTTGGCGGTGTTGTGGAGGTCGAGCACCCGGAGACGATACTGAATATACGCGATATAAACAGCTCCGCCGCTGGTTTTGCCGTTCCGGGAAGCTGCGAGGCGTGGGTTGATTTGCATGTTCCCCCTCGGGGCAGCGTTAAAAGGCTTTCTCGGGAGCTGGAGAAGATCGCAGGCTCGAGCCTTGCGGCGAGCACTGTCAACAGTTACGAAATAGAGTTTCCCACTGTCGCCGAAGGTTATATGCTTGACGAGGAAGGCGATTTCGGCAAAACGCTTAAAGCTGTTTACGACCGCTGCGGGCTTGATTGGGCTCCCGGAGCATTTATGAGCCACTCCGACGCGAACATGATGCGGCAGGCAGGGTGTGAGCCGGTTATACTCGGCCCGGGCCAGCTTGCGATGGCCCACACACGTGACGAATCGGTGGAGTTTGAACAGGTGGTTGAGGCGGCTGGGGTATATCTTGAGCTTTTGAAATCGCTTTAGTTCCGGTGGGGGTTTACGCAATAGAATATGCTTCTATTCTGAAGGAGGTAATATGAAGTCAAGGCAGAGTTTTTTCATTGCAGTGGTTTTCCCGGTACTGTTTACAATTATGCTCGGTTGCGGGGAAGAACAAAAAACCGCCGATACAAAAGAATTGACCGAGCGGCAAATTGCATGGTTTAAAGAAGCGAAATTCGGGATGTTTATTCACTGGAGCATACCGAGCGTTCCCGACGAGGACTGGCAGCGCATCATAGGCAAGGCGAGGGATGATGTTATCGACCGGGAGCCCATGTGGAGCATGAGGCGAGGTAAAATACCGGTTGAGACTTATGAAAAACTTGCCGCCGAGTTTAACCCGGTTGAGTACGACGCCGAAAAGTTTGTGTCAATTGCTAAAGCTGCTGGTATGAAGTATATCGTGCTGACGGCCAAGCACCACGACGGTTTTGCGATGTTCGACTCAAAAGTGAGCGAGTTTGACGTTGCCGACGCCACCCCTTACAAGAAAGATATAATCAAACCGCTTGCCCGGGCATGTAAAAAAGCGGGCATTAAGCTTTGCTTTTATTATTCCCACGCGCAGGACTGGCATCATCCGGGCGGTGCGGGCAACGACTGGGACTACAAGCCGGAAGAAAAAGATTTCGCCGAGTACTTCGAGCAGAAATGCAAGCGGCAGGTGCGCGAGCTTCTAACGAAGTACGGTGATACAGGGCTTATGTGGTTTGACACGCCGGCGGTGATTTCGCCGGAACAGAGCGAGGAGCTTTATCAATTCGTCAAGTCGATTCAGCCGGGCTGTCTTGTCAACAGCCGGGTCGGTCACGGTTACGGCGACTATGTTTCCACGGGCGACAACCAGATACCCGAAGCTGTAACTGATTTCCCGTGGGAGGTGCCGGCGACGATAAACAACCACTGGAGCTGGACAGAGGGGCAGCGGTGGAAGGAGCCCGAAGAGACTATCCGTAAACTTGTTTATGTCACAAGCCGCGGCGGGAATTACCTGCTGAACGTCGGGCCCGACCCGCTGGGTCGGATACCGGATAAGAGTGCAGAAAATCTGAAGGTAATGGGCGACTGGCTCGCAAAAAACGGGGCGGCGATTTACGGCGCCTCGGTCAATCCGTTTCACTGCAATTTTGAATGGGGGGCGGTCACTGCGAAGGAAGGCTTTATTTACCTGCATATAATGACTCGCCCTGAGGGTGATATAAAGCTGCACGGAGTTCGTAACGAGGTATTGGATTGTTATGCTGTTGACGGGGGGCGAGGGCTTGAGTTTAGAAATGATAAGGGCGGCAAAGAACTCATAATCAAGCTGCCTGATAATATGCCCGACCCTTATGTGAATGTCATCGCAATCAAGATTGACGGTGCTGCCGATATTGACACAACACCCGTCCAGCAGGAAGGTAAAATAACGCTGCCGTGCAGCGGTTTGCCGCTAACTTTCGGCAGGCACGGTTTTGCGATACAGACAGTTCCGATAGATGGGGCCCGTGTGCATAAGGAAAAAGGCGAGACCAAAATGGAACTTTCGACGGACGGCAGTTATATAGAAAACTGGCTCGACGAAAACCAGTGGCTAAGCTGGAATTTCAAGGTTACCGAACCGGGTCTGTTCAGGATCGATGCTTTTACGGCAAAAAGTCCCGCATGGGGTGAGGGCAGGGTAAGGCAGTTTCTACATCCCGGCTATCATGACGTGAAAGTCACTGTTGCCGATAAAGAGATTAGCGGGTTCATTGGGCCGAATGATAAGGTAAGGGACCGAAACGATGTGATGACCTTGCTTGGTTATGTCAACATCGACAAGCCCGGCACATATACACTGACATTCAAAGCCGACAAAATCAACAAAAAGAAAAGAATCGGGCTCATGCTGAAATCTGTTCGGCTTTTATTGGAGAAATAACGGGTTTTCCAGCATTTATTGCGCCGACAATAGCCAGATTATATCAAAAATGGACCATATAGTCTCTTGTTATCACAATAAATTACCGGTAAATTGAAGTCGACAAATGCGGTTTTAACTCAGCCGCTCGATGAAAATGACTGGAAATGGAGGTTATTGGCATGAAGAATCGTTGGTTGATCGCTGCTTCGGCGGTCGGTATTCACATTTCTATCGGCTCGGTTTACTCGTGGTCGGTCGTCTCAAAGCCGCTTATGAATCAGTTGGACTGGGACCTCAAGCAGGTTTCGCTGACTTTCAGTATAGCGATATTTTTTCTCGGCCTTTCAGCGGCCTTTCTCGGCCATGTTGTCGAAAAGAAGGGCCCGCGTTTTGCAGGCACGATAGCGTCGGTGCTGTTCGGGCTTGGTCTTGCGGGTTCGGGGCTGGCGGTGAAGATGCAGTCGCTTCCTTTGCTGTACCTTACTTACGGTGTTCTTGGCGGGATGGGACTGGGGACAGGTTATATTACCCCTGTTTCGACACTGATAAAGTGGTTCCCCGACAAGAGGGGTCTGGCGACAGGGATGGCGATAATGGGTTTTGGCTTTGCCTCGTTTATCGCAGGACCATCCATGCAGTACCTGATCGCGAATATGGGTATTGCCCCGATGTTTTATATTTTAGGGGCGGTTTACTTCGTGCTGATGTTCGCTTCGTCGCAGTATCTTGCTCCGCCGCCCGAGGGCTGGATGCCGGCTGGTTTCCAGGCTGCTATCGATTCGGGCAAGAAGAAAATTAAAAAGGATCTGGCCCAGCTTACTGCCAACGAGTCGGTGAAAACAATCCGCTTTTACTTCCTTTGGGTGATGCTTTTTATAAACATTACCTGCGGCATCGCTGTTATCTCCGTCGCATCACCCCTGGCACAGGAGGTTACCGGTATGACCGCTGCTGCTGCTGCTGTAATGGTCGGAATGATGGGTCTGTTTAACGGGATCGGCAGGATAGGGTGGTCCTCGCTTTCGGACCACATCGGCAGGCCGGTCACATGGGTTGTGTTTTTCGTAATCCAGATAGTCGCCTTTTTCGCGCTTCCGAGCATAACCAGTGCGGCGGTGTTCCCGCTGATTATTTACCTTATACTGACCTGCTACGGCGGAGGCTTTGCTTCGGTACCTGCGTATATCAGCGATATTTTCGGCACAAAGCAGGTTTCGGCGATACACGGTTATATTCTCACGGCATGGGCGATGGCGGGGCTTGTCGGGCCGATGCTCGTTTCGTACATCCGTGAAAAAACCGGAGACTATTCGCAGACTCTCTACATCTTCGCAGGGCTTTTCGTGGCAGCTCTTATAGTGTCGCTGCTGATGATAGCGAATATCAAAAAGCTTCGCGTGCAGATGGGCCATGAGCATCACGACGATACAGCCGACTCTACGCAGGCTGATGAAATGCTTGAAGATGACAATATGGAAACCGCAGGGCAACAGTCTTAACCGTACCCTGCGGTTCAAATTTTATCGCTTAACGAGTGGTTTCTGTTCGGCGGAGTTTACCGTCTTTACAGGGGTCACTCGTTTTCTTCTGTGTGCACCACGGGCTGGTCCTCGTCGAAGTGCTCGCTGGTGTCAACGCCGGTGAACTTGAGGTGTTCCTCGTCCTGCACGTCGATCTTTATGACGGACTTGCCCTTGAATTCGCCTCGGAGCATGCTCTCGGATAGCGGGTCCTCGATATAGTTTTCGATGGCCCTTCTAAGCGGTCTTGCACCGAACTCGGGGTTGTAGCCCTTGTCGATAAGGAACTCCTTGGCAGCCGGGTCAAGCTCAAGATGCAGGCCGTGTTCGACGAGCCTCTTGAAGACCTTGTTAAGCTCGTACTCGACGATGGTCTGCAGGTCCTCACGTGTAAGTGGCCTGAATACGATCTTGTCGTCAAGCCTGTTAATGAACTCCGGCCTGAAGTGTCGTTCGATCTCCTTGTCCAGCAAGTCCTTCATCTTCTCGTAGTTGGACTCTTCGTTACGCTTGCCGAACCCGAAACCGGACTGGTTTTTGATAAGGTCGGCGCCGATGTTACTGGTCATGATAAGGATCACGTTCTTGAAATCTACATGCCTGCCGAAGCTGTCTGTCAGCCTGCCTTCTTCCATTATCTGGAGCAGCATGTTGTAAACATCGGGGTGTGCCTTTTCGATCTCGTCAAGCAGCAGGACCGCGTAAGGTCTTCTTCGGATGCGCTCTGTGAGCTGGCCGCCCTCTTCGTACCCGACGTATCCGGGAGGGGCGCCTACAAGCCTGCTGACATTGTGCTTTTCCATGTACTCGCTCATATCCATCTGGATAAGGGCGTCCTCGTCGCCGAACATGAACTCGGCAAGGGCCCTTGCGAGCAGCGTCTTACCCACGCCGCTTGGCCCGATGAATATAAAGCTGCCCATCGGACGGTTCGGGTCCTTAAGCCCGCTGCGTGCCCTTCGGATAGCTTTCGATGCCGCGACAATTGCTTCATGCTGCGAGACAACGCGTTTGTGCAGCTCGTCTTCCAGTTCGAGCAGTCTCTGCTTTTCCTTTTTCTCGAGCCTTGTAAGGGGTACGCCGGTCATCTTGCTGACCACTTCGGCGATGATCTCGTTATCGACCTCACCTACAGTTTCGTTGCTCTTTTCATGCCACTGACGCTGGAGGTCGGCTTTTTCGTCGAGCAGTTTCTGGGCTTCGTCTCGAAGAGATGCGGCCCGTTCGTAGTCGGCATTTCTTACGGCCTCGTCTTTTTCGGTCTGGAGCTTTTCTATTTTCGTTTCGATCTCGGCAAGGTCCGGCGGGGGTGTCATGTTCTTTAGCCTGACCCTTGCGCCTGCTTCGTCGATGACATCGATAGCCTTGTCGGGCAGGCACCTGCCTGTAATGTATCTCGTGGAAAGCTCCACGGCCTGGAACAGTGCGTCATTGGTGAATTTTACCTTATGGTGCTGTTCGTAACGGTCCCTGAGGCCCTTTAGTATCTCGATTGTCTCGTCCTTTGACGGGGGCTCGACGAGAATAGTCTGGAACCTTCTTTCAAGAGCAGCGTCTTTTTCGATATATTTTCTGTACTCGTCGAGGGTGGTTGCGCCTATGCACTGCACCTCTCCCCGGGCAAGGGCCGGTTTGAGCACGTTTGACGCGTCAATAGCGCCTTCGGCACCGCCTGCACCAACCAGTGTGTGCAGTTCGTCTACGAAAAGGATGACGTTTCCTGCGCGTCTTACTTCGTTAATAACGGCTTTGATCCTTTCCTCGAACTGGCCGCGATATTTTGTTCCCGCGACCATCATCGCAAGGTCAAGCACGACGAGACGTTTTTCCTTGAGAATCTCGGGCACATCCTTGCTGATGATCCGCTGGGCCAGGCCCTCGACAATAGCGGTTTTGCCGACACCTGCTTCACCGAGCAGAACCGGGTTGTTCTTTGTTCTGCGGCAAAGTATCTGGACAAGCCTTTCGATCTCGTTTGATCTGCCGATAACCGGGTCGAGTTCGTTTTTCTCGGCAAGTTCGGTAAGGTCCCTTCCGAAACTGTCAAGTGCCGGTGTTTTGCTCTTTTGTTTTTGAGTAGAAGACGGATTCATTTTCATACCCATATTCTGATAAGCGTTGTCAACTCCCGCACCGAGAAGGTTCAGGACCTCCTGGCGCACATCTTCGAGTTTCAGACCAAGATTCATCAATACCTGTGCGGCGATGCCCTCTGTTTCGCGAAGCAGCCCGAGCAGGATATGCTCGGTTCCAACGTAGTTGTGATTGAGGGCGCGTGCTTCTTCAATAGCGTACTCGATAACCTTTTTGGCCCTTGGGGTCTGGGGCAGTTTACCCATTGTGACCATATCCGGGCCGCTTTTGACGAGCTTTTCTATTTCGAGCCTGAGTTTCTTGATGTCAACATCAAGGTTTTTGAGAACATTTGCACCGACTCCGCTTCCTTCTTTAACCAGCCCAAGAAGGATATGTTCGGTCCCGATATACTCATGGTTAAATCTCTGTGCTTCCTGGTTAGCCAGGGCCATTACTTTTCTTGCCCTGTCTGTAAATCTTTCAAACATATTCGCCTCTTCCTTAAAAAAGCTATTTATATTTACAATCGAATTTTAACGCGCCCCGCAAGGTAAATGCAAGCAGGATACGGCAAAGTTCGATATTCTCTTCAAAATACTGTAATTAATATGCGGCTGATTCATAATTGTTCGTTTGAGGCGCTTTCCATAATAAATTTTGAAACATTTTCAGGCTCAGCCTGACATCAGAAAAACCACCCTTAATCTATCGACAAAAAGAGGCTCTGACTTGGGATTATGTGACGAAAAAGTCTAAAATGCTTCAAGCTGGGCACAAAAAAAGAGACGTCAATCCTCCGAATTAACGTCTCGATTTATGAAGATTCCGGCGGTATGTGCCGGGATAGTCAATTGCATTTATCTTCAATTATTTTTTTTAAGTATTCGTTTTCCCTTCTCGTTGCTTCCAGGTCGAAAAGCAAATATTTAACACAGACCCTCAGGTACTCGAGTGAATCCTCGAGTCTGCTTTGGAAATACATGTTTTTTGTGCAGCTCTGGGGGTTTTTAGAGAGCGTGATTATCTTCTTTCTTTCCCCCGGCGGCAGTGCACCTATCTCATTTACAAGCTCATTGAGCTTGCTTTCAAATAAGGCTTCGTCCATTTCATCACCCTCTTCTAAAAAACCAAACACCAATTCCGAACAAATATCTTTGCAAAACATATACCAGTATAGATTTAATATTGTCTATAGTTAATTGGTGTTTCTTTATTGGCCCGTTTATCGGACTTTTTGGCAGGGTTATCAATAAATTATTAACATTGCAAGTAGTACAATTTATGAGGGCGTGTCTATATAAAACAACATTTTTCTTGCGTGTTTGTGAAGTTATAGAATGTAAGGTGAGTGTTTGCAAGAGTTTACTGGTTTTGTTGTTTTTTATAAACATTGTTTTTCAGAATAAATACAAAAAATACTTATTTAGACGATTTGTTTCAGATTATCAGATTATATGAAATACAAAAATATGACTTGCGTCTTGATTTACAACAATTAAGTTATTATAATCGTTATAGGATTAAGCTCATGGTAACGCCGGAGGGATATATGGCTTATGGAAAAATCTGGTTTGTTTTTTTAGCGATATTATTTTTATCGTCTGCACTGGTTAGCGGTGATTTGTTAAATGGTGGTTTTGAAATTAAGGACCCCAATAATGATTTGTTGGGTTTTTCACCTCCGACTTACTGGGATATCGAGGATTATGCCGCTGTTCACAGCAGTTTTTCGCCGGAACCTGAACATGGTCAGGCTTCGAGCACTGAATGGGTGGGCTGGACGATACCTGAAGCGTACAGTGGAGAGTATTTCCTTCTTCTTTCCACGGGTGATATCGGCCCGGATTCCCATACTGCCCAAGGTAATGCAAGTCAGTTAGTGGATTTCCAGCCCGGTCAGACATTATATGTTTCATATTTTTTCGGTACCTGTGATTATCCGGAATTTTTTGATAATGCCACAATTTGGATAGTTGAGGACCCTAATTACCCGGCTGTTGACCCAAATTTCCCGGCAAGGGGGCAGAGAATTTTTTACATAGATGTTTCTGAAGTTGGGCAATACGATTCCACTGACGGCTGGCAGCTTTTTGAATATGAAATTAAAAAGCCAATTGTAGGTCCATTAAGGCTGGTTTTCAAGGTTCAGGACTATTCGGACACTATTTTTAAGACCTATTTTGCGATAGATCATGTAGTTCTGTGCGATAATGCAGCTCCGGGAGATGTTACAAGAGATTGTCTGGCAAATTATGATGACTTTGCTATAATTGCCGATAATTGGTCAAAAGACTGCGATGACCCGAATGTTTTGTGCAATGAATATGTGGATTTTGACCATAACGGAATTATTGATGTCGGTGATGTCGGTTTTTTCCTCGAAAGCTGGATGGACGGTCATTAGCCGGGTTCATGAGTAACAATATCTTTGCCGGGGAAGTAAAAAATGGAAATGGATGTTCTTAAGAATCGCAGCAATTCTCAACTTTGGCGTTTTGGTTGGCAGTTTTTATTCCCCTGGTTATTTCTTGCAGCTATTATCGTCTGCATTGCGGGGGCTCTTGTATCCACTATGAGCGGTTTTGAGCCGCTTATGCAGGCTCTTTTTGCACTGGGTCTTATACTTTTTGCGGCGGCACTTCTTTCTGCTTTTTTCGGGCTTCTTGTGATGTCTTATGAGATGGTCAGGAGCGTGAAGGAAAACGGCGAAAAGATGGATAATATCGTGGAGATGCTCAACAGGAACCGCAGGCTCCTGGCGCAGGTGGCACAGGGAATAAGGCTCAGCGACGCGGCGAAAGAAATAGCTTTCCGCGACACTGACAGAATGGAACTTCGCGAGGCCATAATGGGCAAACTTCATCAGCACGATTTTGCGTCGACTTTCGCGATGATAGACGACATGTCGAGGAGGCTGGAGTATTCAAAACTCGCCGAGGAACTCCGTGTAAAAGCCGAAAAGTACAAGGAGAGCACCGAGGACGCAAGAATTAGGCAGGCGATATCGCATATCGAGGAGCTTTTTGAGCAGAGAAGATGGGCCGTTGCCAGCGGTCAGATTGAGGATCTGATACGCACCTTCCCTGAATCGAATGCGGTTAAGGCACTTCCGCAAAGATTGCAGGAGATGAAGGACAGGCGAAAGCGCGACCTGCTTGCGGCATGGGACAACGCGGTAAAAAGGCAGGACGTCGATCTGAGTCTTGAAATTCTCAAAGAGCTCGATTTGTACCTGACACCAACTGAGGGGCTTGCGCTGCAGGAATCTGCAAGCAATGTTTACAAAACAAAGCTTCACAATCTCGGGGTTCAGTTCTCACTTGCGGTTACCGAAAACCAGTGGCAGGTCGCAGTCGAGACGGGTAAGCAGATAATCCGGGAGTTCCCCAACAGCAGGATGGCCCACGAGATACGCGGCAAGATGGACATACTTACGCTGAACGCAAACAAGCATAAGGATTAGGTGTGCTTTTGAATAGTTGTTTGCGACAGCAATTTCACACTTTTTACAAGACTTTTAGAGCTTCAGGCTCTTAGTAAAGTTTTTTGCCGACTTGAAATTATAATCGGCGTCCGCTTTGAGGGTCACTTTTTCACCGTTGATGTCAAGTTCCATTTTTTGTTCAGGGTCCCGGCTGCGGATTATATTTGCCAGGGTGAGAGCCTTTTCTATCCCGTCACCGTGCTGGTAGTTGACTACTTCGTCGGGCTGGGCAAGACGGTTGTCGTCGTATATAGAAGCGTTTGTCATTCCGCAAAGCCACTGGCAGACTGCCTGATTGTCGCGGTTGCCGGCAGCTTCTATGGAGACAGGGCATCGCTCAAGTGCGGCCTTGATAAAGGGCTGCCAGTCGCAGTTGTCCATGTCTCGATAGGTGTAAAACGCGAGGTCGGCGGTTGAGTTGTTTTCGCGAATTGAGGCAAGGTATTCAATAATTCCTTCCCTGCCCATTTCGGGATTTATTTCAATATAGTTTAAGTGGCTGAATTTTTTGTCGCCGCCGGGAAGACGGGGCTCGATGTGGATGAAAGAATAGAGCTCATTTAAGAAGTCTTCGGCATTGGGCAGGTAGGCTTTGAGATACTCCTGCACCTTTTCACGGTCGCCGGAATCGTAGAGGTCGATATTCTCGTATTCCATAAACGACAAAAACTGTTCGCAGCAAAGTCTTTCGCTTAGCTTGGTCGGGTGGTAGTCCTCTTCGTCGACCTCTTCGAGAAGTTTATCGAAGCTCTCGTCATATATCCTGTTGCTGCTGTCGTGTTCATAGCGGTAAAGGTCCTCTGCGTTTATGAACATGGCTTCTCCCCGCCTTTTGGTGCAGAACTGAAAGTATTGGTGGTAGTTTTCACAGCTTCGCAGGAAGTTGGCGAGCATAAGCTGGTCCATGTCTGCGCGGAGATAGTTTTTCACGAGGCCCTTGAATTTTTTATAGGCTTTCGGGTCGATGGTCGCCTCGTCGTACATGCAGTGAATCCAGCCGCTGTTATGGGCGACGATGGTTACGCGTTCGTTGCGAAGAGCCCGCTGGGCCTTGTTGCTGATCTCGGTGCCGTTGAACCACATGGACTTTGTCACTATCCTGCGGTTGTTGGTTATGACACCGTCTCGCAGGTCGAGATAGTTCTGTGAATGCAGGGGGGTGAGTATCATGTAGATGTCCTCAAGGGGTATTTCGCAGACCACAAACGCGGCTGCGGCGTAAAGGGCCGCCAGCGACACGCACTCTCCGGCGCCGGTCCGGTAGCCGTCCTTAAGGCGAAACGCACTCATCGCTTCGATGGTTTCGGTTTTCCAGTAGGGTATGATGTCGCCCTCGTATTTATCCAGGCCGAAATGCCGGCGGATATCCACGTCGAAATAATACTTGTCGCCGGTGTAGCCGAAAAGGGCGTTGCTTTGCTCGATAGCTTTTGGCTCGATGATTCCGTCAAAGCGTTTTATCTCGATGTTCTTGTCGGTCAGGCCCCAGGTGTTCAGGTCGAGATTGAACTCGTATTCGTCCATTATATACTGCTTTAGTCGCATAAGCTTGCGGTATGTGGTTTTGCCTTTGAGCTTTTTGAAAGTTTTTTCTTCGCGCCAGCGCCAGATGATCGGGCTCATAATATTCGCCAGCACAAGACTGTACATAAGCTCCGGGAAGACGAATATCTCCATGTCGGAAAGCGTTATCGCGCTAGTGTATTTTTCAAGCTTTTTTCTGTCCATCGCAGGCCTTTAAAATCGGTAACATCTAAAGATTAATTGCCTTATCATAACGTAAATGCCGAATATTGCAAGAATGCGCAGCCTGCAAAGCCCTTTACAGGCATAAGGAAATTCCGGATTTTACGGTAATAAAACGAGTTTTAAGCCCGCGAGCAGCAGAAACGCGGCGATAACAGGCCGGAAGTATTTTTGCGGTATTTTGTCGACGACAGTTTTTGCAAGCCTCGCCCCGCCCAGCGAGAGGGGGATAAATATGAGCATACCCCACAGCAGTTTTTCGTCCAGCCTTGTGCCCGAGGCGGTGTATGTTACCAGCCGGGTTATGTCGATAAGCAAAGCTATGCCGCCCGACGCGGCGATGTAAACTTCTTTGGGCAGGTTAAAGGCCGAGAGGAAAAGCGTGCGTATAGCCCCGCCCATTCCGAAAAGGCCGGCGAGCAGTCCGCTTGAGGCACCGCCGGCTGCGGCGGTGTATTGGTTGGCGGGGATTTTGAAGTTCGGCTTTGTGAAAAGGTATACGGTATAGGCCAGTAAAAAGGCGCCGATGATTCGCTGGGGCAGCCCTTCCGGTACGGTTGCTATCAGCCTTGCGCCGATAAAGCTCAACACAAGTCCCGGAAGCGCAAAACTGAGAATAAGCCTCCAGCGAATAGCTTTGGCGAACAGCAGCAGTTTCCAGAGATCGCCGAAAAGGTGAATGATGCCTACAAAAAGAAGAGCCTCGCCGGGGGGGTAGAACATTATTACGACAGGTATCATCAGTGTCGAAATCCCGAAGCCCGAAACGGTACCTACAATCGAGGCCAGTATAACGATAAAGGAAAGGTAGAGAAGCTCCATAATATTCAACTTCCGAGCAGCCAGCTTTTGGCCTGGGCAACAGTCTTGAACAGCCCTCCTCTGAGCATGCAGTGATTTTTAAGAACCGTTTCGGTGAATTCCAAATCCTCATAACCCTCTTTAGTATGTTTCACCCAGGCGATCCTGTGTTTTGTGGTAATGCCGGCCTTTTTGAATATCTCAACATATTGAAATCCCCCTATTGTTTTAAGCGGCTGTTTCGAGTAGCCCTCCCCGAGAATGTTATGGCAGTTATGCTTTTTACAAGCCGCTTCGACCTGATTCCACAGGCTCAAATTCTCTTCAAAACTACTGCCCCCGCGAAATATGACGTGGACATATTCGCCTTCATAGCGAATTACGAAATTTTCCTGCATTTATTAATCCTATTGATTCTATAGACTTTACTTATATCTTAAAAATATCCAAAGGCTCAGGCAATAAAAAATAAATCAGGTTTTCCCTGATAAAACAGGAAAAAGAAAATGTTTAACCCGGTCAATGACGACCTTTGCTGTCTTTTTATTAAGTTTTTCGGCATCAAAAAAATTTTGCGTTAGGGACTTTCATGGATAGAATTTCGTGTAATTAGGATTTTTCCTGTCTTTTCACATTATATAT
>CAZVPF010000047.1:0-18166 GCA_964628195.1 uncultured Pirellulales bacterium | reverse complement strand
GCGCCCTGAAATATGTACGCGAGGGTGATTTTCAGGTCGAAAAGAGCTATTGGCTATAATATAACTTAATCCAACGACACCAAGCCAATCTCTTATTTTGCCTAGTAAACTTCCGACCATCAAACCAATCGGATTTTCTCGATTTAAATAAGAAAAAACCTTTAATATTGATCTTTGAATCTTCAAGTGCCAGTGAAAGCGCCCCCCTGGTTCCCCAAACTATGTACTCAGGTTCAGCCAATGCCGCTGCGCTGCTTATCTCAACATCTACTATGCAGTTATCAAACCCTTTCAAAATTACTTTGATATGGTCTTCGCAATCACCGCCGGATATCAACCTCTGGCAGCAGGACCAAACATCTTTAATTTCATGTTCAGGCGCATCTAAAAACTGAAGTGCATGATCAATAATATGAGGCCCCCAGTTCAGGAGCTGTCCTCCACCCATTTCTTTTAATGCCTGCCAATCCTTTCGCGGCCCAAAAAAAGCACGGCATAGCTTAATGGTATGTATTCGTCCCAGCACGCCGGATTCTATTATTTCCTTTACATGCAGAAAGTCAGGGTCAAAACGCCTGTTATGGCGAACGTATAAATTCGCCCCTGATTCGGCAGCGACACTGTGAAGTTCAACTGCCTCTGGATAATTAATGCACATCGGTTTTTCAACGAGCACATCTTTACCGGCCTTGAGGGCCTGTAAGGAATGCCTGAAATGGTCGACAGAACGAGTTGCAATACTTACAAGTTCGATACCGGGGTCCTTAAGCATATCTTCAAGTCTACCGTAAATTGCGGCTGAAGGATATCTTTTGCTCATTCTCGCCCTCCAGGGCTCGAAATCGTCACAACCGGCGACTATTTTAAACCTGTCACTTACAGCGTCAATTTCATCACACTGCATAGAGAAACCTGCACGTCCCAAACCGACAATTCCAACATTAACTATAGAATTATTTTTGATATCTGTTACCATTTATCGCCTTTATGAAACAAACTAAAACGTACTTTTTGCAGAGACCTTAATGATATCCCCGCTGTTTCAACAATATAAAAACCAGTCAGAATCAGAGTAAACCAGATAGCTATACATAAACTGATACAGTTTTTATTAAGAATATCCATATTCACTATCCCGTCCTGATGTGCTTTATTATACTTTCATAACCCCACTGTTCCCATTCATATTTGATACCTATGCCCGGAAGGTCAGAATAACTTTTTACAATAAGCCCTCCCCGGAACAGGTCAACCATTCTTCTGCCCTGCTCCTGGATAAGCTCCTTATCGCCCGTCGGCAAATAGCACTGAATATCGATTGGTGACCAAAGGGCTACTTTTTTTTCCCGCAGCTTTTTTGAAAGCGCAATCATATCATATGCCGCTGGCTGATCGAAATTGAAACAATCTATTCCAACTTCAATTAGATCATCAATCAGTTCCCAGTTTTGACCACAGGAATGCATAAACACCTTAAGGCCCTTCTCGTGAGCGGTTTCAACCAAATTTGCATAATGACTTCGGAATATCTCACGCCACATCGAGGGGCTTATCAGCAAGCTGTTTTGAGTTCCCATATCCTCATAAAAAGCTATGGCATCGGCGCCAATTTGCGAATATCGCTTAATGGTTTGGATCAGCATATCTGCAATGACCGTATTCAGCCGATCGACTTCATCACGGTGTTCGATCAGATCGCAAAGGTAAACCTCCATTTTGCGCAAATGTCGACTTGTGTCAAAAACCCAGCCTGGTATGACTCCGATCTTAAACTTATCTGGAGAATCATTGAATCTTTTACGAGCATCTTCAAAACGGGCAGCATCGTTGTAATCTGGTATTTTCAAAGTTTCCAGATTTTCCCAGGACTCTAAAGCAGGCTTAAAAATCTCGCCCCGCATACAGCCGTCTTCCTTCCGGCACCAGATATTTCCCCACTGGTCATCATAATATTCAACGCCATCTTCGCCCCAGCGTTTTTGCTGCCACTGCTTAGAAGGGCCCAGCGACGCTGTCACCAGGTCATTGACACGACCTCGAAAATGTTTGTTTTGCTCAACATCAGAGTATATCCAGTCACTGGTTTCACAACTCGGGAAATTCAAGCCCGGGCGGACAGATGGATCATGGGAAAGATTTGCGTATATGATTTCTCGTGAATTCATTAAAACGACCATTTAGTACGGCATGGAATTGACCAGGTCATGATAGACCTTTTTGCCTTCTTCAATAGTTTCGGCTTCTGTAATAACAATAATATTGCGTTTTTCCGGCCAGTCACCTTTGAGCAATCTGTTTGTATGCGGGAAAGGTTTGCCATATTCCTGGAAGATCAAGCTGAAGTCGGACGGAGCTGTTTCCGCAAGCTCCCACAGGTCGTGGAACCTGCAATCACAATCAAGCCCGGACAGTCCCGGTGTTTTGAAAAATTCGTTTATAACTTCCGTAGAAGAACCGCAATAGTGCATTCTTCCACCTCCGATACTTTTGAAAAAACGTTTATCCCTTGGAAATATGTGCTGCTTATAGAGCTCGGGGCTTATCATGGTTGTGGAACAGTTGCTTATTCTTCCTGCGCCTTTCCAAAATGCACCCCAGTCATAAAACCAGCCTTTTTGCAGGCCGATCATTTTATTAAAACGCTGCATAATTTCGATCATATAATCAGTGATTAAATCCAGAAGATGTTCAACCGCTTCAGGCGCATCATAAAAATCAGTAAAGATGTCGTTGCCCCTGAGCAGGTGAGCGGTATTAAAAGCGCTCTGTATGTCCGGATGCTGAATAACTACACCTTCAGGTAAATTATCAAGCCAGATATTATTCCATTGCTCTAACTTTGGATACCAGCCTGCATTAAGATCGGGCATCTCAAGATCGTACACATCTTTTACATTTTTCAGGGGATGTGTTTTTACCGCAGGCAAATTATTTTCGGGAATTGTTAATTCACAGCCGAACGCCGCTGCAACCTGCCCGGTACCGAAATTTATCCGGACCGCCGGCATATAATCATCGCCGATTTGTATGTGACTGCTAATGCTGTCAAGCTGAGCATTGAGCATTGTCAGCGGGTCTTGCAGCTGGTCTTCCCACGTGGGCGGATTCTTCGGCGGAACATTGACAATAACCTTCGGCCTGGCTTTTGCGGGTTCCTCATAAAACTTTTTATACTCACTTCGAAGCCTCTCCAGCCGCTCAATATCTGTTTCGTTCATTATTTTCTTTGCAGTTAGCTGTACATTATTTATTTTTGCCATTTATTATTGTCTTCCAATTTTGTCAAAAGGTATGGGTTCGAAGCCTTCAATTTTTTTATAGACGATAGAATCCTCTTTCAATTTGAAATTTTCATTGCGTGCATCTACAAATTCTAAATCTTCACTGGTGACAAAATTGTTCTTTTTTTCAAATTTAGCATATGGCCCGGTAAGTTTAAGAGCCTCGGGACATTTATAAACCACATTACGTGCCATGAGATTCCCGCTCGGCCTCATGCCTGTCCGGGTTACACCATCATCCAAATAATCCATAAAGTCAGCAAGTTCAGGATACTTATCACTGTAAGGAGGCTTTCTTATATCAACACATTCCAGGAGCTTGTATTCAAAAAGGGGCTTAATTTCGGGTGAAAACATCCCCGTGCCGTCTTTGTTGTCAGCGTCGCTTTTTGCTTTTTCCGGCTTGCCGAAATAATGAGCCAGGTGCGATGGAGATATATTGTAAAATATAGAATTTAATTCAACCGCAGGACCAAGAGTTTCTATAAAAATATTGTTTGTCACTTTTATATCATGACCGCTGTTGCTGAAAACAGTTGCCCTGCTTGCAGTTTTATAAAAAACATTCCCATGAACCTCAAGGCCGCAAGCTCCGTCATCAAGGTATACACCCATCACCATCCTGTCAGGCCTTCCGACTCTCGCAAAATAATTATAACGCAGTATGTTTCCCCGAGAACTCGGGTCCCTGCCGATATACCATGCCGAGGTATCATCTGAATCCATCGCAAGGTCATGAAGGTAATTGTACTCGAACAGATGTTCGTTACCCCGAACATAAATGCCCTGGAAATCAGAATTATAAATCTCGCAATGAGAAACTTTATTGCCGCATCCGTCGATATTTACGCCTGCCCACAGGAATTGGTTTCTGCGGTTATAATCATATATCAAACAGTTGGTTACATATGAACCGCCATTGATGAGTTTTGTTTTACTTCCCCCGCTGACATAAACCCCTCCGGAGCCTGTATTGTAAACAACACAATTAACTACGCCGTGGTTTTTTCCGGCATTTCGCTGCCATGTAGGGAATTGATATATATGTGCCTGGAGATTTCCGATCTCTCTGGAAACCGGAACTCCCTCATAATGATCGTGGGTAATATGCGGAAAGGTCTGGCGGGCCCCCTGCCCCATAAAAATACCTGATGTGCCCACATTTCTGATGGTGCAGTCAAGAACGATGTTTCCTTCGCCGCCTTCTATATACACCCCCATGCCACGAGCAACTTCTATTGTCATCCCCTCGATCTTAATAGAGGATGCATTTTCCAAAGAAATGACAGGTTCTTCAAGCATTGAAATATAAACACTTGCATTTTTAAACCTCTCTTCATTAGGCCATAAATAAAGGTATCCGGAGCTGCGATCCAGGTACCATTCACCGGGCATGTCCAATTCTTCAAGAAGATTATAAACCCTGTACTTTCTGTAAGGTTTGCCGGCTGCCAGGCCATACATGTGTTCGCCGGCCAGTTTTACCCGGCGGTTCTCCGGGTCGATCCATTCTATACGGATATTATCATCTGCATATCCATAATGGAATGTCCCCTGGACCCATACATCTTCTATGCCCGCCCATCTTGAATGCCGCGGATCGGTATATTCAAAAATGCCTCCACGTTCACTGTAATCACCGACTCTCGGCACAGAACCCTTATCAATAATCTTGACAAGTTCAATCTCGCCTTTATTTGGATATTGAGCAAGCGTATAAGGCTTGTCATTGACGAATAATTCAAGCGGAGCGCTTACAACAGGCAGCATATGGCCATAACGGCGTATCCTGCCGTAGTCTGTTATTCCAAATGATTTGAGGTCGACATATAAAACATTTCGCCTGGAATCATCGTCAGCCAGTCGCTTGAGAACGGCCTCATCGGTAACTTTTTTAAAACTGCGAGCAGGAATATGCCGCCCCCCCACCAATCTCACCTCAGAGCCTGGACTCGCTTTATAACAGGTATTACTGTCCTGCTCTTTGAGTCTCAAACCTTGTTTGAGTTCATAAGTGCCGTCATTGACCCAAACCGTAACAGTCTCATTAACGCCGATTCTTCCCTGCTCCCGATCTTCCCTGATTACATCCCTTGCCTTATGCAGCGTAGCAAAAGGGCTTGCTTTTGTGCCTTCATTGAAATCTCTTCCATCAGAAGACACATAAAACTCCATATTTGTCGAACAGCCGCTGCAGAAAAAAAGGGCCGCGAGCATAATAATCGCTGCATTACTAACCAGGCAGTTTTTTACGATATTGATCTTCATATAATCCAATCTTTTCCAGGGGTATTTCTTTTAATGCCGGAAGTTTCTTAAATACTTCCAGCCCATCTTTGAACTTGAGTTTACCCTGCTTTGGTTCCTCAAACGGGTTTTCGTCTGTTTTGACATTATTCTCAATTGTCACTATACTTTCGCAAACTTTCGGGTTTGTACCAAGACGGACATCCCTTGTTCGGACAAAAAGATTGCCTGCTATGACATTATCCCTGGGCACACCCAGTTGCTCCCAATTGTCCGTATAATTTACCATTTCGGGGAAATGAGTTCTCCAGGCCTGACTGTTTGGGTCCACCTTACTGACCATAATCTCATAAGCAGCTATCATGACAGGTCTGTGCGGCCCCAAGCCTGTTGCGTTGACTTCGACAGGATGTTTCAGGTCCATAAAAATATTGTTTTTAACAGTCACATCCCTTCCGCCGTTTATATTTATTGCGACTCGGCCGCCGTTACGAAATATATTTCCGATTATGTCCTGACCGGATGTGCAGGAATCATAATATATCATATGATTTCCAAGCCACAAAGAATCGGGGTGGATATCCGTAATATCATGGAAATAATTATGCCTTATCAGATTGCCCCTGTTGCTGTAATCTCTATCGCTGTTGATCGTTCCCGCGTCGTCGGACTCCAGGCCAAGGTTGTAAAACTCATTGCGCTCCACGGTAATAAAGTTACCGCGATAATCCATTCCGCAATGAGGGGCACTGTGAATGGAATTATTCGCAGCAGTGATACCCACACCATCTAATGCCAGTGCAAATTGATAAGTTCTTACACGTCGCGAATAATTATATATATGATTGTTGACTGCTTGGTGGTTACATCTTGTAAGCGTCGCCTGGTCCCCCCCGGTAAGTTTTATCCCTCCACGGCCTACGTTGTAAATGTCGCAGCTTTGTATTGTGTGCCCGGTTCCGCCCAGGACGTTCATCGCCCAGCCGCCTATGCTGCGAACCGTACAGCCTGCCACTGTGTTTCCATGTCCACCTTCCATGAGCAATGCAAGATCACGACACATTTCAAAAGTAATATTTTCGATTAGAACATGGGAAACATCCTTCATCTTAACAAGCGGATCTGTCACCAGGGATATACCCCAAATCCCATCATCTTCCTGTTCTGGCGGATAAAAATAAAGCATACCAATGTAAGGATCAATATAGTATTCCCCCGGGACATCAATTTCTTCAAGCATGTTGAGCGCATAGTAACGCCCCCCGCCCAAAATAGGTTTTAACCCATACTGATGTACAGCACCAAGGGTTATCTCCTTCTTCTCAGTATCTATATACGCGGCAGGCATACAGTCATCTGCCCAGTCATACGCCCAGAATCCGTGAAGCCAGACCTCGCGAGCCCGGGTCCAGTATTTCGGCCTGTCGCCTTCATACTTGAAAATCCCTGTCACGTAAGTAGGGCCAGTCACTTTCATGTCGGCATTAACATCCCTGCTGTGGATACGCGGATTCGAACCTTCACGAACTATTTCTTTAACTTTTACAAAGCCTTCATTGGGCCATCGGGCAACCTTCATCGGTTTGTTTTCATAGAAAACCTCAGTCGGAGCAGCCTGGTTAAGTGAGACGTTGTAAGCAAACCCGGACCGTTTCATTCTACCGATCTTGTTCAGTTCCACGCCCGCTTTTACAAGATCAACCTGGACCACTTTCTTTCGTGCTTCAGGATCAATTATCCTTTTCCTTACATTCGGATCGGAAATCGGCACGAACAAACTGCTGTCAAATGAACGTCCCCCTGAAACAACTACTTTCTCATTTCCATATGGACGGTAAATCACCGGGCAATTCTTTTTTCCCGAATCAACCATTGAAAGTTCAAAACTGTCCTTAAAAAAGTAATTCCCGCCTCGTATATTTACAGTTATTTTATCCGCATCGAAACCGTTTTTCTTAATTTCTCTAACAGCATCCCTGGCTGCTTCGAAAGTTTTGAAAGGCTTTACCAGAGACCCGGGGTTGCTGTCATTTCCTTTTGTGCTTATATAAAAATCTTTGGAAAAGGCAGAAAAAGAAAGGAAATATACGGCGCAGAAAAACATTGAATACTTAAATGATTTGGACATTATTTATAATCCTTTTTACTTAATTTCAGGAAATATTTGAAATACTTTTATTCGCTAACTATCAGCGGTAGAATTAGCAATAACCTGTTCTATCATTGCATGTAGATTTTCTTCGGGGGTTTCGCGGCCAACCTGGTCGCCCGTGCCGACTATCAATCTTGGATTATCCCTGAAGGCCTCCATGATCTCGTTGACTTCTTTTCGTACATCTTCCGGTTTTGCACGAATCAAGGTTTCCACCGTATGAACATTGCCGTTCATGGTAGTACGGCCTCTAAGTTTTTGCTCAACTTCCTTAAGACCTTCAAGGCCTGCAACATCCCCGCCCGGCGGCCGTTCAAACGGACAAACACAATCAATGCCGATTTCGGCAAAATCCTCCAGCGTTTCCATACATCTGCCGTGGAAATGAATATGCAAGAGCTTATTATGCCTGTGCACTTCGTCGGCGACCGCCTTAATCACCGGCTTGTCCCATTTTCTCCACAGATTTGGACCAATCAGCGAATTACAGCTCCATTCACATCCAATACAAATACTCTCAATAGGAGTGTTTTCGCAAATAGCCCGTGCGGTTCGTACAAGCATTTCAATGTACTTGCTCTGAAGCCGCTTCAGGAGCGGCTCGAACTCGGGGTTAGTAAACTCATAAATCCCGGTCTCGAAGTCACCCTTCCGAGCATCAGAATAAAAATCAAAAAAAGGAACCCCAAGCCAGGCCTCCAGCAGATAATCTTCACCGACACTATTGTATATTTCAGTCAAGGCGTCAAAATCCATTTTTTCGGGCTCGCCGCCAAATTGTATGAGCTCCCATATTTCGAGGTCTTTGACGGTGTTCCTGACAGGCCTTTCAATTATCCAGGATGGGTTATCTCTATGGTAATGCTTAACGGTTTCAATTTCCCCGATACCGGTCTTTTGTATAAGTCGAACTTCCAGTGTATTTTCATCCACCCAGCGGTCTTTTCGAGTTAACTGAACTTCCCTGTTAGGTATTTCGACGAAAGCAATGCCCCACCCCTCACACCCGAATTTATTAAAAGTTGTTTTGAGGGCTTCGTGAAACGGCACTTCCATTTCGAACTCGATCATATCAACACCGAGCAGCTTTGCCGGGTAATAATACCAGAACTCCGGGGCAATTGCAGGCCTGTCATTTTCGATGCCCCTGTATGCATTGAGCATCCTCTTTCTTCCGGTGTATTCAGACAAATTTAACTCCTTTGCTAAAGCTTCCACTCTATATCCAAAGCCTGCTTTTTATTAGAGCTCAATTGGATATGCTCTATCAATTCATCAACTTCATAACCTGAAAGCAGCGATAATTCTTCCTGTTTGCCTTGCGCTATACTATCCAGGTAGAATTCAACCGCGGGCTCAAATGGGGAAACAGGATCAAACCGGTACTGGGTGCTTGTTTGAGTTTTATTATCATAGTGCATAAGCAGAGAAGCTTTGGAATCCGACTGGTCCCAGAAAGCCGAATATATATTAATGCTGCCGGAAGTACCGATTATCTCGACCTGTTCATCCCATCCATCATGCAGGAAACCGTTCTTTTTGAGGGGGTGAGCCAATGCCTCAAAATGAACTTTTCCATTTTCAGTTTCCATAAGCGCAGACGCCTGCAGCTCATAATCCCTGTCCTGGGGGGTTGACAAGGATGCATAAAGTCGGAAGGGTCTGCCCAAAAAGAACAGGACTAAATCGATTAAATGACTGCCGCCGCAAACAAGTATTCCGCCGCCATAATTCTTTTTTACCTCCGACAGGCCGGAATGCGGTGTGTGAAAAAACCCCTCGGCGGGGTTTTTCTGCCACAGATCGCCCCACGGCTGGAAAGTTCGTATGTTGGTCACAATAATTTGCCCCAGTGAAGGCAGTAATTCTTTAGCCTGAACAACCGCAGGGATATGCCGCTTCATATAATTGGTAAATAAAATGGTTTTGCTGTTTTTGGCTAAAGATACAATTTCGAAAGCATCGTCAGGGTTATTTGCCAGTGTTTTTTCACATATGATTGATTTACCCTGCTTTATAGCGTCAATGCATATCGCCTTATGGGAAGATGTAACTGAAGTTACAATTACAACATCAACTTCAGGGTCGCAAACAATATCCCTGTAATCTTTCGTAAAATTTGCCTGATATTTTTTCACATAGCCCGAAGCAACATCCTGGACAAGGTCACATACCCACTTAATTTTGACCTTTCGCTTTAATAATCCTGGAAAATAAAAACGAGAGATGTTACCGCAGCCGACTATTCCTACAGTTAAAGGCATTATTTTTCTCCTTTTTGGGCGTTAAATTCATTGAAAACCTCCAGCATATACTCATAATGCTCCAACGGCATGCCTGGAAAAATTGTGTTAGATGTCCCGAAAATGTAACCGCCTCCCGGGGCTGCATTTTCCAGGCAATAAAGCGCAGATTCGCGAATAGCTTCCTTTGGTCCATCCTGAAGAAGATTACATTGCACGTTTCCCATCAAAGCCATTCGTCCGTAACAGGCTTTCTTGGTCTGGGCTATATCCATTCCCGCCATCGGGTCAACAGATTGAAAACAAACTGCGCCTAAGGAAAGGAAGTCGTCCAGTACAGGTGTAATATCTCCATCACTGTGAACAAAGGGCAAGGCCCCTCTCTTTTTGACATGCTCAACTTGACGAGCCAGGTAGGGTGTAATGAACTCGGAAAACTGGGAATTTGAAATAAACGGCCCGCCGTTAAATGCTACATCGTTTACTATATGTACGAAATCCGCTCCGGCGTCGATAAGTTTGTCAAATATTTCAATGGCCTTGATGGTTTTTTGATTCGCAATTTCATGAGCCTCCTGAGGTTCCTGAAAAAGCATTACAGCAAATGACTCCCAATCGGTAATGTTTTCAATGGCCCAAACAGTATCGCCCACAATGCTTCCAATGAGTATACTTTCACCGAAGGTTTTCTTTGCGGCAACCACGCCATCGGGGTCGCTCCAGGGCCAATAAACAGCTAAAGCATCCCATTTATACCTTTCCACAATATGCGAATAGATATTCATACAGTGGTCAATCATTTTCTCTTTTTCATTAGCCGTACAAGTGTCCCAGAGACTGCGGTCAGGGAACTTCAAGCCGAAAGCCTCCTGCTCCAATTCGAACATAGTTTCAAAATGAGGAGGCCTGTCCGGCTGTTCAAACCTGAGAGTCTTCAGCATTCGCTCCTTACCAGTCATTTAGACAACCTTCCATTCTTTAACAAATTTATAGACTGCGGAGCTGTATTTACAGCCTAAACCGCATGAAGTTTAATGTGAATGCAACTTGCTGCAATTGCCTGAATCAAAAAATATGACATTCACCCCCAGCCACAATGGGATCAACAGAATCAAATTCAGCCTGGGAAAGTATTTTTTTATATTCTTCTCGCGAAGGAATCCCTTCCTTTTCCCGAATTTTCTCGATACGCTCAATATCTTCAGGACCCTTGACAGAAACCCAGTCTTTTTTGGCTGGATCATACATCTTTACAATACGCGAAGGATTACCGGCTGCCACTGAAAAAGGCGGTACATCACGATTTACAACACTGTTGGCTCCTACTACACTGCCTCGCCCTATCGTGATATTTCCTGTGACTACGGCATTGAAAGCTATCCAGCAGCTTTCTTCCACGACCATCGAACGATGGTCCGTGCTTCCGCGCAGCAGAACAGGCTTATTTATGTCATTTCTGTAATCATGGTCAACGTCTCCGATATAGACATTTGGAGCCGTAATGCAGTAATCGCCAATTTCAAGCTCTCCTCCTGTAGAGACCACACTTCGCCTGCCTATAAGGACACACTTGCCAATTCTCAGTCGTTTCTTTTCATCCCGCACGCAAACGTTCAGCCATACATCGTCACTGATGCAGCTGCCTTTTCCGATGCTCACATTGTTAACACCGCAAACCTGTACGCCTTTACCCAGAAAAGCCCCGTCGTATTTTAGCTGTTCTTTCATTTTTTCCTTAATTCAAACGGCAGTGAAAAGATGCCTGCAACTATTTTTGCCAATTAATCAATCATTCGGTAAAATAATAACCTTGACAGCGTCGGGGTCATTTTTCGCTATTTTCATCGCTTCATCCACTTTATCAAGAGGCAGGCGATGAGATATAAGTGATTCACCGTCAACAACTCCGCTCAAAAGGTATTGTATAGCCTTAGGGGTATAAAGGGCAGGACTTGCAAAGGACGCCCTTAATTGAAGCTTTTTAAAGTGGAAGTTATTTACATCAAATTTGCAGAAAGCATTTGAACCATGCTCAATACCGATAAAGGAAATAACAGCTCCTTTGGCAGCAACGTCAAAAGTATCTTTCAAGGTGCTTGGCGGAGAGGTGACCAAAATTCTATCTATTTCACATCCAAAGTCATAATTGGCAATAGCGTCATTGACGGGATCTAAGACTTCATCTGCTCCGAACTGTTTCGCTAATTCACAGCGAGCCTTGCGGTCTGCATATTCGCTTACAAATACCTTATTAGCACCCAGCTTTTTCACCAAAGCAAGAGCCATGAGCCCTATAGGCCCCTGTCCAAGAATTAACACATTTGAAGTCAATTCAATATCTGCCAGCCTTACTAAATCAATAGCAACTCCAAGCGGTTCACTAAGTGTGATAACACACGGTTTACAGTCTTTATATGGTATAGCGCTTATAGCGGGCACAATACATTCCTCGGCAAATCCAAAGTAACCCAGATAGAAGAAACTTTGAATATCCTTACACAGCTCCTGGCGTGCATTTCTGCAATTATCGCATCTTCCACAAGGAGTGGCCGATTCAATTACTACATCCTGCCCAATTTCAAGCCCTCTTACATCAGGGGCCATTTCGACAACTTTACCGGCCATTTCGTGACCGAATAAACTGCCGGAGTCCTCCTCTTGGCCGTCAAATAAAAGGTCCGTCCCGCATAGACCACAGGCGAGCACTTTAATACGTATCTCACCCGGCTCAAGCTGCCTAAGTTTTAAGTCACGGATATCGCAGCTATTTGGTGTCTTGTAAGCAGCTTTTATCAAAATAAAACCTTTCACTAAATTATGCAGTATACAAGCTCATAAGTTAAACAATAATCTACCTGATTAATATATCATAATTATAATATTTTCTGCTATTTTCCAAAAACCCATGTTGCGTATTTTCAGACTCAAATTACGCCATTCCTGAGCCCGCCCTATAAGCTGGAAAAACGGAATTCTGCTGTTTTTTTTAATAGGGTCAATAAAGAGCATAATTGCTTAACAATGAGTATAGGTGCAAGGCAGCAAACTATTCCCTGTTTATAACTGCTTTCTTGCAAGAGGCTTAGCTCGCATGCGGACCGGGGTTTATCTGTAAATGGCTCAATCGTTATCAGAAGAAATTCCATGAAACAGCTTTCGTAAATTAAAAGAATTTTTCCTGCTATTGCTTGCCTGCAGGTGCTATGTATTTTGAGATACCGACATTCAACCATCTTGACTTGAGGTTCAGTTATATATATCTTATCCAAAAGAACAATGCCGATCTTGACATTTTATTAGTGACCTTAAAAAGATGAAAGGGTTATAAATGCTGAATCTCCCTCTTTTGGACATTCTTGTAATCATTGCTTATTTCATTATTTTGCTCGTTATTGGTTTTTGGGCAGCTCGCCATATCAAAAACCAGGAGGACTATTTTTTAGCCGGGAGGAAATTTGGTAAAATTGTCCAGACTTTCGCCGCTTTTGGGCAGGCGACCTCTGTCGAAAGTGCCGTAGGCACCACAGTCATGGTCACGAGAAACGGTGCCGCGGGAATATTCGTTCAGATTATCTGGGCATTGACAGTGCCTATACTTTGGATAACCGCAGTATGGTACCGCAGATTACGCCTTTTAACGCTTGGAGACTATTTTGAAGAACGATACGGCTCCAAACGACTTGCGGGGCTTTACGCGATTATAAGCACTGTTTTTTTTACAATCGTTATCGCGTTAGCTTTTACGGCGATGACAAAAACAATTGCGGGTATCACCGCTAAGCCGGTTGATGAATTGACGACTGAAGAGAGAATAGAATATGAAAAGGCGATTGAACTTGAAAACCTGGAACACATTGACAGCGATATCCTCACCCAGGGACAGATAGCTCGATTAACACAACTCCGGCTGGAAAGCCCAAGGAAAGAGTTTTCACCCATCAATGAAACTGTATTAATGTGGACCGTCGCTGTAATTGTCCTTCTTTATTCAACGGCAGGCGGGCTTGAAGCGGCATTTCTTGTAGACACTCTTCAAGGTGTATGTATTCTGATTCTTTCGCTGATGCTGCTTCCTTTTGCCGGCTTGAAGATAAATGAAGTATTCGGAACTTCCGGATTTTCCGGAATTGTAGAAGCCGCCCAGTCAAACCTGCCCCAGGCAGCTTTCCAGATTTGGGGCTCTCCTGCGATGATGGATTTTACATGGTACTATATCCTGGCACTGTTAATTATGGGAAATATTAATGTCTTGGTTCAGGCAAATCAACTGGTTGCCTGCGGTTCGGCTAAAGATGAATACACCGCCCGCTTCGGTTTGTCCACTGGTGTTTATATGAAACGTGCCTGCACCCTGGTTTGGGGCTTATCGGCCTTTCTTTTGGTGATTTTGTACGGATCTATTGTAAAAAATCCTGATTATCTTTACGGCTATGCCTGCAGGGAACTGCTTGGATCCCTGAACTGGGGATTGCTTGGACTTATAATTGCATGCTTGATGGCCGCAATGATGTCTACGGTAAGCGCATTGATGATAACAGCGGCAGGTTTGATGACCCATAATTTCTTCAGGCCGCTTATACCCGGAAAACAGGAAAAGGTTTATGTAAATCTCGGCCGTCTTCTGGGGATATTTATCATAGTGGGAGGGGTATTTTTTGCAAGCTACTTTGACAATGTAATGCAAATGATTAAGGTAATTTGGGAGTTCAATATAATAATGGCAGCTGCTTTTCTCCTGGGTATCAAATGGAGGGGGGCTAATCGTATTGGGGCATGGAGCTCCATAATGTTCGCACTTATATTCTTTGGATTACTTCCGTTGCTTTTGCCGTTCGTTCCCGGAGTAAGAACGCATGAATATCTGCTCAAGACTATCGAACCTATGACAGTAACCAAAACGTATTCCGCCCGGCAGGTAGATGTCAAAGAAAGGCTTGAAGAAATTGAAAAATGGGAAGAAAGAAACAAAATGGGCATGACAGATTCGCCCAAACCGGAGCCTATAGAGGTAGGACAGAAATTCGATAAGAAATACATCATGCCCCAAAAGTCCATATTCTGGACTCATGATGTCAAGCTGAACGATAAAGAGCGGCTGCAGGGGAAAGGTATGCTCAGCCTTGAGCTTGTTCTGTTAGACATGATCGGGGTTGATTTAACAAAGAACACCTATGCTCTTAATGAAACGATTCGTATTTTGGTCAGGACGTTCACCCCCTTCTTTATTCTTATTGTCGTCTCATCATTCACCCCGGCCGACGACAAAAACCGTTTAGACAGGTTCTTTGCCCGTTTGCATACCCCTGTAGGTAAAGACAAAAACAGTGACGATGAAGCAGTTAAGCTGTCCTATGAAAACCCCCATAGATTCGATTATAACAAACTAATCCCGAATTCTAAATGGGAGTTTGAGAAACTCGATAAAACCGACTGGAGCGGGATCATAGGCTTCTTCTTGAGCGGGGTACTTTTAGTATTGATCTTCTATTTTGTTACTTCACTTGGCAGATAAAAACTTTAGAGCAGCTTGAAAATGAGAACCAGTAAAAATATAAGCCATGATATTTTCGCAGAGATAGCAAAACAATCCCGGGACCGACGGGACAGCAGCCTTATTGAACCACAGCCGGAAAAACTGCCTCAGAGGTTTTTACCTATAAAGAAAGGCTGCAGCACCAAACACTTAGAAAAATCTCCGGACATCGACACTGTTGTCGAACTGGAGAAGGAATTAGTTCGCCTGAGACGAAAATATACGAAATACATGAATAACAAGGCTCCCGAGCTTATTTCCAAACGCAAAAGGTTTTATTTAAAAGATTTCCAATGGCGAAAGCAAACTGCTGCGGACATCAGGCGTTTTGCATCTCATACTCAAAAAGGAAAAGGGAAATGGGAAAAAGTTAAAATCCCCCACTACGGGCCACCGTTAGGTAAAGCGGTAACTTATTACCGCAAAGAAATAATTATCAGGAAAATGCCCCGTAAAAATGAACGTATCTTCCTGTGCTTCAAAGGTGTGGACTATAAATGCAGAGTTTTTTTAAACGATTACTGCCTTGGAGAACATGAAGGTTTTTTTGCACCATTCGAGTTTGATATTACCAATATTGCAAGCAGTTCCAAAAATACAATTTTAATTGAAGTTGAGAATGATTATATCTGTATGGGCAATCCGCCGATCAGCGGCTCAACCTTGGAAGGGGATAAACTATACGCCGCTACAGGATGCGGCTGGGATGACCCTGAAGTCGGATGGCACCACTGCCCGCCGGGCATGGGAATTTACCAGGATGTATATTATGAAATACGACCCGATGTCCATGTAGAGGATATATTTGTAAGGCCTTTGCCTGATCAAAGCCGCGTCGAAGCATGGCTTGAAGTAAACAGCGGCTTGGAGCAACCGCAACAGTATACGTTTCAGTTTTCTATCTTCGGCAGAAACTTTAAAAAAACCGTCTTCAAAGATAAAGAGATATCAGCCTCCACTCTTAACATAGCAGGACTTGGAGATTTGCCGAAACCGGATGTCAACTCTGTGCAAAATATGTTTTTGGCCCGGGGTCCTAATTACTTTAAGTTCAGTTTCAACATACCTGATTTTCGAGAATGGTCGCCTGAAAATCCCTGGCTTTATGAACTCCAGGTAAAAATTCTAAATGATAAGCACAAAATCATCGACACTGATAAGCAGCACTTCGGCATGCGAAGTTTCCAAATGGAAGAGGAAAAAAATCCCAGGGGCGCGTTCTATCTGAATAATGATCAAATCAAGCTCAGAGGTGCCAACACTATGGGGCATCTCCAGCAATGCGTGATCAAAAAAGACTGGGATCAGTTGCGGGACGATATATTACTCGCGAAAATATGCAATTTGAACTTTCTGCGTCTTACTCAAAGGCCGGTACAGCCTGAAATTTATGACTTTTGCGATATGCTGGGCATGATGACTCAAACCGACCTTCCTCTTTTTGGCTGCCTGAGGAAAAACCAGTTTCAAGAAGCAGTAAAGCAAGCACAGGAAATGGAAAAACTTGTACGCTGCCATCCCTGCAACATATTGAACAGCTATATTAATGAACCTTTTCCAAACGGTCAAGGCAAACCACACCGGAACCTGGATAGAAAAGAACTCGAAGCATTTTTTCAATCAGCGGACATCTCTGTTCGGCAGATGAATCCTGACCGTGTAATAAAAGCCGTGGACGGAGACTACGACCCGCCCGGGCCGGGCATGCCCGATATGCACTGTTATCCCGGCTGGTATACAGGCCATGGCATTGACCTCGGCAAGCTTCACAAAGGATACTGGCAGCCTGTCAAGCCCGGATGGAACTATGGCTGCGGGGAATTCGGTTCTGAAGGACTCGACAGCGTCGACACTATGCGAAAATGCTACCCTAAAGCATGGCTTCCTTCATCCAAAAATGAACAAACATGGGATCCGGACTCCATTGTTTGTGCGCAAACCGGCAGATTTCATTATATGTGGTTTGACACTCAAAGTTCGCTGAAGGGTTGGGTAAAATCCAGTCAGGACCACCAAAAATGGGTCATACAGGTCATGACAGAAGCGTTTCGACGGGACAAAAGAATGCACAGTTTTGCCCTGCATCTGTTGATTGACGCATTTCCCGGCGGCTGGTTAAAATCCGTTATGGATGTTAAACGCAAGCCTAAACCTGCATATTTCGCTTACAGAAAAGCTCTGTCGCCCTTATTAGTTACACCTCGCAGCGACAAATATGCATATTTCAGCAATTCACCTATAGAAATTGAATTTTGGATTTGCAACGATACATTAAAACAATTTAGAAATTCCAGATTTAAATACCAGGTCATCCACGATGAAAAAGTGTTGTTTTCCGGACAAATAAAGCCTCAAATCCCGATTTGCAGCAGTAAATTTCAGGGTTTTTTAAAATTTAATGCCCCTGAAGTTTCCAATCGAGATAAAATTCTGATCAGATCGGTTATCGAGGATAATTCGGGCGCCCAATTGACATCTTATGACCTGTTCGTGGATGTTTTTCCCAAACGATCTTTAAGCTCATCCAAGCAAATTTACATAGTCGGAAATAAAAATTGCGACTCTGCCCGCCTGGTTAACCACCTTGGATTCTCTAAAAATGTTACGAAATCCGTCAAAAATGCTGACATCATCCTGATATCAGATATTGAAACCTATAATAAAAAGAAGTCCATAATCCTTGAGGCTGTCAAGAATGGTGCAACTGCAA
>CAZVPF010000046.1:0-19563 GCA_964628195.1 uncultured Pirellulales bacterium | reverse complement strand
TGAAGCCCTTAACATTGACAAGGGGGGTTCGCAAGTCGTGTGAAGCTATATGTATTATGCTTTCGAGTTCCTTGTTCTTTTCCTGCAGGACCGAGTTAAACATCTCCTTTTGGCTTTCTTCAATCATCCTCTGAGAAATATCCTGCATCATACAGTGAGTGCAGATGAAATTGCCGTCTTCGTCCCGTTCTATGTTCCCGTCAAATTCAACCGGTTTAATGTCGCCGCTTTTACTGATAATTTCAAAATAGGTGCCCCGAATGAATCCTTTCTGCTTGAAGTTTTCAAACCTTTGATGGAATTTATTTCTAAATTTTTCCGTCAGAAAATCTCCGAAACTCCTGCCGATTACCTCATCCCGGTCATAACCTGTTATTTTCTGCCAGGCAGGGTTTACTTCAAGAATTTTACCTTCCACATTGAGTGATTGATATCCGAGAGGCGAATACTTGTAAAGCATTCTAAACTTTTTTTCACTCTGATGTCTTATCTCTTCTGCAAGTTTGCGCTGGGTTATATCCTGGGCAAAACCCTCAAAATATTCCACTTTGCCCTGCTCGTCAAAAACGGCACGGATGGTCACCTCGGCGGTCAAAGGTGTGCCGTCTTTTTTACGGTATTCTATCTCGTGAATAGACCATCCGCCGGTCGAAAGAACTTTTTGTATCAACTCTTTGCGTCTTTCCTTGTGCAGAAAAAGCACATCTTCGAGAGAACTTGCGTTTACGTGCTCCTTGAAATCAAGTTCGCTTTCATATCCGAGGACTTTTACCATAACCGGGTTGGCCATAAGGACTTTTCCGTCGATCGTGGTATGAAATATTCCAACGGGCGCCTGTTCGATAAGACTGCGGTATTCAAGCCTCTGCTTTTCAAGCTCACGCTCAACGCGTTTCTTATCGGTGACATCAGTTCCAAGCTCTATTGCCCCGATTATTTCGCCGTCATCGTCCTTGACAGGATAGCCTTTGATCTGCCATAAACTGCCGTCCGGGGTGGACAAGGACCCTTCAAAAGGTTCTCCTGTCTGAAACGCCTTTGTGACGGGACAATTATCACAGGGCTCGGCCTTTCCCTGCCAGAGAGCGAAACATTTTTTCCCTATCAGGTCCTCAGGTTTTTTTCCTATGCATTCTGCGGCGGCTTTATTTACCCACAGCAGGTTGTGTTCAGTATCCTGAAAGGCCACGTTTTCGCTCATGGCATTTAATATAGCCTCTTTTTCACGTTCTGTTTTTGCCAGTTTTTCGGAACGTCTTTCGGCGATTTCCTCTATCTTGCCGCTCAATTTGGAAAGTGCCTCAGAGGCACGTTTCTCTGTGCTGACGTCCCGCAATACACAAATGTAAAAAATGTCACCATTGAAATTACAAACTTCAAACTTGCCCGAAACAAATTTTTCACGTCCATTTTCAAAAAGACGGATAAATTGAAATTCAATGGCTTGGCCGGTATTTTTAGCCTGGTCGAAGTACTCAAGAAGCAGCTGCAAGGGACTGAAATATTGGTCGGCGGTGAGATTTTTGCCTTCCACATCCACGCTGCCGAGTAAAGCTGTTTTAACGAATTTTGGGTTTGTGTATACTACTTTTCCCTTGCAGTCAGATATGAGAACCCCTTCGTATAAGGAGTTTAAGATATGCAGAGCCGTTGTGCTAATAGTGTGGTCTGTGTTTTCATTAAAGTTTTCCCCGCCTTTATTCATAGGCTGCTTTCCCTGATTTTGCCAGCCGCTTTACTGCTTTATAATTGCAATAAAGCACTTTGACTTAGACATAAAAACAAAAAAGACTTAGTTTGACTACAATATATAACGCGAAAAAACGGCACTCCCTTATGATTTCAAAATTGACCCGAGTTAACCTTTTGTCAGTAATTATACCTATAATAGAATTATAGCATTCCAGTATTTTCTGTCAATACAAATGCCGATTTTAAATAGGTTTATGCTCATATAATAACTCCTATTCCTCATTACAGGGCATTATTGGAGATATAGGTTCATATACGGATATGGCCTTTACCAAAATAGAAAGTGTAATATCATAAGAATTATCAGGGGGTTTTCAGTATTGAAATCAGGTTTTCCGGAGGTTTCCCCTTTGAATTACTGAAGAAGTTTTAAATAAAGTGTTAATGGGCCCCGAAAATCTCTTTTGTTCAGGTTTCAGTAATGTCAATGTTCCGCGGGTTATTATCAGGACAAATAGAAGCTGCGAAAAAGCTTTAAAAAAATGTTTGCCAGTTCAGTGCAAATCTCTTAGTATTTCCTGTTTATACGGTTGGAAAATAGAATATGTAACAGGAGGTATTACAGTGGCAAAGACAAGTGATATACGTAACATCGTGTTACTCGGCCATGCCGGTAGCGGCAAGACTTCGATCGCCGAAGCTATGCTCAACAAATCCGGGGCCACCAACAGGCTTGGCGGCGTTGATGACGGAACTACAGTCAGTGATTTTGACGACGAAGAAAAGTCTCGGCAGCATTCAATATATTCTTCCGTTCTAAATGCCGAGCACAAGGGCAGACTGATCAATATCCTTGACACCCCGGGGTACCCCGACTTCACCGGTGCGGCCCTTCAGTGCATTGCCGGTGCCGAGGCTGCGTTAATAGTGATAAATGCCGCTGCGGGGATCGAGGTCAACACGCGAAAAATGTTCAAGGCCGCCGCAAATAACAACAAGGCAAAGATGATAGTTATCAACAAGATGGATTCGGATAACATAGATCTGCCGGCATTGCTTGCTGCGATACAGGAAACGTTCGGCAGCGAGTGCAGATGTGCTAATCTGCCCTCGGAGGACAATAGTTCGGTTATTGACTGCATATCGAACGATCAGGGCGATTCGTCTGTAATGAGCGTTGCAGATGCACATACTGAGATACTTGAAAATATTATCGAAGCCGATGATGACCTTATGGAAGCATATCTCGGCGGAGAAGAGGTAAGCAAGGAAAAAGTTGCCGAAGTTTTCGTAAAGGCGATGGTTTCGGGCAATGTAATACCGGTCGTTTTCACGGACGCAAAAAATCAGGTCGGCATAAAGGAGCTATTGGACCTTGTTGTCGACTGTGTCCCTTCGCCGGACAACGCCCCGGCTCCGGTGCTTGTTGAAGGTGAGAACGAAACTCCGGTAAAAGTCGACCCTAACGGACCGCTTGCGGGTTTTGTTTTCAGGGTTGCGTTCGATCCCAAATCAAATATGAAATACTCGACCATCAAAGTCGTAAGCGGCAAGCTTTCATCCAGCTCCCAGGTAATTCCCAACGATGAGAAAAAACCCATCCGGGTGCCCACGCCGATGCGTCTGCAAGGCGGAGAGCATACGGATATCGATGCGGGGGTTGCCGGCGATATTGTGACCCTTGCAAAGGTTGAAGAGCTTCATGTAGGTGACCTGATACACGAAGGTGATTTTAAGGGCAAATTTAAGATGCCGGTTTTCCCGCGCCCGATGTTCTCACTTGCACTGGAACCGGCGAGCAGGGGGGATGAGTCGAAAATCAGCGGGGCACTCGACAAGCTCTGCGACGAGGATATGTGCTTTACGACTTCGCACGACCCGCAGACGAAAGAGCTTGTTATAAGCGGCCTGGGCGATATACATCTTCGGGTTATGCTGAACAAGATGGAAACGCGTTACAAAGTTTCGGTCGTTACCAAGCCTCCGAAGATACCGTATAAAGAGACCATTACCGGCAAGGCCGAAGGCCACTACCGTCACAAGAAGCAGTCCGGCGGCGCCGGGCAGTTTGGCGAGGTTTATCTCAAGGTTGAACCTGCTGAGCGTGACAGTGACCCACCCATGCAGCATAGCTGGGATATATTTGGCGGCTCGATCCCAAGCCAGTATGAGCCGGCGATAGTCAAGGGCATTAACGATGTGATGGATACCGGCGTTGTGGCCGGATACCCGATGCAGGACGTCAAGGTCAGCATCTATGACGGAAAGTATCACCCGGTTGACTCGAAGGAAGTAGCCTTCAGGGCCGCAGGCAAGGGCGCATTTATCGATGCGATTAAAAAGGCCAAGCCCGCACTGCTCGAACCGTTCGTTGATATGGAGATCACCGTGCCGGCGGATTATATGGGCGACATCACAGGCGACCTGTCCTCAAGACGCGGAAGGGTCTCGGGCCAGGATATGCTTCCCGGCAATATGGTCGTGATAAAGGCGCAGGTGCCTCTGTCGGAAGTTATGCAGTACAACAGCCAGTTGAAATCGGTAACCGGCGGCCAGGGCAGCTACTCGATGGAGCTGAGTCATTACGAACCTGTTCCGCCGAACGTTCAGCAGCAGATCGTCGCACAGCATGCAAAGGAGCAGGAAGAAGAGTAACTTCTTCGATTTGGCTTCAATGCAGTATACAGCAATAAACAAAGCCCCCGCACAGCGGGGGTTTTTTTGTGATTTCTAATCAAAACGAACCACTCTGCGCTTAAACAGTTTTGCGGCGAAACTCGACCCTGCCGTTTCCCACTACGGCTTCAAGCTGTTTCTTGAATTCGACGCCTGCCTTGACTTTAAGCCCGCCGTTTACCACCGCGCATATTCTATACCCCGCAGGCGTGGTGGTGATAATATTGACAGGGCTTTTTCCGCGGTTGTGCATGCATACGCTGCGGAGTTTTGCGACCTTGTCCTCAGTTATCCATTCGTGGTCGATCTTAACCCAGACATTTGCCGCGAGTTTATCACCTACCTCCTCATGGCTGATAAGTTCTTCGCATATAACATTTGGAAGCTCCCTGCTTGTATCTACTTTTCCGCGGACGAAGACTATCCTGTCTACGTCCAGCAGTTCACTGAATTGTTCGAGAGTTCGCGGGAACATTACAACTTCGCACACGCCCTGGAGGTCCTCGAGGGTGAAGACCGCCATTTTCGCCCCGGCGTTCTTGCCGTTTTTAGTTACCATCTGGCGGATCTTTTTGACCATGCCGCCGACTACGACTTCACTGCCGTCACTACGGCCGACAAGCTCGCTGGTGTGACAGTTTGTGTAAGTCTGGATCTGCTCGGCAAATTTGCTCAGCGGGTTCATCGATACATAAAACCCGAGTACCTGCTTTTCGTAGTTGAGCATCTGCATTTCGGGCCAGGGGTCGACGTTTGGCAGCTGCTCTCGCTCCTTTTCTTTTGCTTTGCCGCCGAAGCCGCCTTCGCCGAAAAAGTTCAACTGCCCAGACTGGAGGTCTGACTGCATTGACGATCCGACTTCCATCGCCTTTTCCATGGCTGTCCACATCTGTGCTCGCGAGCCGCCGAGGTTGTCGAACGAGCCTGCCTTTATGAGCGCATCGATCACCTGCTTATTGACCGCGCGAAGGTCTACGTTTTCACAAAAGTGGTAAAGACCCTTGAACCTGCCCACACGCTCACGGGCCTCGATAATTCTTTCGACGGCTCGAACCCCCACTCCCTTGACCGCGGCCAGGCCGAACCTTATCACAGCCGAATCCGTTTTATGCTCATGCTCCTGGTTGTAAACGACGGTGAAGTCCGAGAAGCTTTCATTGACATCCGGGCCGAGCACCTCAATGCCCATCGCCTTGCATTCCTCGATGTACTCGACGACCTTGTCGCTGTTGCCCATTTCATAGGTGAGCAGCGCAGCCATAAACTCGACCGGGTAATAGTGCTTGAGGTACGCTGTCTGGAACGCTATGTAAGAATACCGAGTGGCGTGACTTTTATTAAAACCGTAGCCTGCGAATCGCTGGATCAGCTCGAATATTTCTTCGGCCTGCTGTTTTTTGAGGCCCTTTTTGACGCTGCCCTCAATGAAACGTTTTTTCTCTTTCGCGATGAGCTTGAGCTTCTTCTTGCTTATCGCCTTAATAAGCGTATATGCCTCCCGCAGGGGGATGTCGCCGAGCCGGTTGCATATCCGCATCACCTGTTCCTGGTAGACCATGATGCCGAATGTTTCCTCAAGGACCTCACGCATGATCTCGTGCGGTACGTCCCACTTCGCACCGTGCTTGCGGTCGATATAATCGGGTATAAGGGCCATAGGCCCTGGCCTGTAGAGTGCGTTCGCGGCAATGAGGTCCTCAAAGCGGTCGGGCTTTAGCTTCATAAGCAGATCAGCCATGCCGCCCGATTCAAACTGAAAGACGCCCTTTGTTTTGCCCGCGCCGAACACACCGCCAAGCACATCCTGATCGGTAAGGTCTATGTTGTTTATCTCGACCTTTTTATTGTGTATCGCCTCGACAAGCTGCACCGCCCGTTCGATAATACTCAGCGTCCGCAGGCCAAGAAAGTCCATTTTAAGCAGGCCTATCTTGTCGCAAACCGGCCCCTCAAACTGGGTTATGAGGTCATCCGAACCGGAAGCTTTATAAAGCGGCAGAAAGTTGGTCAACGGCTCGTCGGCAATGACGACACCGCAGGCGTGCACCGATACATGGCGGGTAAGCCCTTCGAGCCTTTTACCGATCTCGATCACCTTGCGGGTCTGATCGTCACTGTCGTAGCTTTTTTTCAGGTCCGGCTCAACCTCAAGCGCCTTGTCAAGCGTCATTCCCAGCTCTGCCGGCACAAGCTTTGCCAGGCGGTCCGCTTCGCTTAGCGGAACATCAAGCACCCTGCAAACATCGCGAATAACAGCGCGGGCCTTCATTGTTCCGAATGTGATTATCTGTGCGATCTGCCCGTACTTTTTGCGAACGTATTCGAGCACCTTCGCCCGCCCGTCCTGGCATATGTCGATATCGATATCGGGCATCTCGTTCCTTGCAGGGTCCATAAACCTCTCGAAGAGCAGGTCATACCTGATCGGGTCGATATTGCATATTCCCAGGCAGTACCCAACCACCGTGCCTACCGCGCTTCCCCTTGCGCCGACGGGAATATTATTCTCCCATGCGAAATTGCAGAAGTCCCAGACGATAAGAAAATAGCTCGAAAAGCCCTTACCCTCGATAACCTCAAGCTCCCGGTCGATACGCTCCTTAATTTCCGGGGTTATCTTACCGTATCTTTCTTTGGCGCCTTTCATTACCAAGTTTGTGAGGAACTGTTCGGGCTTGCTGCCGTCTGCGGGGGTGTAGTTTGGCGCATGCTGACTTTTAAGGTCAAGCTCGACGTTGCAGCGTTCGGCGATCGCGAGTGTATTATCGCAGGCCTCTTCGATATCGGCGAACATCTCCCGCATCTGCGCCGGGCTTTTGAGGAACACGTCTTTGGGGTACATCATTCGAGAAGGCTCGTTTACCTTTTTGCCGGTATTGATACAGCAAAGCGCATCATGCGCTTCGTAGTCCTGCTCGTTAAGGAAATGCACGTCGTTTGTAACTATCATCCCCACGCCCATTTCTTTCGCCAGCGAGATCAGGTCGTCCCGCACCTCGACATCGTTGTCCTCAAGCTCATGCTGCTGGACCTCGATAAAGTACCTCTCCGGGCCGAATATGTCGAGATAGCTTTGCACGGACTGCTTCGCCGCCTCGCGGTCGCCTTTAACAAGCAGCGAAGGCACCTCACCTGCGATACACGCACTCGTGCAGATAATCCCCTCGTTAAATTCCCGCAGCACTTCCTTGTCTATTCGCGGCCGGTAATAAAACCCCTCGGTATAGCCAACACTGGCAAGTTTCAGCAGGTTTTGATAGCCGGTATTATTCTCGGCGAGAAGGACCAGGTGAAAGCTTGCCTCCTTAATGCTCGACTTGTTGCGGTCGTGCCTGCTGCCGGGGGCGATATAGGCCTCTATGCCCAGGATGGGCTTGACTTCCGCGTCAATTGCAGCGGTGTAGAAGTCAACGGCCCCGAACATATTGCCGTGGTCGGTTATCGCCACGCTGTCCATGCCGAGCTCTTTGCACCGCCCGAACAGCTTTTTCAGGTTGATAGCGCCGTCGAGCAGTGAATACTGCGTATGTAAGTGAAGGTGTGTAAATCCTTTATCTGCCATTTTCGTCGTCCTGACCTTTGTGCTTTTGCCTTGTCGGTTACATTCAAACCCATCATATCAATTTACCGCCGCCCGGTCAATACAGCGGGGTGAACTATTCAATATCTATGAGTATTATCCGCAAAAAGCTGTAAAAATAAGCAAAAAATTCAAAAAGTTGTTGACAAATTCTATCCGCTGGTTTATCATATTTATAAAATTATTTTTATCTGTTGAGGAGGCTCGGCAGACTTTGACAACCCCATATTTAATAAGGAGATGGAAAATGGAAAGATTACGGATGGGTTTTGTTATGTTTTTTGCGGCACTGGTTTTCTCTTTTAACTGCTTTGCGGTTGAGCTTCATGTGGATATCGCGGGCGGTGACGACACCAATGACGGGCTTTCTCCGGAAACAGCCAAGGCGAGTATCCAGGCAGCGATCGACATTGCGGCAAACGGCGACCAGGTTCTCGTTTGGCCCGGAACGTATTACGAGGAAATAGATTTTTCAGGCAAGGAAATTTCGGTGGCAAGCGCAGCTAAGCCGGCGACTATTGATGGCGGCGGGGGTTTCGGCGTGCTGTTCTTTTCGGGTGAGGGGTCCGGGGCTTCAATTAAAAACTTTATAATTACAAACTGCAATACCGCGGTTTCATGTTACAACTCAACGCCGAAACTTGAGTTCCTTACGATAGTGGGCAACCAGAAGGGCGTGGACTGCTGGGGGCAGAGCGATCCGTTTATCCATAACTGTATTTTCTGGTACAACAGCGAAAGCGATATTGAAGATGCCGGCGCTTTTCACAGTTGTATTGAACGCGTGGTATCCGGCACCGGCAATATTTCAGAAGACCCGCTGTTCGTTGACCCTTATAATGATAATTATTTTCTGCAAAGCCAGGCTGGACGGATTTCAAACAGTGATCCCTATGATTGGTCGGACCCTGAGCTTCTTGAGCAGCTTAACACCCAGTACAAGAAGGCAAATTCGCCCTCTGTTTCGAGGGACGGCCTGGAGATATACTACAATCGTAACGACCCGGACGACGGTTACGGCAGAATATTTGTCTCGACACGTGAAAGTGTCGACCAGCCTTTTGGCAACGAGCGGAAATTGACCGAACTTATTACAGCCGAAAATGACGGTTATATCATTCACCCGTGGCTAAGTGCGGACGGGCTTAGACTTTATTATAGTGAGTATACTATTTCCAACGGGGGTGTATTCCGGATGGCGCAGAGGCCTGACCTCCAGTCACCCTGGACACCGGTTGAAAGTTATCCCGAACTGCAATACGGTCCGGCAACTGGGGCATTTCCCTCTCTAACTGAAGACGAACTTGCAATATTCTGGCAGGATGACAGGCCGGGCAGCGAAAGCGGTAAAGATATCTGGATGGCAACCAGATATGATGTAAATGAAGTATTTTCAAATATCGTTAACTTAAGTGAGCTTGATCTTTCTACAAGTGACGAGGCTCCCTGCGTTATGCCAGACGGTTTGACTCTTTATTTTATTTCCAAAGATAGAGGTGCTGATATTGACAAAAATATTTATAAAGCTGTTAGGCCAAACACACAGTCATCATTTGGAAATGTTGAAAAAATAGAAGTTCCTGGAATTCACAATGGGTATTTACGTCATTTTTATGTTCAGCCAAATGAAAGTGAAGTATATTTTTCAATTGATGATTTGGGAATTTACTACACCTCCAAGGGTATTAAATGGGAAGTTGACGAGCAGACAAGCCCCTGTATAGATAAGGGCAACAGGAATATCAACCCTATGGCAGAGCCGAGACCAAACGGGGGTTATGTAAATATGGGCGCCTACGGCGGTACGGCTTATGCGAGCAAGTCGCCTTCGCCCTGGCCCAACAAATACGACGACAACCAGGACGGGACCATTGATATAGCCGACTTTGCCGAATTCGCCAAAAACTGGATGTGGCAGATGCCTTGGTATGAATAAAAAGTTTAAAAAAATTATTCAGGGTCGGAAGTTAATTCTTTCGACCCTTTTTTTGTGCAATAAAATATCACACAGTTATGCATTCCAAGTTTAGTCACCTGTTTTTCACTAAGCAGGTCAGAAGGCTTGTATATCCTGACATCGAATCCGCATTGTCTTAATCGCTCTTCAAAGTCCCAGCCGTAGTTCCTAACATGATCTTGATGTCCGAAAACCTCTTTTCTTTTTTGTGGGTCAACGATAGAACCATCTTCATAAGTTTTTTCAGTGACAACTGGAACCTGAATGAGTCCCCAACCTTGATCTTTCAGGATACGGTAAAGTTCATGTAAACCCTTAATATCATCGGGAACATGTTCAAGAACATGGCTGCAATATATTATATCAATGCTGTTATCTTCGAATGGCAGATCACAAATATCTGCATTGACCCTTACATTGGACCTGTTAAGATCAGAGGTAATGTAGTCAATATTTTTAAGTTTATAGAATTTCCTATAAAATTCCTTTTCAGGTGCAAAATGAAGCAGGACTTTTTTTGATGGTTCCAGCAGGTTCGTACTATTCGTCAAAAAATACCAGTCAAACCTGTGACGTTCAAGACTGCCGCACACAGGGCACCGGGCATCGGGGCGTTTTTTAACAACACCATGCGGCAGAAAAGTTCTCACACTGGATTGGCAGATACAGCAGTATCTCGAAAAGCCAAAATACTTCAGCTTTGACAGGAGACGAAAAAGGCTGGATTTGATACGCAAAGCAGGTGAGTGTTTTTTTTGCATTTTCGGATATACAACAACGATATAATCTATAAAATTAAAACGGAGGAGGAGGGATTCGAACCCCCGGTACGTTGCCGTACAACGGTTTTCAAGACCGCCACCTTAAGCCGCTCGGTCACTCCTCCGAAAAATATTTCGTTTGTAACTCATTTGTCTACAGAGCTTTAATTTTCCGGATAAATCTGCACCATAAATTTGTGACACAAGGTGCAGAATGCTCTTAACTTTTCAAATAATCGTCGAAAAGGTATCTTAACATGAGCGAAAAAAATATCAACCCCCATGCCGAGTTTTTTGCAAAACCTTCTACTCCAGCTTGATTTTTGACACGTCGCAGGCCGGTTCGGGAAACTTCATATCGAGCCCTTCGAGTGTCTCGAGCAGTATTGAGGAGACGACGACGTTGCGGTACCACTTGTGGTCTGCGGGAACAATGTACCACGGGGCCTGTTCGGTGCTGCATTTGTTCAGCACGCGCTCGAAGGCGAGCATATAATCGTCCCAGTATTTTCGCTGCTCGAAGTCGGCGGGGCTGATTTTCCAGTGCTTGTTTTCGTTCTCGACACGGGCGCGGAATCTTTCGAGCTGCTCGTCTTTGCTGATGTGCAGGAAGAATTTGAGGATGTGCACGTTCTGCTGTGAAAGCGTTCGCTCGAAACAGTTTATCTGCTCGAAGCGTTTGGACCATACCTTTTCGGGCACGAGATTGTGCACGCTGACGACCAGCACATCCTCGTAATGCGAGCGGTTGAACACGGCGATCTCGCCTTTTCGCGGCGTGTGCCTGTGTATCCGCCAGAGGAAGTCGTGTTCGAGCTCCTGGGCGGTAGGGGCCTTGAAGCTGGTGACTTTGCAGCCCTGCGGGTTGATCGGCCCGAAAACGTGGCGGATAGTGCCGTCCTTGCCGCCGGCGTCCATCGCCTGGAGCACCACCAGCAGCGACCGCTTGTTCTCGGCATAGAGCAGGTATTGAAGCTCGTCAAGCCTCTTGCAGTTTTCCCGCAGTATTTCCTTGCCCTGGGACTTGTCCTTGACGCCCTTTGTTTTGCCCGTGTCGAACTTTGGCAGATCGACCTTGCCGCCGGGCTTTACAACATACTCTTTTCGATAATCCATATCTGCCCCATTTTTCCTTATGACAAAGTTGAATACTACAACTTAGTTTAACCGACAGGAAAACTTTATACCACCGGAATTTTTACCCTGCCCTTGCAGCCGGGACATTTACCTGTTTTGCCGGAGTATTTTAAGGGTACTTTAATTTTCTGGCCGCAGTGACATCTAAAGCGTATCACCTCCGGCTTAGGCTCAGGGAGAGGCGTCGCAACAGCAGCGGCGGGCGCGGCTGACTGGAAAAAGTCGTCGTCGCTGAGATCCGGATTTGGGTCAGGCGGCGGTGCCGCTGTTGCGATGGATAACTGGTCACCACCGGCGAAGGGCAGGGGGTCGGTGTCAGCGGATGGAGTTACCGTGTTCCTTGCCGCTTCATAGTCGTAATAATTGTTTCTTCTGCCTGCGGAGGTGTTGTCATTGCCGCGGGCGGCTATAAGGTCGAATATGGACGTTTCGAAGCGAGGGTCCATCTCGATGACCCTGGTCTTCAGCAGCACAATGGCTATCGCAACACCGGAGATAAAGCCGCCTACATGAGCCGCGTATGCGACGTTGCCGCCGCCCATTGTAAGTCCAAGTATATCGAAACCGAACCACAGCAGTATCATCCAGTACCCCGAGACTGTAAAGGTGCCGCGGCATATTATACCGAACCAGTAAAAGCATGTGATGTCGTTTACCGGGTACATAATAAGGTACATGCCCACAATGCCGTTTATCGCCCCGCTTGCCCCGAGAACCGGCACATCGGAAGTAATAAGATGCGAGATGCCGCCGACGATGCCGACGATCAGGTATGTCGGCAGGTACATCAGGTTGCCCATTTTTGCGCATATCGCGTTGCCGAAAAGCCAGAGGAAAAGCATATTGCCCAGCAGGTGGAACAAATCACCGTGCATCCACATGGAGGTTAACATCTGCTTGAGAGACCAGCTGTCCAGCAGGTAGGGTTTTATGGCTTCGGCACCCCCTTCCATAGCAGCCGAGATTTCGAGGATGAACGCACCGACTATACTGGCGATAAGAAGCCAGTTGACAAATGGTTTTCTGTCGAACGGGACATCAAGACTGACCGGTATTAGCATTTTTCCTCCTCTATTAAGGTTCCGATGCTTTTACATTAGGCGGTTTTCTCCCCGCCTGTAGATATAAATATTAGCACAAAGAGAGGGATATGCAAGAAGATTAGTTTTTTTTATTAGGCTATTTTGCCGTCTTTTAACTCAATTGTGGTCATGTACTGGCGGCCGGACCGCTGTCGTAGATTGCAAAGATAGTGGTCAGTCCCTGCTGGTTTAGCTCATTCAGCCGGTCTACCATTGCTGCCAGGTTTCAGCGCATACTCTTTTCGATAAACCATATCGGTCCAATAATTAGAATATTGTGAGGGATTTGAAAAATTGTCTGTCTCCGGAAAGGTATAAAAAAATGGGCCGGGCTGGACTCGAACTTTTTTCTGAAAAATCGTCACAAGGTCATAAAAACAAAGGGTTTACAGCCAACACCCCAAACACCCCCCAAAGCAAAAGGGTGCATGATCCGGTGCACGAAACGACAAAATGCCCGGAATTGCAGAAGATCATCGAGGCATGGCCGAGCCTGTCGACAGAGCAGAAACAGCGGATAATCAAAATCATCGAGGGGGGATAATCCAGACCCAAAGCGGCAACGGGCCGCTGGTAGATAGTTAATGTTTAATTGGTGAAAGGTGTTTAGTTATGTGCCAACAAAAGAAGTCGGACCAGATCATTGCGAACTCATGCAGCAAACTCCAGGAAATGCCGTCTGAAGCAATAAAGGTAATTGCAGCTTTTATCCGGCGGGGGGATACCCAAGGTGAAAAGGCAAAGAAGCTGCTCAAAAACATGGTTGACGCTTGCTTTTCCGTTGAGAATGGAGCCAAACCGGGAAAGTGGGCCTTGTCTGTTCTTTTGCCCGGTGGCGGGGAAAGGGCTTTCACGAAGTTTTCAGAGGTTAAAAATCACCTGTTAAGTTGTTGAAAAATATACGGTTAGCGCAAAAAGGGCAGGTTATTTTGTTAGTTGAAAGCGGCTTTAGCGGCTTTACCGCTTGCGGGCGTGCAAAACCGCTGTAAAATCAAATATGTTTTTGGCAATTCAATAATGGGCAGCCGTCGACGGACGGCGAGTGTTCGGGGCCGGGGCCGGTCTGTCTGTCCTCCGGTTTTTGGCCCTGGGCAGCCCAAGAGAAAGGACAGACGATGGAAAACCTTTTTGGTGAACTTGAATATCTAAGCGGTCAAATGGGAGCCTGGACCGTTTGGACTGTAACGGGCAAAAAAGGTTTTGACCGTCATATTGAAGACTTAAAGGCCATTAATAACAAAAGTAGGGAATTAATATCCTACATAAAAAATAACAAAACCGGAGATGGTATCGGGCTTTTGCGAGAAACAGTATCACTTCTTTCGGCTATTGAAGAAAAATCATATTACGCTTCCGATTTGCTTCAATCACAGAAGAAGCGAGGTAATGACAATTGGGGAACAATCAACGGTATATGTGACTGTTACAAAGAGGACTTCAGGCAGTTGGCGGAAAAAATTTCGGTCATTAAGCACGAACTTTCCGCCCAGTTCGTCATTCCGTCGCATAAAAAACAGGAGCAAGCGAAACAAAGCCCACAGTTTGACCGCAAACAGGAACGAACACTCCAGATATGCAAGATGAAAACAGAAAACCCAGGCCTTACCTGCGAAAGCATAGGCAAAGAATTAGGGCTTAGTGCGTCCACTGTATGCCGAAATCCTGGCTGGAAAGAAGCTATAGCAATAAACACGGGAACCCCCAGACCCGGACTCAGAACGAAGCAAGAAGATGGCACATCCGATGTTGACGGCATAGATTAACGGCATTTAATGCTTATTGCAAACTTATTGCAACTGCAATGCAATAAAAATTTTTAAGAATTTTAAGCCTTTTCCCCGCAAAGCGTTACGAGTTCCCGCAAAGAAAAAATATGCCTCTTTTCTGCAACTGCGCGCCTATAGGTAAACAGTTATCTTTTTCTTTTGAAAGGCGTAAAAAATGGAAACAGGCACAAAACTACTCAAACCCAAAGAAGCTGCTGCACAGCTGGCAATCTCGGAGCGAACTTTATACAGCTTGACCAAAGAGGGCAAGTTACCGGCGGTCCGGCTGGGGCGGTCTGTCCGGTATGACATCGAGGACCTTGCGGATTTTATTCTGGCTTGCAAGCCGCAGGACCTTGCTTAATGCGGGCCAAAACAGAAAACGAATTCCGGACCGCAAATCAGGCCCTGCGTCTTCGGCAGGCGGCGATAAAGCAGGCCCTGCGTCTTCGGCAGCCCGAACCGCTGGGCCTGGTTGTCAGGCGGTATTTGCAGAATATTCCCGGACCCCAAAAGGCAGCAACAAAAAATGAAAGAACGTTTTTATAAATTGTCGCAGGGATTAGCTGCACGGCGGGACCTGCGCGCGACAGATAAAATTATCTACGCGGTCATACTCGATCACATCGGCAGTAATGGCGCAGCCTGGCCTGGCAAAAGAAGCCTTGCACGGAAAACAGGGCTTGCGGGGGATACCATTTGCAATTCGATAAGACGGCTTGAAGCAAAGGGAATGTTAAACGTCGAACGCCGGGGCAATGGCAAATCCAACCATTATAAAAGCGGTCCGGAAATCCTACCGGCTGCAGAACCGGACCGGTCCGAAACCCAGACCGGCGGCGGTCCGAAGCCCGGACCGGAAGCGGTCCGAAGCTCGGACCCGAACCAGACAGACTTATTTAACCAGACTACAACAACAAATTTCGTGTTCGTTTTGAAGACATGTGAGCACTGGCAATTGCCTCAGGCCAAACTTGACCAGTACCGCAGGACATATCCGGGCAAGGACATCGGGGCTGAACTACGCAAGGCCGGGCAGTGGCTGATCGACAATCCGAAAAGGCGGAAAACAAAACGGGGAATGCCGAAATTTTTGAACGGGTGGTTATCCAGGTGCGGACCGGCGGCGATCGAGAGCAAAAATCAGCCTGGACGGTTTGACAGCGGGCGGGAAGCGGCTTTTTTCGATAAATTCATACAGGATAATGCACCGACAGCACAGCAGGCCGAAGCAATACTTCAGGAAGCGGGGCTTGCATGAGCGAGGCCGAAACCAAAAAGCGGGACAGGTCGTATTTAATTTCCGAGCTTGAGCGGGCAGGGGCGGAATTCAGGGGCAAGTATTTTAGATGTCCGTTTCACGAGGATCACAAACCGTCAGCGGGCATTTACATGACCGAAGCCGGGCACTGGCGGTTCAAATGTCAATCGTGCGGGGCCTCTGGTTCAGTATTTGACGTTATCGCACGGAACGAGGGTAAAACCATCGAGCAGGTATTAAAAGCCCACAGCGGCGGACCTGGGCCGAAATACGGCGGACAAAAAAGCAGCACCGAACGACTGGCAAAAACATTCAAAACCATTGAAGAACTCAAAGCCGCTTTACCCGGGACAGAAGCGGTTTACCTTTACACAAATCCGGACACAAACAAGCCCGACATGATCGTCTTGCGTGCCCAGACCCCGAGCGGCAAAACATTTCGGCAGGCCCGTCCATGCGGGGCCGGGGGTTTCGAGATGAAAGGCCCGGAAAAGCCCTGGCCTGTTTATAACCGGGTCAGGATACGGGCAGCGGATACGGTCGTTATCGTAGAGGGGGAAAAGTGTGTCCATGCACTTCACGAACAGGGAATTACAGCGACAACATCACCGGGCGGAGCAGGCAAGGCCGGTCATGCGGACTGGCAGCCGCTTGCGGGGAAAAACCTTATTTTGTGGCCTGATAATGACAAAGCAGGTCGAAAGCACATGAAACAAGTCGAGGAAATACTTGAAAAGCTCGAACCCGCACCGAGAATTTCAGCGATTGAACCAGCGGACCTTGACTTGCTGCAAAAAGAAGACGCGGCGGACTTTATAGAGCAAGCTAAAACAGCGGGGCTTGAGATCCGCACAGAGCTTTACAACGTTTTGCAGGGGGCAAAGCCTAAGGGAATAGCAGCCGGGGTTTCAGACAGGTTAGAGGCGATAATAAGCGGGAAACTTGAAGCGGTCCCGTTGCCCTGGGTAACTACATCGAGCCTGACAAAAGCACTAATGCCGGGGACTGTAACGTTAATTTGCGGCAGCCCGGGCGCGTCAAAATCCTTTATGGTTTTGCAGGCCCTGTCCAAATGGCTAGAAAGCGGGACCAGGGCTTGTATTTTCGAGCTTGAAGAAGATCGAGACTTTCACCTTATGCGGGCCATAGCCCAGCGGTCAGGGCAGGCGGAGTTTACAGACCCGGACTGGATCAGGGCGAACCCGCACGAGGCAAGGCGGATATATTCCGAAAATGAGGAATTTCTTGAAAAGATGGGCCGCTGTTTGTGGGCCTGCCCGGATATACAGCTTACCCTTGAACAGCTCGCAGAATGGGTCCAGGAACGAGCGGAAAGGGGGTATAGGGTAATATGTATCGACCCGGTAACAGCGGCAGCACAAAACCCTAAGCCCTGGATTGAAGACAACTTCTTTTTGCAGCAAATCAAAAGGACAGCCACTGGGTACGGGTGTTCGGTTGTTTTGGTCACACATCCGAGTAAAACCATGAGCCTGCCGGACATGACAAGCCTTGCCGGTTCAGCGGCTTATGCACGTTTTTCACAAACAATCCTATGGCTGGAAAACCATAGGCCGAAATCAAGCAAGGTTCGTATGGCTTGCGGGACAGATGAACAGCAGCACAATAGGACCCTGCATGTTTTGAAAGCGAGGAACAGCAGGGGGCACGGCATGAGCCTGGCTTGTGAGTTTAACAGCGAAAGTTTAACGCTTTATGAATATGGGCTTATCACAAAATAATAACTTTTTTTGAAAGGATTTAAAATGCAACAAACAGCCAAAAAACTTGAAGAAATTCCGTATGTAACCGAATTGCCGGAATACAAAGCACTTGCGGAAAAAGAACTGAACCTGAAAAGACAAATTTCACTTATTGATGAGCAAATCAAGCAGCTTGAACTTGAAAGGGTCGGCGCCGATGAAAAGCTGCTCGAAGAAACGGTCAGGCGGGGGGACCTGGACGAAGTTTCGCATATTCGGGATTATTCCGGGGAAATATGCGCTAAGGACCACAAAAGGGGACTCGCAGTAAATGCTTTAAGTGTGATCAGAGAGCAGAAAGAAAACTTGATACGAGAAAAATCTAAGGCCATTCTTGCGGAACTTGATGAAATATACAATCAGCTTACATCGGAATGTATCGAGCAGGCTAAAGAGTTAATAGGCTGCTTGCAGGTCCTTGATGTTTTCAGGCGTGAAGCCGCTGCACATCTCGGCGGGGAAAAACCAGCCGGGCGATGGAATGAGACTTATCCCGAGCGCCGGTATATGGGGGGGAAATATGTCGATGGTTCGCTTGCGGAATTTATTGAAAGGCTGGCCCCCAAACCGGACAAACAAACCATTGAAGCGGCAGAGGAACCGGGTGACGACGAAGACGAGGAAGACAGCGACGATGAATTACCCGAAATAGATATTGCCCAGGTGGGAAGCAGCGTATAAGTCTCATGTATCTCCTTGTTGAGGGGGGGGCCGGGTGCGTTGCCCTGTCCCCCCATTATTAACCAAGACAAAGAGATGTTTTGTAAACCCATGTAAAATATGACTTTATGATAAGACGCGGAAAATATTGCAGTCTATACCCCAAAACACGCTTTTTCTGTAAGTTCATATTTTACAATGCTTTATACTTCGGGTCCTTCCTGGCAAATACCCCCCTGCGGGTTAGGAAATCCCGCGCAGCGGTCGCTTGCATAAAAAAAATATGCGACTTTACATACATTTAAAAAAATGGTTTATGTTTTTTATTTGACATGAAACATATATACAGGTAAGGTAATACTATGAATATGCTAAAAACAATCCGAAAAGAACTGCACAGGACAGACAAAAGCATGTATCGGGTTTCAAAAGATACGGGCATAGATAATGCAGTTTTGAGCCGGTTAAAAAACAGCACCGGCGATTATGATTTAGCTAACAAAACAGCCGAAGCGTTATTGAATTATTTCGGCTATGAACTCACAAAAAAAGGGCAGAAAAATGGCAAGTCTAATCAAAACACAGGGGCAAAAAGGTAACCGCTGGACAGTCCAGCTTTCACCGAATGAGGCAGAGAGCAGGCCGAAGATACGCCTTGGCCGCTTATCGAAGAAGCAGGCCATTAATGCACAGAACCACATCGAGGAACTTATCAGGCACAGCACAGGGGGCGGCTTGTCGGCAGCAACGGCGGAATGGCTTGAGGGTGTCCCGGACGGTCTTAGGAAACGGCTTGAGAAGCTGGGGCTTGCAGCGGAAAGGCCGGACGCTAACCGCTGGAAAGTGTCGGGATGGGTAGATCATTACATCGAGCGGCGGAAAGACGTAAAGGCGGTCACCAGGCGGCGTATGAGAAATACCGCTGATAAGCTGGCAGCGTTTTTCCCGAATGAATACCTGGACGAACTCACGATCCAGAGCGGCAAGGACTTCAAGATATATCTCAAGACGGTTGTGAAGCTGAACGAGAATACAGCCCGGCGGTGCATAGGGCTTGCCCGGCAATTCTGTCACGGAGCGATCGAGGCGGGAATAATCGAGAAGAACCCGTTTATGAAACAGCCGGTTGCAGTCCGGGCCAATAAAAACAAATTCTTTTTCGTAACCGCTGATATGGCCCATAAGATACTTGAGAACTGCCCGAATGCCGAATGGCGGCTTATTGTAG